>CAYFOI010000001.1:0-34740 GCA_964344725.1 uncultured Candidatus Peribacteria bacterium
GGCTTACACTAAAGCAAATTTCGCATTTCTACGCACCCGAAAATGAACGGTCTCCCTGCCGAGTATTAAAAAACTCTTGACTTCGCTTGGGCGAAATACTAAAGTTAGGCGCGCCTAACTATTTTAGATATGCCAAGCACAAACAGAGAAGATTACTTAAGAGCCATCTTCACCATAGGAGAGCAAGGCGACGGCACAGTGAAATCTATAGATATAGTGAAATATCTCGATGTTTCCAAGCCAGCTGTATCTGAAATGCTCAAGAAGCTAAAAAAAGACAACTATATAGAAAAAACACCATATTCTCGAATAACCCTTACATACAAAGGATTCGAATTAGCAAAAAAAATCACATACAAGCATCGCGTCGCTGAAAGATTTTTGAAAGATGTACTCAAAGTAAAAAAAGAAAAACTCCACGAAGAAGCTCACAAACTAGAACATTCGATGTCAGACGAAGTCGCTCAGAAATTAGGAGATTTCCTAGATAATCCAAAGTTGTGTCCATGCGGGCACCAAATACCTAAACTATAAACATGAAACTATTATCCAACTTTAAAAAAGGAACCAAGGTAAAGATACTAGGAGTCAACTGCGGGAAAGAATTCTCAAGAAGACTATGTGACCTTGGCATATTTGAAGATACAGAAATAGAAATAATCAAGAACGATAATTTCGGTCCCATCATCATAAAAGTATTAAACTCTAAAATCGCTTTAGGCCGAGGCGAAGCCGACAAGATCTATGCAGAAAAAATCTAAATTAACGGTTGGACTAACTGGTAATCCCAACACAGGCAAATCAACGCTATTCAATTCGCTGACAGGCGCAGGGCAGCATGTCGGTAATTGGCCAGGCAAGACAGTAGAAAAAAAAGAAGGAACCTTCAAGTACGAAAATTATTCGATAGACATAATAGACTTGCCGGGATCTTACAGTCTGACAGCTTACACAGAAGAAGAAGTCATCACTTCCGAATTTGTTTTTGAAGAAAATCCAGATGTAATCGTGCAGATAATTGATGCCCAAAACCTGGAGCGAAACTTATTCATGACAATTCAGCTTATTGAACTAGGAGCACCTCTTGTTCTTGCTATCAACATGGTAGACCTCGCCAAGAAGAAAGGAATTGAAATAGATTTTGACATGTTATCCACTTTACTTGGGATATCGGTCGTGCCGATTTCTGCGAAGAACAAAAAAGGTTTTGATGAGCTCATGAAAGCGATAATCAAACAGTCCAAAACTCCGAATAGATCACAGGTGAAGCTTAAATATGGAACAGAGATCGACGAAGAACTTTCGAAAATAAAATCTTTTCTAAGAAAGAAGAAATACGAAACAAAGCACATGGACTGGGCAGCTCTCAAATTACTTGAAGGAGATTTGCGAGTAGAACAAAAAATAATCCAAGAGCCTTACTATCTGGAAAGTCGAGATTTAGTAGATCAAAGCATAGCTCATTTAGAAAATGTATTTGGCAAAAACATACACACTATCCTAAACAGAACGAGATATGGTTTCATAAAAGGATTAAGAAAAGACACAGTCACATGCAAAGACACTTGCAAACAAAGCAAGTCAGACAAGATAGATAACTTCCTGACAAATAAATTCTTAGGAATCCCGATATTTATGGGGATAGCTTGGCTAATGTTTCAGGCGACGTTCAAATTGTCAGAGCCGATTATGGGCTGGATTGAATCATTATTCGAAGTAGTAGCAAATTGGTCATTAGAAGTATTGGGAAGTACAGGTGCGTCAGAATGGATGCAATCGCTAGTTGTCGATGGGATTATAGGTGGCGTAGGTGGCGTATTAATTTTCGTACCTATCATAGGAGTTCTCTTTTTCATTATGGCCATATTGGAGGACTCAGGATACATGGCTCGAGTAGCTTATTTGATGGATAAACTCATGCACAGGTTCGGTTTACATGGAAAAGCTTTTATTCCACTGATATTAGGTTTCGGATGTAATGTGCCTGGAATAATGGCAACAAGAACTCTAGAGACAAAGAGAGATAGGCTGCTCACAATGCTTGTGAATCCGTTCATGTCTTGTGGAGCTCGTCTGCCAGTTTATGCGTTGTTTGCAGGTGTGTTTTTTAGCGCGCATCAAGGCTGGGTGATATTTTCGATGTATATCCTAGGGATGATAATTGCTATTATTGCAGCTTTAGTTTTGAAAAAATTTCTTACCAAAAAACTATCAACCCCTTTCGTAATAGAATTGCCACCGTACAGATGTCCTGCTTTACGAGGGATTCTTATACATACATGGGAAAGAATATGGATTTTTATAAAAAAAGCCGGAACGATAATTCTGGCATTCTCGGTAATTATCTGGTTTATGGCGAGTATGCCGGCAGGAGTTGAATACGGATCTCAAGAAAGTTACGCTGGACAAGTAGGAGAAACAATTGCACCTGTGTTTGAACCACTAGGATTCGGGAATTGGCAGTCAGGAGTCGCTCTGACTTTCGGATTTGTAGCAAAAGAAGTAATTGTAGGAACCTTTGGCACACTCTATGGCATAGAAGATATTGAGTCAGCTGAAGGAAGCGTAATGTTGTCCGGATCATTACAGGAGGATTTTACACCTCTGTCAGCTTATTCATTTATGGCCTTTGTGCTTTTGTATGTGCCGTGTATGGCCGTACTTGCAGTGATTAAAAGGGAAACCAATTCGTGGAAATGGCCTATACTTGTTGCAATTTATACTACGGCGATTGCGTGGATAATGGCCTTTCTGGTTTATCAAGGCGGAACCCTTCTAGGATTTAATTAAATAAAAATGAGCATTATAGAAATAATCATATTAAGTAGTCTAATCTTATTCGCAGTTATATACATTGCGCGCTATGTATCTGTTCCGTTTAGGAAATCCAAAAATCCATGCCAAAACTGCCCATATAGCAGTAGCTGCATCAAAAAGGACTAAAGGCATTCACAATTTTTTCACAACTTCTTCATAATTACTTAACCTACAGCGAATATAAAGCGGTCAGCATTTAAATCGCTGACTTGTCAAAAGCAACAAACATAATCCGCAAATTCAATCGTTTCGAACTAAAATATTTACTGCCTATTGAGCAAGCTCGTACTTTTGAAGAAGAAATAAAACAGTATTTGCACCCAGACACGTATGGCGACGAAGGTCGATATGCAATATCAAGTTTATATTACGATTCGCCAGACTATCATTTCTATTGGGAGAAAATCGAAGGAATAAAATTCCGACGAAAACTCCGCATAAGGCAATATGAATCGCAACAACCGCTGACAGAAGATACGCCCGTTTTTGTAGAGATAAAACAAAGACTTAATCGTGTAACACAAAAGAGAAGAGTGAATTTGCCGTATAAAGATGCGCTTAGATTATGTGACGAGGGCAAATTGCCGAAAAATCCAAGCCAAGATGATTTGCCTGTGCTCCAAGAGATCCAAAATATGGTAATAAGACACAACCTTCAGCCGTCAAATATAATTAGCTATTTTCGAAAAGCATATACAGGTAGTGACCTAGATATAGGACTTAGAGTCACTTTTGATAGCAATTTAAGATACAGAGTAAAAGATCTCGATTTAGCATCAAAAAAAATCGGTAATTTCATGCTACCCCCAGATCAAATCGTTATGGAAATCAAAGCAAACGAAAGAGTTCCTTATTGGCTTACCGAAATGGTGGGAGAACATAACTTGCGACTTATCAGGGTAAGTAAATATTGCCAAGGTCTCGAAGTTGGCAAGCGCGTACCAACATCTAACTATTTAACAATTTAACCTAGAAAAACATGGAGCAATTCATGCAAATGATCCAAGAACAACTGAATTTTCAGGATCTATCAGGGACGTTCACGGTCACAGACGTCGTAATCGCATTCGTACTGAGTTTTTTACTCACGAGCATAGTCGCTTACGTATACAAAATCACGCACAAGGGTATGTCTTATACCCAAAGCTTCGTTCATACACTGGTTTTTATGGGTATGATTACGAGCCTTATTATGATGGTTGTAGGATCAAACATTGCCAGAGCATTTTCGCTGGTTGGTGCTCTTTCTATTATTCGTTTCAGAAACGCTGTTAAAGAAACGCGAGATGTTGGATTTATATTCTTCGCGATGGCAATAGGGATGGCGACAGGAACTAAGTTTTATCTGCTCGCAACTATAGCAACAACAGTTATCAGCGCAGTTATCGTTATGATGAATCGATTCAACTGGTTCGCTCAAACAACCAATAGCCTGATTCTAAAAATACAACTACCGAACAACATGAACTTCGATGAGCTATTTAACGATACATTTGTTAAATACACAGACGCATCTGACCTAATAAGCATCGATTCAGTTCGATCAGGGATGCTCACCGAGCTTGTCTATAGCATTGTGCCCAAAAAGAAAACAAATACACGTAAATTTTTAAGCGATCTCAAAACCCTAAACGGAAACAACAAAGTAACTCTCATAACAGGCTATAACAATACTGACTTATAAATGAGAACAATCCTTTTCAAACGTCATTACAAAATCATTTTCGGACTTACCACATTCATAGTCCTGCTTGTGGCAATGCTTGGTAATACGCAAATAATCGCATACACAAGCAAACAACAACTAGAAGAAGAAATATGTGCCACTTGCTACGAAAACGACGTCGATATTTTTGACGATACTGTCGTACATGAAATCGAAATATTAACTAATGAAGATACTTACGACAGCATGATTGAAACGTTTAAAGAAACGGGCGAAAAGGAATATTTTTCAGTTGATGTGACGATTGATGGTGTACTTGTAGAAAATGTAGGCCTTAGGCTAAAGGGCAATGCCTCCCTAAGTACAGTCCTAGGAGTGGCGATGGAAGATTTTGGGGGAGATGGTGGCGGGAAAGGCCCAGGTGACAAAGATAGTGACAGAGATAATGGTTTCGCACCTCCTGCATTCGGGGAAGATTTCGAAGATATGGAATTACCAGAAGGATTTGAACCACAACAAGACTTTATGGATATGATGGGAGGTATGGGAGATGGAGGAAAAGAAGATGTACCTTATCTTATTAAATTTGATGAATTCGTTGATGGACAATGTTATCAGGGGTATGCGGAAATAGCTGTAAGAACCAGTGGTATCTCAGACAATGCTTCAATGCTGCACGAGCCAATAACGAATTATGCAATTGAAAGTCTTGGCATACCAATCTCCGAGACGTCTTATGCTAGTGTTCAGCTTACAGAAGATTCTGAGCCAATAATGTATGTGCTTGCACAACAGGTTGATCAGATTTTCATCGATGAATACTTCCCGAATTCCGATGGCGTGCTTTATAAAATCAATCAAGTCGGTAATGACTTCAGTTATTTAGGAGACGATCCGACCTTATATCTTGATATCTTCAGTCAAGAAACAAATGTGAACGATGCTGATTACACGCCATTGATTCAATTCATGAAATTTGTAACGGAAGCTTCAGATGAAGAGTTCGCCGAAAATCTTGATGATTACTTTGATGTTACAGCTTTTGCAGATTATCTCGCGATCCATAATATTCTTGCTAATAACGATTCCTTAGCTGGGATGGGGAATAATTATTATTTGTATCACGATTTTGATACGGGGATTTTTACTATTTTGACATGGGATACAAATGAAAGTCTTGGGAAATTGTCAGGGGGTATGGGAGGTGGTGGCACAATGAGTGGTTCCGGAAATGTCAGCGGAGCTGAAACAGATATATATTGGGAAAATAGCGGAGACTTCGGCAACTTCTTTGACCAATTCGAAGAAGACTCGACAGAAGAGACTTCAGAGGAAGAAGTTGTTGTTAATGACTCCATGCTCCCAGAGATAAATAACAGCAAGGGAGGAGATAAAATGGGTATGGGATCTCATCTTCTAAAAGAAAGGTTTTTAGAAACACCTGAGTTTTTAGAACTATATGAAGAAAGATACGAAATAATATATGAACAACTTCTAGGAACCGATCTTCTAACATCCAAAGTTGACGAATATGCAGATCTATTAACTGGATACAACAGTACTAATGATTTGTTTGATCAAGAGGCATACGACGCAGCCGTAGAAATTGTACTGCAATTTCTAGAGGAGAGATATCAATATCTTAACAACTTTTTTACAGGCAATTCATAAAGCAAACACATCTAAGCGTCAGAATGATCGCGGATGTAGATGGAAAGCTCATCGTGGTCGATACATCTCAATGTATATAAAAACATTTAACCCAAAGACAAAATGAAAAAAATACTATCAAGTACAATTCTAGGAATCGTACTCACAACAACGTTGTTAGTTGGAAGCATTACAATCGTAAGCGCAGCAACTGATGATGAAACAACTCGCGGTGAAGGATTTCATCATGCCCAAGAGCAACAACTCGAAGAACTGGGACATCATGATTCTAAGAAGAGAGAAATGATGCAAGAGTCAGTAGAAAGAACTGTAACTAATTTGGATGACGGAGTTGTCATAACTTTGACATCAGACAACGAAGAAGTTGTTGCAAAAATCCAGGAAACAGCTGAAGAAAGAAGTAGAAGAGGAGAGTGCGAAGATACTGTGAAAACAGTAGAGATGCTTGAAGACGGCGTGCAGATAACAATAACATCGGATGATTCAGAGATGGTTGAAAAAATACAAGAAAGAGCAATAGATGGGTTTCAAGGCAAAAAAGGGTGAGCCTTGGGACAAAATAGGTATAAAGGGGAGAGGTTGCGGGAAATCTCTCTCCCCTATAAACTTAAAACATGAAAACAATATTAATAATCGAAGACGATCAGCACATAGCTGACCTTGTAAAGCTCTACTGTGAAAAGGAGGGCTTTCGTGCCGTCATAGCTCTAGACGGAGAACAAGGGGTGAATTTTGCCAAAAAAAGCACACCAGACTGCATAATTTTAGACCTCATGTTGCCTGAGATTGATGGCATGCAGGTCTTGAAAGAAATAAGGTCATATTCGAACGTGCCAGTAATAATTTTGACTGCAAAAGAAGAAGAGATCGAAAAAATACTAGGGCTAGAAATGGGAGCAGATGACTATGTGACAAAACCTTTCAGCCCAAAAGAAGTAATGGCTAGAGTAAAAGCCGTACTTAGAAGAAGTACACCAAAAGCAGAGACAAAAAATAACGTAAAAATAAGCGACCTTGAAATAGATGCAAATAAATTCGAAGTCAAAAAAGGGAACAAAAAAATCCAATTATCCGCGCTAGAATTCAAGCTGCTTAACCTATTAGCTTCCAGTCCAGGAAGAGTGTTCCCGAGAGAACAAATCATGAAAAACATATACGAGAGTGATTCAAAAATAGTTTTTGATAGAACGATAGATGTCCATGTTAAAAATTTAAGAAAAAAACTTGGAGATAACCCAAAGAAACCAAAATATATAGAGTCAATATTTGGGGTAGGTTATAAATTCAAAGAAGAATGAAATTAAAGGTTCAGACCAAACTATTTTTAGGATCTATAGGCATACTACTTCTCACTGTAGTGGTGGTCTCATTTACTGCACACTACTATCTCGCAAGAGGCTTGGAGCATGCTATGGGGCCGGAAGGCTTTCAGGAGTTCCAGCGATTTGATAAGGAGCAAGGCAACCCTTTCCAGAGAGATATGCAAACTTATTTCACGCTAATT
The DNA here is from genome assembly GCA_964344725.1 of uncultured Candidatus Peribacteria bacterium. Taxonomy (GTDB): domain Bacteria; phylum Patescibacteriota; class Gracilibacteria; order UBA1369; family UBA12470; genus CG2-30-44-17. The sequence goes on from CAYFOI010000001.1 coordinate 7,659, forward strand.
GCACTTGTAGGGAGTACGCTCGCGATTATTGCTAGCTTTGTTTTTTCAAAATATCTAATAACCCCGATCAAAAGCGTAATCGACACTACTAAAAAAATCGCCAAAGGTGATTATCAAACGCGAGTTGAAGTTAATACAAATGACGAAGTCGGAGAACTCTGTAAGTCAGTCAACAAAATGGCTGAAGGACTTGAGGAAACCGAAAGACTTAGACGCGAATTAGTTACAAACGTAGCACATGAACTTGCTACACCATTAACGAATATCAGTGGCTATCTCGAAGCGATGCAGGATGGGACGATAACAGGTGAAAATTTAACCAAAAATACATTAAAACTCTTGCAAGACGAAACGGACAGACTGGCATTAATGGTAGCCGATGTAAGGGCTTTATCATCAGCTGAAAATCCGAAACTCAACTTGAATATCAAAGCGTACGAAGTAGATAAACTCATCAAAAAAATTATCGCAAAGATGAAACCCAAGTACGAGAAAAAAGCTATAAAACTTACAAGCGAAATTCAAAATGCTTTGCCAAAAATACTCGTAGATAAAGACAAATTCGAACAAATAATGATTAATTTGATCAGCAACGCGATATCATATACTCCCAAAAAAGGTAAAATTAAGATCGCGGTTAAAAAACAAAAAGGCAACATCCAAATTGCCGTAGAAGACAACGGTATTGGCATCCCAAAAGAAGATCTGCCTCATATATTTGAACGCTTTTATAGAACAGACAAATCCAGATCACGCAAAACAGGCGGTACAGGTGTAGGTCTTACGATAGCAAAGGAACTCATCGAAGCTCATGGAGGCAAAATAAAAGTTAAAAGTAAAGAAGGGGAGGGGTCTAGGTTTATTTGTGAGTTTTTGGCGCAGTAGCGGCCGGGATAAATAACACATAAAAATTGACCTGACGCGTAATAGTCGCTAAAATCACAGCCTTTATTTGATTAAACAAAAATATGGCTAGAAGAAAACTTGATGCTAGAAAAGGAAGAAACGTTAACTACGTGGAGAAATACGGCATTTATGAAGGCAAAGTAGTACTTAGGCAAGGACACCCAGATTGCGCACGTTGACAGGTCATTTCCAAGCACTGACAAAGTTAAACTAGTTCAATTAGCACAGTCGGGCGTAAAAGATCCAAACGCAAGGCCAACAAGGAGAATATCAGCAAGTCAGATAGTAGCAGTTGCAAAAGATGGCCAATGGGTACCCACCCAAGCACTAGAACAAGATGAAACTTTGGATATAGAGTTGATTCAAACTCGTTTTTCGATAAGAGGTCAGGTTCGTGACGCTGCAGCTTATAGAAGGCTTTTTGGAGATCAAAATTAATCCATCAAGCAGCCTCTACCATATCAACTGCCTCTTTAGGGCAGATCCCTTCATCTATACAAATCCCACAATGGACATAAATGGTATTTAAAGGATGCCACTCTATCCAATCATATAGATCGCAGTCAAGTTGTAAATCTCCCCAAACACCAAATTCTTGACCCGCCACAAAGGCAAGAGTAAATTAGCAGGCCCAAACAAAATACAAAATGACAACCAACGAAGAAAAAATAATAAAAATGCTTGAGCAGCGCGGCAAAGACGTAAAGTGGATTAAAGATAATGCTGCCACAAAAGATGACATTGTGCCAAAAGATCATATTGCCACAAAAGATGACTTGAAGAGAATCTATGGGGCATTAAATGACCACGAGATCAGACTTAACAGGATCGAAGAAAATATGGCAACGAAACAAGACTTAGCAGCCATGTCCGAGACACTAGATCAAATACTAGTTAATACAACACGCGACTCCCAGGAGATTGCCATGACCCACAGAGCCATAGCGAGACACGACAAAAATATAGAGAATATCTATAAAAGAATGGACGCTGCGCACATTTAGTACTACTCCAAAATCCCAGCCATATACTCAATAAGTTTCTCTGTATCCTCCCAACTAAGACAAGGATCGGTAATTGATAGTCCTTCCATGTCGATTGAGTCAGGAGTGTTTCCGCTAACTTTTTGATTACCCTCTTTTATAAAACTCTCAAGCATGAAGCCTTTTACAGTCTTACGGAGTTCAGGATGAAAACGAAGATTATGCATTACTTCACGAACAACATCCATCTGAACACGAGGATCCTTAACCTTGTTGATTTTGCAGTTGTCATGACTTGCATCAACAACTATCGCAGGATTTGATACGCCAGCATCTTCTAAGTATTTTTGAGCTTTGTATAAACCTGCTAAATGGTAGTTAGGGCCGTTTGCACCACCACGAAGAACCAAATGAGCATACGGATTACCCTTTGTCTCGACCTGGGAACCATCAAAAACAGCGGTATGAGGACGTTGTGCTGCAATTACTCCGTTTACGCCGATTTTTATAGAACCACTTGTCGGATTCTTCATTCCCACAGGGCAGTCTAAGACAGACGCATGAATACGATGTTCCTGATCTTCGGAGCTGCGAGCACCGATAGCGATCCATGTGAGAAGTCCAGCAAAAGCTTTGGAGTTATGTGTAAAAAGCGCCTCATCAGCGATAGGAAGTCCCATCTCGATAAGCTTCACCATCAAGCCACGAGTGTAATTAACACCTTTTTCTATATCTGGATCGGCAAAAGGATCTGGTTGGTTCACAGGTCCGGTCCATCCAACTGTAGTTCGAGGTTTTTGGATATAAACACGTAGAATAAGCTTGAGCTTATCTTTGACTTTTTCATTTAAAGCAACTAATCGCTTGCCGTATTCCAAAAGAGCATCAGCAGGCCAAGCAGAACAAGGGCCAGTAATTACAAGTAAACGATCATCCTTGCCAGAAATGATGTCCATAACCTCTTTACGATCTTGCATTACTCGGGCTGCACCTTCTTCGGAGAGAGGATTGGCGGTAATTACTTCATCGTCAGTCGGTAACTTCTTTACAGTTTTGATAGTATCCATCGTCATGATTTTTAAAAAATAAAGCGCTGCTTCTAAAAAAGCAGAAATGTTGTTGAGGGGAAAGAGTAAATTACTACTTACCCCTGTGGCGGAAATAATATATTAATCCGACTACGACATCTACGAATATTACAAATCGTATAGTCCCTTGGCCTAAAAGATAGCCGCGGGTCTCACATTCGTAATTCGTGGCGCAATCGGGAACTATGATAGCCATCCCAATCCCCAGAATAAGCAAAATTATAATCACATCAGCGAGAAGCAATTTGAGAATGAACTTTAAAGTTGGGGATTTCTTCATAGGAAGTACTTATTGCAAGCAAAAAACATTCTAGCAAAATGTCATCCTCTTTGATAGCAGAAAACGCTTGACGGTGAGCAAGCCCTCACCTACAATGTGAGCGTACCCTCACCTAAGGCCGCGCCGAAGGCGCACAGACCAAGAACAATATATCATGCAGACATTCGTACTACTCTACATCACGAAGCTAGCACTAGCCCTAATGCTTATACCTCTGTTTAAAGATTACAAGAAGCGCGAGATGCGCCACGTAAGAGTAAAAGCATGGAGAGACAGAAGGTTTGGAGAAAACAGTTCACGAACAACACTCTTCTGACACCACTACCACTACCACTACGTACTACGGATTACGGATTACATACTACAACCACGTACTACCCACTAACCACATCCTATGCTCACAGAAAAACAATCAGCCTTACTGAAATTCATTGAGCGTTATCAATTAAAGAACGGTGCTTCGCCAACCATCCGCGAAATGCGCGAACATTTTGGCGTAAGCTCAGACAACAGCATCCTCAAGCACTTAAAAGCTCTGCAGGAGAAAGGCTGTATCCAGAAAGGCGACACCCCTCGCAGCATAAAGATGCTTGATAGTGTAAGAGAGAGAATGAATGTAGCCAAAAACATAGTAAGCTTGCCGATTCTTAGCACAGTCCCGGCTGGAGGAGCAACGATTGGAGAACAGGAAGAAATAGGGCGTATTGAACTTGGCAACGACATGGTCAAAAAGCCAAAAGACTCTTTCGTATTACGCGTATCGGGTGAAAGCATGGAGGGTGCAGGTATTTTTGATGGAGATTTCATAATAGTAAACCAAAATACCGAACCTAAAATGGGAGATATCGTTGTTGCACTGGTTGATGGTGGAAATACTTTGAAAAGACTTATAAAAACTGGAGGCAAATATTACTTGCAAGCAGAAAATCCAGCTTACGAAGACATTCACCCATTAGAATCGCTAGAGGTTCAAGGTGTCGTAACAGGACTTATTAGGAATTATTTATAGACTAACCAGTGGGTAGATATCTATGGCAGGTTCTTCATAAGGATGTGCTTAAAGGACTCTTTGCTTCACTGAGTCTGCTTCAATGGGGCTCGACTTGATCTTCTACGAAAAATTCTTGACCACTCCAAAGTCGGGTCAGTTATTTTTCTTGAAGATCCTCCTACGCTACAGCAAAAGCGCGGTTTTGCTTTCGCTTCGGATTGTCGAGCTCGCCATTACCTTGGAGCCGAGGATGGGACTTGAACCCACGACCTACGCGTTACGAGTGCGTTGCTCTACCAACTGAGCTACCTCGGCTCGATACTAACACTTTAAGTAGTCCAAAAAAAATTCGCAATAGAGATGCTTTCTCGCTATAATTCCAGTCCTAACTAGTCCCTAAACGCCAAATCCTAAGTTTTCACAAACAATGGCCAAGAAATTGACACCGATGATGCAGCAATATCAGGAGATTAAGGCAGAGCAGCAAGATGCTATCCTTTTCTTTCGGCTTGGGGATTTTTATGAAATGTTTGGGCCTGATGCAAAAGAGGCTTCTCAGATTCTGGGGATTACATTAACAGCTCGTAACAAAGGGGAACATCGCACGCCAATGTGCGGGATTCCTTATCATGCTGCAGAGAATTATGTAGCGAAACTCACAAAAGCAGGCAAAAAAGTAGCGATTTGCGAACAAGTTAGTGATCCGAATCTCCCAGGCATCGTGAAGCGAGAAGTTGTTAGAATAATTACACCGGGGACAACTTTTAACGACAATATTTTAGATAAAAAAACTAATAATTTTGTCGCCAGCATTTTCCCGAAAGAAAAATACTTTGGACTAGCATTGGCGGATCTCACAACCGGAGAATTCAAAGTGACAGAGCTAAGTGGGTATAGCGATCTTAGAACCGAACTGATTAGGATAAAACCATCCGAATGTGTCATTCGAGAGGACTTGCTTGAGAACGAAGAATTCAAGAGTTTCTTGGATGAATTCGAAGATATGTATGTTTTTAAATTCGAAGATTTTGGAGATCCTTACAAAACCCTTCTTGAGCATTTCAATGTCCGAAGTATGGATGGATATGGAGTTGAGAGATGGCCTTTTGGAATGCGTGCAGCAGGAATACTTCTCAATTATTTAAAAGAAACTCAAAAGACAGATCTTAAACATATTACAAAAATCTCTTCTTATAGCACGGAAGAAACGATGTTGCTCGACGAAGCTACAATCCAAAATCTTGAGCTAGTTGCAACTTTAAGAGAAGGGAAGAAAGAAGGCTCATTACTGGGTGTAATCGACGACACAACAACATCAATGGGTGGACGCCTCCTCAAAAAATGGCTACTTAGACCGTTGCTCAGTAAGGACGAAATCAAAAAACGCCTAGACAGCGTAGAAGAACTTGTAAAAAAACAAGCGGTGAAACGTGAGCTTGAGGAAAATCTCAAACAAATTCTAGATTTAGAAAGGCTTGTGGCGAGACTAAGCTGCGAAAGCGGAAATGCAAGAGACTTAATCGCAATAAAAACTTCACTCCAAATAATTCCAAAAATAAAGAAAACCCTAAAAGATACGAATTCAAAGTTGCTTGTAGCCGCTCGTAAAAGTTTAAAAGAAATAAAGAAACTTGTAGGCCTTATAGAAACCGCAATTCTAGATGAACCGAAGGTATCTCTCAAAGAAGGTGGAATTATAAAAGAAGGGTTTTACAAAGAGCTCGACGACCTCAAGAACATCAGTAGCGAAGGGAAAAATTTCATCACTAATCTTCAAAAACGAGAGATAAAACGTACAGGAATATCATCCCTAAAAGTCAGATACAACAAAGTCTTTGGATACTACATCGAGGTAAGCAAAGCAAATCTAAGCTCTGTGCCAGACGATTACATTCGTAAACAAACACTTGTAAATGCGGAGAGATTCATCACGCCAGAGCTCAAAGAGTACGAAGAAAAAGTTCTCACAGCCGAAGAGAGAATCATGCAGCTTGAACACAAGCTTTTCTTAGAGATAAAAGAGCAAGTTCTAAAACATCTCGAAGGCATACAGATAAACGCAAGAATAATTGCAGAACTTGACGTACTGCATTCATTCGCACAAACAGCAATCAAAAATCGCTACACAAAACCAGAAATCAATAACAAGCAAAAGCTGATAATAAAGAACGGACGACATCCAGTAGTGGAGCAAATGACATTCACGCGTTCATTCGTTCCAAACAACACGAACCTAGATAACGAAAAGCAGCAATTCGTTCTCCTCACAGGCCCAAACATGAGTGGTAAATCGACCTACCTTAGACAAGTCGCACTTATTACACTGCTGGCGCACATTGGATCGTATGTGCCGGCAAGCGAAGCAGATATTTGTCTTACAGACCGAATTTTTACAAGAGTTGGAGCATCGGACAATCTAACAAAAGGCCAAAGCACTTTTATGGTCGAAATGCAGGAAACAGCGAACATAATCAACAATGCAACTCATCGCAGCCTCATTATCCTCGATGAAATTGGTCGTGGAACAAGTACTTATGACGGCATGAGTATCGCTTGGGCAATTTGCGAATATGTCCACGACAAAATCAAGGCAAAGACACTCTTCGCAACTCACTATCACGAACTTATCGCAGTTGTAGATCGTCTCGAGAAAGGATCGAATTTCCATGTGACAGCAAAAGAAGATTCGCAAAAAGGCATAATTTTCCTATACAAAGTTCTCAAAGGCGGAATCGACAAAAGCTATGGAATCGAAGTCGGGAAGCTCGCAGGCCTCCCCGTAGAAATCACAGAGAAAGCTGTCCAAATCCTCGAAGAACTAGAAGAAGGAGTTTTGGAAAAAGGCATAAAAGAACGTCTCAAAACCGGCAAAACTCGAGTCCCAGAATCACAAATGGATCTATTCGGGGCTAAAACGAGTACATATGCAGCAACTCGAGAGCCTGGGAAACTCACACACCCTGCACTTGAAGCTTTGAAAAAGCTTGATATAAATAAGATGACTCCACTGGAAGCTCTAGAAAAACTCAACGAGTTAAAAGAGCTATAACTTGCGCGAACAAGCCGCTGCCGCAGGTAGCACAGGCCAATACAAAAAATCTGTTTTGCACAGCAAAACACCATCCACTCCTAGTTCCTAACTTCAAGTTCCTAGTTGAATTACAAGCATAAATTTCAAGAAGCACTCAAGAAGCAGTATATATCTGCTATGTTCGACATAGACGGAACAATAACAGAAATAGGACAGCAAGAAATCCCAGATGCATTAGCGCAAAAAATGGCCGATCTTAGTCTGCAAATGCCCCTAGCATTCGGCACAGGTCGTATTCTTGATCACTTGCAAGGTAAACTTGACCAAGTTCTCGCAAAATCAAAAGATCCAGAGAAAACCCGCAAAAACTGGTACATAATCGCAGAAAACGGTGGGGTAGGATACTATTGGGATCTTCAAGCAAGCTCTTACAAAGAATTCTATAGAATCGCATGGGACGATAATTTAATAAATCGAGAAGAATTAAAAGCTAAAATCGAAGAAGCAGGCAAAGGACTAGTCCATTCAATAAGCTTAAACCCAACTCAATTCTTAATAAGACCATTTAGAGAAGGAATCCCAATCGAAGAAGTCCCAAAAAACACAGCCAAAATCACAAAAATCGCAAAAAAAATCATAGAATCTTATCCAGAAGCCTGCAAATTCGAAGTCCTCGACTCAAGCATAGCGGTTCACATCAGCCCCAAAAACGCCAATAAAGATGAAGGGATCAGACGTTATGCACAGCTACTCAAGGATAAATTAGGCTTAGACCCAGGAGAGCTCGCGAGGAATATTCTTGTAATAGGCGACCAAGCAGCACCTGGACGAAACGATTACGCATTCCTAAAAGGCGACGTCGGCACCCCTTTCACAGTAGAGGACACAAACCCTGATGCAGAGTGGCCGTTACCTGTTTTTGATGGGGAAAAAACATTGAAAGGACCAAGCGCAACGCTACAGTTGCTCAGAATGGTGCGTATGATGTCGACATAACCGATTAACACACGATAATTGACAAAGCAAAGCGTATATGTAAAATACGCCCTTTAGTTCTTAAATTAGCAAACTATGTTGAACGTACAAACAAGTCCAGGATCTTTTAACCACGGAGCATTGGCATGTTTAAGGCAGGCAGAAGAGGGCTCAGAGCCAACAACAGAAATAATGGAGGCCATAGAAGCAGACGACCAAATTAGATTTACAGGAACTCAAGCAAATACATTTGAACAAGCTGTGGCTACAGAAGGGACAGCGTTCGTAGCAATCGAAAACGATATCGTAGAAGGAAGGCTTATCCCAACAACAGCAGAAGCGTTGCAAGATTTTGAAGTAGTAGAGATACGACAAGGAGTTTTAATGAAAATAGACATGTGTTTGCACAGAAGAGAGGGAGACGATGCACAGCTGCATACTGTCGCATCGCATCCAGCAGCTTTAAAACAGATCAAAGGTTGGAAAGGAGATAGGCCAATAAAAGATGAAGTCGAATCAAAAGGAACATCGGTAGCTGCGCAACTCTTATCAGAAGAACACTATGAGCCTGGAGTAGGAGCAGTAGGACCGAAATGGATGCAGGATAGATACCAGGGCATCCATATGGTTGAAGAAGCGATACAAGATGAAAAAGATAACAAAACACTTTTCGCAGAATTAGTTGTGAGAAGACGTCAAGAAGCGGTAAGTATAGAAGAAGCGAGAGCACATTTAGCACAAATAAGAGACATCCTAGTAGGGAGAATTCGAAGGACAGAAGAAAGATTTTCACATATCGCGAATGTTCCGGAAACAGGCCTCCAAATAACCGCGTAAATTTCACCTTGCACTAAGGAAATCACTTTGCTATCCTCAGCGGGCCTACAAAATACACTTTCTGCTCTTAGATTAGGCATTTAAGGGCTCTAACCATAGGAAGCTATGACTACAGAAAACACAGAAGCTCGTAAGTACGAGCTCATGCTAGTATTAAAAGCTGATCAAGGAGACGAAGCTATCACTAAATACGTCGATGAGATCAAAAAGTTCATCACCGATCTTGGTGGTGATATCTTCTTTGAAGATGTATGGGGTCGACGTGAGCTCGCATACAAAATCAAAAAAGAGGACACAGGTTATTATGTCGTCTTTAATTTCACTATCGATGGCGAAAAATTAAAAGAACTCAACGATCACTTGAGAATCGAACAAATGATTTTGAGAAGCCTTCTTTCAAAAACACCAGAAGGCTATGAACCAACACCAATTACAGAAGCAGATTTAGAATGGAGCAAAAGAGCTCGCAAGGACGACGAAGAGGAAGAGGAAAAAGAAGAAAAAGAAGAAAAGAAACCTGCTAAGAAGACAAAAGAAGTGAAAAAAGAAGAGATAGAGGAAGAAGTAGAAGAAGCTCCTGAAGAAGAACCAGAGGAAGAAGAAATCCCTGAAGAAGAGGAGCCAGAAACAGAAGAAGCTCCAGAAGAGGAAGTAGAGGAGGCTGAAGAGAAGATTGAGGAAGAAGAGAAAACTCCTAAAGAGGAGGAAGAACCAGAAACAGAAGAAGAACAAGAAGAAGAGGAGACTGCTGAGGAAGAAGAACCGGAAGAAGCTCCGGAAGAAAAGCCTAAAAAAGAAGACGAAAAGAAAACGATGGACGACCTTGACGAGAAATTGAAAGCTATTATGAATGACACAGATCTCGATATAAGTTTATAAATATAAATCCTAACAAACTTTACAAATGAGAACAGTAAATAAAGTAATTCTAATCGGGAACTTGACCCGCGATCCTGAGTTGAAAGAAACTCAAAATGGTCAAAAGGTTGTAACTTTTGGTGTAGCTACAAACCGGGAATGGACAACAAGCACAGGTGACAGACAAGAATCTGCAGAGTTCACAGAATGTGTAGCTTGGTCCAAGCTTGCAGAAATCTGTGACAACTTGCTCTCAAAAGGGAAACTTGTTTACCTAGAGGGATATCTCAAAACTAGATCTTGGGATCAAGAAGATGGTACCAAGAGACACAGAACAGAGGTTGTTGTTGAAGACATGGTAATCTTAGAAAAAAGACAAGGTCCAGGCGGCGGAGGAACTACAGGTGATGACGATGATGACGACAATGACGATGCAGCAGCGCCAGTTCAAGAAGAAGAAATGCCATCAGATGAAGATCTAACTTTCGAGGGATAACACCTCGACCCTAGTCACTAGTTATTAACTCCTAGTTGAAATATGAAAAAATGTCGATTCTGTAAAGAAGGTATAAAGCACATCGATTACAAAAGAATTGCGCTTTTGAGACCACACATTACGAGCTTTAATCGGATACAAGCGCGTAAGTACAGCAAGCTATGTTTGAATCACCAAAAACAAATGGCGAATGCGGTCAAAAACGCAAGAATTGTAGGCCTCTTGCCGTTTGTACCATAAAAGACTTGTGCTAAAAAGCTTGACTTTCATGTTAATTAAGGCATAAAATTAAGTCCTGTAAACATATCACATGTTTCAAGCAGCTAGCATAGCGAAAGAAGCTTGTGAGTGCGGAAAAGCGCTATAATTAGCCATCCCTGAAAACACCTTTGGAATTAAAAGGTGTTTTTTTAGTACATCATCGGTGCCTCAGGGATTGTTTCTCGAAGGAAATTGTGTTAAAATAATAAGATTTAAATCACACAAAAATGCCTGAAAGAAAACATGCGCATGATACAACGCTTCTCAAGTGGACAGCACCTGAGTATGTTAAATACAAAAAAGGTCCCATTTGGGCAACAATAGCGGGTTCGCTAACAGCTGCAATGGTAGCTTACGCAGTCCTTAGTGGCTCCTGGACAATGGCCGCTGCATTCTTAACCCTAGCGCTGGTTTATTATATCCAGCATAGGCAAGAGCCTAGAGAGGTAATCATTGAGATAACCGAACTAGGCGTGAAAGTAGCAGGTCAACTTTATCCGTGGGGACACCTGAGGGCTTTTTGGATTATTTATGATCCGCCTTTGGTGAAAACATTGCATATAAGGTTCACAAAAAGGCATAAGCAAGACTTAATCATCCAACTTGATGACCAAAGTCCAGTTCCTGTACGCAAACTTCTTCTAGCGCAACTCCCAGAATGGGAAGGGAAAGAAGAATCACCTTTAGATGCTTTAATTAGGGCTTTTAAACTTTAAAAAAATGGCAGAAGACAACCAAGGAGGAAAAATAGACAGAGTACTTAAGAAATCAGGCGAAGAGGCTGAAGATAAATTTGAAAAACGGAATAAAAAACTGATAGCAAGAAATATCAAGGCTATGCCCAAAGGCGATTTCTTGGCAGAAGCTGTCGAAGGAGAATTCAAGGACGATGTAGCAAGATTAATGGCGGCAAATCAGGTTGAACTTAACAAGAAACATGAAGCGGAAGCGTCGGATGCTCTATCTCAATACGAAGCTGCCCGCAAACAGATAAGAGAAAAATACAAAGCTGAATTAGCAGAGCTTCATAACAGGTATGTATCTGTTATGAAAGCTTATGGTAACAAACAGGGTGAAAAAAGAGTAATCGATACCAAGGAAGAGGTTTATGAATTTACAAAATTCGGATTCGCAATACTTGGAAACATGGATTTGCCAGAGCTGGTAAATTCAGTAAACAGGGAAATGATTTACGACCAAGCGAATGAGAAAGATAAAAAAATGTTCCCTATAATCGACAAATTATCGCAAGGTGACGGTTTGGAAACACAAGATTACATCGATATCGCCGAAAGGATGACAAACCTCAGCGAAATGGATTTGTCGAATTTAGCTATTACTCCAGAGAATCTCGAAGATACAGCACGAGCTATTGCGAAAACTTCGGTGTTGTCGGCAGCGATGCTTTTAGATGAGAGTCAGAGATTCGAATTAGCAAAGACGTTGACAGAGCAACACGGAGAAAAAGGAGCGAAAATAGTACACGAACTGACTAAGCTGGGATATTTAACCAGTTTCCAAACGGAAGAAATTTTCGCAACACACTATACAACCAAAGGTGAAGCACGCAGAATGCACGAAGCAGCAGTAACGGATGGTACTTATGCAAGAGGACAAGAAGAGATGGCTAGATTAAGAGAGCGCGCTATTAAAGATTTAAGCAAATGGTTCCACAGAAATTTCGCAAATCATTACCTGTCTTACAAAAACGTAATTAACTACGAAATAATCGCGAGAGCAGCTCTTGCTGTCGCAGTTTTAAACATCGTAGTAAACCTAAAAAACAAAGATCCTGAGGCAATTCTTGTGAACGTACCGATGTGGGCGGGACTTGCAACAGGAGCTTATATCTATAACGACGTTACTCAAGGTGGACTTGAGAGAACTTTGACCAAGGAAACAGAAGCAGAGAAGAAAAGAAGGGAAAAAGCGGAGCTTAAAAGAAGATTCAAAGAGGATTACACAAGTCACCCTCAACTAGGAAGATGGTATTTAGACAACCTGGAAGCGATCGACAAAGGTTTCTTAAAAGCAAATCCAGAGAAGGAAAACGGTCCTTACACAATCATGCCAGGAGCTATGGGGATAGATGGTCCTGGTCAGAAAGATGGACTTCCTCAAGACCACTGTATCGACAGATACAGCTCATGGCATAGGATTCTGTATTTCGATTTAAACAAAAAAAGTCCAAAAAAACAGAAGGAGTACATCGAATCAATGCTTAACGAACAAACAGATTAAAAATGACAAATTCAAACCCTACAAACAGAGGAATGATAGAAGAAAGACTGATGCCAGCAGCACGAAACTTGCTGGGTAATAAATCCAATCCAGAAGTACAACAACTGCTGGCTGCAGGTGCCAACGCAACACCAGACCAGAAGAAACGGATAGCAGAGAAATACCTCGCACCATTCTTTGAAGGAGATGCTGAGCATGCTGACATACTTTTGGATGAAATACTCAAAGTAGCTGAAGATCAAGAGCAACTTGAGGCTGTAGAAAGAGCTCTGTCAGGTTCACCTGTAAATGACAGTATAGATTTTGACCCACAGCAATTCCTAGAGGCAGCAGCAAGACAGATGACAGGAGATTATGAAGGTATGGATAGACCAGATGCAGACCAGGATCTTGAAGGAGCAATTGCACCACCATTAGTTGTAGAAGAAGGAGGACAGATCCCGGTTCCTACAAAGCGAACCGCAGATATCCAAGAAAAAAAAGAAATAACAGAAGAAAACACCGAAGTAGCACCTCCGCCTCCAATGTTGCCGGACAAAATGATATTACGAGAATTAGACGATAAAGGCAGACCACAAGATCAAGGAGGAGAAGACTACATGCAGGATCAACTCGACGATGCAAAAGCACCAGATCAACCTGCACCTAGCACTTCTGAAGAGAAGCCAGAACAAACCCCTCGCGAAGCCCAAGAACAAGGGTTGCAAAATCACCAAAATCGCGAAAGGGAGCAGCAGTATAATGACCAAGTATCAAAAAACACCCAAGAAACAATAGCGGCACTTGGTGCAGGGGAACAAGCAGCCGCTGAAGCTCAAGCAGCAGCAGATGCACAAAACAATCAAGGTGGCGGACTTAAGCCGGGAAAAATAGCTGCAATAACAGTAGGAGGAGCTCTGCTTTTCGAAGGGGGACTTTTAGCAACAGATTTTTTCGTAAATACCATATTCACAACATGATAAAAACAGGAACAAAATTCGGCAAATATGCCCAAAGCTTACTAAGCAGGGCAGCACCAATGATGATTATCAGCTTCGTGCTGGTAGGCATCTTATTCCCAGATACAGCCTTTGCGGCGAGTGATGAGATAGAAAAAGCTCTGATGAAGCTTCAAGAGACGATTAATATAGGTTTTGGACTTGTACACGCAGCGTTTTGGCCGATCTTGTTGATGATCGGGAGCTTGATGGATAACGATCTTATTTTTGGGCCAGGAATTGGGGATAGGCTTAGAGAAATTTGGGTTGTTATGAGAAATATCGTAAATATATCTTTCGTATTTTTGCTTCTGGTTATTGCGTTCTATAACGTTACAGGGCTGGGAGGTGAAGGGAATTTTGCGCTTAAAACGGTGTTGCCGAAGTTTGTGATAGCTCTAATAGCTGTAAATTTCTCATTCTTGGCGTGTAAAGTCATCCTAGATGCAGCGAACGTTGTATCTATGGCTGTCTACGACATAACAGGTTCTATAGAGGATTACGATGCAGATACGATCAAAGATCAAATGGAGTACATGATATGTACGAACCCGACGGATATAACGGGGACAGGCAGCGATACTACCGTAGTTGAAGATGCAGGTGAGGTAGGAGCCGAAAGCGAGGGGTCTACAGATGCGACAGGAGGATGGGATTACGAAAACGCCAGCCCTATAACGAAAGCATTTTGCTGTTCCTCAAATAAGGACGAAAGTTACGAATGTACAACTACAGAAAATGAAACAGTATCTATCCCAAAAGCTGAAAGCGAAGAGGACCGCGAAATATTCCCAGTATTTAATGACGCCGGAAAAAGCTTCTTTCAACAAGTGGATCAGAACAACATAGGTATTATCATGGCTATCAACCTTGGTAGTTTGAACCATTTGACGGAGATGACCAATAGCGAGACAGGTGCGAGCATCAAAGATCTTTCGATAAACACTCTTTTCTCGATTTTGATGTATATAGTGTTTGGTTTTGCATATGTAGCGCTATTTATAGTGCTCCTGGCGAGGCTTGTTGTGCTGTGGTTTGTAATAGCGATGTCGCCGCTTATAGCGCTGACTATGGTTGTGCCGCAGATTAATCAGTACGCCTCCGAGCTTAATTTAGCGGAAAAATTCGTTCAGCACCTGTTGGCGCCGATAATAATTGGACTCTCTATGTCGATTGGTTATTTGCTTACAGATAAAATCAAAAATACAGGTGCGGGCGGAATAGATATAGGTGGAGTAGGAAGTAGTAGCTTTAACGAACTTACTTCGGGCGGATCTTCAGGGACATTCCTAGCGCCAAATGTAAGTGATCTTCAGCAGCTCATGGTTGTTTGTATCGCGGTTGCGGTTGTGTGGATGGGTGTATTCGGAGCAGCGGACAAAACTATCGCAAGTTCAGTTACTAACCCGATCAAGGAATTTGGTACGAAAGCCGCAAAATTCATCGCAAAACTTCCAACTTATGCACCTATCGTCCCAATCATGACTCGAGAAGGCGAAGAAGTAAAACCTTACAGCTTCTCCGAAATTACTCACGTCATGAAAGACATCACAAACATACCGGAACAATGGTCTCAAAAGAGAGCAAGAAGCCTTTCTGCAGAGCTGGGTATAACTTCAATTACCTCGGAAGCTTTCAACAAGCTTTCCACTGATTACAAAAACGCAGCAACAAAAGCTGACAAGAAAGCTGTTGTAACAAGCATGCTTGGTTCAATCCACAACGATTCTGATTACGATGCATTCCGCGAACTTTTATCCGAAGAACACGGTATCGAAGCTCCAAAGTCATGGCATAGGTTCGACGAATGGTATGCAAGCGAAGGACACAAAAAATTCAATACAGCCTTTAACACAGACGAATTTACAGGTACCGAATATACAGATAGAACAGGCGAGAAAAAGAAAGACGACGCTGGTGCAGACAGACAGCAACAAATACAGCAGTTCAACACATTCTACGAACAGAGCTCCGAAGGAAATACCAAAGAAGAAAGAGTCCAAGCGGCTGCAGCCAAGATGGAATCGCAAGGCCAAGTTGCTCCTGGCACAGACACAGATGCATTAGTTGCACTGTTGTCCGAAGTCTCAAATGGAGATGGTACAGCTATAGATTCAAGCAAAACAAGCAGGTTGAAGTTTGATACAGAAGGACGATTAGTAGTAAGCGACGAAGGTAGCGACGATGGCACCCCTGATCCACCTCCTTCTAGCGATTAATAATTTTAATGATACTAAAACACCTCTACAACTTATTACTAAGCGAAAAATCGCTACTTCACAGCGATAATTTCGTCTATATGACGGGTGGTAGCGGAGGACCAAATACAGGAAGTGGTGCTGATGACCAAGATGATCCAGCAACCCCTGATGCACAACAGGAAGAGCCTGATTTAGAAGCAGAGGCACGAGAAGTAGCTTCAAAAGCAAGACAAAAATCATTAGATGATTTAAGTAGGATAAAGAATGAAATGGAAGCGCTTAGTTTCCATAGCGAAGAAGGAGAAATCTTTAGCGAACTTGATGAATTCGCAATAGAAGTTGGGGATCACGAGTCGAACATACAATATTTAATTTGGTTAACAAAACATATCCAAAATAGAGGAGGACGATGGTTCCCGCCGCCAGAGATAGCAGCAAAGATCGAAAAGCACGTAGCAGATATGACAGACGCATATCAAAAAATACATGCACAGCTAGGTACAGACGGGAAGCATAACTTCGACAAAGTAACAATCGACAGATCAGGCGTAAGAAAAGAAACACTTGATGGACTACGAGATCTAATAGCAAGTGCAAAAGAAGCTCGAGAAGCAAGCCGCAAAAAACTTATCGACAAAATAGATAAGACACTCTTGGATACGGTTGAAAAGATGAGAAAAAGAGACGTGATGGATGAAAAGAAAGAAGCTAGAGACGCGATGGTCGAAGCAGCAACGGAACAAATAAGGCAATTAAGAGAGAATAATGATCCATTCGAGAAACAATATGAAGACAGACTTGCCATAGCGGGCTTTTTGAAAAGCAAAGATACAGAACTTTGGAAGAGCGAACAAGACAAAGAAAGATTGCCTGCATTAAGTCCTGAAGGGCTTCGCGCAAGAATGAAGGGATTAAGAGAGCAGAGAGATGAATTGGTAACGCCGTACTTAGATACTATAAGAAAAAAACGTGATGGTATACGAGCAAAAATCCGTGGGAAAGTTAGAAGCACTATCGAATCCGTGTTTGCGGGTGAAGAGAAGAAAGAAATAAGACAAGAACATTTAGAAAGACTCGAAAAAATCGAGCAAGACTTAGACGCCTGGGATAATCTCGAATTCTTTGATGTCGCTCTAAGCGAAACAGCGCATGTGGATCCGGCAAAGATGCTTGATCCTATGGGTAGAATGCTCAGTAACGAAGCATTACAAGATAAAACAATAGGAGCTGAAGATTGGCTGGCACTAGCAGAGATGCCTGGGGTTTCTGACGAAATCAAAAACGCGGCATTGCTTACAGCTTCTGACATGCTGATGGCCATTGAAAAAACAATGGAAGATCCAAAGAAATTCGCAACAACGCAACTCGATGATTACAGCCTGGAGCTAGATCGTTATGTCAATGATCTTAACGAAAAAGGCGAAGAAACAAGCGGTTACAAGATTTATTTCTTGGCGCTATATGACTTCAAGCACATGGGGGAGAAGTTAGTTGAATGGGCAAAGAGAAAATACAACAGACGTAGTGATAGATTGCTAGGTGACTTTGGTAGCTCGTTGCTTAGTGGACTCCCTGGTCCTCTTGCAACAGCAGCTAACGAGTTTGATAGATTAAAAGAATCATCAGAGCAGGAAGAGGTTAATCAATACAAAGAAGCTTATTCAAACAAAGATGCATGGCAAATTATCGAAGTTATGCACAGCACAAAAAACCAGGATGAAATGAAGGCATGTATGTATTTGCTTGCAGACCTAGGTCGTATTAGATGGGACGATCCGCAGTTATGGAGTCAGCTTATGTACTTTGGACACGGATTAGTGCAATTCCAAGTAGACGATCCTGAATCAGAACTTCGTAATCAAGGTAGATTACATGACAAACTTCAGAAGATAGTAGGTGTAATATGGGATTTCGATACCTTCCAGGCATGGCAGACGACTAATGAATCGAACTACACTTCTAAGATGGAAAGTCACAAAGACTTTTGTGATAAGAACGCGGAAATGGCCGGTGCTCTTGATCTTGTTTTATCGCAGATGTTGGCCGACTACAAAAGAGACAAAAAAGCAGGGAAAGTGCCAAAAGTAGATCCGCAGAAATTTGAAAAACTTATTCATTACAACATCGAATTTGGTAAAGGTTCGCCAGAGGGGAAGCTGTATTATCTTATCCAAGGTATAGCTTGCGGACTCCTATCACGAGATACAGCTTCGCGTGTTAATAGTAAATGGATTAATGCATATCCTGTAATCGATGTGTTTGGTTCTGAAGAAGAAGGTGCAGAAAAACCTACAATGGAACACATTCGTAGATGGGCTAGACTAGATGGAGATAGAAATGCGCCAGGCAAAGCGTTCCACAGATGGTTCTATACGGATGTCATCCACAGACCTAGGGTATACCAACGTGTGGATAAGGCTCTTACTCAAGGTATGGGACAGGACCACGATGATGCGACCTGTTGGTTTGGAGCTATGAGTGCGAATACTGCAAAGACAATTCTAAGTAGGAATGCACAAGGTTTCAGCATGCCGATGACAGGCTATCAGAACGCAACTGTAGGTATGTTGCATTATCTTGATACGATTATGGAAGGATATGGAAAGATGGGTGAAGACAGAGGGGATGAAAGAAGCGCATTTAATCAGGTTATTAGGTTCGCAAATATGTTTGCAACTTTTGATGGAATTACAGCCGGTAGAATGCTGAAAAATGATCCTAACCACTTCAAATGGAATGGTGAACAGTATCGTAAACCTAGGTATGCTGGCTTCTATGGTGAGTCTTATGGTCGTGGAGACGACAGAACAACTCAAGACAACATAGATACCATGAGAACATATCTCAGTGAACTGGACCCTGTTTTCTTCACATTTTTATTTGAAGAATCCCAAACCGCAACCGACAAAGAAATACAAATATTTTGTAAAAAGAGAGAAACGCATTTTAATAAAAACTACGGTATAAAAAATGTATTTGGTACCGCAGGTATTCCTCAGAATGCAGATCAATTACACCAAAGGGTAGGCGAATATCTCAGAAATACGTTGGAATCCGCAGCAGGACAAACAAACTTGCAAAGAATGAGAAATAGAATCACAAGCGATCACAAGAGATATGACGCAAGACAAAAGGAAGGAAGCCAACGTCACCTAAGCGTAACAGAGCAAATGGAAAGAGACTTAAGTGGACCAACAGAACCAACAGCTCTTGGAGGTATACGTGTCTCAGAAGCTGAAATACGAAGAATGAAACGTTACTATCCGGGTAAGAAGTAGCGAAAATCGCGTTTGGAAGCGGAGGCAAATTCGCACATTTGCCATAGCGGACAAGCATTTTCAAGAAATCTCGAACATTTTTGCAAAGCAAACAATGTGAGAAATTTCGTAGAAAATGAAGCGATTTCCTATTGTAAGAAGTAGCGAAAATCGCGTTCCGGAGCGATAATTCTAAGCAATTTCTTTCATAAACTCCTCAGTACTCATAGAATTCTGCTCTTTTGTCGCATAATCACGCACAGCAACAGTCTTGCCATCGACTTCTTTTTCTCCAACAACAAGCATATAAGGGACGCGTTGCATCTCCGCATTACGGATTTTTTTGCCAAGGCTCTCATCAGAACGATCAATCTCAACACGAACACCAGCAGCATACAATTCCTCATATACTTTTTCAGCATAATCCATGAACTTTTCACTCACAGGTAAAATACGAGCTTGAACTGGCGCTAACCAAGCAGGGAAAGCTCCACCATAATGCTCAGTCAAAATCCCTGCAAAACGCTCTAGCGACCCATATAAAGCACGATGGATCATAATAGGCCTATGTTGCTTACCATCCTCACCGGTATATTCTAGATTGAATCTCTCAGGCATCGAAAAATCGAGTTGAATTGTTCCGCACTGCCATGTTCGACCAAGACAGTCCTTGATGTGGTAATCGATTTTTGGCCCATAAAAAGCTCCATCCCCTTCATTAATCACGTATTCAAGGCCGGAATCCTCGATAACCTCCTTAAGAGTTTTTTCAGCAAGCTCCCAAACCTCATCACTACCAATAGACTTCTCAGGACGAGTCGAAAGCTCAACGTGATATTCAAACCCAAAAGGCTCATAAAGCTTAGAAGTAAGCTCCATAACGCCTTTAAGCTCATCTTTGACCTGATCTTTACGACAATAAATATGAGCGTCATCTTGCGTAAAAGATCTAACGCGAAAAAGCCCGTGCAAAACACCCGATTTCTCATGCCTATGAACAAGCCCAAACTCACCACTTCTGATAGGCAGGTCACGATAAGAACGTCTACGAGTTTTGTAAACAAGCATTCCACCAGGACAGTTCATCGGTTTTACAGCAAAATCGGTCTGATCAATCTCAGTAAAATACATATTCTCCTTGTAATTATCCCAGTGCCCAGACCTATGCCACAGATCCTCGTTAAGAATTATCGGAGTTGCAATAATTTCGTATTTGTACTCGCGGTGCAGCTTATACCAATGCGCCTTAAGCTGATCTAGAAGCGCAACACCCTTTGCGTGCCAGAAAGGAAAACCGGGTCCCTCTTCATGGAAGCTAAAGAGATCAAGATCCTTGCCAAGACGACGATGATCACGCTTCTTCGCCTCTTCAAGCATCTTCATATGCTCATCAAGCTCCTCACGAGTCGCAAAGCACACCCCATAAATTCTCTGTAACATCTTGTTTTTCTCATCTCCACGCCAGTAAGCGCCAGCAATAGAAGTTAGTTTAAAAGAACCAATTTGGCCTGTATGCTCGACATGAGGCCCACGACACATATCAACGAACGTAGTGTCGCCATTCCGCATCTGATTCTCGTAAAAACTAATTTCAGTCTCGCCTTCAGAAGCAAGATCGTTAGCCATCTCAACTTTGTAATCTTGCGCCGCTTTATTGAGCACTTTAGTTGCATCCTCGAGAGGCACAACTTTTTTCTCAAAAGTCTGGCTCTGTTTCATAATCTGCTTCATCTTTTTCTCGATGAGAGGCAAATCCTCAGGGATCAGAGGCCTTGGCAGGGCAAAATCATAATAGAAACCGTTTTCAATATCTGGACCGATGCCAAGCTTAGCCTCAGGAAACATTTCGAGGACGGCCTGCGCCATCACATGCGCGCATGAGTGCCGCATTGTCTCGATTGGGAAAGTTTTTTTCTTAGACATTTTTTTAAAGGATTATAGGATTTTAGGATTGAAGGATTCTATAGGTGGACCCCGCGTCACTACCGACTCCACTACGTACTACCACTACATACCACTACATACCACTACCAACTACCACTACAACTACGTAGTGCTAGGGTCCCCTTCTGGGGACGGTTCCACCTGGCTTCCTCCGCGCGGGAGGCACTTTGTCTGAAATGATTCGAAAGGCGGCTGGTACTAACTTTGGTTCTTGCTTAGAAGGCTCTCAGTCACGGCCTTCATTCCCTTTTAAAGCAGATCTCCAAACAGCATGGTCCGCATACAGATCGTAACCAGGAGTAGCTCAATTGTCAACTACAACTACCGACTACCAACTCCACTACGTACTACGGATTACGTACTACCTTCCTGCAACTTCATAACAATCGTAATGATCTTCGCCATTTCACCAAGCGCGATAGTACGTTCAGGTCGCATGTAACCATCACCATAACCAGAAACGATACCATTCATATAAGCATAAATGACATAAGGAGCATACCAAGCTTCGATATCAACATCAGGAAAAGGATTTGCAGGGAGTTCATAATAATCCAGTAGTTCTTGTCCATATAAAGCTTCGACCTCGTCATGAGTAATTAAAAAGACCATCTTGAGAGCTTCTGCACGATTTACAGTCCAGTTAGGATGGAAAGTGCCATCAGGATAACCGTGAATAACACCAAGCTCATAAGCAGTGATCACATATTCAGCTCCTTTATCGTAAATTGTCATATCAGAGAAAGGCATATAAGTAACTTCATCTACCGTATCAACTCCAAGGAGATCCATAGCAGACTCGAGAAACTCTATACGACTCATCTTTTCTTCTGGATCAAAAAGATAACTCACGACTTGCGCATCGATAGTATCATCCGAAACAGACTCATTGATTTGATTTACAAGAGTACTTTCATAAAAATCTTTCAAATAAGGCTCAGCCCAGTGCCCACCAAGACTAGGAGACGCCTCAGTCTCCCATGTCTCTTCAAATTCCTCTACAACTTCTTCAACATCATTAGTTTCAGGTACTTCAACTTCAACCTCAACTTCGATCAGCCCTTCTAAATCACCGAGACCATCATCTGCCGCATCTTCGTCTTCTTCGTCTGACTCATCCGAATCACCGTCAGAATCGTCATCATCAGAATCGGAAGACCCGCCACCGGTATACGTATAAGTATTGCCAGCATAAGCTCCGCCACCTACGATATCGCCTGAGGTTGAACTACTAGAACTAGATGAGCTCAGATCAAATGTACGACTACCCGAACTTGTAGTATTGCCGTAAGAATCCGAAGCTTCTACATAAATAGAATAACTTTCTCCAGAGGTTAAACTCGTCATCGCAGCTGTGTCTGTAGACATCCCAGAAACTTCACTATAAAGAGAATATGCAGAATCAGAAGAAAGCTTGTAATAAATTTCATACTTATCGAAATTACTCTCCGAAGTAATAGGATCCCACGTAAGTTGCAAAGAAGTCGAAGTAGTCTCACTAGAATAAATAGAAGTCGCAAAACCTCCCGCAGGCGCAACTTGATCTAGAGTAAATGGATCAGAGGTAAGATTGCTGCCTGTCTCAGAACCGTCATAAGGCGTAATACGTAGTTCCGCATCAGAAACATCTGTACTACCAAGGTCAGTAGCAGCATCCCAAACAGCAGTAACCGTATTATTGCCAGAAGAAGTAGTAACATATCCAGATGCATTACCTATTTGATAAGTATTGTCATTTTCAACATCAGGAGTGCCATATGTTGCAGTAAGATCAGAAGCATCTTCCGAGATAGTCGCTTTTGTAAATCCACTTCCAACGTCATAATAAACACTAAACTGCAAAGTATCGTCATTATCGGAATCACTAGCAATGAAAGAGAGATTAACCTTGCCATCACCCGTATCAGTTTGTTCAACTAACAAACTAGAAGCGGTAGGCACACCATTATTGTTTACGGTTATAGTCGATGATTGCGATTCGTTGCCAAAAGTATCTATAGCCCAAATTCTAAGATAATAAGTGCTGCCACCTGTAAGCCCTGTAATTGTAGTGGAGCTAGTACCAGCAGTATTAAGATCTGAGTCATCAGAGTTATCCCATTCGGATGCGGTACGATTTTCTACAGCAGACTGATTCGTACCATACCAAATCTCGTAATGACCGAAGTTAGTATCAGAGACCGTATCCCAACTTAGAGATATAGTTGTTGAAGTATTAGCTGTAGATTGAAAACTGCCCAAACCTGTTGGCGCAACATTATCCAAAGCAAAAGTAGAAGAAAGCTGAGTTGTACCGGTACCAGTTCCATCGTAAGGGATAACATGAATCTGAGCATCAGAAACATCAGCAGTAGGCTCGTCAGTTTGTGAATCCCATACGACACTAACAGTATTAGCGCCAGAAGAAGTTGTTATGTAGCCTGTAGCGTTACCAACCTGACGTATGTTGTCATTTTCAACATCTGGGGTGCCATAAGTCGCACTAGTATCAGCAAGTTCCTCGGAAATCGTAGCTTTGGTCCAACCGCTACCAATATCGTATTCGACGAGAACTTGCAACGTATCGTCATCGTCATCATCGTCAACAGTAAACTCGATATCAACCTCCCCAGAACCATTGGAAGTAGCTAAAGCGCCAATGCCACTAGCAGTAGGCTCTGTATTGAAATTCCAATTAAGATTATTGCCAGAATCAGCAGATCTAGCTGAATCAACAGCATGGGTGATTGCATTGCCGCTACTCGCATCGGAATCTTTGACATCTACGTAATCGACAGAACTTGTTCCGCTAACGTCGAGCTCCCATTGATTCCCATCAGAGTCACTGCGAAGAGCAATAAGATTGCCTTCAGCACCTGTCAAAGTAAGAGTTCCAGATACAGTTTGAGTTCCAGTATTTGAGAAAACAAGCGGCTTGCCAGCTTGAGTACATGAGAAGTTATAAAAATCCGTAGACCCTGAGACATTTCCAGTAGCACTTGAAGTAAAATTAACTGTACCTGTGCCGGAAGTAAATGTGCCGCCTGAATTAGTAAAGTCCACAGCGACATTCATAGTCTCCGGCGCCGTGAATGTACCATCTGATTGAGTGAAACTTCCATTAACGGTAAGGGTGCTGATATCAACAATTGTAGTATTGTCATCTCTCCCCTCAGCAAGAGCTGCAATTTCACTGCCGTTTAAGGCCTTGCTATAAATACGGAAGTCATCAATCTCACCTCCATAATAAAGCCCGTCGCCACCGGAAGACCCAGAATGCAAAACAGTATCACCATCTTTGGCACCAAGAGCGTCATCGGCGCTATGAGCAAGCATGCTACCACCAGGGGTAGAAGAGTCTTTTAAAGTTCCATCAAGATAAAGGGCAAAGCTCCCGTCATTATCAAAATTAATTACGACTTGATGCCAAACATCAGCACTGATGTCAGAAGTTGAAAGCCAAGAGTTAGATATAGCAGTGCTCCAAGCTCCGGCATAAAGGCTGCCGCCATCAAGATAAGCATTCATACCATTACTTGTACCACCTTCCTCATAAAGAATTTGAGTTGTATTAATATCAGACGACCTAAACCAAAAAGTCACAGACCTATCATCAAACGCATCATTGCTTTCAAAAATAACTGAGTCATTATCCCCAGCAAAGTCTATAGCCCCGGTATTTGTAAAAGTTGTACCAGTAGAAGCAGCAACCCAGACGCTACCAGTATCCATGTTGGTCAAAGTACCATCGAGGCCATTGCCCGAACTGTCAGAAGCTGTGCTAGAACCTGTGCCATCATCGAGTTTCCAATAAAGCCAAAGGCCAGTATTTAACGTATTTGAACCAAGAGTTCCAGAGCCACTAAAACTATCTAAGCTATCATCAGGATTAATCAAAATATTATAGTAAGTCCAATCGCGAATAGGATAAGCATTTGGATTACCATCGTTATTTCCTACATATTCTATCGTGCCAGAATCAGTATCCTCAGTGAGTGTAATAATCTCACCCCCTTGCAGACGGAATGTATCCGAATTGCTAAAAGTTCCTGTGACACTAACATCATTACCATTTGTATAAAAAGTCCCAGCTGTGATAGTCAAATCCCCGGTAATGTCGGTAGTAGCAGTAGGTTGGAAAGTCCCACCAGAGCCATTTATTACAAGGTTAGTGAATCCCCAGTCATTGATGTTATGGGTGCCAGATGTAGCGGTCAAGGTATGAGTGCTGCCAGAATCAAACTGAGGATATCCAGTCTCAGTTGTAACTGTCTCACTGCCATACATTTGGAAATTGCCACCATCCTCAATAACAAGAGTCTGATTATTTGATGCACATTCGACTGTCACATTATTTCCATTTAAAGCAAAGGTACCTTCCTCAATGGTTAGATCTACAGCAGAAGCATCTAACGTAAGGTCAGAAGCCAAACTCAAAGCGCCGCCGCTTTTATTTACAGTAATGTCACGATCTATCACGCCCTCGACACCAGTCAAATCAAGAGTTTGATTATTGCTCCCGGTAAAACTGAACTGGGCAGTCGCACTTTCTACATTAGAAGAGACAGTCATACTGCCTTGCGCATATACGTCAGGATTGGCATCACCATTATTAAAAGACCCATCATTCCAAGTAAAATCATTAGCAATAACAAGGTAATCATTGTTCTCAATAGTTAGAGCTTTCGTATCAGCTTGATCTATTACTAGATTATAAAAAGTTTCAGTTGTATTTAAATAAAGGTAGGCATTGCCAGAGCTATCAAATATAGTAGTGCCGTTACTGTGACTAAATACACCAGTTCCAGAATTATGCAAAAAATCAGAACCAAAGTATCCACTTCCCGATGTAGCATTGTAAAAACCATCATTTAAATCAAAATTAATATTAACGTCAGTAGTGCCGGACCCTCCATTGAAAGTTCCACCATCTTGAGTAAAGTAATTACAAGTAAAATCGTTGGCACCAACATCAAATGTGCCGCCATCCATATTAAAAGTAGCGCTACCTATATTTAAATCTGAAAGCAATGTGACGGTATCAGTTGAATCAACTGTAACAGTACTGTCCCATTTGTTTGTAGCTCCAGTAAGATCAAAAGATTGGCTGCCAGTGCCAGAGAACTTCAGAGTAGCGCCATTCCCTGTATCCCAAGTCGATTCAATAACTACATCCCCTTGTGCATTAAAAATATTGCCAGTCGCTTTACCGTCAGAAAGTGTAAGAGTGTTTTCAACCGTAAGCAAATCGTTGCTTCCAATATTCAAGGTTTCGCCGCTATCCCGATAAACAGTAACATCATAAAAAGAAATCGGCACATCAGCATGGAGATCGAAATATTGAGTGCTGCCACTACCCGTGAAAACAACTAATCCATCATTGTGATTAAAAGTCCCGCTCCCTGAAGTATGATAATAATTGTTCCGGAAATAAGTGGTAGTAGAAGAAGCATTGAATTCTCCGTAATTAAGGTCGATATCATCATCAAAAGTTATAGTGCCGTCTCTTGCATACAAAATTCCACCATCTTGGATATAATAATCGAGATAAACATCATTCCCATTTAAATCAAAAGTACCATTGTCTAAATTTAAAACAGCACCGCTTCCCATATCCCAATCCGAACCGGAAGTTAGAAGTACAGTCCCTGTTGAATCAATAGTGACAGTACTATCCCATCCTGTAGTATTTGCAGAAAGATCAAAGTTCTGAGTTGTGCTACCAGTGAATTTGAGAGTAGCGGCATTATCGACATCCCAGCTAGACAATAAAACAA
>CAYFOI010000001.1:34840-136499 GCA_964344725.1 uncultured Candidatus Peribacteria bacterium
TCAGTAGCACCTGTAAGGTCGAAAGACTGTGAACCACTGCCAGTGAATTTGAGAGTAGCGGCATTATCGACATCCCAGCTAGACAATAAAACAACATCACCTTGAGCTTCGAGGATATTGCCATCAACTTCTCCATTTGTGAGAGTGAGAGTGTTTTCAACAGTGAGTACATCTCCAGCGGTAATGTTTAAGATATCTCCATCATCCTCTCTGTTGATATTAACATTGTAGAAACTGATAGGGTTGGTAACAGTATTAGGATTGAAATTAAGGGTGCTAATTGTTCCGGTAAAAGTAGTGAGACCACTACTATGATTGTAGGTACCAGAACCGGTAGTCATGTTGAATCCAGTACGGTAATTAGTAGTGCCAGAAGACGCATTAAACTCTCCGTAATTCAGAGTAAACTCACCATTGAAAGTCATAAGGGCATCTCTACTATAAAAAATCCCGCCGTCTTGCGTAAATGTATTAGAGACCAAAGCGTAGCCATTCATATCAAGGGTACCCGCATCTAGGTTCAATGTATCAGTAGTACCCATATCCAGATCTGAAGCCATAGTAACGGTGCCAGTAGAATCAATAGTGATAGTTGAATCCCACTTATCAGTAGCACCTGTAAGGTCGAAAGACTGTGAACCACTGCCAGTGAATTTGAGAGGGGTAGTATTCCCAGAATCGTAAGTAGATAAAACAGTTACATCGTTTTGAGCTGCAATTGCAGTGCCGCCAGTTATCTTTCCGTTTTGGAAGGTAATAGAGCCTTCTATTATCATCGTATCCGATGAGCCAATGCCAACGGCTATTGTGTCTCCACCTTTATTAATTACAACATCATACAAAGCTTCTGAAGAGGCAACATTGAAATTCCCGTTAGAAGTCCCATCAAAAACAATTACTCCATCATTATGTCTGAAGTCTGCTCCTGAACCATAAGGTTGAAAATCATAAGCGAAATATGTATTCCCAGAAGAAGCAGTAAAAACAGCAGGATTAGAACTGGTCATATAGAATCCTCCGTTGAAGTCAAGATCATCACTACTGCCTGTAAAAACCCCGTCTTCCTGAGAATAACTACTAACGCCAACTGTAAAGCTTCTAGCTTGTGTAATAGTCCCGGTATACCCAGAATTGATATCAACTCCTTTGACTTCACCAGAGAAACTAGCATCAATAGTAGCATCCTTTACAGATGTGTCGTTGAACTGCGCAATATCACTACTGCCAGGGCATGTATTGTCATAAGTAACATTGGAATTATACCAGTTGTCACAATCCGACCAATCATTACTTGTTCCGCCGCCATCCCAAAGCATAGTTGTTGCGTTCGCACTAGCAATTCCAAAAAAGAAAACGCCAAAAAATATGGCGAAAATCAAGGCAGATTTATATACAAGCTTTCTTATCATATCGTATATGTTTTATTTTTATATTTGGTGTATAGTCCCAAAAATTATACAGGTTAAAGTTTGAAAAAAAAAGAAATTACTATTAATCTTGAAACATGATTTTACAAAAACTGGAATTAGAGAATTTTCGCAATATAAAAGAGCTAGCGCTCTCGTTTGACCCAAACAAAAAAGTCACAGCGATAATAGGCGAGAACGCACAGGGCAAAACAAATTTGCTTGAGAGTATATATTTTTTGGCAATTACCAGGTCTTTCAGGACAAAACGATTCACAGAAACAATTATGTGGGGCCGAGAACATGGGCGAATCAAAGGCCAAATCCACTCAGAAGATGAAGAGTGCGAACTCGAAATAGCGTTCACGTCACAAAAACGCAAAAAGTTCAAAAAAGAAAAAGTAACAGTAGAAAGCCGAAAATACCTACGGAATCTAAACGTTGTATTGTTCATACCAGAAGACATTCACATAGCGACTGGAGATCCAGAAACTAGACGCAGATATCTCAATCTCACAGCGATACAGGCTTTCCCGGGGTTTCTGGAGACGCTGGTGACTTATACACGTGCACTCAAAAATCGCAATGAACTCCTTAAGATAAACGCTCCACGAGATCAAATAGCGATTTGGGATGAAAAACTCGCAGAACTTGGGGTAGATATTTGGAACAAACGAAAACAATTACTAGATTTCTTCACAGAAAGACTGACGGGAAAATACAAAGAACTCGCAGGATCTAAGCAAGAGGTAGCAATCCAGTATAAAAGCCCCCCCCAATCCAAAGAGCAGTATCTAGAAGAGCTTGAATTGTCTTATCAAAAAGACATCACAAAACGCACAACACATTTCGGACCTCATAGAGACAATTTTATCGTATCAATAGATGGCGAACCCATAAAAAAGTACGGTTCAAGGGGGGAGTGCAGAACGGCAGTTTTAGCACTCAAGCTGATAGAACTAGAGTTCCTCAGAGAATTTACAGGAGAAAAACCAGTGCTATTGCTTGATGATGTCTTGTCTGAACTCGATCACGAAAGACAAGAACATCTCATAAAAATAATACTAGAACACCAAACAATACTGACAACAACTTGTCGTGAGCATTTGAGAGGATTTGCGGATGAAATCAAAGTGCTAACGATGAAAGAAGGGAAAATCGAAAAATAATTCGACGTCATAAGAAAAGAAGCTTGTGCTAGCATGGTTTTTTAGGTTGGTTTTGGTCGACTGCACGATGACGCAGAAGCCCGCCTCACGTACCGACGTATTGCCAGCCAGCACAAAAAATGGTATAATTAACAGATCTAAATACGTCTAAATCAATCAATGTTCGATACTCATTTCTCAAAAATATTAATCTGTATAATTCTTGCAGCAGTGCCTGCACTAGTGTGGTTGTATATTTTTCTTAAAAAAAGAAAAGAACCATTAGGAGCAGTTGTTCTCACTTTTGTAGCGGGCATGGTATCTGTTGCACCTATTATAGTTTACAAGTTGAGTTGGGAATATTTCCCAGAGCTTAATGTTTTTAATTATTTAGAAAAATTTGATCAAAATATACTCGGATTCACAGAATTAGGAATACTGCCGGTAAGCGTATTGCTCAATTTCCTGCTAGTTGGAATGATCGAGGAATACATGAAGCACATAGCGGTCAAAACGGTTGATGATAATAGATTCAAAGATATCGATGATTCGATGGAATACGCCATCGTAGCAGCACTTGGCTTCGCGTTCATAGAGAACATTATGTATTT
Organism: uncultured Candidatus Peribacteria bacterium; assembly: GCA_964344725.1. Classification (GTDB taxonomy): domain Bacteria; phylum Patescibacteriota; class Gracilibacteria; order UBA1369; family UBA12470; genus CG2-30-44-17. The sequence continues at coordinate 38,006 of CAYFOI010000001.1, forward strand.
CTTCTACATATGGCAGTACCAAGGGATCGATACTCTCTACTTGTCTTTTATCTTTAGATCTATATTCTCGACATTCGCACACGTCCTGTTCTCAGGGATTTACGGATACTATTACGGAATCGCTCACTTTGCAGAACCTATTTATAAAGAAGAGCTTAGAGAAAACAGGCATCCAATCATTAAGCTATTGCACAAGGTTGTTAATTTGAAATCTGAAACACTCTTCAAAGACGAAAAAATCACACAAGGTCTAACATATGCAATCGTTCTTCACGCGATATTCAATGTCGTACTGGAAATGAATCTAACATTCCTAATCGTCCCATACCTGATTCTGGGGTACATCGTACTAACTTATCTGTTCGCAAAAAAGAAAAACCACATCAAGTACGGGAAGGTTGTAGGAAGAATACACTCGAGGTAAGTTATAAAACCGAACCTAAGAACAAAAAAGCAGACGCGGCATTGAGGCCGCGCCTGCTTTCACGCTACTCACTACGTACTACCAACTACCCACCAATCCCAATCTTTTTAAGCCATTTACCGGTATAAGATTTTTTGATTTCCGCCACTTCTTCAGGAGTACCTTGTGCGATTATAAGACCACCTTTGTCGCCGCCTTCTGGCCCGAGGTCGACAATATGATCAACAGATTTAATTACGTCCAGATTATGCTCAATAGTAAGCACAGTATTGCCTTTTTCAACTAGCCGCTCTAGTACCTCAAGAAGCTTCTTAACATCATCAAAATGAAGACCCGTAGTAGGCTCATCAAGGACATATAAGGTCTTACCGGTAGAACGTTTACATAGCTCTGTTGCGAGCTTGATTCTCTGCGCTTCACCACCAGACAATGTGGTTGCAGACTGACCTAGGTGTATGTATCCAAGTCCAACTTCTGACAGAGTTTGAAGTTTATTTTTTACAGCTGGAATCGCTTTGAAAAACTCAAGAGCTTCATCAACAGTCATATCAAGTACGTCAGCAATATTTTTACCTCTATAAGTTATTTCGAGAGCCTCTGCATTGTATCTACGACCTTTACAAGTTTCACAAGGCACATAAACATCTGGCAAGAAGTGCATCTCAATTTTCTTAATACCATCACCCTGACAAGCCTCACAGCGACCACCTTTTACGTTAAAACTAAATCTCCCAGGTTTATATCCGCGCAATTTAGCATCCGGTGTAGATGCAAAAAGCTCACGTATATCTGTAAACACACCAGTGTAAGTTGCTGGATTAGAACGAGGAGTGCGACCAATAGGGGATTGATCTATATTTATTAACTTATCCAAATGCTCTATACCGCGAATTTCTTTATGAGCTCCTGCAAAAGCCTTAGATCTATTAACGATAGCAGAAACCTTCTTAACCAAAATCTCATTGATAAGCGTGGATTTACCAGAGCCAGAGACACCAGACACCCCTATAAAGGTACCAAGAGGCAACGAAACATCAACATCCTTTAAGTTATGTTCACAAGCGCCGATGATCTCTAGCTTCTTGCCGTTGCCTTTGCGTCTTTTTTTAGGAGTTGAGATCTCTTTTTTACCAGACAAATACCCACCGGTAATAGACTTTTTGTCTTTCAAAATCTCATCTGGAGTCCCTGCAAAGACAACTTCTCCTCCATGCTTTCCGGCGCCAGGCCCAATATCGAGAATATAGTCTGCAGCAAGCATTGTGTCTATATCATGCTCAACAACTATTACGGTATTGCCTAGATCGCGCAATGAATGCAGCGTCTTGATAAGCTTCTCGTTGTCATTCTGATGTAATCCGATTGAAGGCTCATCAAGAACATACAAAACACCAACCAGGTGAGAGCCAATTTGAGTAGCTAGTCTAATACGTTGCGCTTCACCACCTGAAAGAGTATTAGCGGCTCTGTTAAGCGTAAGGTATGAAATACCAACATTGTCCAAGAAACTCAGCCTACTCTCTACTTCTTTAGCGATAGGTTCTGCAATGATTTTTTCATTATCCGTAAGATCCAAATCGTTGAAAAATTTACGTGCAGCTGAAATAGAAAACCCAGTAATATCTATAATTGATTTACCAGCAATGGTTATAGCTAACATCTCTGGTTTAAGCCTTTGGCCGCCACATTTCGGACATTTAAGCACTCTCATATAATCTTCTATCTTCTTGCGAACATAGTCTGAATCAGTTTCGATATAGCGCCTTTCCAAATTAGGCAAAACACCTTCAAACTTGGTTTGATATTCTCCTTCAAACTTGCCCGAGCCATTCTCCGATCCCATCTGGACAGCGTATTTCTCTTCGCCTGTTCCGTATAAAACCTTATTCAAATCATCTTCGTCCATCTCTTCAATAGGGACATCTATTGAAAACCTATGTTTATGGGAGACCGCCTCAAGTATTCTGTTGTACCAGGTTAAATGAGAGGTGGTAGCTGACCACGGCATAATAGCACCTTCGCTTATCGAAAGCTTTTTATTCGGTATGACGAGGTCTGGATCTACTTCTAGCTTGGTGCCAAGGCCATGACAAGCCTCGCAAGCTCCATGAGGACTATTAAACGAAAAATTACGTGGCTCTATCTCTGGCAAATTTACATTACAATCAGCACATGCGAATCTCTCAGAAAAAATTTGCCTCTCGCTATTTTCGTAATCTTGGATAATCATAACCCCATCTCCATGCCTCAGAGCTGTTTCAATCGAATCAGCTAGCCTAGTTCTGTTTGGGTTAGGTACATCTATTTCCTGCCCTGATGAAAGTTTTTTCGTCTTTTTATCAAGATCTTTAACCACGAAGCGATCCACAACAATCTCTATAGAATGCTTCTTTTTCTCATCTATCTTCGGTATCTCAAGTATGCTATACATCTCGCCGTCTACAACAATACGAACGAATCCCTCTTTTTTGATATTCTCAATGATTTTTTCATGTCGACCTTTTCTATCCGTTACAACAGGTGCTAATAAAAGCACTCGTCTCCCTTCGTCCATTGCTGCTACATGTTCGATAATCTGGCTAGCATTTTGTCTGGTAATGACTTTGCCACATTTTGGACAATGTGGGCGTCCGATTTTTGCAAAAAGCAACCTGAGGAAATCATAGATCTCAGTTACAGTTCCTACAGTCGAACGAGGATTCCGTGTAGCAGTCTTTTGATCTATAGAAATAGCAGGTGATAAACCCTCGATTGATTCTACTTCAGGCTTCTCCATAAGCTGCAAAAATTGACGAGCATATGTCGAAAGGCTCTCTACGTAACGCCTCTGGCCTTCTGCGTATATCGTGTCAAACGCCAAAGAAGATTTGCCCGAACCAGAAAGCCCTGTGATAACTGTCATTTTGTCCCTAGGAATGTCGACGTCGATATTCTTAAGATTATGAATTCGCGCCTTTTTGACCCTGATGTAGTCTTTTTTTGACATAGATTGAAAAAGTTGTAATTAGCCTATGGATGCTAACATGCCCTATTAGGTTTGGCAACATAATTTAAAAAGAGGAAGAGAGAAGAGTCCGAACGATTTAATAGGATTTAATAAGATTTAATAAAACTAAGTCATTTACGCAAAAACAGAATAAAATTTAAGAAAAATGCTTAAAACAAAATAAAAAAGAATAAAAGCAAGCAAAAACCTATAAAATACTACACAATTTTATAGAATATGATAAAATTAAGCACGAAAACAAAAACAAAAACAAAAACTTGTAAAACTAGCTAAAAAAGAGTAAAATATAATAAAGTTAAATAAAGTTAAATCGAACAGATGGGGAACCGTCTCATGACAGCTGAACAAGTGGCCAAGGAACTGCAAGTCCATCATCTGACGGTACTCAAGTTCATTAAGCAAAAAAAGCTCAAAGCTATCAAGCTGGGCCGAGTATATCGAATAAGAGAAAAGGACTTAGATGCTTTCCTAGATAAGTACTACTACTAACTAGGAACTAATAGTTAATAACTAATAATTCGCGCGAACAGGCCGCACCGAAGGTGCACAGGCCCACAATAAAAATAATCATTCCGCAAAGCGGAATACAAAAAAGCGCTCCAATACTACGTACTACCAACTATGTTATTAAATTGCCTCCACTGCGGAAAAGCTATATCGAACAGAAAAGACTTCTGTCCGTACTGCCGCCACGAAATTCCTGCTCACCTTCAAGAAATGAAACGCCAACCAGGCGGACTTAAAAAGGGGGCACTCAAAGAACACTACAAAGGGACAATACTTTCGTTTTTAACTAGGAACTAGGAATTTGAAGTTAAGAACTTAGAATAAAATCCTTCATAAGGATTTTTGTTATGGCTAAGCTTATATTTGCACGCTTATTGTTTTATAAACGATTAATTTGTTAGTTTTGAACGATCTTGAAATGTCTCGCCAGATAATGCGAGACTTTCACGGGAGTGAAAAACTAACAAATTAATCACTACATTGTTTATTCGAAATCTTCTTAGTCATCTTGGTAACATCCGGGATATAGGTCTTATAAGACCCTTCCAGGACGACTTCGAGATCCTGTAGCTTCATAACAAAACTATCTGCAATATCAGCACCACCTTCACCGTACAAAGTCGCATACTTAGCCATCAGCTCAGCTTCTAAATATTCATTCTCATATTGATCAACAGCCGAAATATACTCGTCGTATAACGAAACAATAGTTCCATCATAAGCCTCCTCTTCCTCATCAGACGAAGCGTCTTCTTCGGAACTATCATCATTATTAAACAAATTACTCAAATTTTGAGGTACTTCAGCAACAAAAGAAGCGTTGAAACCCAAGTGCTTCTTAAAGAAGTTACCAACTTTGCTTCCAGCAGTATCCTTAACACCTAATCCAGCGTCTTCTTCGTCATCATCTTCGGCAGAAGTCGTGTCAGGATTTACACTATCAGAATCTTTCTTAAGTTCTGCAAACATCTCTGTAAGCTCATTCCACTTATCAGCAACTTCAGACCAACTAGCATAATCACAATCTATATATTTCAAAATATTATCCTCATACTGTTCTTTCCAACCTGTAAAATATTCCTCGAACTCGTCGTCTCCGAACCATCCTTTATCCTCAACATACCTTCCCTTCATATCTGTCTTAAGAGTCGAATCCAAATAAGCGGTTATAACAGAGTTAAGACTATCAATCTCCGAACTATTAAGTGCATCAACATCAAAGCCAACCGAATGTCTGACGAAATATAGTTCGGCTTTAGTAACCTTATACTCCTCTTTAAGGTCCTCAACATCTTCGTAATCACATGAATAAAAACTGTCTCGCAATTCGGCTTGTATAGCATCGAGCTCATCTTCAAGCTCAAATACATCATTAAGGAAACACATGTTTTTGGTGAAAACATCGACCCAATAAGGAGCAAAATTATCTAAATCAATTATAGTAGACAAAAACTTAGGAAGCTCCTGTGCACATGCCTTGGTTTTTTCCCAGTCAGCGCTGACGTTTTCTGCTATCTCATCAAGCTCTTCCGCAAGAGCGCCTTGGTCTTCATCTTCATCGTCATCTGCAAACGCCAAAACATTAGGCATCATTAGACCTAGTAAGATCCCTAACAGTAAAACCAAAGCTGATATATATTTTTTCATCATTGTTGATAAGGTTTATCTCGAATTTGACTCAAATATTCCAAATCTGTCGAAAGGCTCATTAATATTGCAGAAAAAATACTGTTCATCGCGTCCATTTCGTACTGCAAAGACTGGAACATAGTTGTCATATCCGTCATTTGAGAACTCATAGATAACTCTTCTGCCATCTCAATTCTTGCATTAAATTCCTCAAAAGCTTGCTCAATAACTTCATCGCTTAACTCAACGGATGTCAGCGAGTCACCTTTTACGCTTGTGGCCCACATAAGTCGCTCGTCGCCTGTAGAAAGATAATTAGTAGTATCTTCAGGATCATACTCATCTTCTTCCTCATGCCGATTTGGCTGAAGCGCATCCATGAAGTTCTCCCATTTTCCAGAGACATCCACAATAATATCATCATTTGCAGGAGTTAAAATCGGACTAGATATAGCAAAAACATTAATACTAGGAATTTTGCCTGTAGAAGCTCCCTTGCAAGTAGCATCCTCGAGCATATTACCAGGGGCTTTGCCAGGAGTAAGGCTGTGAGAAGTAACCTCTTTAAGAGTTTCTGAAATATATGTGAAATGACAATCAATACAGTTGGTAGTTTCTTCATATTGAACTTCTTCTTCATCTTCACCACTGATGAAATTAATCTCCAAACAAATAAAATCATCACAAGGCAGATCCCTGCCCCAATCTCCAGCCGGCAAAGCTTCTAAAGAATCCCCGTCATCACCAGACTCATCATCTGAATCACCATCATCATCTGAGTCGCCAGTACCGTCGCCATCATCATCGTTGCCAGAGACCTTAACTTTTCCATCATCCGAATCGCCATCCAAGTTTCCACTACCAAGCAGCCCAGCAAACGCCTGACTCAATTCGCTATCCTCAAAGCATTCATTCCTGTCAGAAATTGGATCACCAGCACCTTCAGAATCTTCACCACCAGAAGCTGCTTCTTCATCAGAGCTGCCATCGTCTCCTTCGCTGTCACCATCACCAGTTTCACTTCCATCAGAATTTGTATCAAGACTGCCACCGTCATCACTACTACCGCCTAGATCTAATCCGCCATCACTGGTTCCATAGCCATCCTGATTTACTTCTCCGAACAAGATGTACTCAATTGTTTGCAGATCTACAATTAGATCAAACCCAGAATCAGAAGTATCACCATTTGTGAACATTCCTTGAATCTTTACCTTAGTAGAAAGCTCACTGCTCATGGTTTCGATAGCCAATTGCTGATCATAATATTCATAAACATCGTAATACATATCCATGGCACCTTGCAGAGTCTTCAAATCATGTACAGAAGCATCATACTCAGCAATAGAAGCGTCATATTTAACCACTTCATGGATATTTCCATCCATTATGTCCATTGCAATATCTCTCGTAAAACCAAAATAAGCTGCAGTACTCTCCAAAGCCGCGTCCGCAGGTCCGCTCTTGAGTTCTTGATAAATTAATAGATAAAGATTTTTACCATTGTCCTTATTAGTATTTCCAAAAATGTCATCCCAAGCAGGTGCATGATCTCCAAATCCGGCATCTTCAAACTGCTCACCGGCAATACCTTCGTAATAATTCCACCAAAAATCATCAGCTCCCCATAAATTAACAGCTTGGGATTGGGGTGGAACAAGATTAGACGTAAAATACAAAGAAACAAACAGCACAGTTGCTATTAAAATTTTTGTTCCCCATTTTTGATCAAACGTCATGTGCATTCTGTTGTTGATACATCAATAAAATCACCTGGCCATTTGTAAATTTGCTCACGCCAGTCACCAAGTTCCTCATTATATTTTTCAAAATCTTTAATCAGTTTCTCATACTCATTATGAATCGGATACATCAATTGGAACTCGTTATAAGCAGCAAGCGTAAAATCCAAAATATTAAAAGCATTTTCTCTCTCAAGATCGATAAGCTTAATCCTGTTCGAAGCAATATCAGTCACTTCGGAAATATTTGAAGTAGTATCACCTTCATCCATTACGTATTGCGCATGATCGTCCAGAGCTTCCAAAAAATCTATATACAAAGGTACAACCCGCGTTGAAACACAATAAGTAGAAACATTTGCATCAGGACACTCCGGATCATATTCAACAATTGGATCATCCTCAGTCGTAAAAGTTTTGATCGCGTCATTAAACACATCATTAACATCCTTATGATAAGCAATAATAGCGTCATATACGCTTCCATAATGGTCACGATCGTAAATACTATCATAATCATCTGTTGCAGCGTCGATTATCTGCCAATTAACGAATATGGTCAGAATTATGACTGAAAGCAACGTACGCCAATTTTTAAAGATTTCTATCTTCATTGCTTAATACATGTTTTAGTAAAACCAGAAAGCTGACCATCAACAGTCGTCAAATAGCCGCCTATATATCCAACGGTCTCTTGCATATCGCGCAAACGTTCATTAATCCACTTGTATTCATCAAGTAGGGCAGTAGTTTTCTTTGCATAAGAGCTAGAAACCACTTCAGCCTCCAAAATCTGCTCATTAGCCTCTATATGTTCTTCAACCTTGGCTTGGCAAACCGATAATCGCTCAGTAACGGTCGAAAGGTTTTCTCCGCCATCTGCCGTTATAGCTTGGACAAAGACAGAATCAACATCGTCAAGATAAGCCTCGTATTTTTCGATCATAAGATCAACTATCTCAGAGCTAGGCTCCTCGCTAGTCACAGAGTCTCCAAGAAATTCAGAGAATTCAGCATCAGCCTCTGTAAGATAAGGAAGAATAATCTCAAGACAATCGAAATTAGTTGGATCATCTTCTTCTGTCGTAGTTTCATCATCAGTAGTCTCGGTCGTTTCATCGTCTGCAAGACTAATAATGCTAGCATCCACGATAACACTGATTAACAGAATCGAAATAATAAACAGTATAACCTGCGAGAATTTTTGTACGAATTTTTTGATTTTGATCTTCACTTACTACGGATTACGGATTACGTACTACGTACTACCTTACTTCACCTCATACTCATTACTCACAGCATAAACCTCGGTGTTATCTGTGTTTGTTATAGATGTATAAATTATATCACCAGCCTGTATTTGAGCACCCTCAGTGATTGCAGAAGGGCATGGACAGACCCAACATTCATCGCTTACAAAATAAATTCCTTCACCTAATTCTATAAGAAGAGTGTCATAAAGATCGCTATAGTCATCACTGGCATCCAAAGGATCTGTACCACGATTAACCTCGACACCATCCCAAATTCCACCATCATCAGTATCAGGGTCGTAAGGATCTGTGCCGTAAATGTTATATTCGTCATTATTGCTTAATGTATCACCATCCCAGTCATCATCGCTATCATCCAAAGGATCTGTGTTTAAATCAGCTTCCTCGCCATCTGTGACACCGCCATCGTCGGTATCAGGATCGTTAGGATCAGTTCCATAAATATTCTCTTCTTCCCAATCAGAAAGCCCGTCACCGTCAGTATCAACCGTGTAACAGTTATAAGCATGAAGAGCTCGTATCGACATCTCAACAAACTCATAACGCGTTACTAAATGATTAGGATCGGCAGCTTCTTCGGCCGTTAGGATATAAGTTTCATCTCCAGCGCTATCTCCAAGTAAGAAAGGGCTTAAATCTTGAGCGGCCTCTGTGTAAGGGTTCCACCACGGTTCACCTTCCTCAAAGTCACGAACCTCAAGGTCGATAAAACCTTCCTCGTCAAGAGCACGAAGCATAATAGTTGCAGCTTCAGCTCGTGTAATTGTAGAACCTGGACGGAACGCGGTGAGTCCACTTACTGGGTCAACATCGGCAAGATAACCAACGATAAAGCCTTGTAGATATCCTTCTTTGGTTTCGTCGTAATACCAAGGCAAGTTGTCCTCATCATACAAAATGTCATAAAACACATTAGGCGCCAAATAAGCCTCTTCACGTGGAGTAATACAAAGAATTGCAAGCATTATCTTAGTAAACTCTGCACGATTAATTTCATTCTCAGGCATAAAGTAAGTCAAGCCGTCTATGTCATAACCGCTCAAAATACCTTTCTCAACCATATCATAAACATCCAAGAATAGCGGATCATCCACAGACAAATCAGCAAACGGCAACTCAATAGCCTCAAGCGGATCAAGATCGTTAATCACCTCTACATAATCCGAAAGCCCATCGCCGTCTGAGTCAGCATCGTTAAGATCTGTACCTAAAGAAATCTCTTCGCTATTCGACAAACCATCCCCGTCATTGTCAGCAACATCGTCAGCTCCATCTAGCGGATTTAACCCATAAGAAAGCTCTTCCTCATCGGATATGCCACCTCCATCAGAATCTTGTGACTCTTCCTCTGAAACATCATAAGCATTGCCAGTCTCAGGTAGGCCAAGATCCTCCGTTGTTTCTTCAGACACATCCCCATCGACCGCAATATAGATTTCGATCATATCTTCATCAGCGTATTTCATCTCAATTACAAGAGGTTCAGAGAGTTCAGACGCTTCTTTTAACTCTAGGTCAAAATCATCAGCCAATAGATAAATATTTCCATCCGAAGCTATAAGCGCAACTCTCTCGTTACCATCTAAGATCTCAACACTACCAGGGAATAGTGGATCACTAGCTCCAATCACACTAACCTCAAAACTCCAATCATTAATCACCTTCATGTGCACACCACTCATTCCAGCAACAGTCTCCTCAGTAAACTCGAAAGAACTATCTCCAATAGTCACGTCTGTGTTTGAATCTGTGACTAGGAATATGCTTTGTAAAATCTCACCACTCGCTATTTCATAGATAACAAGGCGAGTAGGCCACTCGAGGTCAGTAGGGAATATGTCAGCAGCATAACGATCATCAGTAATAATAAGCTGACCATTCTCAGGATTAAACTCGGCAATTGTATCGCCATCACTATTCAAAATAAGAACTTTGTTCTCAAGATCGACATCGGTTATCTCGTAATTGCCTTCTTCGTCTGTGTAATACTTGCCGTTAGCATCAGCGCTGTCAGTAATAATTTGAGTCAAAACAGAATCCCTCTCTCGAACCATAATGAAAGGCATATTATCCATTACCGGATCAATATGACCAGTTACAATGCCCGTTTCTGACGACGCACTATCTACAAAAATATCAGGAACATAAACATTTACAGTAATTAGCTGCGAACTTGCATTTCCAGCCTCGTCCTCAACCCAAAGCATCAAATAATAGGTGCCAGCAGCATCATAAGGCCCAATCTCCATATAAGGATCGTCCCAATCGTCAGCAGCATTTCCATTGTCATCATAATCAACAGTTGGATCAAGATCATGATGATAATCGGCATCATTTTCAGGATCTCCATCGTCATCAGAATCGACATCGAGATCTGTATCCCAATAATACTTAACGATTTCAGAATCTGAATCAAAGGAACCAGAGGCATCTAGCTCCATCGAAGAGAAGATACCTAGCTCTTTTGTAGAAGCGCCAGCATCAGGATAAGGTGGACTATCATCAGCACAAATTTGTGGCGCAAGAAGCACAGTGTCAGATGTAGTGGAATAATTGCCCTCATCATCTATAGCCCAAACTTGAGAGTAATAAGTGCCGTTTTCTAAAGTAGTTGTTAAATAAGGGCTATCAAAACTAACCAAAGAGTTATAGAAGTAAGATTGTCCTTCGGTTAACTCAACAGAACCACCATGTAATAGCGTTACAGTGGCTTCCCCACCCGTGATTTCGATTATATCCTCCTCGTATAGAAGCATCCCTTCGATGAGATTTTGCTCTTCTTCGGCATCTGCACCGGATTTATTAATAACCTCAATACCTCCACGCTCAACTCTTAGGTCGAGATCCACAGTAAAGTTTGTAGGTATTGGGAAAATAGTATTTTCGGTCAAAATCAGAGTGAAATCCTCATCAGCTCCAAAGTCGACTGTGACCTCACTATCTTCGAGTGCATGCAATACATCGCCACCAGTTACAGTTGTTTCGCCGCTGTCATAAGCAATAATGCGTTGATAAGAATTTTTCAAAACTCCTTCTTTGGAAACATCGCTCACGTAAGCAAAGCCTTTTTCAACCTGTGGGAACATTATGGAACCATCCTCAGGTATAAATACAAGGTCATCATATTCACTATACAGAACGAGTTCTTCTGGAGTTTCGATCTCAGAGCCAAATGTATATTCGATATCATTCTCATCATAGAATGGAACTTCCTCGTTTTCGGCTCCGACTATCAAAGTAGCCTTCATTATAGGGTCGTAATCTAAATCAATGTCTGTGATGCTTTCGTAATATCTTACCTCATATCCAATAGTTTCACCTCCAAGTACCTCATTTACAGCCCCAGAGAACCTCATAGAAGCCTCTTCATTGCCAATATCACCAGCTTGGAAAAGATTCACGCTAGCGATTTCAGGCAAGAAATAATCAACACTAGCCAAACGTGGTACTCCATCATAGAACTCAAGATCATCAGGTTCATCCCCGAAATTCTCTTTCAAATAAATACTACCTCCATAGCTATAGACAATATCTTCATCGCCGTCATTATCCATATCAAAAGTAACAAGCTTGGAAGGGCTGTCAGACTCAGCTGTGTAATTTATAAGACGCTCATTAACCTCTTCTTCAGGGTTGTAAATAAACATACCTTCAGTTACAGGCGCAGGAAGATCGTAGCTGCTGTTGCTCTCGCTATCGCTATCGCTCTCAGAAGCATCAGCAAAGAAATTATCTACAGACTCAAATAAGTCAGACTGAAGTTCATCAAGGTTCTCACTAGTTAAAGACGAAGCATTATCAATACCGTCTCTTATAGCTTCTGCATTGCTCCATCCAGCATCCGTTCCAACATAATCAACAAGCAAATAATCACTGGTAGAATTATGTACGAGCAGTCTCTGCATGCTATCCCAATCGTCGACTTGAGCATTAATCGCTTCATTGCTATCAACATACGCAACAAGCTGATCTTTAAGGCTAATAAGGGACTCAGTCGGCGTGTCAGCTAGCAAGTTGTAATACTCATTATAATTTTCGATAGATACATCTTCATAATCACGTAAATCTTCAAGAGCTAAATAGCTCTCTTCAGCGACAAGCTTAATCTCATCAGGTACAGTTTCCTGATATTCATCCAAATCATCCTGAAGGTCCTCAAAGACTTGTGCTAAGAGATCTAATTGTTCTTGCACCAGCTCACTATCATCCGGATCAACAATATCGCCATAGTCATCATAGTTGTACGTCAAATCAACATCAGCACTAACATCAGCTTCGCCAGCGGCACCACCAACAGCTTCACCGGCTTCATTAGCAGCTTCCATAGTCTGATTCCACGTACCCGTAATGATATTACTCAAACTATTAGACAGATCGGCCACTTCTTGAACAGTATCCACTATAAAATTCGTCTCCACGGTCAAATTCATTCTCGCAATAATCTCAATTCTCTGGACGAAATCAAATGAAAGAGAAGGAAGGTTCAAGGAGAAGCCTAAATCAAATGGGAAAAGTACATCCAAAGGACGTTGCGTAATATCTTCAATTTTGCCTTTTAATTGAGTCTCTGGGACAGGGATCAAACCTTGTCTCACAAGACATATGATCTTAATCACATTACCAATAATCTTAAGTCCAATTTGGATACTCATATCTAGTTCAGGCACCTCCGGTGGAGGAGGAATGTCAGGCAATTCAACAAGCACCAAACCAGGCAACTCCGGCAGTTCAGGCAACTGAGGAGGCGAAGGAAGTACAGGCAATGTAGGAAGACCTAAGTCTATCTCTCCGCTAATACCAATAAGTATTTCCGGAAGTTCGAGAGGAGGTATATCAGGCAAAATAAGAGGGTCAGATTGGAATTGAACATCAGGCCAACTTATTTCGATACCAGCTTGTATTTGGGATACATCTATTACTATGTCAGGCCATTTCGGCAGATCTATTACAGGTATCTCCGGTATAAACACAAACAGCTTCATCAGAAGCTCAATGAGTGAACCTCTTTGCGTCGTACATTGGTCACAGGAATCCTGATAGTCTATAGACAATTGGAATAGTAGTTTCCAAGTCTCAAACGCCTCCTTAATATCCTTAATAAACTGCTTCCAAGCTTCAATGCGTTCAATCTGCACCTTCAAATAGCCACCCGTGTAACTAATGATCGCATCCAAGTAACATATTATTTGTTTTATCAAAATAATTTGAGCTTGCCGGAACTTAACGATTTCTTTCGGCAGCTCAAGATACTCGTCAATAACTTGAATATTGGCCTCCATGCTACCTATAAATTCTTCTACTTGCGAAAGCTCAAGGCTGAAACCAAGATCTATCCAGTCATCAGCAATGTCCTCGACTTCTTTCTTGGCATCTTCAACCCAAATCTCCCATTGATACTTATATTTCTGCCACTCTTCTTTCGATAAACTCGGTATCGAGAAGTAAACAGTTTCAGTATCTATTTGAATTAAAGGCAGGCTGTTGAGATAGGTGAGAGCCTTGGTAAGACCATTCAAATCAGAAGTATCCGTTTCTTTGAAAGCTTCTGCGCTGAAGGCACCACCAATGGAGTTGAAATCAGGATATATAAAATAAATATCAGGAAGATCAAGAAGACCCATGATCTCTTCTTTTTGACGCTTTAACCAATCTGTAAACACATCTGGGAACCCAGGTATTTGTATATTAGAGCTAAACGATGCAGAAACCTGATAATCATCGAGCGCATAACTTTCAAGACCTCCATTTGCAATATCTTCATCGCTAACCGTATGAACGGAATTCATAATCATCGTGTCCGTATCTTCGCTCGACACCGAGGCACCGGCAGAGGATAGCGCAGACGAAATCCCAGAATTAATCGTGTCACAAACACCGGTCATCTGTAAAATAGGCAAATTAAACGCCCAACACTGGCCAAGAGGGTACGGTCCAACGCACACAGCCATAGCTGTACCCAAGGTTGTTGTAATTGAGAAATAGAGCCTGAAAGGCGACGTAGGCACATTACACATAGGGCCGGCACAAACCGGAGGTATACCAGCAAAAACTCCAAATATTGGGAACCCAGGATCATAACCTGCAGGGATTCCATATAAATTAAACATACCGGTTGCCAAGAAAGCGACATTAAGCGGAACCGCCATACAACCACCACCACATATCATAGAAGAGAGAACTCCATTGATAGAATTAGCTAAATCATCAGAGAGCAGCTCAACATCAAGATCGAGACTAACACCATCACCATCGATTTCAAGCGCAGCATCAGCACTAAAAGCCATGTCAGCAAGTGCAGCAACAGCAGGAGATAAATCCCAGCTATCTACAAGGCCATCCCCATCTGCATCATTGCTTAGGGTATCAAGCATCTTGGCTGCAACATCAGGCATTTCGTCGTCTTTCTCGCTTTGCAATGAATCAGGAGTTCCATCCCCATCTGCATCAGTCTCTAGATCCGGCAGATCAAGTCCAGAATTCGCAAAAATATTTTCTAATAAGTCCTGACTAACTTCCGAACTATCTACCGGCTCAGAATTTGATTGAGTGTAGTTAATAACCCTAAGTCCACCAAATAAGTTAAGCAGCCCTTTGTCTTCATCAGATTCGATATAAGAGCCGTTAGAATAAAAATAAACTACCTGCCCAGTAGGATTGCCCTCAGGAGATGCAACGATATCTAGATAATCATCATCGACATAATCATCGAAATCATTTCCAATAGTAATATTAACCTTAGGAACATCGAGGACATAAGAGCTGTAAGCTATTTGCAAAGTATCCCCAGCAGGAAGAGAAATACCGTGAACAACATAAGGCCTGATAGTTACTCCAGTCTCATCAACCTCGATATCGGACGTGTCACAGCCACTCAAACAAGCAAAGCTACTTGTATCCATGTCGAGCAGGGTAGGATCGATATCGCTTATATAGAGCTCAGAGATATCCTGTGCAGCAGAGTTAGCAATAGTTATTGTGTACTCAATCTCATCACCAGGCTCAATGACTCCTCCGTTAACGTCTGAACCTACTTTCGATACAGAATAGATACCTTCATCGTAATCAGCACGTACAAACTCAGCTTCAGTCGTGATCGCAGCCTCATCCGACGATATTTCGAGAGATCCTATACTTGTACCCAAAATACTTGAGAAATAATCACTCGTATCACTTCCAAGAGAATCGAAACCATCTTCATCAGGGATAGTAAGATCATAAAAATAAGAATCATCCTCGGTCGTACTAGAGTCGTTTTCGGTTGCGCCATCATAATATACAAAGACTTCATCGCCCAACTCGTCGTCGTCGTTAACTTTTACTCCCGTGTTGCCGATATAGTAACCGTCCTCTTGAATTTCGCCTGAGTCGTTATAAAAAACCATAATAGAGCCGACATTGTCCGAAGTAACGATGTCGGGGTAATCATCATTATTCATATCGGCAGCCAAAATCTGATAGACTTGGTCGCCAGAATCTATGTCGAGGTTAATCCGATCAAACTCACCTTCATTATTTTGATATAAATAAACACAAACCTCTCCCTCGATACACGCATCTTCGGTAGCTATAACCAGGTCTTCGTAACCATCCAAATTAAAATCTGCATGGTCATAAGACAGGATGCCCGAAACTATATTAAGCAGATCTCCACGATCCTTAAACCTCTCTTCAGACTCGTAATTTTGTAAAAGCTTAATACGACCATCCTCGTAAGCGACCAATAGATCTTCAAGCCCATCATTATTGTAATCTAGCGGGACAATATCTTGAATTACTTCATCGCCATTCAAAATAACCCGCCCAATGTCTTTCGTGTATCCAAGAGCATTTGAATCATTTGAATCAAGAGCAATAGTAGGGTCTCCCAAAAGAACACCTATTTCGGAAACACCGTGTTGATTGGACTCGCCAGCGGTATTACCAGCAGAGAAAAGAAGAATGTTTTTATTATCTCCTTGAAAACCAACGCCGCCTTCATCTTGAGCAGCTTCCAAAGAGACATAACCAAGCGATGGAGCTTGCTCTGCAGACAAAGTTTCCAAATTATCAACCAAATAATAACCAATAGGATCAGCACTAGAACTTCCACTGAACGAAACCTCAAAACCATAATCACTACTCTCATGCTGTTTCATATAAACACCAGGATCTAAACTCTTATAATCAGAGAGATCAAAGTCACGATCCAAAACTTGAACATCCTCTTCGAAATCAGATGCCAAAAGCACAGTAGCAATTCGAACACCACCTTGGAACAAATCAACAGCAGGATAATCGTACGTACTGTTTATATCTAAATCATAATCCATAGAGAAAAGCATAATCTGCCCATCTCCGGATACACGAAGGACCTCGTTCCCATCTTGCAGCACACTGCAAGTGTCGGAACAAGATAAGTCGTACAGATCATCTTCGCTTCTGATTTGAACATAAACACCAGCCTCAGTCTCAAGCGAAAGATCCTCGCTCGCCGAAACCTCTTCATCAAGAATGACCAAAATATCTGCCAAAGTAAGATTCGCAGGGTCATCTTGCCAGATAATTTTTGTAGGGAGGTTATCAGTGCTTGGCAAAACTTTTTGAACTAAGAAATTACCTTCAATAAGCGTGCTCTTACCATTTGAATTGAGCTGCATAAGCCGCTTGTGAGGGTCAGGATAATCAAGAAGAGAAACAACAGCCTCGGTCTTCCCATTAAACAAGAAATATCCCGCAAAATAATCCTCATAAGTCACTTGCCCAACTGGAGCACCAAGAAGCGTCGCATAAAGCACATTAGGTTCAATATCGGCAATATCATCACTATCAACCTCCTTCCTAACATTTATAGCAAGCGTCCCAGACATCAAATTATCTCCAGAAGCGATAATATTCATAACACCACCCAAATCATCTGCCGAAATCAAGAAAGAAGACTCGCCTTCGCTGAGCACAGTTGTACTCCTGCCAATATGCCCATAATTTTCAGAAGCATCAGTGAGTCTAAGAGTAACTTCGGTATCAGAATCGTTATAAACAAAATTTTCATACTGATCGTACCCTTTAACCAAAATCTGCTTAGTCTCACCAGTCACAATAAGATCACTACCATCACTAGTCTCAAGTCTAAGCTCATGTATAGGTCCAGGCACAGTCGCAACAACATCGCTACCAGGCTCAATGCCGAGAGTAGAAGCCATGACATAAGCATCGCCAGCAACAGTCGAAGCCATAAAAGCTCCACTGCCAGTGCCTTCTTCAAGCTGTATTTGCGCGGCGGATGCCATAGAGCCATAAGTGTCATCCAGCACGCTCAACGTAACAACAGGATTAAATCCATCAAGCAAATCTCCATCGGCATCCGCCGCATAAACAACAAAATCAACTTCGCTCACACCATCAGCAGTTGTGCTACTTGTCTCAGGTTCCACGACAAGGTTGATGCCATTCATTACCTCAATGTCCAAACTAGTTTCAGCGCCTTCAACACTACCACTCAACGTAGTAGTGCCTTCTTCTACGCTAGAGATAACAGCAAAAGGTACATATCCCTCGAACGTAGTGATTTGTATGCCGTCAGTTGTCGAATCCTCATCAAAAGTTTCAGAATAAGAACTGCCGCCTTCGATATTAAGGGTGACAATATAAGGATCGTTGTAAGCAATATTTCCATATTCATCATAAAGCATCAAAACACCATCCATCTTGTTAAGTCCTCCGGCAGCCATCACAGTAGAAGATGTCAAAAATTCCATCGACACAGGAGCGCCTGGATAAACATCAACATCAGCGTCATCTACAGGGTAATAATTAGGTGTGATTTCAGCTGTAACTTCCAAAGAACCAGAAGTAGTAGTCGCTGTGATCTCTGTCTCTGCAACACCTTCCGATACAGAGACATATTGCCTATCAATTTCAGCATAATCATTCCCAGGATCAACAATAGTGAACTCAACAACACTATAACTATCCGAATCATCAATAAGGCCATACTCATTAATAACTTCTGCCCTAAGTTTCAAAGATGAAAGTCCATCAGCAGGTATTTCACTTATATAAATCACATTTTCAGTAACAATAGTCTCCACATAATCTGTCGAGGAATAAACATAGTCACGTTCCCACATTGAGCCACCTGCAAAAACACCATCATCACTTTCAAATTCAAAATAATCATCAGATGGATCATCGATAGGGTTAGTCCCATAAAGAACCTCCATGCCATCCCAAACGCCACCGTCATCGGTATCAGGATCGTATGACAGAGTACCGATTTGATGCTCATCAGTAGTTGTTAATCCATCGCCGTCATCATCGTCAGACTCAACATCAACAACAACTTCATAATCAACCTCGCCATCGTCAGAAGCATCTAAAGGATCCGTATCACTAACGACCTCTGCGAAATCCGTAACACCGCCATCATCAGTATCAGGATCGTTAGGGTCAGTATCATAAACAAATAACTCTTCATTATCCGAAAGCCCGTCACCATCAGCATCATCAAGCCTACAATCATAAATCTCAATAATATTCACAACCATCATTGCAAACTCAGCACGCGTAATATCCTTAGAAAGCCAAGCAACGAAATTCCCATCACTTTCAATCTGTGAATCAAACCATTCTTGGAAACGATCTCCACTATAATGATCAACTTCTAAGAAATAGTCCTCCGGCAACATTCCAAGGCTTTGAGCATTGATAACATAGTTGTAATACCAAGGCAGATCCATACCGTCATATCCATCAGAATCATAAGAGCTATCAAGTAGCGCAGCAGACTCGGTTATAACACGTATAGCTTCAGCAACACTTATGTTGTTCTGAGGCAAATAATATCCGGCGTAAGTACCACCTTTATAGCCGGCAACAAGGCCAAGATTTTTAGCATCTGCCACACAATAATAATACTCCTCCGAGATATCCGAATCAGGGAAAGGATCGGTGCTGTATTCACCCTCGACCGCCTCCTTTGTATTATCTGAGTACTTATCACAGTAGTAACAAATTCCACCAAGCATCAATTCAGGGAACTCTTCACGTTTGATAGCCTGGTCTGGACGAAAACTACCATCATCATAACTGGTCAAAATACCTCTTAAATAAAGCTCTAAGATGTCATAATAAGCTTCATGATCAGTACTTAAATCTGAAAATAGGGGAGCACCAGTAGCAGAGAGAGGATCGTATCCATTTTGCAGCTCATCCCAGTCGCTATAAGAATCTGAATCCGTATCAGACAAATAATAATCTGTACCAATAGTATATTCATAAAGATCATTGATGCCGTCGCCATCAGAATCCTGAGTTGAAGTGCTAGAAACAACCTCTTCAGCTCTAGCAATAGGGATCAAAGGTTTACTGCTAGATGCAATTTGCCAGCCGCTCTGTACTTTGCCAAGCAACGTAGCCTCTTCATTATAAGAACCTACCAAAACTTTCGCTACAAGCTCTCCATCAACAGTCAAATAGAATCCACTCGTGAAATTCTCCTCAACAAGTTCAATCTCAACTCCTAAATCATCACGTACGAAAATCTGCCCATTACTCTTAACAGAACCCAAAATTTTGTCAGTACCTTCCCATAGAATAACCTCGTCTTCATCTCCTTGTTCATACTGCAAGAAGTAGTTGTCATTTTCATCCAAGTCGCGAACTTCGACCCCAGTGACGCCAGTGATATCAGAAAGCCCTCTATCGCCATCTTCAATAGATATTTCCCATTTTGTAGGTACAACATACAAATATGCAATCTCCTCTCCATAATATTCAAAAACAATTTTAGTAGGCTCCTCACCCTCGGCACTGTTAACCGCCAACTCCAAGCCATCATCTAACAAATCAATATCCCCAGCATCTATATCAACAGTAGCAATTGCAGTGCCATCTTCATTAAGAAGCACAAGATCCTCAAGCTCAGTTAAAGTATAAATACTGTCCTCGTAAGTTGTCTCAAGATCGTAAGTATAAAGATTCAAATGTGTCCAAGTAGTCTCAATCCCCAGATATTCTGAATTATTAAGATCGTTATTCAGTGCTATAGCTTGAACATAAATATCTCCAGGCTCAGTTGTCGACATGACATCAAAAGTCGCAACACCATTCTTAACTATAGTAGGATTTTGGCTAGTGATTCGGCCGTACTCGTCACCTTCGAATATAGACAGTTCAATCTGTGTAAACCCATCCGAAGTGTTTATTTCGCCATACGAATCGGTAAGCTCAACGGTAACCTCCGCGGTGCTACTACCATTGGCATATATCTTTTCTCCAGAAGACACATAAGCTCTCAAATAGTCACTAGACTCAGCATTGTCAGGTATCCCATTGTCATCAGAATCCATCCCACTCAAGCTGTCATCACAATAGTCAACACCGCTACAAGCTGTTTCGATAGAAATACCGGTACCAATGGCGCTCAGGCTATCAATCCAAGCCAAAATCATCTCTATCCACGTAAATACAGGTTCAGCTTGGAAGTCATCATCGCTCTCGGTCACGCCTTCGCCCACTTCTCCAGCGGCGACAGGATCATAATACATATCAGGATTGTTTAACTCCAAATCCTCATCGTCAGCTTTCCCGTATCCATTAAAAGAAAAATTATATCCTTGCTGGTCACCATCCCCAACTATATAGGCAATTTCATATCCAGTATCAGGGTCAGAAATATAAGCCTCAGAAGTCCCAAGATAAGTAGAAAGAACGTACTCATGTTTCTCATCAATATTCATGTGCATCCAAGCGAGTGCATCTTCTAATTTATCGAGATCAACACTTTCTAAGAAAAATTCCTCAACGGTATCAGTATAAGCATTTCCCCCAGGGACTTGAGCAATATCATTACCAAGATCTTCGATAATACGCACAAAATCTTCAACATCATCAGCATCAAAAACATTCGCATAATAAAGATCCTGGAACTCATAATCCTGATCTTGGAAAGTAACATGCCTAGGATCATCAATAGGCAAAGACCTAGACCACTGAGCCTCAACTTGCTCTGTAATAACCTCGTTGGTTGGTTGCTTATGCTGATAAACACTGGATATCGAATAAGCCTCAGCTTCAGTCTCTACAAAAGCATCATCAAAAGGTAAATCAAACCAAGAATCATCCTCGGTGTCAGGGACATAAGCTTTAGTTACAGTAACATCAATAGACTCAATAGCATCATCATCAACATTGATAGTAAAGAAGTCATCATCACCAAGTAAAAACGCAGTCAAATCATCCTGACTATCAGGATCGTAACCAATTGTCTCCAAAACATCGGCCAGCGAAATACCACCGCTAACTTCAGGTATGTCTTCCTCGTCTTCATAATAGTCAGCCAGCTCATCATACAAATAATCCTCATCAAAAAGCGCAATATCATCAAGATCCTTATAAGCCGTATCCCACGCACCTTTATCTTCAAGTTCTTCAACAAGTTCTTCTACCTCAATCGCAAAATCGTCTGCATCATAATCATCATCTCCATCGAGATCATCACCCTCGTCATGGTCATCCTCAAAGATCTTATTAAGCTCTTTCGTAAACTCCTCAGCATAATAGTAATAACCCTTATTGTCCTGCTCCCAAAGATGCGAAAGTGACTCAGCCAAGCTAGCGTCAGTCAAGAAATCTGTGACCAAGCCTTCACCCAAGAACCATCTCACCTCTTTAAGATCGTTACAAGCTAGATAATCAGGCGTCATGCTCTCATCTCCCTCTCCAGCATCAATCTCCATAGTACCCTTATTGCTCTTCACAGGTTCAGAAGCGATCTCAGGGAAGCAAAACGTCAAGCTATCCACATAATCCCCATAATACGACATATCAAAATAATTCCCGAAACAGCCACCATAATCCTTGCCCTCCTCATCAAACTCGCCAACAGTATCCAAATCATAAACTCTCAGCCCCTCAACAAGCTGCGACCCACGTTCCTCGTCATCATAAGTCCCAAGATAAGCGCTACAGTCAGCAACACTATCTATTTCCGTCACACGCTTTCCATAAATCATAATGTCAAAAGGCTTAAGCCTCGCAGAAACAGAATGATTAATAAAATAAGTCGGATCACCAACAACAGAAGGGCCTTCATCTTCACCTTCCTCCGGAACAAAATTAATAGTTATCCCAACCTCGACATTCGCAACGAAATAAATATCCTGCTGCAAAACATCCACAACATCATCAACCTCGCCCTCAAGAAGCTCGTTAACTGCACGCAGATAAGTCAGAGTAAACTCATCCTTCTTCCCAATAAGGGACATAGGGGAGTCAATATCACTCTGAGTCATTCCGCTATCATCAACATAAGAAGAAGAGTAACGACCAGTATAATCTGTCCATTCCTGACTTTGAGCGATTAGTTTCTCAAAAAGCTCATAATATCGATTAGTAAATTGCTCAAAAAGATTCTTAGACTGCACATCTGGTAAAACCTCAAAAGCAGTCTCCTGATCCTCGTCACCTCCTCGATCTTCATCAATCTCACCGTCACCATCAGCATCGTTATCTTCCTCGGTATCCTCATCACAATATCCATCCTCGTCGTCATCCCATTCGGGATGATAAGTGCCATCTTCATCAAAACAATTAGAATCATAACTGACATAATCCGTTTCCAAATTTCCTTCAAAATCATTCTTGCTTATGCCAGACCAACACTCGTAACCTTCAGGACAATAAAAAGGATCTTCATCCACAAACATATCAGCAAACTCCTCCTGCAAATCCTCGTCACGCAGATTAAATAAGAAAGGACTAGCTTTTCTCTCAGGATCCCATCCAACCAAAACTTCCAAACCAGTAGGCCACCCGTCATCATCTGAATCTACAGAGTCATTGTCATCATCAACACCGCAAACACCAGGGCATCCATCACCATTATCATCTCCAGGCGGATCTTCATCCATACGACCATCACCATCAGCATCATTGTCGTCAGTCCCATCTTCATCGATGCTACCATCTTGATCATTATCGATTCCAGCGTAAGGATCTCCGAAGTCCTCATCTATAAAACCATCGCCGTCGTTATCAACACCATCCTCTGGGTCCTCATCAATCTCACCATCGCCATCATTATCCTTGCCATCGGCGAACATCGATCCAGTAACTTCTATATATAAATCTTCAGCTAAATGTTTATTATACCTATTATAAGCAATCTCTTCCCAATATTGTGTAAACCTGTCATAAGACGCAAAACCGGTTTCAGAAACAGCTTTCTCTTCAGCGACCATATCTCCATAAAACAGCTTCTCATCAAACTCAGAATAATCCTCGACGCCTAAATGATATAAGTGATTTTTATCAAAAAACTCAGCAAGTTGCCCATGAGCAGTCTCAGTATCATCAGAAGGAGGAACGATTACTCCATGCCAAGCTTCGGGCTTCAACTCTTCAGCAGCGCTATTTCTCTCAAAATCACCGGTATCTTGGTTGAAAATATAAACCTTATCCTCAAAATCTGTATAAGGCAGCATGCTCAAAAACTTATTGCCACCTTTGGTAACAACAGGGAGTGGAACATCGCCAACAACAACAACACCTACAAGATGATTATCTTCATCCTCGATATCATCCCCATCAAAATAAAGCTTCTCAAGTGCATACGAAATCTCTTCGGCAGTATCACCAGGTTGAACTTGAATGATTACAGACTTGGTCATGCCAAGAGTCGACTGCACATCATATGCATACCTATCAACTCTCTCCGCCAAAGTATTATCACTACTCAAATAAGAACCATACTCATCTCGAAGCCCATCATAACTATTCGAATCATTGTAAACAGTACTATCAACCAAGATAGCTACAATCCCATACTCCTCAATAACAGGCTTGCTATAAGAGAGGTCAAAAGTAATTAGCTGCGACCCAAGAAAGGCAACAATAAGCCAACTCGTAAGCACTCGTTTTAGAGGAGAAGAAACTAGCATTAACCTGTAATTTTTGTTTTTAGGTACAATCCGTCAACCCTAATTATATCTGATGTAACAGGTTTGAGACAAACGCGAAAACAAAAAATCCGAACCTGTAAAAATTAAATGACTTTACAGGTTGGTCATATCTGTTCTTATGCTTCAATGGGGATTTGCTCCTTTCGTTATTAAATTTATCCAAAAGAATAAATTTAATACTTAAGGTATTCCGCTATTAGGAAGACTCACGGAGTTCATCTTCCTATCGCTGCGTAACGCAAATCTCGCCACTACCTAAAAAGCCCCCGCCATAAGGCAGGGGCTCTAAAACTCTAGAATTCTAAAATTCTAATAAACTACAAAGTAATCATCCTCAGCTGCATCACCTGTAAATTCATCCATTGAAAGCTCATCATGATGATCCTCAACAGCAGGGGTATCGTAAACAAAATCATCTCCACTTTCAGCGACCTCTAAGTTAGCTGCTATAGCATATTTTGTAAGGCTAGTGCTGCCGTCTGTAGGCTCCATAAACAAAACAACATAATCACCTGCACAGCTAGCTCCGAATGCAACGTTTGTGTTGTCATCATCTGGATCAGAAGGAATAGAACCTATAAATGTTTGCAATGTCGAAGAAAGAGTAGCAGCACAAACAGGAGTATTAACAGTACCAATGTCGTCAAAAGTCCCATTTTCACTTAGATAATACTCAAGTCCAGTAGCAATACTCTGAAGATCTGTTTGTCTTCGAGCATCCCTAGCGCTAGCACTTCCACCAACAATCCTTGGAACAAGCGCAACAGCCAAGATACCGATAATAGTTACTACGATCAGTAACTCAATCAGCGTAAAACCTTTTTTGTTCATTTTGTATTTGTTAAATATTTTATTGAAACCAAAGACAATTATACCAAGAGCTAATCTAGAAGCAAACTGTTTTTAGTTTGAAGTTTAAAAGCTTTAATTTACTCCTGCGAAAATATTTGCACGCTTCTGTTAGGAATAGACATAATGCATTGTAGGAGCTAATGAGAGAATATCAGCAACGCTCCTGGTTTTCTGAGTGCGTACATGTTAGCACGAGGAAAACAGGAAGTGATGCCATGAACGAATTAACTCCTACAATGCGTTCCCTACATCAGTAAGATTCATAATAGGCTGCATCACAGCAGCTACAAGACCTCCAACACCGACACCCATGATAACTAAGATAACAGGCTCAAGCATCTTGCTGAGACCGCTAATCATATCATCCACTTGCTCCTCATAGTAATCGGCAATTTTCTCAGCAACTTCATCGACTTTTGCAGTCTGTTCACCGATAGTAATCATCGATACAACCATATCTGGGAAAAGAAATTTAGAATCATTCAAGTTTTCACCAAGAGGAATACCTTGTGCCACATCTTCTGCAGCCATCAAAATTCTCTTTTTATAAACCTCATTCCCAACAGCACTAGCATTAATCTCCAAAGCTCTAACAATCGCAATCCCACTCCTCATAAGACTAGAAAGGTTCCTAGCGAAACGTGCAATAGCAAGTTTTCTCAGCATCTCTCCGAAAATCGGCAAATTAAGGAGTAATCTATGGATTTGATATCTACCAGTTTTAGTTTGTTTAAATAGCCAAAATCCAAGTCCCAGAATTGCAGCGACAATAATTACCTCCACATAAGAATGTTGTGCAATATCGCTCATTGCCATGAGAGTTTTTGTTGAGGTCGGGAGCTCTGTGCCAGATTCTTCAAAAATCCCAGAAATTTTTGGTACGACCACAACAAGCATCACAATCAAAGCAGCAATCATGATGCAGATAACTGCAACCGGATAAATCATAGCGCCTTTCACTTTGCTCATAAGGCTAGCGCTTTTCTGGGTTTGATCGGCAATTTGTCTAAGTACGTCATTTAGCTTACCTGTAGCTTCACCGCTTCTCACCATGCCAACTTCAGCTTCTGGGAAAACTTTTGGGAAATTACCCATTGCTTCAGAAAGCTTCATGCCTTTTTCAACTTTCTTGGCCATATCTCTAATTATGAGCTTAAGTTTCACGTTTTTAGCCTGATCACTAAGAACATATAAAGCCCTTATTAAAGGGACTCCAGCATTAATCATAACAGCGAGAAGTTCAAAAAAAGTAACTTTATCCGCAATCTTAATCTTGCTCATAGACTGCAAATACATGTTGAACTTATTGTAAAAGTCCACAATAACATTGCCACTAGACGGGACAAAATCATCATCCTGAAGAGGAGCAGCTTCGTTTAAAGCCTTAAGCCTAGCTTCATCTTCTTCGCTAAGACCTATATCTACTCTGACTTCTTGTTCTGCTTTCTCAGCCATCTATTAAAAAGGATTAAGATTCTTGTGTTGGTGCTACCTCACTTGGTACTACCTCACTAACATTAACCTCTGCGTCGACCTTCTCCTCAACCTCCACTTCAGACTCTTCACTACTTGGCACTACCTCACTATCATCAAGATCCTCAGTATGCCTCGCAACTCTATAAACCTCCTCAAGAGTAGTCATACCTTCAAGAGCTTTAATAACACCAGCTTGTTCAAGAGTAACCATGCCTGCAGAATTTTTAGCAGAAGCTTCGATATCCATACTTGATGCTTTTTTCAAAATCAGTCTTCGAAGCTCATTATTCATATGAAGAACCTCATAAAGACCAACTCGTCCTTGATAACCAGAATTATCACACTTCTCACAACCTTTGCCTTGATAGAATTTTAAACCTTTTATAAGTTCCTGATCCACGTCTGCATTTTGAGGTAAATTCCCAAGAGCTGCCTTTACAAGTTCCATAGTACTATCTTGTACCTGCATCTCCTCTTTGCAATGTTCACAAACTCTTCGTACAAGCCTTTGAGCAATAATTGTATTAATAGTAGAAGTCATCAAGAAAGGCGGAACACCCATATTGTCGATACGAGTCAAAGTCTCAACAGCACTATTCGTATGGATTGTAGAAAGCACCAAATGACCTGTTAATGAGGCTTCGATCGCAACATCAATCGTCTCGCGATCACGAATCTCACCTACCATTATAATATCCGGATCCTGACGCAAAGCAGTTCTAAGTCCGAACGCAAAAGTATAATCAATATCAGGATGTACTTGACTCTGATTAAGTCCATTCATCTGGATTTCCACAGGATCTTCAATTGTAAGGATATTGACTTCGGGTTTGTTTAGCCTACTTAAAGCCGAATACAAAGTCGTTGTCTTACCTGAGCCAGTAGGCCCTGTAGTAAGAATAATCCCGTTAGGCATGCCAAGACTTTCCTCGATAAATTTAAGTGCAGATCCTCCAATACCAAGCTCAGGCAAATCCGGGATTTCACGTGATTGATCTTGAAGACGCATTACAACTTTTTCACCATTTACAGTTGGAAGAGTAGAAACACGAAGATCCATCTCACGCCCATCAGGGGTAGTAACTTGACTCCGTCCATCTTGAGGAATTCTTTGCTCATCAATCTTAAGATTCGACATAATCTTAATACGCGATACTACAGCAGGATGAATATTAGGTGGATATTCAACAATACGCCTAAGAACACCATCGACTCTGAATCGAATACGTACAAGATTTTCCTCCGGCTCGATATGCACATCACTTGCACGACTATTTATAGCGTGAGAAAGCGAAGTCAAAACAAGTTGCGGAATGTTTCCCGCAATTATTGAGTCCTGTAATTCTTTAAGTTTGTCTTGAGTCATATCTTATATTGAGCGCTACCGCGCCAAGTTATTTTTAGGCCTGTGCGCCTTTGGCGCGACCTTATTTTTGAAAATAAGCGTTTAATTCTAAGGAATAAGAAAGTACATCATCATCACCCGACAAATTAATAGAGATGCTATCCACTCCCATGAGCCTCACTTGATTGTCTAAATTCCCAGATGTCTCAATATATTCCAGGAATTTATAAAAATTATCTTCACTACTTTCAACCTTCATAGAAAAAGGCAGAACCATATATTTCCCATCAGAAGATTCATTGCTGTCGTTATAATTTATACTGCTGATAAAGAAAGGATTGTTTGAAAAATTATTAGCCACAGAAAACTCATCAAAAGCTCGAGTTAAAGAAGAAATATCTTCGCTATCCGGAAAAACTCCAGCAATCTCTTCGTTTTTAGCAGCATTAGAGTCTTGGAATACCAATTTGCTCTCAGTAATACTGTCAGAAAGTGACGAAACATTACTCTCGACATCAATAATAGTAGCCTCAAGATCCGTATTATAATTGTACAAATCCAGATAAGCCGTAACCCGGAAAAATCCAAAAACACCTAGCCCAACTAAGAGGGCAAGTGAAAGCAAAGTTTCGATTTTATTTTTTATTTTGTCCATTTATAAAAAAGTTATTTAAGATTCATCGGTTTCTGTTGCCTCTTCCTCATCTTCAACTTCGTCTTCGTCTTTGACAGCAGGTTCCTCGCTCTCCTCACCCTCTGCTTCAGACTCCTCACTATTACTTGGTATTGTCTCACTTGGCATTACCTCACTCTCCTCAAGAACAAATGTCGCATCACGCGAATCAGTACCTTCCTGTATTTCAAATTCCAGCCTAAATCTAGCTTCATATTCATTGTTGTCATCAGAAGCATCACTTTTTGTAAAACTCCTTTCATCAACATTGATAAACAACGAAGATTGTTCAAGAGCATCAATCAAATTCACAATCAAAGTGAAATTACGAGTGTCGTCAGTAATAGCAGTACCCTGCAATGAAACAGTTTTCGCAGAAGTATCAAATCCATAAGATGAATAACTAATATCACTCGCAATAGAAGTCCCATAAAGAGGATCTACTTCTTTTGTGATGGTTTGAATTTCCTGAATTATTTCAGACCACTTTTGTCGATCCGACTTGATCTTAGAAATCACAGTGAAGTTGTCTTCAGTAATATCAGAAAGTCCATCAACAATCTCTTCAGTAGATTCAAGATCTGCCGAAACAACTTCTTTCACAAAAGCACCATTTTTAATGAGCGCGAGAGCTCCATTAAGACCACTTATTTCTAGTTGAATATCAGCATCGTCAGCAGCATCCCCATCTTCAAGATCTGCAATTTTATCCTCAAGATATTCCTGAGTTGCTTCCTTGAACAAAATATCTACGGATAAATCAGATTCAATCTCAACGCCACTAGGGGATACATCTTTAGACAAACGTTCTTGAGCAAGTGACAGCGCTATAGACATATCACTTTCAAGTTCATTTATTTCAGCTTCAAGAGAATCTTTGGTATTAGATGATGTATATGCAGATTCATACTGCGAAGTCTTGTAAATATAAGAATCCGCCATATAAGCAAAACTATCCAGATAATAGTAAGCTATCAGATAATTATTAGCATTAAACTCAGCCTGTGCTCCCATAAGTTCCTCAAGAGAGCTTTCTGAAGCAAGAGTTTGATTAAGCCCAGCCACATCAAAACTAGCGGTAGTTGTAATATAAGATCCGACCAATAAAAGGAGCCACAAGAAAACAACCAACTTAAGTAGACTACCTCCAAAAGAAGAAGGTCTCTCTGCAATATTTAGATTGTCAGTTTTTGGCTTTGGGCCAAGTATCGATCCTTTAGTTTCAGATTTTTTAATAACAGAATCCGCAACATCATTGTCATTTTTTTCTTTACCCTTTTCTTCGTCAAACAAATTAGTAAAAACGTTTCCGTCCGAGCCAGTCGAGGTCTCTTTTTCGGCTTCAGGAGCGGTATCAGGCGCTTTCACCTCGTCTTTTGCTAGCTTTGGGAAAAGCTTCTTTTTGCCTTTTGAAGTTTTATCGGCCATGACTTTTTATTTATTTTTTATCTATATATTGTACCCTAAAAACAGGGAAATAGCAAGGGTGTAGACACAACAAAAAGACGAGACCACGTAAAGGGCCTCGCCTTTAAAATCCTAGAATTCTAGAACTCTATTTCAATGTAACAGTAGCACCAGCTTCTTCAAGCTTAGCTTTTGCAGCCTCAGCATCTTCTGTCTTAGCTCCTTCTAGAACGTTCTTTGGAGCACCATCAACGATGTCTTTAGCTTCTTTCAAACCTAGTCCAGCAAGTTCTTTTACAACCTTGATGACTGCGATCTTTTGGCCTCCAGCAGCCGTAAGCTCAACGTCATAAGAATCTTTTTCTTCAGCGCCTCCAGCATCTCCGCCAGCAGCAGCGCCTCCAGCAGGCATTGCAGCCATCATTGCAGGAGCAGCAGCGCTAACGCCGAACTCATCTTCCATAGCCTTAACAAGGTCAGCAACCTCCATAAGAGACATCTTTTTGACCATGTCTAGAACTTTTTGAGCATCTTTTGATAGCTCTACAGGTTCTTTTTCTTCTTTTGGTTCCTCTTTTTTCTCTACTTTCTTTGGTTCTTTTTTCTCCTCCTTCTTTTCTTCCTTTGCTTCTTCAGCTGGAGCAGCTTCCTCTGCAGGAGCGTCCTCCTTTTTCTCCTCTTCAGGAGTAGTGTTTTCGTCTGCCATGATAATAATGGGTTAGAATATTTTTAAAAATAAGGTAAAAACTATTAGTTCCTAGTTATTAGCTACTAGTTTCTTCAGCTAATTTTGCTCGGTGAGCTTCCAAAACATAAACAAGTCCTCGAGTAACTCCAGCAAGGCTGTTTGCAAGCCCACTCATTGGAGACTTCATAGATCCAATAAGTTTTGCAAGAAGTTCTTCTTTTGAAGGCATCTCAGATAGAGCTGTAACCTGTTCTAATGAAAGGACTTCTCCATCCATAAGCCCTCCAAGAAGCTTAAGAGCTTCATACTCTTTAGCAAGGTCAGCAATAGTTTTTGCTCCTGTAACCTCGTCTTCCGCGAAAATAGCAGCAACAGGACCTTCCATGATTTCGTCAGGGATAGAATCGTAGCCGTTATCTTTGGCAGCAATCTTAATAAGAGTCTTTTTAGCCACCTTGCATGCAACGTTTTTCTCACGAAGAACGCTTCGAACTTTCGAAATGTCTTTTACGCTTAGACCGCTATAGGCCGTAAACACAATAGATTTAGCATCTGCAAATTGTGCCTTTAGAGCGGCTAAGATTTCTTCTTTCTTTTGTCTGGTTATAGCCATGATTTAGGTAGTTAGTAGATGTAGTGGTAGTTGTAGTAAATGGAGTTCTTCGGACAAATTATTAGTTATTACTTCCTAGTTCCTAGTTAAAAACAAAAAAGT
Source organism: uncultured Candidatus Peribacteria bacterium (assembly GCA_964344725.1). Taxonomy (GTDB): domain Bacteria; phylum Patescibacteriota; class Gracilibacteria; order UBA1369; family UBA12470; genus CG2-30-44-17. The sequence goes on from CAYFOI010000001.1 coordinate 69,683, forward strand.
CTCAAATTTTGTGCGCAGACATTTGAGACATGACCCAAAGAAATGGAGATTGAGCTTCCGCTTCGCAGAAGCAGCTATCTTATTGGCCTGTGCACCTTCGGCGCGGCCTGACCAAATTCTTTTGTCTCGGCAGGTCTTATCAGGTCTCACTACGGGAGCCTGGCCTGCTGTCTGCGACCGAGTGCATTCTACTTTGATACTGGGCAAAGTCAAGGTAAAATACACATCACATGAGCGATTTACTGACACAACTCGAATCTTTCCTGAAAGAGCCCAAAGAAAAACCCCCATTAATCATAGTTTTGGGGCCTACAGCTTCAGGTAAGACAAGTTTATCTGTAAAACTTGCCCAAAAATTCAATGGAGAGATCCTCTCTTCTGATTCTAGGCAAATTTACAGGTATATGGATATAGGAACAGACAAGATTTCGCAAAAAGAAATGCAAGGGATTAAACACTATATGCTAGATGTATGTGACCCAGATCGAACTTATACAATGGCCGATTTTCAAAGAGAAGCAACACACTCTATTAAAGAGATCCTTAATAAAGGCAAAATACCATTTTTAGTAGGTGGTACGGGACTTTACATAAACGCAATAGCTGACAATTACCAGCTCGACAATGCACCTCCAGATCCAGCATTGCGTACAGAATTAGAACAAGAACTCGAAGAAAAAGGTGCAGAAGCTCTGCATGAAATGCTCAAAGAACTTGATCCGCTTTCAGCTTCAAAAATCCATCCAAACAATCATCATTACCTGATAAGAGCTCTTGAAATAAATCTGAAAACCAAGCAACCGAAAAGCAATCGCCGAGGCGAACCTCCATACGAAACTTTCAAAATTGGTATAGATTGGGATCGCGAAGAACTTTATGAAAAGATTAACAGCCGGGTAGACGAACAGATAGACCGCGGGATCTTAAACGAAATCAAAACACTTCTAGCAAAAGGATATTCGCGTAATCTGCCGGCAATGACAGGACTCGGATACAAAGAGTTCTTCCCATACTTGGATGGAGAAGCAACCCTCGAAGAATGCCTGGAACAACTAAAACAAAACACTCGGAACTATGCGAAAAGACAAATGACTTGGTTCCGCCGCGACGATGAGATATATTGGATCACCCCAAAGGAAGCAGCACAAATTAAAACTTTAGAATTCTAGAATTCTAAAACTCTACGACAGATGAAAACCTCATTCCAGCGCTTAATAGACATCGCAAAAAAACTTCGCTCAGAAAACGGATGTCCTTGGGATAGGGAACAAACAATAGAATCTCTGATGGAGGGACTAGAGGAAGAAGCCGGCGAGGTCCTAGAAGCCGTTCAAAAAAACGATTATGCAAATCTTCAAGAAGAACTTGGAGACCTGCTTTTTCAAATAGTAATGATAAGCCAGATAGCTTCAGAAAAGGGACTATTTACGATGAAAGAAGTCATGGATGACATCGCGCAAAAATTAATAGATAGACATACATGGGTGTTCGGCGACGACAAAGCCGAAACCGCAGAAGAAGCTCTCAAAAAATGGAAAGAAAATAAGAAGAAAAAATAACTCGCGCGCGATCCTCCAACCCTATAATCCTCCAATCCTATAACTCTCTTCAACTACAAATGGGAAATTCTTAACACAGACTCGAGTCTGACGCCTTTTGAAAAAGTCTTAAAAAACCGAGGATTAACAGAGAAAGATATCAACAACGACAGTATGCACAGCCCTTGGGATTTCCCAGATATGGAGAAGGCGGTTAAGCGTATAAAAAAAGCTATTGATAAAAAAGAGAGAATCATGATTTTTGGAGATTATGATGCGGATGGTATTACAGGTACGGCTATTCTGGTAAGAGCTTTGCGTGAATTAGGAGCACAGGTGTCGTATAGACTGCCACATAGGGAGAATGATGGTTATGGGCTTAGCATGAAATTTATAGAAGAGTTTGTAGATTTAAGTGTAAAACTCATAATAACTGTAGATTGCGGAATCGCTTGTCCAGAGGAGGTCAAAAGAGCGAAAGAAGCGGGTATAGATACAATAATTACAGATCATCATGATATTCCGCTTAAACCCGCAAAAGCTTATGCGATTTTACATACAAAAACAGACTATCCTTTTAGCCACCTTGCTGGAGCGGGAGTAGCTTATAAGTTGGCAGAAGCCTTGTTGGGAGAGAAAGCACAAAATTACATAGATTTAGCGGCAATCGGAACAATTGCAGATATAGTGCCATTGATAGGTGAGAATAGAGCTATAGCGAAAGCAGGTTTGCAAAAACTTGCAAAAACAGAGTGGCCAGGCTTACGTGCTTTGAAAAGAAATGCACAAATATATGACCAAGATTTACTGGAGTTAGACAGTGACTTGATAGGTTATAGAATAGGTCCAAGGATAAATGCTGCGGGAAGAATCGACACTCCATACCTAGCGGCGCAGCTTTTGATTTCTGATGAGAAAAACATTAGTGATTTAGCAATGCAAATAGAAAATTTGAATAAACAGCGCCAAGAATTGGTGAAAGATGTTTTAACAGATCTATCGTACGACGAAGATAGCAAAATCATTTTTGTAATAGGGGAATGGCCCAAAGGCATTTTAGGGTTAATAGCCGGAAGAATAAGTGAGCAATCTGGTCGTCCAGTGATCGCTATGGCAGAAAAAGATGGCGTGCTTACAGGCTCAGCAAGGTCTCATGAATATTTCCATATAACAGAAGCTTTAAAAGAGTTAGACGAAATTCTCGAGGAGTATGGAGGGCATCGAAAAGCTGCAGGATTAAGCTTAAAAAGAGAAAATGCAGATATCTTGCAAAGAGAATTGAAATCAATGATGAATGCCGTAAAAATACCTCCCAAAAAGCTCAAAATAGACTGCGAAATAACGCCTCAGGAACTATCTCAGAGCTTCCTGCAAGCATTAGATGCATTGAAGCCATTTGGAGAAGGGAATGAGCCACCAGTTTTTTTGATGAAGAATATAGAGATCATAGATATAAAAATGGTAGGCACAGAAGAAAATCATATGAAATTGAGCTGTAAATTTGGTAATAAACAAATCTCAGGCATCAAATTCAACGCTAAAAATGAAATCCCGCGGGAATTAACAAAAAGAGCTAACATAGCAGGCAAGCTGAAAAAAGACTCCTATGCTAAAACAGGATATAGCTTGTTAATATCAGATGTAGAGCCTTGTTAAGCTGCGGCTCCAGCGGAGGCATTCGCATCAGTTTCTCCATACACCCTCCTTGTTGGTGTCTGCTGCTGAGGCCATGGTCCGTATGTCTGAGATGGCATAACAGCTATAGTTTTAGGAACTGGTATCGTTGTAGGATGACCTTTCTCATCTAATACAGTTTCTTCTTCCCATGCGGTTGGAAAGCCTATCCCTGCAAGGATTCTTGTGCTTTCTTCCTGGTCACCATTAATTCCAGCAACGATAGCTCTAACTGTAGCCATTACAATATCTACAACTACTAAGGCCGACTCTTTGTCATCAATATCAACCTCACGCATTAAAGGACTCGTTGCAAGTTCGTCAGCAATGCGACACCTTAGCACTTTAGCGAAATTACTAACCGGATTACCACTTTCATCTAAATCTTCTGCACGTAATTGCGCAGCTTTAATCAAAGCTGGATGTAAGTAATCACGCCTAACTACAGCATAACTAGGACGACCTGCAGTCCTATCAATTTTGATATCATCATGATCAAAGGCATTTTTTATAAGTCCAGCAATTTCAGAAGATCTCTGCTCAAGAGCTAACCTTATTTCATTCCGATCTCTAGTTTCACACCTTTCGTCAGCAACATCTACTCCTTTTTTACCAGAATAGCTCATGCCCCTCTCAGAACCATCAGGTAAAATTGCTACATTAGAGAATAAATCAAGCCTTTTATGTACTGGTTTTTCTGCCGAAGATGTCATGATTACAGCAATAATAACATAGACACTTAATTTATACTAAAAACACATCCAGTGTCAAAGTATTTTCACAAAAATATTTAATAAAATACCCTTGCAATCGATTGCCCTCATGGTAAACTATCCAGCTAAAGAGCGATATCGCAAGTCTTGACCAACTCGTCAAAAAGATGTATAATTATTCGAATACAGCAAATCTCAAGCGATAATTCGCAAACTACAATCTGTAAACATATGCCAAGAGAAACATCAGAACAAATCATAAGCCTAATAGAAAAGAGTGAAAAAGTCCTACTTTTGCCGTCCAGCCCGCCGGATGGAGATTCGCTAGGAGCAGCATTGTCGCTATATCTCGTACTCAAAAAACTAGGAAAAGAAGTGACGGTAATTTGTGCTGACCCTGTGCCAGATGCTCTCAAATTCTTGCCTACAATCGATGCAATATCCAAAAACTTCGGTGGTGCAGAAGATTTTGTTGTTACTCTAGACTGTACTGAGTCAGAAGTAGACACAATCAAATATCAAGTAGAGCAGAACAAGGTAAATATCATTATAACTCCGCGGAAAGGACGTTTTTCAGAGAAAGACGTGACTTTACACCACGGCGAATCGAAATACGATCTTATAATCACTGTAGATACAGGAGATTTGCAACAGCTTGGACATGTATACGAGGACAATCCGGAAATGTTCTACTCTATACCTGTTATCAACATCGATCATCATTCTTCAAATAGCGAATTTGGACGTATCAATATGATTGATATCACAGCTTCTTCAACAACAGAGATTTTGGTCCCTGTTTTGGAAAAACTTGAAGAAAAAACTGGCCAAAAATTAATAGACCCAGACGTGGCCACGCTGCTTTTAGCAGGGATAATAACAGATACAGGAAGTTTTCAACACTCTAATACAACACCGCGAGCATTCGCAGTTGCAGCACACCTGCTCGATTTCGGTGCAAGACAGCAAGAGATCATCAAATATGTCTACAGAACGAAGAGTCTCTCAATGCTTAAATTGTGGGGCAAAGTGCTTTCTAAGATCAAATATGACGACGAACACAAGCTAGTATGGTCAACAATTACTCAAGAAGACCTGCAGACTACGGGTAGTACACCTGATGAATCAGCAGGAATAATAGATGAACTGCTTTCAAACGCTCCAGGAGCGCAAGTAGTTTTGCTTATAAAAGAAAAAAAACCAGGATTAGTATCCGTGAGCGTTAGAACTCCAAATAAAGGAGCAAATGCAAACGATATAGCTCAAACGTTTGGAGGCGGCGGACATCCAAAAGCTGCAGGATTTCGCGTGAAAGATATGGAATTTGGAGAAGCAGAAAGTTTTATAATCAAAAAAATCAAAGAATTTCAAAAAGGAACAGAAGGCGTATCAGCAGAACCACACATGCAACCGGCAGCAGTGGAATTGCCAGAAGTTGAAAATAAGCCAATAAATGTAGAAACTCAAAAAACACAGACAGTATCAGATTTACGCAAAGATCCACTTGCAAACGTGCAATTTCAAAAACCAGAAGTAGTCCCAAAGGCTCAACCTGGCGGAGAGGACCTTCTACTTCAAGATTTTCGCAAGAGAAAACAAGAAAAACAAGATAACGAAGAAAGAGAAGAACGAATAAAAGACATGACCAAAAAGTTCTTCAGCGAACCAGATGAAAAAGAAGTCACAGTAGAAGACATGTTAAATCAGATCCAAGAAAACGACGAACAAAATCCTAGTCAATAAGATCTTCATCTATATCAAAATTAGACGACACATTTGTGACATCGTCGTCTTCATCAAGCGCCTCCATAAGCCTAAGAATCTTCTTAGCTTTTTCCTTGTCCTTGATCTTAACAGTGTCATTAGGGACAAAAGTAAGTTCTTGCGATTCAACTTCAAGTCCGGCATCGCGCAAAGCTTTAGCAACATCGCCTAAATCAGAAGTCTCAGTGTAAACAGACATAATGCCGTCTTCGGACTCAATATCAGAAGCGCCGGCATCAATAGCCGTGAGTTCCAATTCGTCAGAATCATTATCGCCTATATTTACAACAACCAAACCCTTAGGTTGAAACATCCAAGCGACGCAACCATTTTCTCCAAGGCTTCCTCCGTTTTTGGTGAGAATACTGCGTACATTTGAGACAGTGCGATTCTTGTTATCTGTAATACATTGAATATACAAAGCAACTCCAGCAGGTCCATAGCCTTCATAAGTGATCTCCATTAACTGAGCAGCATCTTTATCTGCACCAGAACCCTTCTTAATGGCACGTTCGATATTTGTATTAGGGGTGTTATCAGCTTTAGCGTTATCTATAGCCAGACGCAAAGCCGGATTCATATCAGGATCGCCACCGTTCTTGGCAGCTATTTGAATAAGTTTTGCATGTTTTGTGAAAATTTTCCCCCTTTTGGCGTCGGCAGCACCTTTTTTATGTTTAATCGAATGCCATTTACTGTGTCCGGACATAGTTTTGAGCTAAAAAAATACTATTTGATGGAGCTTGCGACAGCATCAGCAACTCCATCATCAAAAATTGACGGAATGATTCTATCGGAAGTAGGCTCTTTTATCAAATTAGCAAGTGCTTCAGCAGCAGCAATTTTCATATCATCTGTAATCGAGCCAACTCGATTATCGAGAGCTCCACGAAAAACCCCAGGAAAGGCGAGAGCATTGTTAACTTGGTTTGGATAATCACTACGACCTGTAGCAATCACCTTAGCTCCAGCCGAAAGAGCATCTTCAGGAGTGATTTCTGGATCAGGATTCGACATAGCGAAGATAATAGGATCTGTCGCCATAGAAGAAACCATCTCTTTTGTGACAATGCCAGGAGCAGATATCCCAATGAATACATCTGCATCTACCAGAACATCGGATAATGATCCAACTTGTCCACCAACGAGTTTCACAAGATCTCCCTTAGACTCATTCATCCGGTCGCGTCCTTCATGCAAAGCTCCTTGGCTATCACAAACAACAATATGGTGAAACCCATACTTATAAAGTAATTTCGCAATAGCAACTCCAGCAGCACCAGCACCACTCATGACAATTTTCGGATTTTCACGAGGTGCAACTTTAAGCGCATTAATTAGCCCAGCCAAAACAACTATGGCAGTACCATGCTGATCGTCATGAAAAACAGGTATAGATAGCTCGTCATCAAGTCTCTTCTCAATCTCAAAACATCTCGGTGCAGATATGTCCTCAAGATTAATTCCCCCAAACTGTGGAGCAATATTTTTCACAGTCTTGATGATCTCTTCAGTATCCTGTGTGTCCAAACAAATAGGAATCGCATCAATCCCTCCAAATTTCTTAAATAGCAGAGATTTTCCTTCCATAACAGGGAAACCAGCAAGTCCACCGATATTTCCGAGACCAAGAACAGCACTGCCGTCAGTTATAACGGCAACCATATTGCCTTTGGGAGTAAGCGCATAAGCCTCCCCTTGATCTTGAAAAATAGCACGACAAGGCTCAGCTACACCAGGAGTATAATGAGTACTAAGTCCATCTTGGTCATCAACAGAAACTTTGAAAGAGACTTCCATCTTACCTTTGTGCTTGCGGTGTTCATCTAAAGATTTATCTTCGTAAGTCATAAATATTAAAAATTATTAACTACAGGTGTAGTTATAGCATCAATTGGCTGATCTCGGAACTAAAACTGCCCCATAAGATTATCAACAGCATTCGCAGTAACAGCATCATTAATCTCCCATCCGGTGTTGTAGAAATCTTCCGGCTCCTTAGGCTCTTCTAAAGAAGGTGAAACAGGCGCATTCATATCGTAATCGCCAGTACAACCGACTAAAGGAAGGATGAACAAAATGATGAATAGTACTTTCTTGAACATATGGAATTTAACAAAAGGCAGATATTATAGGGCTAAACTCAAAAAAGGCAAGTGTTGTTAACTAATAACTAATAACTAACAACTAATAACTAATAACTAACAACTAATAACTAATAACCACCACTACATACTACGGATTACGGATTAAGTACTACGTACTACCACTAAAACGCCGTCGTCTGTCCGTCAGCAATATCGAGAATCATATCAAAAGATCTCTCATACTTAATAGTAACATCAGCTCCAGCACTGTAATAGTAGTCGACAGGGCCAGTACCAACGCCGATTGTATCAGTTTCAATCAAATATCTATCGTCAAATAACGACAAAACATAAGTCCCCATATCCTCAGACATAATAAGCGAACGAGCCTCCTCTAAGATCTCATCCCAGTCAGTCGTTGTGGTAACAGCATCCTCAACATAAGTGGCACTAACTTCGAGGAAATAAATTTGTTTATGCGAATGCTCAGCCAGCGCGCCATCGCCATAACTACCATGCATTGTAAGAACATCACCACTTTCTAAATACACATACATATCGAGAACAGGCTCAACATCATCAGATATATAAACTTGCAAAGCCGATAGTCCGTTAACATTAAGCTCGGTAAAAGAAGCTCCATCATAGTCCATCATATCCATAACATCATCAAAAAACTCTCCCGAGGACAAGCCTTCATCGTTACTGTGAACAAACAGACTAACGCTAGCTGAATTAGGATATTGCCTATCCCAACCAGCTTGATTATTCCCTTCATCTTTGTTCCAAAGGACAACACCACCATCTGAGCTAGAGACTACCTGCCAATCATAAGGATACTGAACTTCGTAACCTTGCTCGTTTTGATAAGATTGCCAATTTAAACTTATATCAAATTCAGAAAGCCCATAATCCTGCACATACATAAATCGATATACGATCTCCGAAAGCTCCGCACGACTCAAAGTCTGAGCCGGATAAAGAAGACCATCATCTTCTGGCTCAATCAGGTTGAAGTCTTTCGCATAAGCAACGTATTCTGCAAACCAGACATCAGCAGAAACATCTTCGTATGGATCCGACATACCCTCATAATCAAGCTCAGTTCCAGCAGCCAAAGTTAGCATTTTGAGAGCCTCTGCCAGATTAACAGTTTGATCAGGCGCAAAAGTAGAGTCGCTATACCCAGAAACAATCCCCATATCATAAGCTGTATTTATATAAGGCAAATACCACGCGTCATTTGTAAGATCGGAAAAAGGCAACTCGTAAGTATCAAGTTCAGGAGAATCTACTCCAGCCCCGGAAAGTATGATTTTTAAAGCCTCCGCTCTGTTTATATCCTGATCTGGCATGAAAGTTCCATCATCATAACCACTAATAATGCCGTTAGATTCAAGATAAGAAATAGCAGCATAATATCGATATCCTTCCGAGACATCTGAAAAACTTGCCATAGCAAGCGAAGACCCGAAGAGAACCAAGATAAGTGAAGTAAATATCTTTTTCATAGTTTTATTTTAATTTTTTATAAGAGAAATCTACTCTCCCGAAGAAACTACTTCGGGTACAGGGCATCCAGCAGCTTCTCCAAGCTCTTCAAAGGTTTGAACACCCATATCAAGAAGCTCACCATTCATATGCCAAGTAGGATAACCAATGACACCTGCCTCAGAACACTCTTCAGAATGGAAGTCACAATTTACAAAAGTAATATATTCAAAATCATCCCCAAACATTTCTTTTTGATTACTGCAATGTCCACACCAGTCAGTTCCATAAAAAACCAAGCCAGCATCAGTGAGACATTTTGCAAACTGCTTGTATGGGCCACCACAACCAGCAATAAAAAGTAGACAGTAAACTGTAAAGAGTAGAATTGCGATCTTTTTCATGTTGTTTTTTGTTAGAATTCTAGAATTTTAGAGTTTTAGACCATCACCACCTACTACTGACTACCCACTACACTACGTACTACGGATTACGGATTACGTACTACCAACTAGTAAACAATCTCCCCAGGTGAATACGTATCCAAGTTCTCTTCGCCAATCAATTTGATAACTTCTTCAACGGTTTGATCAAAAGGAACAGTTTTCTGCTGACCTTTCTCCATGTCGCGGATGATAATTACACCTTCACGGACCTCTGTTATTCCCATAATGAGAGTGTAAGGTACTTTGAACTTATCGGCCAAACGTAACTGGGCTTTCATACTTGCTTTTCCAAGAGCACCAACAGTTTTCACACCTCGATCACGCAGTTTATTCATAAGAGGAAGACATTTCTTTTTAGCTTCGTCACCGAGCTGAGCAACGAAAATATGAATATCATCTTTAGAAGGAACTATCACGTTTTCACGTTTCATATTCATAATAATTCTCTCAATCCCAGCAGCATAGCCAGACCCTGGAGTAGGTTGGCCACCCATAAGTTCAATTAGACCATCATATCTGCCACCACCACCAATAGCATTCTGAGCACCTTGAGTCTTATCCCAGAATTCAAAAACAGTTCCAGTATAATAATCAAGGCCTCGAACTAGCTTCGAATTCTCGACATACTCTATTTCTAATTCATCAAGAAAACTTTTAAGCTTAGTATGGAAATCCACACAATCATCACACCTGTACTGATCAAATTTAGGGGCTAATTCTGCAAGAATTTGGCAATCTTCTTCTTTGCAGTCAAGAAGCCTAAGCGGATTACTATGTAGCCTCTCTTGGCAATTGTCACAAAGTGATCTCTCTTTACCAACATAAAAATTTACAAGATCTTCCTTGTACTTCGTACGACATTTCGGACAACCGATATTATTAAGCTGAATTGTAAAAAGATGAGCTACGCCAAGATCCTCGTTGATTCTGTTAGCAATATCAATTATTTGAGCATCCAAAGCAGGATCACTCTCTCCAATTATTTCAAACCCAATCTGCCAAAACTGGCGATAACGACCTTTTTGAGGTTTGTCATAACGGAAGTGAGGCTCAATATAATAAAGCTGTACCGGCTGAGGCCACTCTTTCATCCCATGTTGAATATAGGAACGAACAACACCAGCAGTACTCTCTGGTTTTAGGGTTAAACTGCGTTCGCCTTTGTCTTCAAATGTATACATCTCTTTACTAACAATATCTGTCGAATCACCAACACCACGTGCAAAAACCTCAGTGTTCTCAAAAATTGGAGTCGTAATACGTTTAAAACCAGCTTGCCTCGCACGATGACGAACAACCTTCTTGATAAAAGTAAAATACTCATGATCGTCAGGTAATAAATCATGAGCTCCGACAGGTGTTTGTAACTTTTGTTTTTTTGTCTTCTCTTCGCCAGTATCTTCAGACATATGTTTTCAGGTTTACGAAAATAAAGTGCAAAGTTAATTGTACCAGATCAAGGCTTTAAGTAAACCTGTTTTTGGCTTAGGAGAAATCAGTCTAGCCAAAACTTTGACGGAAAAAGATAATTACGCATACCAATCTCCATAACGCCATTATATTTGTAAGATTTGCTTGGGGACAAAATCGTATCGATAAAAAGACACTCGTGACCGGGAAGATCACCATAAAGAACATCATTATACAGTTCACATGAATATTCATCGTAATATATGCTACTTACTTCATCTGCCCATTCACCACTTCCGTCAGATTCATCATAGCAATTGATTTGAAAGATGCCATGATCGTCATCATAAGTATAGTTCGTACAAACATCATCCCAATGTAGAGAATAAATGTATCCAGTATCATGACAATATACGCTACCGTTGTCAGCAACATCATAATCAGAACAATACTCATCCCAAGGTGGATCATAAGTGCCATCGCGGAGAATCAACATGCCAACAGGAGGATACCACCCATAAGCTCCATAACAGATAGACATTGACCCGAATACAGAAGTCATAATAATCAATGCTGAAAGAAGCCACTTAAGTTTATGGTTTCTCATTTGGAAAAAATTATAGAGTAGACATGTCTACAATAGCGTGGCTTTGTTTGTAGCTTCAACATTCTGCCACTTTCGATACTGATTTGAGCCAGAAATATAGCGAAAATACCCAGCAACAGCGATCATTGACGCATTATCTGTGCAGTAAGCGATTTTTTTAGGAAATCTCAGTGGCAAACTTATCCTCTCAGCTACCATCTCACGCAATCTAGTATTCGCACTAACACCTCCAGCAAGATGAACCTCTTTCGCACCGAACTTCTCAGCTGCACGACGTAATTTCTCAGACAAAACATCACAAACAGCTTCCTGAAAGCTCGCCGCGACATTATTGGTGTCCTCAAGCGGCAACCTAGAGGCAGCAGTTTTCAATCCAGAAAAACTGAAATCGAAGCTGTCTGGGGAGAGCCAAGCCCGTGGTAAATCATATTTATTTGGATTACCATCTTCTGCAGCTTTTGAAATATAAGGTCCGCCAGGATATCCCAGGCCAAGCAGCCTAGCAACTTTATCAAAAGCCTCGCCGGCAGCGTCATCAAGGGTTTCGCCAATAACTTCAAAATCGCCATGCCCTCGCATCAAAACAAGCTCATTGTGTCCGCCCGAAACTGTCAAAACAACAATAGGGAACTGAATCTCAGAAGCATCACGTTCAAGCCAATTCGCATAAATATGTCCTTCAATATGATTCACAGGTATCAACGGTTTCTCAAGAACAAGAGCCATAGTCGAAGCGGTCACGGTCCCAGTTAATAGCGAGCTAATAAGCCCGGGCCCTTGTGTAACAGCAATAGCATCTATTTCATCAAGATTAATCTCATCGAGAGCAGGAATAATCTTCAAAATATGTTCACGCGCAGCAACCTCCGGCACAACTCCGCCGGTCTTCGCATGCATATCAATTTGCGAATAAATAATATTCTTAAGAACTTTTGTCCCGTTCTCGACTACAGCAACTGCAGTTTCATCACAAGAAGTTTCAATCCCAAGAATTTTCATATTTAGAAGTAATTTGCTTTATCTAGCCCATCCATTAAAATCTAAAAAAGCAAAAACTACAACCCACTTGGTACCACCTCACTTGGGTCTATCTCACTAATCATGGAGAAAACATCCATAAAAATAGTAAAAATCCTTCGGAAAGCTGGCTACGATGCTTTTTGGGCCGGGGGCTGTGTTCGTGACACGCTGATGCTACGCAAACCAAAGGACTACGACATAGTAACAAGCGCCAAACCGGATGTTATTGAGGATCTTCTTGAGCATACAATACCGATCGGGAAAGAATTTGGAGTGATTCTCGCAGTAGTAAAAGGCCATCATTTCGAGATAGCAACATTTAGGTCAGACAGTGGATACTCAGATGGACGTAGGCCAGACGCTGTAGAGTTCACACATCCAGAAGAAGATGCGAAGCGGAGAGACTTTACGATCAATGGACTTTTTTACGATCCGATAAAAAAACAAATCCACGATTTTGTAGACGGGAAACGCGATATAAAAGATAAACTCATTAGGTTCATCGGCGATCCACACGAACGTATCCTCGAAGATCACCTCAGAATAGTTCGTGCAATAAGGTTCAAAACGACACTCGACTTCCAATATCATCCGGATACATACAAGGCGATAAAAAAACACGCATCGCTTTCAGCAAAAGTATCAGCGGAACGTCTTCGTGACGAACTCGACAAGATGATGTTAGATGACAATCCAGTCGAAGGATGGGAAGACATGGAAGATACTGGCGTACTTGAACATGTCATGCCTGAATTACTTGAACTAAAAGGCATAGCGCAGCCACTAGAATTTCATCATGAAGGAGATGTATGGGACCATACAATGCAAGCTCTCGGTTCCTTGCCGACAACCGCAACTCTCGAAGAAAAATGGGCGGTCCTTCTCCACGACATAGCCAAGCCACAAACTTTCGAACAAAAGGAACGTATCCGTTACGACGGTCATCCGGAAAAGTCTGCAGAAATGGCAAATGTTATTTTGCGCCGCCTCAAATTCCCAAAATATTTTATCAAACGCGTGTGTTTCGGAATCAAACACCACTTCGACATGAAGCAACTAATCGAAATGCCCGAAGGCACCCGCATAAAATGGTTTAAGAAACCCGCCTTCCCGGTACTTATGACAGTTTTCAAAGCCGATATAGCGGGCACAACACCAAGTGACTATTCCATGTACGAGAAACTTGAGAAACTTTACAAAAAAGCCAAGAAGAAAATCGCAAAAGAACCAAAAAAACTTATTACGGGAGAAGACGTCATAAAGATTCTAGAGATAAAGCCAGGACCAAAACTCGGACAAATACTCGAAGAACTTTACGAGAAACAACTTGCTGGAGAAATCAAAAATAAACGCGCAGCTTTAAAATGGGTAAATTCACTGAAAAAGTCTACGAAGTAGTTCGCCGTATTCCTCGCGGCAAAACTATGACTTATGGCGAAGTCGCACGCCTAGCTGGAAACCCAAAGGCCGCCAGAGCCGTCGGCAATATTTTGCATAACAACCCAGATCCAAAGAAGATCCCATGCCATAGAGTAGTTAACGCAAAAGGAAAAGTAGCCAAAAACTACGCATTTGGCGGAGGAATGGCTCAGAGAAAGAAGCTACAAGAGGAAAGCTAGCTGACTATGCCATTTTGTGGTAAAATTATAAGATTAATTTGTCACAAAATGACTAACGAAGGCTCACCAGACAGAGCAGAAAAAATAGAAACACTCAAGGCAGAACTAGAGGTAATATACGACACGGGATACTCAGCATTTGGACATGGTACAATTGAAGGACACGCTCAAAAAACATTTGAATCTGGCTTAAAAAGTCAGGACAAAAGAATACAAAGTACGATGATACCAATATTAGATTATGATAGAAGTTTTGAAGAACAATGGGATGATCTGTTAGAACGGTTAGAACATTGGCCTCATTACAATCTAAGCTTCATAGTCATCGTAATGATTCCGGCACCAGCACCCGGTGATGTAGGAGGTATCGGTCACTATGAACAGGTTTGGGAAGACAATCCAGATCCAGACAAAGATGATAAGTTTTATAGAAAGCCATGGAGGGTCCCAGGCAGATATGTCATAGGATATGTAGACATTAATAAATTAGAGTTCGTTCGTAATCAAGAATTTAATCCCCAGGCATTACCATCACTAGGTAGATTGGATGAAATGGAGACATGGGAACCAGACGAAATGGATCTTACAGCTCTGTTAGATCCTAATCCAGATTTGGATCTAGATGATGATGTCTGGTGACGAGACGAATAAACGGTTCAAAAACCCAAGTTAATTCGTGAAGTAGCTTCAAAATTATCGAGAGAGCATCAGCAATGTCCCTAGTTCTTCTCCAAGATTTTTTTGAATGTTAAGAGCGAACTTGGAAACGTCCGAAGGACTTTCCCGCGAGCGAAAAACATTACAAAAAAATCCCTTTAAACTAATTTCTTCTTCCTAAGCTCAACAACAATTTTTTCCATATAAATCACAAGTCCACCTAGAGCGATGAACATAACGATCCAATTAACAAACAGACCGATATAAGGGACCGCAGACAATATCAAGAGAAGTCCTAGCCCGAGAGCCATTCGTCCAAAATCAGGCCAGAATTTACTAGTTTTAGTCTTCGGTTTCAAAATCATACTGCCGATCAAATAACCAGCATATATCTTCGCCAAAACCCAATAAATAGCCACAATTAGTAGTAAGATCAAAGCCATCTTAAATCCAACAAGCGTAAACATAAGCATGACAGATACAATGGGCAGTCCAATGATGAATATCAGCCCATAAAAAAGACTCTTCCAGTATTTTTGATAAACAATCTCACAAGTATTTCGCATAGAGTAAGGAACGAGAAGAGCCAGCACCAAACCAATTACTAACAAGCTCAAAAGTGACCAGATCTTCATAAATATAAATCCAACACTAGTAACCTTAGCAGCCTCTTGTTTAAGCTCATCAGCTTGAGCAGTTAACTCTTCTTTGGCTTGAGAAAAATCCAAAGCACTTATTTGCTCAAAAGCTACCCTGCCACCAACAACATCATCATTAACCATTAACTCACTCGAAGATCTATAACTCAAATTCCCCTCAATCCATGCTTTGTCAGATATATGGATCCCAGATTCAGAAGTGAAATTAGCATTGCCCAAAACAGTCCCACCAAAAACAAGAGTAGAAGCAATGAAAGTAAGGTCGTTCGCATAAGTACCGTTCAAATTAGCATTGCCGGAAGTCCCATAGACATCACCACCAACACTACTATCTGGAGACATAGACACAGTGCCTCCAAGAATCATAACATCATCACCAACAGCACCATTGATATTAACCCACCCTCCAGCACAACGAACATCATCTCCGACATCTCCAGAGAGCACAACTTGCCCACCAGTTATAAGAATGTCACCGGCAACATCTCCAGAAATCTCAACATTTCCACCAACCACTATAAGATCACCATTAACATCTTCCTTAACGACAACATTGCCGCCAAATACATACAAATCGTCATCATAAGCCTCCTCAAGAATTGATGTCTCGGCATACTCAAAACTAGCAGCCTTTGCAACTAAGCTAAGTCCAACAACGCTTAGGCAGATAGCCACAAGCGCAATAATAGCTATAGTCTTTTTCATTTTTTGTTTCATTTTGTTTGTTTTATGGAAATTCTCTTCAAATTCTAACCTAGAAGTAAAAAAAGTTCAAAATTTCAACAAAAAGGCCGATGCCGCGACACACACATCCCACTACATACTACGGATTACGTACTACGTACTAACAACGCTACATCCTCAATATGATAAGTATGCGGGAACATATCCACAGGCTGAACATACTCTAATTTATACCCACGATCCTCAAAAAACTTAACATCCCTCGATAAATTCACAGGGTCACAAGACACATAAACAATTCGTCCAGGCTCAAACCCGCAGACCTTGTCTGTAACCTTTTCGCCAAGCCCACACCTTGGTGGATCAACTATCACGACATCAGGCACTCCTGGAATGTCATACAGTCGAGCATCAACATCGCCAGCCTTGAACCACGCGTTCTCGATCCCATTCAGCATCATGTTCTGCTTGGCATTCTTAGTTGCAGACTCATTCAGCTCAATTCCATAAACCATCTTGGCCTGATTTGCACAAAACAGCCCAATAGTTCCAGTCCCACAATACAAGTCAAAGACATTTTCTTCTCCTGTCAGCTGTGCTGCCTTAAGAACTTCCGCATATAGAACTTCAGCTTGCCTAGTATTCGGCTGAAAGAAAGCTTGCGGTGAAATTTTAAACTTCAAACTGGACCCATCAGGACGTCTAAGCTCTTCTTGAATGGTTGGCTTCCCATACAAAAGATGTTCGACATGTTGAGTAGGCATGCCACGCTTCCTCTTGATAATTGTCCAATAAATAGACGCACAAATATCTTGCAAGAGCTCAACAAACTCCTTCTGCGGTTCAAAATCAGGCTTGCAAGTCACAAGATTCACCATGATTTCGCCTGTACTTTTGCTTTCACGAATAAAAAGAGAAGAAAGTAGTCCCTCGTCAGTTCGATAATTATAAAAAGTAAGCCTATGATCAGCAACGAACTTGCGAACTCGCGCAAGAATCTCCGAAGCCTTCTCAGAACCGAGAAAGCACTCCTCAACATCAAATACATCGACTCTTCGCCCAGCAGGATGCAATCCCACCCTCACAACAGGATCCTCTTTCGACTCATTTCCAAAAGAAAACTCCATCTTATTGCGATAAAACCAAAAATTTTCACAGCCAATAATAGGCCTAACGATTTCCGAAACATTAGTAACCCCTCCAGTATGAGTAAGGGCTTCACGAACCTGTTCCTCTTTATATTTAAGTTGTTCTTCATAGGGTAGCATCTGCCACTTACAACCACCACAACGATCAAAATGCTTGCATCTCGGATTAACTCGAGCCTTAGACGGCTCAACAACTTTCACAAGACTAGCCTCAGCGTAATTTTTCTTGATCTTGCTCAGGCTAACCTCAGCTTTGTCTCCAGGCACGACCCCTTCGACAAAAACTTTGCGTCCATCTTCAAGCGCACCAATACCTCTACCTCCAAAGGCAAGTTTTTTAATTTCGGCAGTTATAATTTGACCTTTTTGAAGTTGCATATGTAAGATCTCAAAGTAAGCACGCGCATATTAAGAATAAATGCTCAAAATAACAATCCTAAAAATCGGCAAACTCAAAAAAGAGTACGTAGAAGCAGAAAAAGAATTTCTAAAACGTCTCCAAGCCTTCGCCGACGTAACAGTAGAAACAAAAAAAGACGACGAATCTATAGCAAAATCACTAGATCCACAAACACACATAATCTCACTTGATCGTGAAGGCAAGCAATATTCATCCGAAGATTTTGCAGAAATAATCCGCGATCAAAGAGATTTCGGCAAAGGAGCGATCACTTTTTTAATCGGAGGTCCCCACGGGTTCCCTGAAGAAATAACAAGAAAAGCACACCTGCGCCTATCTTTCTCAAAGCTGACTTTTACGCACCAGCTCGCATACATACTGCTTCTCGAACAACTCTATCGTACACACACCATTCTAAGCGGCAAAAAATACCACTACTAGCTACTGACTACTGACTAAATCCTACTGACTGATAAAAATGCTCACCAAAATAATAACAACAATCCTCCTAATAATAAGCCAAGTCACTGGATACATGCTCCAGGATAATATTTTTATGACGTATAGATCTTACTCAGCAGGCAAACACGTCTACACAAGAACGATAGAGCCTAGAGAGATGGAAAGAGCTCCTGCCGAGATGTTGTTTTTTGGCGATGTTATGCTAGGACGTTATATCGAAACGCTTCGTAGTAGATATGCAGAAGAAGAGCCAACATTCCCCTTAACAAACCTCCCAGAAATTATAGGCACATATTCAGATGACCCCGACATTGTCGCAGTGAATCTCGAAGGACCAATCACAGATTTTCAAATATCTTATTGTGACCTTTGTTTTCGCTTCCTTCCCGAAACAGCAGACCTCTTAGCTCAGCAAGGCGTGTCTTTTGTAAATCTGGCCAATAACCACATGTTTAACCAGGGCGAAACAGGCTACGACCAAACCAAAGAATATATCATAGCAGCTGGGATTAATTACGTAGGCCACGCTCACGAAGTGAATGAATTTTCATCATATATCCAAGAGATAAACGGCTACGAAATAGGATGGCTCGGATTTGATGATGTAGAGGTTGCACTAGACTACGAAGCGGCGGTTGCGCTCACGCAGGAGATAGCAGCGCAAACAGATTTTACGATAGTTGCAATTCATTGGGGGACAGAATATGTAAATACACCATCAAGTTCTATTCAGCAGCATGCACATGATTTCATTGATGCAGGTGCAGATATGATTTGGGGAACTCATCCTCATGTAATTCAATCAATAGAAAACTACAGCGATGGAATGATTTTCTACTCACTTGGGAATTTTGTTTTTGATCAATATTGGTCAGCAGGGACGCAAGAAGGACTCGGAGTTTATCTAACATTCCAAGATCCAGGCGATCCGACTTACGAACTTATACCAATCAAACTAGCAGAGTCTTACAGAGGCGACCCATACCTTATGAATGAAGAAGAAAAAGCGGATATGCTCTCAAGATTAAAAACATACTCAGAAGCTATCGGCGTAGTGGCAGATGAAAATATGAACTTTGCAGAAAGTATTTTGAAGCCTTGGTAAAGATAGTTATTGAATTATTTTATGTTACAATAATGCCAACATCATATAAATAAAAAAACAATGAACGAAACAAAAGTTATGAAACACTCTGGGGTTGGAATCGCAGCGTTTGTGATCTCGATAGTAGTCGGAGTGTTAGAGTTCTTCCTGACCCTACTTGCTGGGTATATGGAAATGTCTACGCCAGGCGGTATTAGCGAAACAGACCCAATGGCAGCGGTATTAGGACTATTGCTGCTGGGAGGTCTTTTGCTGGCTTTTGTAGGTGTCGGTCTTGGTATTGGAACCCTTTTTCAAAAGGACAAAAAGAAAATATTTGGTATTTTGGGATTGATATTTAGCTCAGTGATCCTGTTAGGGATGGGAGGACTGATGTTATTAGGTTCAGCAGCAGCTTAATCAAAACCACAATGAGGAAAACAGAATTAACAACTGTACTACTGACAGTAGCTTCGATAGTGTCTGCTTGGCTTTTATATCCTCATATGCCGCCAGAGATGGCTTCGCATTGGAATGCTGCAGGAGAGGTCGATGGATATATGAGTAAATTTTGGGGGCTCGCACTATTCCCAATCCTCTTCGGATTTATGACAGTGCTTTTTATAGCAATTCCACGTATCGATCCGCTCAAAAAAAACATCAAAAAATTCCAGAGCTATTTCGATGGATTCATAATCCTTTTATACCTGTTTTTCGTATGGATTTTTGCACAGATGGTGCTGTGGAACTTCGGGATAGAAATCTCAATGATGATAACGATGCCAATAGCAATGGCAATACTTATGTTTTACATTGGAATTCTTTTGGAAAAAGCTAAACAAAATTGGTTTATAGGAATTCGTACCCCTTGGACACTCTCTAGCGAAAAAGTTTGGGATAAAACTCACAAACTGGGAGCAAGATTGTTCAAAACACTGGCAGTAATAATACTTGCAAGCCTTCTTGTGCCAAAGTACTCGATTTGGATCGTCATAATGCCGATTATAGCCACAGCATTATGGCTTTTTATATATTCTTATTTAGAATTTAAAAAAGAAAAATGAAACCTGGCATACAAGCCACAAGCAGAGTGCCAATAGACGGATATGGTCAGCTGAGAACAGAAGATAATGGGGATGGAGAAACTACAATAACTTTCGAAGGGCAAAGCTGGATTGTGCCGACAGGCAGAACGGCTGCAATAGTCAAAGAAATGAGAAGACCAATGGCAAGGATGGATGGGGCAAGTGCAATGGATAAAATCCAGCTGCCGTCTCTCGCTAGTCTGGAAGAACCTCTAGCAAGAATAGAAATGCTGGTCAAACAATACGGTGGAAGAGCAGCCGAAGCCACACAGCCCTAGCGCAACTTGCGAAAACATGGTATAATAACAGGAGTAAATAAAAACAAAACTCCTTTTATATGAAATTCACATCTTACGGAGCAGCGCGCGAAGTCACTGGTTCAAAGCACCTCATCCAATTAGGGGACAAAAAAGTCCTATTTGATTGTGGAATGTTCCACGGTCGCAGGAAGGAAGCGAATCAAAAAAACCGAGAATTCGCATTTAATCCATCAGAAATAGATGCGGTTGTTCTTTCACATGCGCACATTGATCACAGCGGAAGCCTTCCGAACCTGGCAAAACAAGGATTTCAAGGTCCGATCTACTGTACTCCAGCAACTCGAGATCTATGCCAACACATGCTACGCGATAGTGCATACATCCAAGAACGTGAAGCAGAATATATAAACGAAAAACACCGCAAAAAAGGAGAAGAACTCATTGAGCCGATCTATACACAAGAAGACGCAGAACTAGCTCTTCAATACTTTAGATCACAAAAATACGGCGAAACTTTTGAGCCAGTAGAAGGGATGAAAGTAACTTTTCGCGAAGCTGGCCATATCCTTGGTGCAGCAATAGTAGAAATAGAAGCAGAGGGTAAAAAAATAGTTTTCACAGGAGATCTAGGACGAAAAGACTTACCTGTTTTAAAAGATCCATACCTTCCAGCACAAGCAGATATCTTGATTACCGAAGCAACTTACGGTAATCGCCTGCACGAATCTGTAGTCGAAGCTGAAGAGAAACTAGGAGACATCATAAATCGTACAATCAAAAAAGGAGGAAAAGTAATCATCCCCGCGTTTGCACTAGGAAGAACACAGGAAGTTGTATACGCAATCCACAAATTAGTACAAGAAGGTAGGGTTAGCGCAGATTTGCCAGTTTATGTAGACAGTCCACTCGCAGTCAACGTTACAGACGTATTTAGGCAGCACAAAGAGTGTTATGACACAGAAGCAAAAGAACTTTTTACAGACAGAGAAGAAGACGCATTCGGATTTTCACGTCTCAAGTACATAACAAAAGTCGAAGAATCTAAAGCTCTCAACCATCACGTTGGGCCATGCATAATTATCTCGGCATCTGGGATGTGTGAGTTCGGACGAATAACACATCACCTCAAGAATAATGTCGAAGACCACAAGAACACAGTTCTCATAGTCGGATACATGGCCGAAAATACTTTGGGAAGAAAACTCCTAGAAAAACAGAAAGAAGTCAAAATCTTCGGGAAACCTTATCAAGTCCACGCAGAAGTTGAGGTAATTGATTCATATTCAGCACATGCAGACCGTTCAGACCTTCTTAATTTCGCAACACACTTAGAAGGACTTAAAAAAATCTTTATAGTTCACGGCGAGGAAACAGCACAAATGGACTACAAAGAAGCTCTTAAACAGAACGGATTCACTGATATACAGATCCCAAAGCAGGGGGAAGAATTTGAGATATAAAATGGCACTTCCAGGTAAAAGAATAGGATTCCGAAAAGCACCAGCATTAACAGGGCCGTTAATGAAAATTTTAGAGTCCATAACTGAGACTACAGTTGCATTTGAAGTGGAGAAAATGTGCCAAGATCCAGATTTCGCGGTAGCTTTCACGGCAAGAGTTCCAGATCCTGCTGAACAAAGAAGATATTTGACGGAAACATCAAAATATCTAATCCAAGGTCCCAAGGCAGCAGATCATAGATATGTTCTTGTTTTTAGAAGGACTTTGCCATCAGAAACTCCAAAAGCGGAGGAGCATTGGACAGCTGAATATATTCAAGCAAGAAATGGGCTTAGAAGAGAGATTCCAGAAGGACCACATAGATGGTATAGCGTAATCCTATGTTCTAGCTTGGACGATATCATGTCTGATGGAGGATTACATCCAGAACAAAACGAAGCGACAACAGACGGAGAAGTAAAAGTGATAAGCCCAGCTTATGACGTTTCTAGATGTGTTTGTATTATAAAACCCGAAAGAGAACAACAAGCATTAGCTGAATATCTAGAAACTGCAGGAGCAATAACCTTAGATGAACTCAGAGGTCGAATCGCACGTAAATGGGGAAAAACTACAGGAGAATCCGAGATCTAAAAAGCTCTATTCCTGCCGTTGCCGCGACCACGACCGCGACCACATCCTCTGCGAGGTCTTTGATCTTGTTGTGAATTGTCTTTGTCGTCGCATGGTCCCATGCCGCGACCTGTTTTTGGGCCTTTGCCTTGAGGCCCGGTTCCGTCTCGATTTGGCATATTTATATTGGTTAAAATTTTGATAGCTTTGCCGTTTACTAAAGCATCTGAAACTTTTTTGTGAGCAGATGATAGAATTCTTTGGAAAGTTGCTTTGGAAATGGTCATTTTTTTAGAAGCCTCATCCATCTTTAGTCCATCGATATTTGAGAGTCTCATAGCTTCAAGCTCATCATCTTCTAAATCGATTTGTTTAAGTAGGGAAGCGGGAACCCCTTGCGGCTTGTAGTAAGTAACGTCAGGAGAGAATCGAATTCGACGACGTCTTTTTGGCCTTGTCATTCAGTGCGTAGTTACGAAACATGTCTCATAACTATTTTAGCAAAACAAATGAAAAAAACAAACGTTTTCCTTGACATTAACGTTTCGATGAATAAAATCGAGGTAACTATGAAATTTCTACGCGGAACAAAACTAATTTCAATTATTCTAATCCTAGCCCTGAGTTAGCGAGATCTTTTATGTAAATATGTCCCCGCAAAGAACCTCGCTAACTAAGAAGCGGGGATTTTTTTTGGCCACCTAAAACATATTTACTATCTAAGAACTTAAAAAAATGGATCCCGAAATTACAAGTACCGCAGAAAAGCCAAGCATTACAGCAATAATCGCCCAAATAGCACAAGAAAGACCAGAATTGTTTGCTAACCAAGGCAAACCGGGAGATGTAGGTCCATGGGACCGGCAGAAGACCCTAGATTAACAGCAGAAATAGAAGCAAGAATGATGAGAGCACATACAGGTCAGGCAGCCGTAAACGCTACTCAAATAGGAATACCAGCCGCCGCCACTTAAAACTCGTTTACCTCACTAATTCACTAAAAAATGAACCACCAGAAATTCTACAAACTTAGATGCGTACAATGTAAGAAAGAAACTGCCGAAGAAAAAACAGCGACGGTTTGCCCAAGTTGCGGAGGTGCTTTGGATGTGGAATACGATTACGAGTACATCAAATCAAAGATGAATTTCTATTCGCTTAGGAACGCTCCGATATCGGCTAGGAAGTATCTTGGGTTTTATCCTCTGAACAACCTGAATCTGCTGGTTACGCTGAGTGAGGGCGGAACTCCCCTGAGAAACGCCCACAAACTCGGCAAGAAACTAGGACTGAAAAATCTGTATATAAAAAATGAAGGCGCCAACCCCACGGGCGTCTTCAAAGATAGAGGGTCACTTGTAGAGCTTACAAAAGCTCGTGAACTTGGCGCAAAAGCTGTTTGCTGTGCATCAACAGGTAATATGGCAGCATCTGTTTCCGCTTATGCTGCAGCCTCAAATATGCCATGCTATGTGTTGGTGCCAGAAGGAACGCCAATTGGCAAGTTGGCTCAGAGTCTGATTTACGGAGCTCGTATCCTCCAAATCCGTGGAACTTATGCAGACTGTTGTAGGCTTTGTGAGGAGATGGCGAAAAAGCACAACTTCTATCTTGCTGGAGACTATGTTTTCCGCGCAGAGGGACAGAAGTCTTGTGCTTATGAAATAATTGAACAGCTTTTTTGGAAAGTACCTGATGCGGTAATTGTGCCGATGGGTTGTGGTACAAACATTTCGGCTATTTGGAAAGGATTTAAAGATCTAAAAGCACTCGGCTTTATAAGAAAAATGCCAAAAATGATAGGTGTACAACCTGAAAAAGTACCAACCATCGTTGATGCTTTTAGAAATAATAAAAAGAGATATACGAGAGTCGACAAACCATCTTCAGTAGCATCGGCGGTTGGAATTGGAGAACCGCTCGATGACATAAAAGCATTACGCACACTGCGCGAATCGGACGGCTGGGCAGAATCAGCAGAAGAAATGGAAATATTACAGGCAGAAAAAGACATGGCCCACGAAGAGTCGATATTCGTCGAGCCAAGTGCAGCTTTGCCAGTCGCTTGTTTGAAAAAACTCCTCAAAAAGAAAGTAATTAAGGAAAATGACGTTGTCGTATGTATTGCAACAGGCTTAGGACTGAAAGATCCGAAGTCAGCAACAGCAATTATGCCGGATCCACCGGTTTTAGAGCCGACAAATGATGACATAGACAGATATCTAAAACACAAAATCTACGAAATTCGTGCAGCCTCAGTCGCAGGACGTGAAAATATGCTTTGGACAAAGATCCCAACCAAAGAACAACTCAAGAAAATCGTAAAAAAAGAGTTCAATTTGACCCTGTCCAAAGGACATTTAGAAGAAGCTATCAGGCAAGTTAAGCTTTTCCACGAAAAAACAGAAAAAATGCGCCAAGCAGACTTGCAGTACATTGTTGAAAACGTCCTTAAGAACTTCACCGACAAGAAAAAAGTCCTAGAAGTTAAAGATTACAAACTTGACGTAACTCGCCACGAAAAACCACGTGCAGAAGTAGAAGTCCTATACTTCGGCGAAACAATCCGTGTCGCAGCAAAAGGTGCGGGTCCAGTCGACGCTATAATCAAAGCTGCCCGCAAAGCCATAGAAGGGAAGGATAAGCTAGAATGCTGGCTCACATCTTACAATGTAGAGATAAGCACCCAAGGTACAGACGCCGTCGTAGAAGTTCAAATGGGTGTGAAATCAAAAGATGGAACAGAAGTCCTAGTCTCAGCAACATCACCTGATATAATCGTGGCATCAATTGATTGCTTCGAAAAAGGTTACAATAATTTATTCTATAAATCGAATGGCAAATGAAATCTGATAATTTTAGTGAACAACAGCTGGGAGGGGGAGCTCGTGAGGGGGAACCTAAGGTGCCCACTCACGAATTAAGATCTGATATTTTAAAAAAAGACGTTGCAACAATCCCACACCGCGCGCTCTTGCGAGCATGCGGCGTTACAGAGGATGACTTCAAAAAACCTTTCATCGGAGTCGCAAACTCATATAACGACGTAGTGCCAGGACACATACATCTGAACGAATTAACAGAGGAAGTTAAGCGCGGAATCCGCGATGCTGGAGGCGTCCCATTTGCTTGGGGAGTGCCTGGAGTTTGTGACGGGATAGCGATGTATGCGGAAATGCGTTTATCTCTTCCATCTCGAGAACATATTGCTGACAACATCGAGATCATGATGCTTTCTCATTCGTTTGATGGATGGGTCGGAGTCACTAATTGCGACAAAATTACGCCAGGAATGCTCATGGCAGCAGGTCGTTTAGACTTGCCAGCAATGCTGATAACAGGCGGCCCTATGAAAAGAGCGGAAAGTGATGGTGAAAAAGTTCATCCAATCCAAGGATTCGGATACGCAGGACAAGTTAAAGCCGGCAAAATGAGCCTCGAAGAAGCTGAAAAGAAACTCCAAATCTGCTCAAAATGTGGAGCCGGCTCTTGCGTTGGTCTATACACAGCAAACACAATGGCTTGTGTGACCGAAACACTCGGTATGTCCGTCACGAAATGTGCAACGACATGGGCTCTTTCAGAAGAAAAAAAGAATCAGGCTTACGAAACAGGTCGTCGCATAGTTGAGTTGGTACAGCAAGACATGAAACCGTCTCAAATTATGACGAAAGAATCTTTTGAAAACGCAGTCAGGGTAGATATGACAATGGGAGGATCCACAAACGCAGTTCTTCATATCCCAGCGATCGCAAAAGAACTCGGTATCGAGATTGGCAACGACGATTTCGATAGGATAGCTCGTGAAACCCCGAACATCTGCAAGCTTATTCCGGCCTCGGACAAATATGAAATGATCGATCTTGATAGGGCAGGCGGAATCCCCGCAGTTTTGAGTCGGATAAAAGATATGATTAATGATGGACAGACTGTGAACGGACGAACCATTATGGAAATCGCATCTTCAGCTGAAATTCTAGACGATGATGTTGTGAGACCACTAGACAATCCTTACTTCGAACAAGGTGGAATAGCCGTTTTGAAAGGCAACATCGCGGAAGGATCTGTAATCAAACAAACAGCAGTCGTAGAAGACATGATGGAGCACTCAGGTCCGGCAAAAGTTTTCACTTCAGAAGAAGATTTACTTGTAGCAATTGAGAAGAAAGAGATCGAAGAAGGCGACGTAGTTGTAATGCAATATATGGGACCGGCTGGAGCACCTGGAATGCCGGAAATGCTTACTCCGACAGACGCGATCAAAGGCGCAGGTTACAAAAAAGTCGCACTAATAACAGATGGCAGATTTTCAGGAGGAACCGTAGGTCCATGCATAGCTCATATCGAACCAGAAGCATTTAACGGTGGACCAATTGCAGCAATCCGAGATGGTGACATCATAGAAATCAGCGTCCCAAATCGTACACTCAATGTGAAACTCTCAGACGAAGAAATCGCAGAACGTCTCAAAACCGCACAAGCACCAGAAAGAAAAATGACATCAGTCCTTGAAAGATATCGTGACATGTATTCATAATGACAAAGAATATTAAAAAAGGTGAATTAAAATTATACGAGCGCACGTCGAAACAAAAGAGACGGGTCTCGTGGGTCCCGGCTCGCCTTGTTTCTAAGTTTAGTGAGGATGATTTTAATGAACAACAGCTGGGAGGGGGAGCCCGCGAGGGGGAACCTAAGGTACCCACTCGCGACAACTTAACAGGGTCGGATATAATAATGAAAAGCCTTATTAAAGAGGGAACAAAAGTCATATTCGGATATCCAGGAGGCGCGCTGATCCCAATTTATGATGCAATGACCAACTATCCAGAGCTCAGGCATATCCTTGTAAGACACGAACAAGGCGCAGCTCTCGCCGCAGACGGATACGCTAGATCAACCGGCGAAGTTGGGGTTTGCCTAGGGACGTCAGGTCCAGGCGCAACCAACCTAGTCACGGGTATTGCAAACGCATACATGGACTCGGTCCCAATGGTTGCGATAACAGGACAGGTTAACAAAGGAATGCTAGGTAGCGACGCTTTCCAAGAAGTCGATATTACAGGAATTACGCTCCCGATTACGAAACACAATTATCTTGTCGACAATACAGAGGATCTCCCGATGATTATTAAGGAAGCTTTTTATATAGCAAAAAGCGGTCGCCCGGGTCCTGTGCATATCGATATTCCAGTCGATCTTTGTAAAAAATCTTTAGACAGCTTTGAATATCCAGAAAAAATAGAAATCCCAGGCTTCGAAATCCCAGGTAAAGCGGACGAAGAAGCTGTGAAGAGAGCGGTAGAACTGATCCAAGAGTCAAAAAAACCGGTAATAATCTGTGGACATGGAGTTCCGATTTCAGGAGCATCCAAAGAGCTCACAGAACTTGCAGAAAGAAGCCACATTCCAGTAGTTCACACAATCCTCGGCAAAGGATCTTTCCCAGAAAGCAGTCCATTGTCATTCGGAATGCTAGGAATGCATGGTATGGCTTATGCGAACTTCGCAGTTCATCACTCAGACTTAATAATCAATGTCGGATCACGTTTTGACGATAGAATTACAGGCAGCTTAGACGCTTTCGCAAAAGGAGCGAAGGTGATTCATGTCGATATCGACGCATCCGAGATCAACAAAAACGTTCCAGCATACTTGCCAGTAGTCGGTGACGCAAAAAAAGTCCTCAAGCAAATTCTCGAAATCCTGCCACACAAAAAACACCCAGATTGGCTTGATGAAATCGACGGATGGACTAAGAATTACCCACTCGCAGGCAAGGAAACAGAGATGCTCACAGTTCCAAAAGTCCTTGTAAAACTGCACGAAGCAACAAAGGGTGATGCTCTTATAGTAACAGATGTAGGACAGCACCAAATGTGGTCAGCCCAATACTATCCCCAAGACAAACCAAATAAATTCCACACATCAGGAGGTCTTGGCGCAATGGGATACGGACTCCCTGCAGCAATTGGAGCCCGTGTCGCAGATCCTGACGAAGAAATTTGGCTAATCAGCGGCGATGGAAGCTTCCAAATGAACATTCAGGAGCTTATGACAATTGTTCAGGAAAACATCGATATAAAGATCGCAATAATGAACAATGGATTCCTTGGCATGGTCCGCCAATGGCAAGAAATGTTTTACGACAAAAACTACTCAGGCACACCGATAACAAGTCCAGATTACCAACTAATCGCAGAAGGCTACGGACTAAAACACTTAAGAGCTCGCACGGAGCAGGAGGCAGAAGACGTTATAAAAGCGGCTCGCGATCTCAAAGGTACGGTAATATGCGAATTTATAATAGAGCCAGAAGACAACGTATTTCCAATGGTCGCACCAGGCAAAGGACTAAAAGACACGTTGATTGGGAAATAGTCAGTAGAAACTAACTTGCGCAAAGCGCTCCACTACTAAAATCCTCTAATCCTACAACCCTACAATCCTCCATGAAAGCAGTCATCCAAATAATCTCAGAAGATCGTCCAGGCGTGCTCAATCGTGTCACAGCGCTACTACGTCGCAAACGCTTCAATATAATCGGAATCACAGCAGGACCTGTCCTCAGGCCGAACACATCCCGGTTTGCAATAACGCTTGATGACACAGAAGAACGCATAGCAACGATCATGAAGCAAATCTACAAACTTGTAGAAGTAATAAGCGTAAAAAACATGGTTGCTGAGGGAGCTATAATGCGCGAAATGCTACTTGCTGAATTTGAAAAAATGTACGAAATGCCCGAAGATATGAAAGAGTTCAAAGCAGAAATAATAGGTGAGGACGAGGGCCGTACACTCGTAGAAGTAGTAGGATCTCCAGAAGAAATAGATAAATTTATAAATAAATTCCGCGACAAAGGCATGAACAGAATCGCACGAAGCGGAATCACATCACTTAAATCACTAAAAACATGAAAGAAATCGTATCAACAGACCAGGCTCCAGCAGCAGTAGGACCGTACTCACAGGCTACAAAGGCAAACGGATTCGTATTTTGCTCAGGACAAATCCCTTACACGCCTGCGGGAGAACTTGTAAGTGAAGATGTGGCCGAACAAGCGAGCCAATGTATGAAGAATGTAAAAGCTGTCCTCGAAGCTGCAGGATCAAGCCTCGACAGGATCATGAAAACAACAATCTTCCTTAAAGATATGGGAGATTTCAAAACAGTTAACGAAATATACGCATCTTTCTTCGAGTCGGACCCGCCAGCAAGAGCAACGGTAGAGGTTGCAAGGCTTCCATTAGATGTTAAGGTAGAGATTGACGCAGTTGCACTAACAAACTAGAAAACTAATTCTAGAATTCTAAAACTCTAAAATTCTAACCCATATACACTATGCAAATGGATTTCGGTGGCACAGTCGAAGATGTCATCACAAAACAAGAATTCTCAATGGACAAAGCTAGAGAAACCATGAAAGATGAAACTCTAGCAATAATCGGCTACGGCGTTCAAGGTCCTGGCCAAGCTCTCAACCTCCGTGACAATGGATTCAACGTAATCATTGGACAACGCGAAGGAGGGAGGTCTTGGGACAAAGCTGTTGAGGACGGTTGGGTGCCAGGAGAAACACTCTTTCCAATAGAAGAAGCTTGTAAACAAGGAACAGTGATCTTTGATCTACTTTCAGACGCAGGACAAAAAGAAGTTTGGCCACGCATGAAGCCTCATCTTACAGAGGGGAAGACACTTTATTTTTCACACGGATTTTCAGTAGTTTACAAAGACCAAACCGGCGTAGAACCACCGGAAAACATCGATGTCATTCTCGTAGCGCCAAAAGGCCCAGGAGCATACCTAAGAAAACTCTTCCTAGAGGGGAAAGGTGTTAACTCAAGTTATGCTATTCACCAAGACTACTCAGGCAAAGCTCGCGAAAAAGCGCTAGCAATAGGCATCGGGGTAGGCTCTGGGTTCCTATTCGAAACAACTTTCGAAAAAGAAGTATGGAGCGACCTAACAGGAGAAAGAGGAGTGCTAATGGGAGCGCTATGCGGAGTTATGGAAGCTCAATACAACGAACTACGCAAACGCGGACATAGCCCAAGCGAAGCTTTCAACGAGACCGTAGAAGAAGCAACACGTAGCCTTATCCCGCTCATCAACGAGAAAGGCATGGACTGGATGTTCGCCAACTGCTCAACAACAGCTCAAAGAGGCGCACTAGACTGGCGCCATGAATTTCGCAAGGCAACGGAGCCTGTATTTGAACGTCTATACGATAGCGTCAAAAGTGGCGAAGAAACTCGCATAGTTCTCGAAGCAAACAGCGCCGCAGACTATCGCGAAAAACTCGAAGCCGAGCTAAAAGAAATGCGCGAATCAGAAATGTGGCAGGCGGGTGAGACAACACGAAAATTGCGTCCAGAGAACAACTAAGATTGCATCGTAAAAGCTGATAAGCGATAATAACTTTCGAACGGACCATGTCGGGCCGAAAGTTTTGTCAGCCAGCAGGCCGCGCCGAAGGCGCACAGGCCACAACGCTCGCAAGAGCGCAGTATATAAAAGTTTCGCCGTAAGGCGAAACACAAATTACTATGTACTACCACTACTAACTACACACTACACAAAAATGCCATACTTCGAAATATTTCTACTTCTAGCCAGCGTTTGGGCCATCGGCCGCGTATTTAGGAAATTCAATTGGCCACCTTTATTCGGTGAGATCCTCGCAGGAATAATCGTAGGACCTGTTGTCCTCGGCGTTGTTGAAGAAAGTGAAGCGATCAAAGTTATGGCAGAGCTGGGTATATTCTTCTTAATGCTCCACGCAGGATTGGAAACGAGTCCAAAAGATCTTTTTCAGGCATCTAAGAGAGCATTTTTAGTAGGGGTTGGAGGAGTAGTTCTACCTTTTGTGTTTGGCTTAGGAGTTTCACATCTATTTGGATATTCGCTAGGGGAGTCGTTGTTTATTGCAATGGGGCTTTCTATTACAGCCATTGCAGTAAGTGCAAAACTTTTCAAAGACTATGCGATAATGAGCTCGAGAGTTGCACATATAACGATGGGTGCAGCCATAATTGACGACATACTTGGCCTCATACTCTTCTCGGTAGTTCTAAGTATTGCAGACAGCGGATCAGTAGATGTAGTCGCACTATCTATTTTGATAGCGAAGATCATGGCGTTTTTTGGCATAGTCCTGTTTTTGGGAAGAAAATTTTTCAAACAACTTCACAAAATGCTTTATACTGGTAACAAAGCATTTACTTTCACTATAGTCATAGCACTAGCGTTTGGTCTTTTGTCTGAAGTGATTGGTCTCCACATAATTATCGGAGCATTTTTAGCAGGACTTTTTATTAGAGAAGAAATCGTAGAGATAAGCTTGTTTAACAAGATAGAAGATCGTGTTTACGGACTCGCTTACAGTCTTTTTGGGCCGATATTTTTTGCGTCGCTTGCCTTTCATTTAGATTTTTCAGCATTTGAAACGGCAGCACTCTTCACGGTAGTTGTGATACTTATAGCGACTGCAGGGAAAATTATCGGATGTGGGCTTGCAGCTAGAGTGACAAAACTGGGGCCGAAGGAATCCCTAGGTATAGGTCTAGCAATGAATAGCCGAGGGGCGGTAGAACTTATTATTGCTTCAATTGGTTTAGAATATGGTGTCATCGGAGCAGAAGTGTTCTCGATTTTAGTCGTAATGGCATTCGCAACCACCATAATATCCATAGTAGGATTGAAACCACTCGTAAAATACTTTCCAAAAGGCACAGCAGCATCAACGCCTAGGGAAGAAATTTAAGTAAGTTGCAGCAAAAATGGAAAAATTGAAGCAGATGATGTATTCTCAGACTGTTCTTTAACCAAAACAAACATGTCACCAAACACAATCGTCCTAGCCAAGCTATTAGGACCAATTTTTGTGTTCGCAGGACTTGGAATCGCTGTGAACAAGAAATTGATGAAAAAGATCGTAGAAGATTTCGGCAAAAACTATGGAATGCTCTATTTCATGGGAATGTTCACTATGATCGTAGGTATGATCATGGTAATAACTCACACTATTTGGACTAGTATCCCTGCTGGAATTATCACGGTATTTGGATGGATGGCAGCTATCAAAGGAGCTCTACTGATGGTAATTCCGGATCATCTTATGAAGCTTTCAAAGAAAATGAGCAAGACGACAGATCTGTATGTGCTTATCGGAATAATTTGGGTTGGGCTAGGGATCTATATAGGGTACGTGGGGTATTTTATGTAAATTAATCATGTGTTAACTGAGCAAGGAGCAAACCGTCTTGATCGAGTTCGCTAAGATTTGCAAAAACCCATTCTCCACCAAATTGATCGACGGCCTCATTAAGATGAGTAGAAACCAAATCGTTTCTTCTATCTGTGGGTAAAAGCGAATTTTCAGTAATAAAAACCTGGCGTCTGGTATTTGAAAGCAAGGCCAATATTTCTGGCAAATCTTGTCCAAAGACATGTCCTCTAAGAAGAGCGTGAGGAATCTCTCTTCTCAAAGCTACAATGCCTTCTCTATGAGCCCTTCTGTGAAATTGTAGCTGCAGATCAAAAACGTCGCGATCTTCATCAGGAAGGCCTAAGCCCGTATCGATCAAAGTTACATTTTCTGAATCAGGAAGCCTAGCCCCAGGTCTAATAGTAGTGTCAACTACAGTAGGCGAATCAATCTGGAGACGCCCCCCATATTGCGCATAGAGTTGAGCAAACTGCTCATGCGGATCATTATCTGCCAATATGACTCTTTTAGCACGCCTTGCTACTTGCAAAGCAATTGGCACGACACCAGGCCCTGAAAACAAATCCAAAAGCTCGTCACATTGCAGTACCTTTAATAAGCCCAAAAAATAAGCACGTTGCATCGGTCTGCTTGCCTCCATCCAATCTCGAATATCTCGTCTTACCGCCTTTTCTGGCATGCCAGTCTGCCTAGATATATGACCAGCATGTATATCTTCCCTAGCTTTCCATGTTCTATCAAAAGGTCTTGTTTTGCCAAATAAAGGCATAAGCTACGCATTAGAAGGCGGTATCATAAAACGAAGAAGGGCTCGCGTCAAGATCATGCGGAGTGCGGGACTGGGGCTATCGTTTCCTCTTCCTAGAAGCAATATATCTCTCGATAGCCTGTTTGGTTGTAACCCAGTTCCGCCCATCTTTGTGGGCTTCTAATTTTCCTTGAGTAGCCAATTTTCTTAAATAAGCTGCAGAATAAGGTGAATCTTTGGAAAGTTCCTTAAGGCTAATATATTGTTCATCTTTTTTTTGGCTAGGGCTCAAAATACCTAAATAAATATTCAAACTTCGAATAACAGCTTGCGCAATAAATTC
Source organism: uncultured Candidatus Peribacteria bacterium (assembly GCA_964344725.1). Lineage (GTDB taxonomy): Bacteria > Patescibacteriota > Gracilibacteria > UBA1369 > UBA12470 > CG2-30-44-17. Next base: position 103,886 of record CAYFOI010000001.1, read on the forward strand.
GCAAAGTGGGGCATAATTACCATCATCAGCTAAAGACAAAACCCTATAATAACGTTTCCGATCATTCTTTAGGATAACTGCAATAGGATAGCCTTTACTCATTATTAAAATATTCATAACAAGACGAGCAGTTCTTCCATTGCCATCCCAGAAAGGGTGGATATAAGCCAATTTATGATGCAAGAGAGCAGAAAACTCTACAGGATGCAACTTCCTTTTATTATTAGAAGCCCAATCAATAATACTCTTCATTTGAGAAGGAACTTGCAAATAACTTGGTGGTTTATGATCAGCTCCCCCAATAATGACATCTCCGTCGCGATATTTACCTGCTATATCTCTTTGAGAATCACGAACAACTAAAGTATGTAACTCTTTAATCAAATGTTCGGAGATAGTATGCCTTTTACTGTTATCAATAAGTTCGTAAAGATATTCCAAAGCTTCTTTATGATTTTTTGCTTCCAAATGATCTTTTAAAGGTTTTTCTTTAATAGTGATGCCTTCTTGTATTACCCAGAAAGTCTCTTTTAGGGTAAGGGAATTACCTTCGATAGCATTAGAATTATAAGTCATTTCTATTTGAAATTGCTCTCGAATTTTGGCAAGTACGCTAGGATGAATTGGCCTTAATGAGTTGAGTTTCTTAAGTTTCTCTTCTAGGGCACGAATTGTATTTCCTGAAAGATGCATAAGGTTAAAATAAGGTACGATAGGCTCAAAAACATTATATCGTACCTTAAGCAATAAGTCAATTTTTTATGCAAAAGCAACGTTGGCTCAGTGCTGTAAGGCGCAAAAATTTCGCAAAATTCCGTTTGGAGCTCCTTATGGAAGGAAGTGCGGACTGTGGTTGTCTTTTTAGCTTAGGAAAAACTCGCCTTGGCGATGAATTAAACGGAAAGCCTCCATAACTCTAGCTATTTCTTCTTCAGACTCATCACCGCAGATTGTCAAAGGAGATCCGTGGTCTCTTAGGCGTGCAAAAGTATCCACGACAGGGTCAAGTCCAGAAGCTTCGTGAGGTTCAAGTGCTACACGATTCACCAATATATCGTAGAATCTATCTTGTAAATCAGGGAGATGTAGCCAATGCATATCACCTTGCTTAGCACGAAATCCCAACCCCTTGGCAAAAGCATCATAGTCATAATTAACACCTGAAGCTGGAATTAAAGTAAATCTTTTATCTCTAGCACCTGCTAATGACAAGCATTTCATAGAATCGGCACCGAGATCATAAGCAACATACATAGCAAGTAAGCCGAGAGCTCTAGAAGGATGTAGTTTTAATGCTTTCTTAAATCTGCCACACGCCTGGACTTTTTCATCATAACCAGCTTTCTTTGGGGACATGCCGCTGCCACAGCGAACAATCCTAACAGCTGTACCATCTTCGACCTGTTCAGTATCTAAACCAAGTCGCCAAACTTCTCCAGATATATGAAACCTCTGTCCTTTTTCAACACCTATAGCCAAATCGACAGAAAATGTCCCTGATCCACTACCACCTTTGCAAGACAAATAACAGCCAGTTCCAGGTATAGTTTCTTTATAAAACATTCCACGTTGTTTAGAATACTTAGGATGTCTTGCAAAAAAGTCCATTCCAAATCGACTAATCCAAAACTGTGCATTAGTCAAGATCTGATCTAGAACATGATCTAAGTCTGTAGAGGTAGTCATGTATTTAAAAGCATTAGACTTAAAGAAGTCTTTAAACTGAGTAACAACGCCTAAGTCACCTAGAAACGCAGCAACTCTATCGGATTGATCTGCAGATGGAGGATCAGAAATAAGACCTTTTAGCTTAAGATACTTCATAAATCCATCAATAACCCTACGAGGCATTTCTACAGATGGAGCAAGATCTAATGCTCCCTGATCAGGCAGTAGCAAGCCATCTCCGCCAGGTATAACAAGCCTATCTGTTTTAATCCCTTGATCTTCCATAAGAATAAATATAACGACAGACATAATAAAACAAAAAAGCCTTCTAGTCAAGGCCTTGGAGCGGGTAACGGGAATTGAACCCGTGTTTACTGATTGGCAACCAGTCGTAATAGCCACTATACGATACCCGCCTGTTTTTCGATGTGCGAAGACATTATACGAAATCGAATTCCAAACACAACATTAAGATATTTTTAATTCTTAGAGCGACCTAGCGATTAGCCTCGGGAACTAAAAAAATTAAAAAATCCACAAGCTACTAGCTACAACCTACGAGCTATACTTCAGCCTGTCTCTTCATAATCCCCAAAATAACCTGATTAGTCTTTTCCATACCCGCAACTGTAATTTCCGCTAAATTCTGCATAGTTTTTTCCGCAGTCTCACCAATAATTCCATTTGGTCCTGATGCACGATATCCATCCAAAGCTGCAAAAGCCGCAGACAGAGCGCTGTGAGCCGAACTAGCAACTTTCACAGCACAACCCATATTGGCTCCATTACAGAACATCCCTCCAAGATCATTCGCTACATTATCAATCGCATAAGTAATAAGTCGCAGATCTTTTTTCTTCTGGTAAACACAAGCCGCAGCCGCACCAACTCCAGCAGCAATAGCACACTGGCAGATAGGGGACAACTCTCCGGCAAAAGCTTTCACATAAGCGTTCAGCAGATGCGAAAGGGCAATACTCCTAAGCATCTTTATCCTTCCGATACCATAATGCTTTGCCCAAAAATACGGTACCAAAATCGCAACAATACCCTGATTGCCAGACCCTCCGCTGCTCATAACAGGTAGGGACATCCCAGACATACGACCATCAGAAGCTGAAGCCACAGCAATTTTCGCTTCAGAAAACAGACCTTTCTTGACTTCACCCATATCTTGTAAACGCTTAACTTCAGCAGCATACCCATCATACTTCAGCCCTTCGTGGCTTGCTTCAAGGTTCATCTCAATGCCTTCTTCAATATATTTAAGATCAGCAGGCGTGGCTTGATCAGCCGCTTCAATAAGGTCTGCAAGAGTGGATCTCTCGAGTTTCTTTTTATATACCGACAAAGTCATGCCCTTTTTATGACCAGACTTTTTCTTGACGCTCACACCATTTTTCTTAAGCTCAATTAAATTCGTATGACTCTTCACGATTTTAGCGATTCCTTCACCTTTATCTGTTTTCACTTTAACGCGAATATATAAATACGGCTTTGAAAAATTCGGTTTCAAAACAACCTCATGAGCAGCAAGTAGCTTCTTAGCTTCCTTGAGATCTTTCTTCTGAACATTTTGCAAAACGCTGAGCCCATCTTGTGGATCACCGCAAAGAGCTCCAAGAGCCGCAGCAACAGGTATGCCTATTGCACCTTCCGCGCCAGGAATAGCAACATTCATTCCATTCTTGAACGTCCCAGCATCCAACATGACAGTCACGCGCCAAACCTTCCCGCCAACAACATTGCTCGCATAAGCAGCAGCAAGCGCTACCGCAACAGGTTCGGTACAACCCATTGCAGGCATCACTTCATGCTTGAGAACTGATTTAAGGAGAGTCATTTAACTAGGAACTAGGGACTAGAAACTAGGAACTCGGAGCCTAGCTAGCTAAATAGCTAACAAGCTAACTAGCTATCCATGGCATCTTTACGCGACAGATTATACCGTCCCTCTTTGTCGATTTCTAGCAGTTTTACCTTGATTTGATCGCCCTCTTTCACAACATCCTCAACTTTCTCGACACGTTTATTCTCAAGTTTAGATATGTGAACTAGACCTTGTTTACCAGGCATGAACTCAACAAAAGCACCAAAATCCATGATCTTAACAACCTTAGCTTCATAGATAGCACCGACCTCAGGATCGGCAACGATACTTTTGATCCAGTCGATAGCTTTTTGACCTTTCTCCTGGTCTGGAGCGGTAACCATGACAAGTCCATCATCTTCAATATCGATTTCAACTTCGCATTCAGCGGTGATTTTTTGAATAGTTTCGCCACCTTTGCCAATAACTTCGCGAATCTTTTCAGGATCAATCTGGATGTTAGTAATCATAGGCGCATAAGGGGACATATTCTCGCGAACAGCGGGGATAGCCTCAAGCATTTTGCCCATAATATGCATGCGACCTTCATTAGCTTTTGCGAGTGCCTCACGCATGATGTCTACAGTCAATCCTTTGACTTTAATATCCATCTGCAAAGCCGTAATACCATTCTTAGTACCAGTAACCTTGAAGTCCATATCTCCAGCAAAGTCCTCCATTCCTTGGATATCCGAAAGAATCACATACTTTCCACCAGGGGTGAGAACTCCATTTTCATTCTCAGTAACAAGCCCCATCGCAATTCCTGAAACAGGAGCAACAATAGGAACTCCAGCATCCATAAGACTAAGAGTAGATCCACAAACGCTAGCCATCGAGCTTGACCCGTTACAAGCCAAAATCTCCGACACAACACGCATTGTGTAAGCAAACTTCTCTTTCTCAGGAATCATTAGCTCCAAAGCACGTTCCGCTAGATAACCATGTCCGATTTCACGTCTAGAAGTCCCGCGTAGTGGCCTAGCTTCTCCAACAGAATAAGGAGGGAAGTTGTAGTGATGCATATACCTTCTAGTATCATCTTGGTCCATAGTGTCTACAAGCTGAGCTGCACCTGGAGATCCAAGAGTTGTGATAGTAAGAGCTTGAGTTTCACCTCTTTGAAAAATCGCACTACCATGAGTACGAGGAAAAACACCAACCTTACAAGTGATAGGCCTGATTTCTTCTGGTTTACGACCATCTATACGTACTTCTTTATCCAAAATATTCTTACGCATTCTCTTTTTGAAAGCCGTATCAAGAGCGTCCGCTAAGTCTCTTTCAGTAAACACCTCTTCTTCGAGCTGAGAAGCATATTTTTCTAGAAGTTTATCTTCAAGAACATGCAATTTGTCCTTAACTTGATTCTTGTCACCCGTAACGCCGTCCAAATCTGCCTCAGTTATAGCCTCTTGGACAGCATTTGCAGCTTCTTCAGAAACAGCAGCCTCTGTATGTTCACGAACTTCAACACCGACTTTGTCACGAAGTTCTATCTGCAATTCACAAAGCTTCTTAATATGCTGATGAGCCAATTCAAGAGCTTCAAGCATTTTCTCTTCAGTTACTTCTTTTGCACCAGCTTCAACCATAGTAATAGCATCAGTAGTACCGGCTACAATCAGATTAAGTTGCCCTTCTTCTTCTTGTTCAAGAGTTGGATTTACAATAAGTTCATCATTGATCATACCGATCCGAATACCTGCAATAGGCCCTTCGAAAGGCATTCCAGAAAGCATCAAAGCAGTGCTCGCTGCAGTCATAGCCGTCGTTCCTGGGTCAACCTCCATATCCGCAGACAAGACAGTACAGATAACCTGCACATCATTCCTCATCATCTTAGGGAAAAGCGGTCTAAGAGGTCGATCAATCAAACGAGAAGTAAGTACAGCCTTATCCGAAGGTCGACCTTCACGTTTAATGAATCTACTACCGCTTATTTTGCCAGTAGCGTAAAATTTCTCTTCATAATCGCACATAAGAGGGAAAAAATCAGTGCCCTCCCGAGAGCCACCCATGGTAGTGGTAGCCAAAATAACAGTATCGCCTAAGCTGGCAACAACAGATCCATGTGCTTGACCCGCTAATTCGCCAGTTTTCAATGTAAACTCGCGACCAGCAAGATCAATAGAAACAGAATGTTCCATGTCTTTTTTAGGGTTAAATTCCAAATAAAAAAATGACGCAAAAACGCGCCTAAAGATAACTGAGAAACGAATTTTAGGTAGTAGCTTGTGGCTTGTAGCTTGTAGTATATATTGCGCGAAGCGCTCAATTACTACTGACTAATTCCTACTCTCTACTGACTACTGACTAAAATTCACCTCCCAGCGCTGAGGGATTCACGATGAATGCCAAGATTTCAAAGAACTAATATTGTAAGTTTATTTGCGAAGTTTCAACTTAGTGACCAATTCGTCATAAGAATCTTTGCTCTTGTTCTTCAGGTAATTAAGAAGACCTCTTCTTTTTCCAACCATCTGAATAAGACCTCTCCTAGAATGGTTGTCTTTAGGATGAGTCTTCAAATGCTCGCTCAAATCATTGATTTTCTGAGTTAGAACAGCGATTTGAACCTGTGGAGAGCCAGTATCTTTATCGTGGACTTGATGTTTTTTAATAACTTTCTTCTTTTTATCGCTCTTCATTTTGAGTTTAAGTTTAAAAATATTCGCAAAAGAAATTATACTGATAACCTGAAACTAAAGCAAGAGATTTTACAAACAGTCAAATTGACGTCAAAATACTTGACAAAACCCAGGCAGCATGTATAATGAGCATCCTTTTCACCAATTTTATAACTAAAAATATTATGACAGAAATAACACAAACCACAGAGGCACAACGCCCAGGTATCTTGTCACAAGCTATGGGCCTAGCGGGCAAAGCTCTAGACAGAGTCCCCGGTGGACTTAAGCAAGCCCTAAAATACGCTCCTCTAGCAGTAGCTCTTGTTCTATCTCCAGGATGTCGTAATGACGACAACGGTGATGACTGCGAAGGCAGTTGTGCTGGTGAGGTTGATTCAGGATATACTGACGACGATACAGACAATTTAGTCTGTGTAGATTCTAGTGGAGACATAGTGGAGACACAGTGTTCAGACGGAGTTGATAATAATGACGATGGCGTTCAAGATGCAGATGATCCATACTGTCAGGTTAGCGGAGAATACAATCCATGTGACGACACAGAGTTGTCTGAATGTGATGACCATGTCGACAATGATGGTGACGGAGTAATGGATTCAGACGATTCAGACTGTGAAGATGGATACGATGGTAATGAACGAAAAACATGCTATAACGACTTTGATGACGATGGAGACGGATGGACTGATAATGAAGATCCAGATTGTGACGGTGAAGACGGAAACTACGACAAGGATTTAGAAGAAGACGGAAGCACTAACTAATCCTAAATAAGCGTTTAATCTCCCCTTCAAATAAGCAAAAGGCCTCGTAGAAATGCGAGGTCTTTTTTACGAAAAGATTTTGTTATTGTCGAAAGAGCATCTAGCAGCACTAACAAGATTTTTGGCGATAGGCGAAAGAACGTACTTATGCGAAGTGAAAGAGCCTATCGACCAAAAATCTCATAACCATCTCTTCAACTTAAAGAAAAGCAACATCACCAAAACAACCATCGCCATCGCACCCGTAATACCAATGAAAACTTGAGGATTCTCAGCATAAGGTAGTGCAACATTCATCCCATACAAACCTGTAAGGAACGTCAGCGGCAGCATGATTACAGAAAAAATCGTAAGAACCTTGATCACATTGTTTGTGGTATGAGAAATTATCGATTCGTTGGTTTCCTGGAGAGAAATCATAAGATCTTTCATGCCCTCAAGATTGCTCCAGATTTTCTCAACTTTATCGACCAAATCATCAAAATAAATGTCCAAGTTTTCAGGCAAGAATTGTTTGTTCTTATGCTCAAGTTGAGCCATAACGGTCCTCTGTGGTCCAATAATCCTCCTCATCGTAATAATATCCTTCTTCAAAATCAAAATATCCTTAAGCATATCATGCTGCTCAGTACCCGTACCGAAAACACTTCTTTCAATAGTTTTTGTATTTTTTGAAAGGTAATCCAGAAGTCCAAAAGAATCGTTAAGCATCGCATCAATAATTTCATAAAGAAGAAATCCAGTACCATTAGCCATATAAGCACGTCTTTGTTTCAGAGATTCACCACATTTATCAAAAAGCTCATTCAGAGGTTTCAAAACTCCGTCATGAATAGTAATCAAGTAATTTTGACCTATAAATATATCGACCTCCTCGGTCACCATCGCCTTACGTCTTTTATCAAAATGAGGGAAATGCAGAACTATGAATAGATATTTGCCATATTCATCAATCTTTGGCCTTTGATTTTCAGAGGCACAATCTTCAAGATCAAGTTCGTGGAACTTATGTTTCTTTTTCAGAGCTTCTAAAGTTTCTTGGTCAGGTGCGACAATATCGGTCCAAACTGTCTTCTTAAACTTAACTCTTTCAATTTTTGTTTTTGATTCAGCAGGCATAATTAAATCTGTTAGCCTTCCACTTTAATTTAGGAGCTTCATATGATAAAGTCAACTAAAACCGCCAAAAGTAAAGAAATATAATGGATTACAAAAAGGTAATTAAAGATGCTTGGTTTTTGGCTCGTGACGACAGAAGGTTGTTTTGGTGGTGGGCTTTCTTCCCAGCAATTATATCTATTGTCGCTGGCATAGGGATTTTCATGTATCAGGTCATGGCTTTTAGATATTCTCCAGTAATGCATTCTGGAGAGCATAGTGATAGTTTTATGAGAATGATATTTGAATGGGCATACGATTTCATGGAAGCAAATACGTCAATTGGAATAGTTTTGATAGTTATCGCAGCAATTGTGACGCTGCTGTATTTCGTATATCCGACTTTTTCCCAGGTTGCTTTGATACAACTTATTGCCAGAGTTAGAAATGGACAGCAGGTCAGCATGATCGACGGAATTACATACGGGGCCCTTGGGTTTATGAAGCTTTTTGAGTATCATCTTATAATAAAAACATTCAGCATAATCACTCTCGCAACGGAGGCTATGTTTGTTTTGAGAAATCTTGGCTGGGATGCGTTCAAAATAATAATAATACCTTTTGCACTTTTCGGGATATTTGGCTTGGTCCTAATGCTATTTCTGACCTATACGGATTTCTACATCGTTATTGATGAAGAAGGAGTAATTAAATCTATGGGGAAAAGCGTAAAATTAGTAACCTTGAACTGGAGACATACAATCCTACTTCTGATCTTGATGTTAGTCATAACTCTTAGAATTATTCTCAATATAATTCTAGTACTACTTGTTCCGTCATTAATATTCTTGGCCGCTGGATTAATAGCAACGGTGACGTTGGCCAAAATAGGTATAATCATAGGTGTATTGGTTGGAATTGTTGCTCTTCTGTTTGCCGCATATTTCACGGGTATACTAGAGGTGTTTGCAAATGCTGTATGGGTATTCACATTTCTAGAATTAACTGAAAAAGGCGAAATCAGCGCTCGCGACAAAGGCGAGGTCAAATTTAACGCTAGAGGGGAAGAAGTTACTGAACCAAATACGTAAAAGCTAAAAAGACAGCATACACAACTGCAAAAGCGAAAACCCTTCTCGACATGGCGTCGTAATGGCGTTTGTATTCAAGCTTTGGATTCTTATGTCGCTGAATTTGATAAATAACAATATCCAAAGCATAAGAAAACAGTATCAAAAGTGCCCCGTAAACGTATAAGTTGCCATTAAAATAAAGCTTGCTAAGAAGTTCAGACTCAATATGTGCCGGTTTGAGATGATAAATCAAATAATTCCCTACAAAAAATATTACCAAAATATGAAAGAATTGATCCAAAAAGAATGGATATGATTTTTTCTCTTTATTATATTTCTTTTCATAAAAAACTTTAGCCCAATCTTGAATAAAATGTGTTACTCCTAGAATAATTAGTGCCCACCAAAGGAGAGCCTGATCTAAATAGGGAAAAAACAAAGCAAGGTTAATAGCAATAACAATAAGTACATGGACTAATATGCCCACAGGACTTTTTTGTTTCCATTCGACAAGCTTCCCGGGTTGGAACAAAAAATCTCCAGCTAGATGTGCCAAAACAAGAATATATGTAGCCACAGGATTTGAATTAGTTACGTTCTATTACAGCTTTTTTGAGCGCCTCTTCGGCCTCAGGATTGTTTGCAAGTAGAAGACCGAGATCAGATCTCTTTAGAATAAATATCTCAGAGTCCTCGACAATTTTTGCAGAAGCATTTCTAGCTTCATCTGAAACGAGGGCAAGCTCACCAAAAAAATCATTGTCAGACAGAACCGCGACTTCCTTACCGTCTTTTACGATTTGAACCTTGCCGCTCTTGATAATATACATCTCAACGCCAGGATCTCCCTGCTTAAAAAGCTCATAATCAGCAGGGTAATATTGAAGAGTGACGTTGTCGATAATCTGCTTGTGAACCCGTTGATCCAGATGTGAAAAAATAGGTATCTTCTGCAGAATAGGTAGGATTGATTGATCGTTCATATTTTTATATTTATTTAACGTATCAAATTATAACATGAGGTCTCTGCGGAAGTACAACAGCCGTACGATAAATGAATAAATTTGAGCGAAAATTCTGCGAAGCGACAACGGCGTATCAGGTTTGAAAGGGCGCCTTAGGGGTTGACTTTCGTAAAAATGTGTTTTATAATATAACACTGAGGGGATAAAACAAGAAAAACCAAAATCAATGCAGTACATCCAATCCCTGACACCTCGTGCTAAGCTAGTAATTATCGTTGTATCTATATTCATTGTAAGTATCACGATAGGACTGTTGGTCTTCGGAGTTAATATGGAGACAGAACAGATTTATGTAGACTCTCTTCACAATGTCAGCAGTGATATGATTTTGGTGCCTCACGGAGAGGCTGAATAGTAGTAGTTTGTAGTGGTAGTAGGTAGTAATGGAGCGCTTCGCGCAAATACACTACGTACTACGGATTATGTACTACATTTGCAACCTTCCCCCTGTTTAGAGTATTATTCGCTCTGAACTTTTTACAAATAAATTAAAACGGCAATGCCTGCAAAGAAAAAACACAATCCCAAGGTCTTAGAAAAAAAATGGCGCGAAATTTGGGATAAAAAGAAACTCTACAAAACTAACTTAAAGACAACAAAAAAACCTAAATTCTATAACCTGGTGATGTTCCCATATCCATCAGGCGACAAGCTCCATATTGGACACTGGTATAGCTATGCACCGGCAGACTCTTGGGGTCGTTATATGCGAATGAAAGGACATGAAGTTTTTCAGCCAATCGGATTTGATTCCTTCGGCTTGCCAGCAGAAAATTATGCAATCAAAACAGGTATCCATCCATCAAAGACGACTAAGACAAACACCGATTATATGCGCAAACAGCTATCAGCAATGGGAGCAGCATGGGACTGGGACGCAGAGGTTATGACATCCAGCCCAGAGTATTACAAATGGACTCAATGGGTTTTCTTGCAGCTTTATAAAAACAAACTCGCGTATCGCAAAGCAGCACCGGTGAACTGGTGTCCAGGGTGTAAAACCGTACTTGCAAACGAACAAGCTCAAGATGGAACTTGCGAAAGGTGCGATAGCGAAGTTGAACAAAAAGACCTAACTCAATGGTTTTTTGCAACTCGCAAATATGCAAAAAAACTCCTCAATTACAAAGGATTAGACTGGCCAGAGAAAACGATAACTATGCAGAAGAACTGGATAGGGCGCAGCGAAGGAATCGACATTGAATACGAAGTTGAAGGTCTCAAAGATACAATAAAAGTTTTCACAACAAGGCCAGATACAAACTTCGGAGCAACATTCATAGTCGTAGCTCCGGAGAGCAAATTCGTACAAAAGAATTTCAACAAATTTTCAAACCAGAAAAAATGCCAGACGTATATCGATAAAGCAAAAAACAAGAGCGAAATGGAAAGGATCGCAGAAGGACGCAAAAAAACAGGTGTGTTTACAGGTCTATATGCGCTAAACAACCTCAACAAGAAGAAGATGCCGATTTACATCAGTGATTTTGTACTCGCAACAGTTGGTACAGGCTGCGTGGTCGGTGTACCTGGACATGACATCAGAGATTTCGAATTCGCAAAAGAAAAAAAGCTAGAAATAATCAGAGTTGTGGTCGGCTCAGACGGAGATAAATCAAAAATCACCAAAGCATCACAAGTGCAGGAAGAAGAGGGAACAATGGTAAACAGCGGCTTCTTAAACGGCATGGATATCCACAAGGCCACAGAAGCGGTCAAAGACTACTTAGTCGAAAAAGAATGGGGGAAAAGAGTCGTGAATTATCGTCTCAAAGACTGGCTCCTTTCACGTCAACGTTTCTGGGGAGCGCCAATTCCAATTGTGTACTGCGATAAGTGTGGAGAACAACCAGTCCCAGACAAAGATCTCCCAGTAGAATTACCAAAATATGTGGACTTTAATCCAAAAGGTGACGGAAAATCACCACTTGCGACATCACACAAATTTGTTAATACGAAATGTCCAAAATGTAAGGGGCCAGCGAAGCGCGAAACAGACACAATGGACACATTCGTATGCTCAAGTTGGTACTTCTTGCGTTATCCAACAGCCAAGCTAAAAAGAGCAGCATTCGACAAAAAAATGCTCGATAAATGGATGCCGGTTGACATGTACATCGGAGGTCCAGAACACGCTTGCATGCACCTTATTTATGCTCGCTTCATTCATCGTGTAATGCACGATCTTGGTTACGTCAAAGCAAAAGAGCCATTCAAAAGACTTGTTCACCAAGGAATGATTACAAAGGATGGTGCAAAGATGTCTAAATCAAAAGGTAACGTTGTTAGCCCTGACGAATTCGTCAAAAAATATGGCAGCGACGTCTTCCGAATGTACTTAATGTTTATGGGGCCTTTCACTCAAGGCGGTGACTGGAGTGACAAAGGCATTATGGGTGTAAAAAGATTCGCTGATAGATTCTGGGATGTTATGACGGCAGAGGACTCCGAAGGTAACGACGCAATAGTTCACAAAACGATCAAAAAAGTCACAGACGATATGGAAAAGCTTCATTTCAATACAGTTATCGCAGCTGTAATGGAGCTCACAAACGCATCTATGAAAACAGGCTTAAATAGGAAGCAAAAGCAAGCAGTTATCAGGCTTCTTGCGCCATTAGCGCCTCATTTATGTGAAGAATTATGGGAGGTTAATGGAGGACGCGGTAGTGTTTTCAATGCAGATTGGCCAGAGTACGATGAAAAGCTTCTTATTGAGGACACAATCACAATTGCAGTCCAAGTTAATGGTAAACTGCGTGGAACTATCGAAGTAGGAAAAGATTCCCCTAAAGATGACGTTCTCTCTGCGGCTAAAGAAGTAGAAAACGTAAAGAAATACCTAGATTCAGGGAAGCTTGTTAAAGAAATCTACGTGCCAGGGAAGCTGGTGAGTTTGGTTGTGAAATAGTATAGAAATTTTTCAGGAAAATTTAATGTGAGAGAAGTATTATAAGTAATGCTCCTCTTTTGATTTTCTCTAAAAGACAATTGACCTGTAGGTGTAAAAAGTATATACTAAGTATGTACATCGTAAACACCGCTGTATGAGCACGATAATCAATGTAAAAACCGATCCAAAGGTTAAAAGCACAGCTCAAAAAATAGCATCAGAGCTAGGACTCAGCTTAAGTAGCGTAATAAACGCTTATTTAAGAGAATTCATTCGTACAAAAACAATACGTGTAAGCCTAGAGACACCTTCTGAAAAGCTAAAACAAGCTATATCAGAAGCGAAAGAAGAACTCGAAAGGGGAAAGGTTGTATCTTTTGATCAGGCAAAAGATGCAATCGATTACCTCGATCAGTTCATCAAAAAGAAGAAATGAAAATTAGCTACTCAAAGAAATTTTTGAAAAAATTTCAAAAAAGCCCCCGAAAAATAAAGCTAGCATTCAAAAAAAGGTTAACATTATTTGTAGAAAACGAATATCACCCAAGCCTCAACAACCATGCGCTATTAGGTGAATACGAAAGCTATAGGAGTATAAATATAACAGGTAATTGGCGTGCGATTTTTCAGAAATTAAAAAATGATGAAATTGTATTCTTCATCATGCTGGGGACGCATAGTGAACTTTATAAATGATTTTTGGCGATAGGCCAAAAACTCCTAACAGATTGCCACGTAAGATTTTTTTAAGGCTTAGAGCAACCTTAGAAACGTCTCGCCAGATAACAGGCCGCTCCAAAGGAGCACAGGCCCCATACAAATAAACGCGTTCTAAAAGAACGCTTCCTAATAATGCGAGACTTTCTCGAGAGCGAAAAGCATTAAAACATCTCTAATCCACCTCCTCCGCGATCCCGCTCAACTTGTGTACAATAATATCTTGCGATAATTCACCGGAACTTATTGCAAACTCCAGATCCTCAGGGTCAGCTTCGCCATCTACATAATCTACAGTGAAATCTCCATAAGGTGCTTCGTAATATACAGACCACTCTTCTGGATAAGTAGACACACCTTCAAAACTATAGGTCTCAATGGTGTCGGTATCATCTCCATCTATTGTTATCTCAAAACCATCTGCAACAGTCGTAAGATTTACATAGTAGATGTCATACATTTCCCCATCTATCTCAACATTCTTAATTGCATACCCACGTGCTTCTTGAAAAACAGCGATAATATCTTGAACCGTATCGTTGAATTCAGAACTAAGTAAATGTGCTCTCCACGCGCCAATAGAAACAGCAGAAGTCATTGCAACGATTGTAACAACTATAACCAACTCTAATAATGTAAATCCTGACCTTTTCATTTTTGTTTTTTGAAATTTTTTGGTGCGATCATGACGACGAATTCTCCTTTAGCTTTAACCTTGTCTTTGACCTCCCCTGCAGTTCCTCTTATAAACTCTTCATAAACCTTGGTAAGCTCTCGCGCAACAACAATATACCGTTCCGGCATACGCTCCGCAATCTCAGAGAGGGTCTTAGCTATCCTATGAGGCGACTCATAAAAAATCACTGTTCGTTCTTCATCCATCATGGAATCTAAGAGCTTCTTCCGACCTTTTTTAAGTGGCAAAAATCCAAGATACAGGAATTTATCAGTCGGTAGCCCAGAAGCTTGTAAAGCACAAAGAAAAGCACTCGCACCAGGTATAGGAATGACATCAATACCTTCGTCCCGAGCTTGTTTGATAAGTACAAAACCAGGATCAGAGATCCCAGGCGTTCCAGCATCAGAAATCAAAGCCACATCATCACCATCCCGTAGCCTATCCATAATTTTCTCAAGCTTTCCATGTCCAGAATGAGAATGGAAACTATCCATAGGGGTCGCAATTTCATATTTCTTAAGCAAAATCCCAGAATGTCTCGTATCCTCAGCGACGATTAAGTCGACATCTCGCAAAACTTTAACAGCACGATACGTAATATCATCTAAATTCCCGATAGGTGTTGCAACTGTATAAAGCGTCATTTTTTAGGCATAGTAATATTAGGAGGCTTATCATAGAACGGTTCAACCATATCACATTTCTCAAGTTCTTGAAGACTCAGACCCTTCACAAATTCTCCAAAACTTTCCTCGTCTCGCTCAGGAGTTTTCATCGTATAAATAGGCACCTTAAGTAAAAACGCCAAAGTATTCACGATAGTAATGCCAACGCGCAAAGCGGTAAAACGCCCAGGCCCCTTGAAAACAAAAAGCTCATCAATATCTTGGAAATTAAGCTTGAGCTCCGCAAAAGTATCTCTCAAATATGGAAGTATGCGATCACTCTCATTCGCATCTGCCTCCCACGAATCTTCTTTCAAAACCTTGTCATCACGCAAAATAGCGATTTCCGTAGTCGAGGTTGCCGTATTGATTGCTAATAAAATACTCATCGCAAAAGATGGTAAGTTATTTAAGCAATAACATCAACTCAACCACCCCAACACTCCAAGTTTCAAATTCCTAGTTCCTAGTTTCTAGTTTCTTCTTCAAAAGCTCACTCCTCCTCTGCTCCAACTTAGAAGTCAGCTCTCTAAGGTGATGAATCAGTTTATCCAAAACTTTTAAATTATCCCAATATTTACCTCGAGAAAGCACGCCATTAATTTTCTCAATACATCCCATAATAGACCTTTCGATGAATCCCCCTGCCAAAGGCATTATGTTAAACGTTACATCGACGCAGTCCTTATTTTCGCAAGGGAGTTTCTTCATAGATCTGTTATATGTTTGATTTCTACATCAGTGTAATAGTATTCAATGATTTCGTCATAACTGCTGCCATCCTCAGCCGCAGCCTCAGCTCCACATCCGCTAAGCCCGACTCCATGTCCACTGAACTCACTCGCATCACAAAGAGAATCAGCAACAGGGACTAGCCAAGGTGTATCAGTCCAACCCCAAACTTCCTCAGCACTCTTTGTATAAGTTCCATCTGTGCTGTTGAAGTAAGGCGTCTTCACAAGATTTCCATCATAAGTTACGACCAAACCTTCTGTGTCCCCAGCAGCCTCGGCCATATTTGGAGATCTCGCTTCGTAACCATATCCAAGATATTTTTGACAGTAATCAGGATCATCATTCAGGTGATATGGGAAACCAGGAAACTTCTCATCCTCATAAATGTAATAAAGCGCGTAAGTCCTTGCCAAGACCGCCATGGTTTTGAGCTTCTCCTCAGGATCGCTGTTCGAAACCTCAGCAACACCTTTTACATAATCTTCAAGCGGCAGCTCATTAATCACAACAATCTCGCCATCAATCTCTCTGATCTCAATATTTCCGCGGTAACGATTGTCATTGAGTGACTCATCCCAAGCAGGACGATTTTCAAAATCCTCAATTTCCATAATAACGTCATCGTCATCCGGAACGAAAACAGGATAAGAATCAAGAACCCACGCATGAGTGCCAGATCTTGCCTGGAAATATGTACCGTCAAAACTAACATCAACACTGTCATCTTCAGTAAACTCGCTAACCAAATCGTCGTCATCATACATAGCAAAATCACCATCAGCAGTGATCGAAGGCTCATCACCATCATAGCTTAAGGCAACTCGCACATCCGGATCAGCATAATCACCTGCAGTTCCAGGTACTACAGAGAACTCATAATAAAAACTTCCTTGATACAAATTGCGACCATTTACACGTGGCTTAATATAAATTTTATAATCTCCTACCTCGTCAGGCGCTGTAACAGTGAACTTTATCTTGCCGGTTTCACCAGGTTCAACAGAGCTCTCAACCAAATATTCGCTCTTCACTCCAATCTCCGTATATTTGATAAATCCAACAGTCAAATTATCATCAGTCCAAGTCTGATAGCCGGTATTAAGAAGCTCAAGAAAGACTTCTTCCTGCTCACCAGGATAAAACTCATCCTTGTCACTCTTGTCACTGAACTCAGCTTGCTGGGAATTGTTATATACGAGAACTTCAAACGAAGTATCGTCATCGGTTTCTCCAGCTCCGATATCTCCGAATGACAAAGTGAACTCCTCTAAATAATTATCAGCCTCTGTCGATCCTTCGATAGTGAATTCAAAAGTTGCTGTCTCGCCAGGCTCAACTTCGCTTTCACTCATAAGAATCTCATCGAAGAACATTGTACCCTCAAGAGTAGCCGGATAATCACCAGTATTACTCCAAACTATATTTCCAGTATTTTTAAGTTCAACAATGACGTCCATTTCATCGCCACTCTCAAGCCTGCTACTTCCCAAATCAATATCAGAAACCTCATAACTCAAATCAGGAAACTCAACATAAACAGGCAAGCTCATGTAATTCGAAGTCTTCTTATATCCATTAAAAATCGGCGTTATATCAAAACTCACAAAACCACCGACAATAGTAGAATCCAAAGTTACATCAAAAGTCGCAGTTTCACCAGGGCTAACTTCGTCCTCATTCATAGGCGCAATGCCAGTATTGTCAGTCTTGTTAATGTCTACAACAGAATCCGCATCAACATCGGTATTCGACGTCAAATAGGTATCACTATCCCAAGTTTCAGTACCAACATTTTCAATCTCAAAAGTAACAGCCACAGAATCCTCAGGCGTCATATAGATAGGTTCCCAATCTGAAACAGTTTGATATGCATACTCATCATCGTCGTCATAAGAATAAGAAACGTAAGATGCACCAACAGCAGATTCTATATCCGGTAGCATATTGTAAATATACTCACCAGGACAAAGCGTAGCACCAACATCTCTATGACCAAGTAAGTTAGGGATAACTTCACCCCTAAACATCGAATTAGCTTCCACATCTATATTATGCTCATCAGAAAGCTCTTCAATTAAAGCCATCAAGCTAACAAGAGCCTCGTAAGTAAGTGGCTCATTCTCAAAATTACCAAGCATAGCTATGCCAACCGAACCAACGTTATATCCAGCAGCATGTCCTCCAACAACCCCTTCGCCACCATAACGTCCTTCGTAAATATTCCCATATTGATCGATAATGTAGTTATATCCGATATCCCCCCAACCACGGGTTATAGCGTGATAATAATAAATAGCACGAATTGCAGCTTCAGGATCATCCAAATTAGAAGTTGTAGCTGTATGATGAATGATAATCTTGTCTACATCTTCAGGATATTCAAGCGCCCATGACAGCTTCTCTCCTCCTTCATGAGTCACGATATCCTCAATAGCAAGTTCTTCATCATAAAGCCCTTCCCAAAGCTCACTCTCAATAGCCGAAGAAAGCCCATCATCATCTTCGAGCTCCTCTTCATCTCCATCAAAAAAACGGTAATCCTCATCAGCTCCCCATTCACTACGGGAGATAATATCCACATCACCAGAATTGAACTCAAGTTTATTTAAATCAAAAGACAAAGGCGACCGAGTAGTCGCCAAAGTAGAATCTATATATTGGAACTCAATATCTGCGAGATAAGGAGTCGCGTATCCGTCCTCTGAATGCATCACAACCTTATACTGAAAAGCATTCGAAGTGTCTGTCATAATAAAACTATAAGCTGTACCAAAAGAATCCCCCTTATCTTCAGGATCTTTCTCGAGCTCCTGCCAATCTGTCCATTCGCTATCTTGCGAAAACCTTATGTAAAGCTCACTCGAAGTGCCGCCTGGAACCTCTTCGTACCACTCCAGACCTACAGCATTAAAATCAAAATCTCCATAAAACTCTTCTGAAATAAAGACCTTATCAAGCTGATATTTCGAAGCATAATCCTCCAAAGAAGCTGTTACCTCGTGATCTAGAGACAGCTCAATATCATCATAAATATAACCGACCTTAATGTCCTGGGACGGCTCTGAATAGGTAAGAGTGTATCCAAACAACGCAGTTATAAGTGCAACGATTAGAGCGCTAGCAATTTTTTTCATATTTGGAGGGAGTTTTATTTAAATTCATGTTCAGTAAATTATAACATATTTCAGGAGAAGATGGTACGATGTTGATGTTGACAAAAGAGACGGAAAGGTCCGTTTAAATATTCGAAAATCTTAATAAAAACGGAATAAATACAGTTATGAATTAGCACTCGCTACATTCGCTTGCTAATTCAAAATGTTGTGATAGAATGGGGCCGATTTTGAAAAATACTTAACCAAAAACACACAATGGCACAAGTTTTCACAGATCAAGATTTCGAAGCAGAAGTTTTGAAAGCTGATGGTCTCGTACTCATAGACTTTTTTGCAGAATGGTGCGGTCCTTGTAAAATGCTAGCTCCAATTATTGATGAGCTCGCAAGCTCTGCAGAAGGAGTTAAAATAGGCAAGGTTGACGTAGACAATGCACCAGAAACAGCAAGAAAATATGGAGTTATGAGCATACCGACACTTCTTTTCTTCAAAAGCGGAGAAGTTGTTGAACAAATGGTTGGAATGAAATCAAAAGAAGACCTAGAAGCAAAGATCGCTGAGCTAAAATAATCAATAATCTTTGAAGCGATCTTGCGATTAGTCACGGGAGCTGAAAAGATTCACGGATTTCGATTCAATACGTTTTAAATTCGCCTCTGTTTTAGGGGCGAATTTTATATATTTACCGCAAAAAGTACAGTCGACACGAATAGGTGATTCATCGGATTTTTGGCTTAAGATGCCGGGCGTCTCCTTCTGACACTTCTCACAAAAAAAACTACTACTACCACTACCGCTATCAACTACAACACTACTACTACTGTTACAACAACTACTACTCATCTCCTGCGCAAGCCGATCACACTCATTATTGTATTTATTCTTTGCATGACCTTTTACCCATTCCCATTTAATCGTAAGTCCCTCTGTAACTTCCCCAAGCTGAGCCCATAGATCGGTATTTTTTTTGGTCTTCCAGCCTTCATTCATAGTTTTGATTATCAGATCAGAATCACTCCTAACCAAAACAGCTGGAATATCTTTTTTGAAATTCTCACGCACCCACTCAAAAGCTTTGATAACAGCAAGAAGCTCCATCCGATTATTAGTCGTATTAGGCTCACTACCAAAAAGTTTATGAGTCTTGCGGTCATACATAACAAGAGCGGCCCAACCTCCAGGGCCTGGATTGCCTTTGCTGCTGCCGTCCGTATAGATAGTGATTTTTTTCATACAAAAACCACTTTAAAAGGCAAAACCTCGAACGTCAATCAGTTTGGATGTTAAATTCCAGTATCTTCATCGCAAATCGGGGTACCATCTTGTCTAGTACACCAATCGTAATCAATAGTACATCCATCTGGTGCGCTAAAGAAAGTTTCATTTAAATATTCTTCCAATTTAGGTCTGGTCCACTCATGACAATGAAGTTCTTGCATCGCAATCACGCGCCCATAACCGACATCACGTTGATCGCAAGAAGCTTCTGAATAACAGGTCAAATTTCCCTGAGGATGTTCTTCGCAATAATCAGCAACAGTAGGAGCAGCAGTAGCAGGATCAAGATTGCAATATTGCTCTCCCTGAGGAGACGCGCATCCCAACGCAAGAACAGCAGATAGAAGAACCGCGTGGCTAGAATTAGAAAGAGTAGGATTAGAACGTGGAGGCATAACAAAATAAGGTTAACAAAATGGGAAATAATGATGACATAATTAATAAGATTAAACAAAAAACACATGCTGGCGCAACAAGATATTAAAGGCTACAATCTATCGCGTATGGATTACAACGAAAAAATCAAACAAGAAGGTGAGTTTTGGGATCGGGAAGCTAATGAGCTGAAGTCTCGTGGGTTTGATTTCAAATCTCGAAAAAATTTCCGCACACATTCTACAATATCGATTTGGGAAGATTCGTTCCTGGAAGATCTCATTAGAGGGCCTTATAAAAATGAGATAATAAAGCTAGCGGTAGAGACAGGCGGTCCAACATTAGAACTAGGATGTGGTACTGGCTGGCTGACCCGTGAAATTGCAAAAAAGGGAATCGAAGCAGAAGGTTACGACGTAGCAGAAGAAAACATCAAAATGGCATCCGAATTCGCAAAAAACTTATCAGCGAAATTTGCCGTCAAAGACCTCAATTTCGCAGAATTTCCTGAAAATAAATTCGGTGCAGTTGTCGTATGGGACTCTCTGCATCATTTCGCTGAGCTTGAGCGAATCTGTAAAGAAATCAAAAAAACCCTAAAGCCAAATGGCTATTTCTTGATCTGGGATCATATAGAACTCCAAGGGATTCGCGGTGCTCTAAGTAAAATACTAGCCTTGTTCTTTTACCTTTTACTTCCGACGGAAGAACGTCTTGGCAAGAAACTCAAATACACCTGGAACAAATTACGTGGGAAAAAGACAGGAGACGAATCCCCATTCGAAGATGTCGCAAGCGCATCTCTTGAACAGACAGTAGAAAAAAACTTCAAAGTCGAGCACAAATCGTATCCGATAACTTTCATTCGCTTTTTTATAGCAAGAATTAGACCGAAAATTCCAGCCTATGAATTAATAATCAAATTTTTGGTGAACCTCGACAAACTGCTTGGTAAAATAAGACTGCTCAAAGGCGAATATGTATTTATGATCTGTAAAAATGACTAAAGCTTTAATCTTTGGAAATTACGGTGCAAAAAACTTCGGCGACGAACTCGTGCTGAGAGGGATTTTGAACATAATCAAGGATAAAAAATACGATATCCGAGTTCTTTCTAGTGACCCAAAAGAAACAAAAAAACTGCATAACGTAAAATCCGGATGGGTCTTCCCAACAGGTTTGAAATCGCTACTAAGAGGTCGTATTTTCCGAACGCTCAAATACTATTGGCAAGCGGACATCATTATATTCGGTGGCGGAACATTATTCACAAACGAAGAACCTAGAACAATATGGATTTCGGGCATACAAATCCTTCCAGCGATACTAATGAGAAAAAAAATAGTATGTTTCCGCCAAGGCGTAGGCCCGATAAAACACAAACGCATAATAAGATGGATCTTCAATAGATTTGCAGAAATAACTGTTCGTGATAAAGAATCCAAAAAACACCTCAGAGAAATCGGAGTTAAAAAAGAAATTCATGTAGAAGAAGATCCTGCATTTTCGCTGCAGACAGAAAAAGCACACGGAGAAGAGCTCCTAGTGTCATTGCGAGATGTCCCAGATCTTGATCCAGAATTTGAGAAGAAATTTATAGCATTCCTCAAATGGACAAAAATGCCAATACGAATAATGGTATTCGGAGAAGAAGATCAGAAGCTTTCCGACAGAATCGCACAACAAACAGACGCAAAAGTCACAAGAATAACGCTCGAAAACTACAAAGACATCTTCAGAAGAGGAGGCATAGCCCTAAACTTCCGTCTACACGCAAACATACTATCAATAATGTACGGGATACCATGCGTCGGATTCGCATATGAAGATAAGATCAAAAATCTTTTTATGGAAAAGGGGATAGAGGAATATCTGATTGAAATTAAAAATATCGATATCGAGATCTTGAAAGACAAATTCAATAAATTGAAAGCAGCTTCCTAAGTCTCAATCGGAATTTTCTTAACATTACCAGTATCAGCTTCTTTCTTCGGCAAGGTGATAGTTAGAACTCCATCTTGAGCTTTTGCTTTGGCATCTTCTGGGATGACAGGACATGGAAGGGGAACTTGCCTCTGAAAAGAACCATATCGACGTTCCTTATGATAGTAATTTTTTTCTTTTATTTCCTCTTCAGTCTCAGATCGACCGCTTATATTCAAAGAATTATCCTGGAGCTCAATCTGAACATCTTTTGGGTTTACGCCGGGCAAATCCACTTTCACAATAACCTCTTTATCAGTTTCTTCAACATCTACTTGAGGTCCAGCAGAAAAAGAAGAAAATGGATTCGAAAGCCATCCTTTGCCAAAAAAATGACTAAAAAACGGATCATTGCCAAAAGGTATAAGTCCTCTAGACATGTTTTTGGGGTTAAATGATAAAGTGCTGGGCTAGCACTCGCTATTATAGAGTGCCAGGGGCAAGAGTCAAGATTTTTATAAAAAAAGAGGTGTATGAGTCATGTCAGATTCACACACCTCTTTTGGATCTTTAACTATACCAACTAGTAATAGTAGTAGTCATAAGCTGAGTCGTACCAGTAGTTTCCGTAGCTGTCATAGCAGTTTCCGTAGTCGTCGCATTCCCACCAGTAGTCGTAATAGTACAGATCATAGTAGGAATCGTACCAGTAGTCTCCGTAACTGTCATAGCAGTTTCCGTAGTCGTCGCATTCCCACCAGTAGTCGTAATAGTACAGATCATAGTAGGAATCGTACCAGTAGTCTCCGTAACTGTCATAGCAGTTTCCGTAGTCATCGCAATCCCACCAATAGTCATCATAGTAGTAATCGTATGCTGAGTCATACCAGTAGTAACCATCGCTATCCCAACAGTTTCCGTAGTCGTCACAATCCCACCAGTAGTCATCGTAGTACAGATCATAGTAGGAATCGTACCAATAGTAGCCATCGCTATCCCAACAGTTTCCGTAGTAATCACAGTCCCACCAGTAGTCGTCGTAATAATACTCATCGTAGTAATAATCGTACCAGTAATACCCATCACTATCGTAGCAATATCCATAGGAATCACATTCCCACCAATAATCACTATAGTAGTCGTAAGTAGAATCATACCACTCATAACCCCAACTGTCCCAACAGTTTCCATAATAGTCACAATCCCACCAGTAATCGCTGTATGAATAATCGTATGCAGCGTCATACCAGTAGTATCCGTAACTGTCGTAACAATATCCATAATAGTCACAATCCCACCAGTAATCACTGTAATAATCGTAATAAGCGTCGTACCAGTAGTATCCGTAACTATCCCAACAGTATCCGTAATCATCACAGTCCCACCAATAACCTACTGAGCTATCGTATGTAGAGTCATACCATGTATAACCCCAACTATCCCAACAGTTTCCATAGTAGTCACAATCCCACCAGTAATCTAAGGTAGTATCGTAAGCTGAGTCATACCAATAATAACCATAATAATCCCAACAATATCCGTAGATATCGCATTCATAATAATAGTCATATGTTGAATCATAGTATGAATCGTACCATGTATAACCGTCGCTATCCCAACAGTTTCCATAATAATCACAATCCCACCAGTAAGTTAGAGTAGTGTCATAATTGGCATCATACCACTCATAACCCAGGCTATCGTAACAGTATCCATAGTAATCACAATCCCACCAGTAGGTATTGTAATAACCATCATACCAATAGTAGCCGTAACTATCCCAGCAATATCCGTAGGCGTCACAAGTCCACCAATAATCGGAATAATCACCATAATAGTAATCATAGGCTGGATCGTACCATTCATAACCGTCGCTATCGTAGCAGTATCCATAATCGTCGCAATCCCACCAATAAGTATCGTAGGATTCGTCATACCAGGTATAGCCATCGCTATCCCAGCAATATCCATAATCATCACATTCCCACCAATATGATTGACTTGGAGCTTCCTGATCTTTGGCATCAGGAGCTTGTGCAGTTCTCGGCCTGACATCTTCAGGAGATTCAGCGACTTGCCTTGAACTACGATCTTCTACGCTCTTTGTCTCAGACGAGTCATCAGAAGAACCGCTGCTACTGTCAGAGCTGTCGTCTGTTGCCTCTTCCTCAGCAGAAGTTTCTGCTTTACCAGGAGGGACGGCATTGTCAGGACGGACGCCTTCAGGAGATTCGGCTCTGGTGACCTCAACCTCCTCTTCAACCACTTCTTCTTCGGCTGAAGGGTGCATCTCATCTTCATCGACTGCTTGATCACCAAAATTCAAGGTGAATTCACAGCCAACAAGCGACCCTACAATGAGCATAGGGAGGATAAATCGGAAGATTATCCTTTGGAGTTTTTTGTCCATGTTTTGTTTTTTATTTTAAAAGGTTTTTGATAGCGCGAGATTATTGTTATATATTAACATTTTTTGAAAAACATGTCAAGCGCCAAATCCAAAAAAATGGCTTACAACAGCAGCTAATCAAAATTCAGACAAATATTTTGATAAACAAAAATAAGTGTTACTATACTCGCTAGGTTCGCAAAATTCATAAAAACAAAAACAAAATGAAAAACAAAAAATTACTCGCAATTGTGGGAGTTGCTCTGCTTTTGCCGATTTCTGCGGCACTGGCTTTCACAGACACAGAAGGTCATACAAACGAAGATGCCATAGAGTATCTCTATCAAGAAGGCGTAGTCGAAGGATATGGAGATGGAGTATATGCCCCTGACAATCAAATTAATCGCGCCGAGTTTACAAAAATAATTATCGAAACCAAATATCCGGATGAGGCGACAGGTTCTGATTGTTTTGATGACGTTACAGACGAATGGTTTGCAAAATACGTCTGTTACGCAAAAGACTTGGGCATCGTGCAGGGATATGATGATGGAACTTATGGTCCGGGCAACTACATAAACTTAGCAGAGGCTACAAAAATAGTAGTAGAGACTTACGAGTTCGATATTTGCGAAGATTGCTACGCTAATTGGTACGAACCATATTATGAAGTTGCGGAGTCGTTAGAGCTACTTGCAAGTGTAGACGATGAAATATCTCACCAGCTTAGTCGTGGCGAAATGGCACAATTAATTTACAACACAGAAATATACTTAGTGGCGCAAGACACTACCGATGACACAGACTCAGATGGAGATGCCGACGGAAGCACAGATGGAGACGATACGGATGGCGATACTACCGACACTGATTCAGATGCCGATGGAGACACAGATACGGACAGCGATACAGATACAGACAGCGACACAGACAGTGATACAGATGCTGATTCAGACGGAGATGCCGACACCGATACCGACGCAACGTCGTCACTATCTACAATTTCTATCTATATACAAGACACTGCCGATGTCTCAGAAGAAGACAACATAGCTATTGAGATATATGCTGCTGATGAAAACAGCGATCCAGTCGAAGGATTAGATTTAGAACTGCTTGCAAGTACCGGAATTGATTTTATAGAAGAAATTGACGTCACGGATCTCGGAGATGGACTCTATTCCGGCACTTACTGCTCAACATTGGCCGGAGATTATACATTCACCGTTACAGATACAGAAACCGATATAAGCGACGAAACAGAAGTGACAATTGAACCATCATGGCTTACAAGTGCAGAAATTATCGACGTAACGACGCCACCTTACAACGACGATCATAGTACCGCATATATTGACGTTGTTGGAAGAGATGAATATGGGAACATCCTTCCTTATTCGAGCGTATGGAATAACTTAGGCGCGATAACTACTCTGGGGTCGGTCACAGACATCACATATGACGATTATGGAGTGTTTACGATGGAAATAACGGCAGACGAATGGGGAGTTGCAGAAGTAGAAATTATAGAAGATTCTACCGGAATAAGCTTTGCGGAAAGTGTTGAAATAGCTTTTTCCCCAGTTCAACTGGAAATGCCAAAAGGTGTAAGCGAAGATACAGAGCAAGTAGAAATTCCAATATACATATATTTTCCTGAAGGATATTTAGGTAGTTACGATTTGACTTTGGAATATGACACAGCAACTTTTTCTTATGAAGAAATTACAGATCCAGATACAGATGACGGCTTTGATACGCCAAATGTAGAAGTAGACGAAGAGCTGGGAACTATACATCTTTGGCAAAGTCACAACGAAATTGATACTCAAATGAGAGTAGACAATAATGTGGGGAATTTGGTGGTAAATGTATCTGGGGTCGGCCAAGGAAATATAGAGCTTACATCTATTTCAGTATCAGATAGAGAGGGTATAGTAGAAGAAGTGTTGACCAGTGTATTTGATGGGTTTTGGAAATGGTATTACGAGATAAAAGAATTTAAGGAAATATGCATCGATGCGTTTATTTTTGAAGGAAGCGCTACAGAAGGAGACATTAGCACAGATATAGCGAATGCAAATGCAGCTTATTACCATAACGCAGACACTTGTAATTGTGATTTTATTCTCAATATAAGACTCAATTCAACGAACATAATGACAGCTGCAGAGTGGAATACAGTAAATGCAAATGGAGACGGTGACCTTGATAATGCAGAACTTACGACTCTGTCTAATAACCATCCAAAAACAGGAGACTGTGTCCCGGTTTATTATGTTGATGAAATTTATGGTGGATCGATAGGAATTGCATGGACAAACCCGCCAAACGCAATAGAAGGTATCGCAATGGATAACGGCAAAGATGCAGATCAACTTACTCTGGCGCACGAACTAGCACACTACTTAAGTAAGTCGGAAGTCGTAGATCCTGGAAACCCACCAACATCAACGACCCAAGGTGCAGATACAGCCGGCAATCTAATGAATTATGCTAACACAGGCAACAACCTTACAGAAACTCAGTGTGAGCTGATCGAAGATCATTTGGATTAATGCTGTGGAGCCCACATGGGAGGAAGTTCGAACTGGCTACAATAGTACTTCCCAGCGAGTAAAGTCGAATCTACTACATGCTCTCAAACAAAACTCGGAACCGTTTTGAATACGCCCTTTATAGTTGTGAGTAGGGGGGTCTATATAGAAACGAAATTGTACTATAGGCAAACCGTCTTCATATCGCCATACCATCTGTGCAAGTCGACCTGACTCAAGAAGCTCTATAAAGTTAGGATTAGGTCCCAGAGCTAATCCAGAAGCATGAAAGAGCTCTCCAGGTCCCTCAACTTCACAACCATGAAGCCTAGCAAATGCATTACAGATAGACTCCATAGCCTGTGGAGGCACATTTGTTCTTAGATTGCGCATTGCATTCATCGCACCTAGGATTGTTTGGCCATCTTTTACTTCGAGACTTCTCATAGAGAGGCACCCTAACAAACTACAGATAGAAGTCAAGAACTTCTTGCATTCATATCTCAGTGTGTTAGGTTCTATGATAAGTGTGATGCATTAGATTTTATGAATTATGATGATAATAAGGTAGTTGCTTCGGTCGATGAATTAGTTGAATATTATCGGCAGATCGCTAATCCACAGAACCTCTATATTGGAATAGAGTGGGAGAGGTCTGGCATTTATCGTGACACGTTGGAACCTGTGTCTTATGAAGGAGATAAGGGGTATTTGGCTGTTTTGAAAAAACTCGTGTCCGAGGTCGGATGGGAAATCACCGAAGGTCATCGGAATTATATTTTTGAACTTCAAAGGGGTAATGCCAAAGTAACGCTCGAGGCCGACGGCCGACTAGAATTGGCTGGATCTGCAAAAGACAATTTGCATGATTTAGCCAGAGAATATAGGTTGCATGTCAACGAAGTTAAAGAGATGAGCGACTTCCTGAATATCGGATGGCTACCTGTAGGTTGGCAACCTTTTCATAATGATGATGAGATTAAATTTATAAAAAAGAAGAGATATAGCATCTTCATGGATTTCGGCAAAAACGAATGGGCGGAACCTCAGATGAAAAGGACAAACGGGTTAACTGTTAACTTCAGTTATGCCGACGAGGAGAATGCTATGAAAAAAATTCAGACAGCCTTTCGAATAACTCCTATTTTTGGAGCTATGTTTGCCAGTAGTCCATTGAGTGAAGGCAGGGTAAATGAATTATTAGATATGAGGCGAAATTGTATTTTTAGTTTCGACCCAGAAAGGAACGCTATGCCAGAGAATATTTTGGATAAAGATTTTTCATTCAAAAAATGGATTGAATATAACATCAACTTCCCTGTTTTTCTGATCAAAAGGAAGGGCCAATCTGACCTTGTCCCCAAGGATCTCACGTTTAAAGACTGGATGGAGAATGGCTACAAAGGGAGATATCCTACCTTTTACGATTTTGATCAGCACGTGAAGACATTATGGCCTGATATTCGCCTGAGGCCTTCTTATATCGAGTATAGAGTAGCAGATAGTGTGCCTTTTAAGATGGCTATGTCTATGCCAGCTTTTATAAAAGGTTTGGTTTTTGATTCTCAAAATTGGGAAGCTGTTTATGAACTTACCAAAGATTGGGATTACGATTATGTCCTTTCCCTAGATAGACAAGCTTGGAAAGAAGGACTAAAAACAAAAACTCAAAATGGCAAAGACCTTTTATGGTATGCGAAATCACTGGTTCATATGTCAAACGACGCACTACACAGATTTGACAGAAAATTGCCATCAGGCAACCAAGAAGATGAAAGTATTTATTTAGCACCTCTAAAAGAACAGATTTATATAAAAGAGAAGAGCATAGCAGAAGAGATGATCGATTGTTGGGAAAGTGAATGGGATAAAAACCCAAGACGACTTCTTGAATGGTGCGAACAAGAAACATGAGGAAGAAATACCCCGTTTTAGTTGTCATACCTCACGCCTCCACATTTGTTCCTATAGACTTACGGAGGATGATGACGCTTACCGATCGAGAGATTGAACAAGCGAGTGACCTATATACCGATGAGATTTTTGATTTATCAAATGCTCATATAGTCAAAGCTAAACTTTCACGGTTGGTAGCGGATGTTAACAGAGCTCCTGATGATATTGAAATAAAATACCAGCTTTATCACGATGGCGTAGTTGTGCATGTGGATGAGTTTGGCAAGCCGATTTACAAAGAACCTCCACCTATGGAAGAAATTTTTGAGCGGGTTACCAAATATCACGAGCCTTTTCATCAAGAAATTGAAAAGCTTGCTCCAAAAATGAAGTTTCTGATTGATGCTCATTCACTTTTGAGTACTGGCCCTTCAACTCGACATGATGCTGGAGAGAAGCGAGCAGATATTGTTTTGGGGAACCGAGATTATACGACGTGTTCCAGAGATATGACCATTAAAATCATGCATTTCTTTGAAGAAAGAGGTTTTAGTGTCGCCGTTAATGACCCATATTCTGGCAAATATATACTTGGTTATCACTGCTCACGAAGGAAGCTTCCAGGGATTCAAGTGGAAGTTAACCGCAAACTATACATGAATCAAAAAACACTTGCCCGCAAAGAAGAGGGGATTAAGCGTTTGCGCGCAGTTATGCGCGATTTAGTTGATATGATTGGGGAGAAATTGTTTTGATTTCCCTACACAGTGAAAAGCGGTTCGGTTTTTGTTTCAATGGGGGATCGTTTCATTTTCTACGAAATTCCTCACATTGTTTGCTTCGCAAAAATGTTCGGGATTTCTTAAAAATGCTTGTCCGCTAGGCCGATTGTGCAAAACCGGCTTCGCTCCCAAACGCGATTCTCGCCACTACCTTGGAGCCCCACCTGGGAGGAAGTTCGAACTGGGATTACGAAATGTTTTTACCCTATATTTTCCCAAAAACACTTCTGGCAATAGACCGTGTAAGGAGCATCTTTAGGATATGTAGCAAGCATTGACTCATTACATTTGCTACAAGTACGCTTGTAAAGTTTTCTCTCGTTCCTAAGAGCCATTCTTTGCCTGTGACGACATGCTGGGCAATAAATTGGAATCGAAAGCCCTTTCACGTCATATATTTTTTGTTCTTGTTGTATGACATTAAAGTTTTTACTGCAACATTTGCATTTAAGAGTATTCATATTGCTATTTTTAAGATTTAAATCAGTTTGAATAACACTGTCTTCTTCTTGTTCCCATCTGTTTGCTTCGTAATTTGAAACGAAATAAAGAGACATATCGTAGCGTCCTTGTTCCATAAGTTCGTTTTTTATTTCTGCTACTCTCACATAGTATTCTTCTGGCGAATAAGACTTATTTAATATGTGATACTCTTTGTTTGAAAGATAAACACAACCAAAACAGTGTTTTAAACTTTTTGAGTAAGCACAAAACTCACTATCATTGCATAAATCTGTGTGCATCAAGAAGTTGCAGTTGTAATTCAAAGGAGCTTGGACACAGGAATAACACAGTTCAGCCTCAAAACAGACAGTCATGTCCAAACAATCCTTGTTACCATTGCACTCAATATTGTAAGTGCAATCTTCCATATTGAATGCGTCGTAACATTGATAGCAATTTTTTGATTCTGATAAATTGTCTCCAATGCAATCTTCAGTTTTGTAATGATGGATGCCTAAATTAGGTATATTTATTTGAAGAGCTTGGCTTGGATCAATCTTCAAGATCTGTTTTTTATATTCATCTTCTGTAAATTGTTCATTGAAGATACAGTATTTTTTTCGATACAATCCCTTGCATCCAAAACATTTTTCGCAGCTATAACAGTCTTCACAATAGTCACATTCGGAGCAGTTTGAACAATGTTTGCTATTGGAGACCATATAGCAATTGACACAATCATTGCACTCTACACACCATTGGCAGGACACACAAAACGTGAGGTCACTAGAATTTGAACATTTGCGGGAATAGCGAGAGTAATAAGTGTCCTCGCAATAAAATACACAAAAGCAGTAATAACAATTTTTTGATTTGATCGCAGTGTCTGCATAATCGCAATTCTCAGAATTGACTTGCTTCACGTTGTAACGAGGACTTTCAAGAAGTAGTTTTTGGAAGTCATGAATAAAATCTGTCATAATTTTAAATTAAATAATGACTTATATTTTGATGTAGATCGCGCAATATGTCAATTCTGATCGAACATTTTATGTGGAAACCATGGCTAGGATACGACTTACTCCTTGAAAAACCGCATTTTTCATGCTATTATTTTTGTAGAAATCCAATCTACATTTATGTTGAATCAGGCTGATTACAACCGTGTCGTCGCATTGCTCAAGCAATTTGAATGCAATCCACAAGAGGTGGATATATACATACAATGCCTACAAATTCCACCCTCCTCTGTACAAGTAATTGCAAATAAACTTAAAAGGAACCGCGTCACTGTTCACAGTGCAGTTGATCAACTCATAGAGAAGGGGCTCCTTTACCAGACCAGGAAAGGGAAAAAACGACTAATTGGCGCTGAACCACCTGAAACCCTTTCAAATCTTTTACAGAAAAAGGAGAATGAACTTCAGTTAATGAGCGCGAATATAGATTATGTGACCAAACTTTTAACTTCGATTCAGCCTCAGGATAGGAGTGTCCCTACTGTGAAATTTTATGAGGGGATTGATGGGTTTAAAAAAATGCTGGAAGAAACTCTAAAGACAAAGAGGGAGGTTCTGGTTTTTTCGTATGTCGAACTTTTGGCCAAGCTACTCAAGCCAGATTATTTGGAAAATTATTTCAAAAGAAGAGCAAAAAAAAGTATCCATACGCGTTTGATTTTCCCAAATTGTAGTTTTGCAAAAAGAGTCATGCGTAAATCTAATGAATACAAAATACAAGTTCGCTTGTTACCACCTGAATTTGTGTGGCAATCAGGTATTTTTGCATGGGATAATAAACTCGCTATCCTTTCTTATACAGAACAGAAATTAACCTGCACCATTATTGAAAACAATGATATCTCAGAGTTTTATCGTAATGTTATTTTTGAGTTGGCTTGGAGACAAGCAAAACCTTAGTACCCCACCCCTCAACTCACTATATTTCCAGTTCGATCCTTGCGTCACCAGTACGCTTGCGAGACCGTTCATTTTCGGGTGCGTAGAAATGCGAAATTTGCTTTAGTGTAAGCC
>CAYFOI010000002.1:0-78534 GCA_964344725.1 uncultured Candidatus Peribacteria bacterium
ACAAGGTCGCAAGTGAGCTTCTAGAAAAGGTTAAGCAAGATTATGCTGAGATTGCTTCGGATTTTGATCTTACACGGCGTGGTAATTGGAAAGATTTTGAGGTTTTTGATGAGTATTTCAATAGTGGAATGAAGATTCTTGATATTGGATGTGGAAATGGACGACTCAAGGAATATGTCGATTCTAAAGTTTCTGCTGAATATTATGGCACGGATAATAATGAGAAATTTATTGAGATAGCGGGTCAGCGTGGTGATCATTTCAAGGTTGGTGATTTTCTCGATCTCCCCTACTCTGATTCGGAGTTCGATCTGATCTTGTCTGTTGCGGCTTTTCATCATCTGCCGTCGCAGAAGTTACAACTTCAAGGACTTGTCGAGGCGAGCCGCGTTATGAAGCCTGGTGCCACGGGGATTTTCTTGGTATGGAATCTTTGGCAAAAAAAGTATGTAAAGCTCTTTTTCAAGAGTGTCTTGCGTTTTTTCGCTTCGTTTGGTAAATATGGCCTACATGACTTTTTCGTCCCATGGGACAAGAAAGCCGAAAGATACTACTTCGCATTTACAAAAAGGTCACTTAGAAAGGTTTTTGACAAAAGTGGTCTTGAGATTGAGGCTCTTGACCTCACTCCGAGCAGAAAGAACTATTATATCGTTTTCAAAAATGAATAGAAAAGAAAGAGTTAAGGTTATGGGGGTAAACTTCGATCCGGTTACTTACAACGAAGCTTTGGATAGGATTTTTTTCATGCTTAAGGATGGCAAGCAGCATCAAATAGTGACTCCTAACCCTGAAATTCTTCTTAAAGCTCAAAATGACGAGAAATACAGAAGGATTCTTAATCGTGCTAGCTTAAGTGTCGCGGATGGTACCGGGATTCTTTGGGCTGCTAGCCTAGAGGGCAGTGTAAGCATTCGAAAAGGTCTTTGGCATATGTTTTTGATGTTTTTCAGGCCTAGTAAGATCAAAAAGATTCTTCCTGAGCGCGTTACTGGTGCAGATCTAATGGGAGATGTTCTCAGCAGGGCTTCCAAAAACGGAAATAGTTACAAGGTATTCCTGCTTGGTGCTAGGGATGGCGCTGGTGAACAAATCAAAAAATCTTATCATTTTAAAGATAAAAACTGCCAGATAGTTGGTACTTATGAGGGCTCCCCTGCCGCAAAAGATGAGTCTGTGATAGTTGCTAAAATCAAGGACTCAAAGGCTGATATTTTGTTCGTTGCTTATGGCTCTCCAAATCAAGAAAAATGGATTTATAGAAATCTTAAAAAGATGCAAAATGTAAAAGTTGCTATCGGTGTTGGAGGTGCTTTTGACTTCCTTGCTGGGAATGTAAAGAGAGCTCCTAAGTTTTGGCGAAATGCGGGATTGGAGTGGCTTTGGAGGTTAATCAATCAGCCGCGTCGTTTACGAAGAATATGGAACGCCGTGTTTGTGTTTCCTTATCTAGTGGTTGTAAGGCGGATCAACATTCGTTTTGTGAAATAACTATTAACTAGGAACTAATAGCTAATAACTTGTTATTGGTTTTTTCAAGTTACTTCTTCTTCCGAGTGCTTTTCTTCTTTGGCTTTTCCTCTTCCATTCTCTCTTCGATCTTTTCCTCGACGATTTTTATGATTGGGCCTATGTGTTTGCCGAGGCTTCTTGCTGCATTAATCGGTTTCATCACATATGTATTCACTTTTTCCGCTGTGTCTTTCGCTGAAGCTACTACTTTGTTTGCGTCTCTGAGAATCAGGATCAGGTAAATTAGTGTTATGCATCCAAAAATAGCAAACAGCGCGATTGCTATCGCGATTGTGATATAAAGCAAGTCAAGTGGAGTAAGCATTTTGTTTTTGTTTAAAGTTTTTGTCTAGCAGTAAGTATACCGTAGCTGCTTTGCTATTGTAAGAGTTTTTTGATGATTTCAGACACCATGCCAGGGTTCGCTTGTCCTTTTGAAAGCTTCATGACCTGTCCTATTAATGCACCTATTGCCCTATCTTTCCCGCCTTTTATGTCTTCGACTGCACCTGGATTCTCATCTATCACCTGCTGGCATAGTTTTTCTATAAGGCCTTCGTCTGAAACCTGCTTGAGGCCCTTCTCTGAAACGATGTCTTTTGGTGATTTTCCTGATGCAT
Organism: uncultured Candidatus Peribacteria bacterium; assembly: GCA_964344725.1. Taxonomy (GTDB): domain Bacteria; phylum Patescibacteriota; class Gracilibacteria; order UBA1369; family UBA12470; genus CG2-30-44-17. Next base: position 2,133 of record CAYFOI010000002.1, read on the forward strand.
ACATCTCTTCGAAAACCTCTCCTTTCGCAACGTTATTCGAGATCTCGCCTGAATCTACTAGCTCGATCAGCTCTGCGAGGAGTTCTGGTGTCACATTGCAGCTTTCTAGGTCTTTTTGCTCTTCTTTCAGATGTTTAAGCAGGATTGTTGTAATAAACGAGTTTGAAGATTTTGGGTTTCCGGACAGTTTCGCGGTTTCTTCGAAGAAGTCTGACAGTTCAGGAGTTTCTGTTAGCAGGTAAGCATCTTCTGGTTTTAGCCCGAATTCCTCTATAAAGCGTTTTTTTCGATCGAATGGGAGTTCTGGCAATTCTTCTTTTAGCTTATCTATGTCTCCTGCAGTCACCGTCATTGGTGGGAGGTCTGGTTCTGGAAAGTATCTATAGTCATGAGCTTCTTCTTTTGTTCTCTGAGAGGTTGTGACTTCGTTCTTTACATCAAAACCACGTGTTTCTTGAATTATTTCTTCTCCCGATTCTAGCGCTTCGACCTGTCTTTTAAATTCGTAATCTAGGGCTTTTTCTAAGAAGCGGAATGAGTTTAGGTTCTTAACCTCGACCTTCGTACCGAATTTCGTCTCCCCTTTTTTGCGAATCGAGATGTTTATATCGAATCTCATCATTCCTTTCTCCATGTCACAGTCTGACGAGCCAACATACCTTAGAATCTTCTGCATTTCTTTCGCATACGCTGATGCTTCCTCAGTCGAATACAGTTCCGGCTCCGAAACGATCTCCATAAGAGGTGTTCCTGCCCTGTTGTAGTCACAAAGAGTGCCGGCAGATTCGTGAGTTAGTTTGCCTGCGTCATCTTCCAGGTGGAGTCTTGTTATTCCTACTTTTCTAGTCTCGCCATTCACCTCAAACTCTATGTATCCATTCTCCGATACCGGCTGGTCGTATTGCGATATCTGATATCCTTTTGGAAGGTCTGGGTAGAAGTAGTTCTTTCTGTCGAATTTGGAGAAGCTTGGGATATTGCAATGAAGTGCCAGGGCTGCTTTTAGTCCTTTTAGGTAAGCTTTTTTGTTTGTGACTGGCAATGTTCCAGGTAGCCCCATGCAAATTGGGCATGTATTTATGTTCGGTTCTTTGCGAAAAGAGTCGTTGTTGCATGAGCAGAACATCTTGGTTTTAGTGTTTACCTGTGCGTGTATTTCGAGGCCGATTATTGGTTCGTACATTTTAGTTTGAAGTTGGAAAATAGAAGTTTGAAGTGGATGGTGTTTTGCCGAAGGCAAAACATCTATTTGTTATTGGCCTGTGCGCCTTTGGCGCGGCCTGTGATCTGATTGTAAACTTTTTGCAGGTTCTGGCCAAAGGTTTTTTTGTTACCGGTGTTTTTTATGAGGAAATCTGGTTTAATGCTTTTTAAATCTTTAAAGTTGTCGATTTTTTCGAGATATTTTGTTCGAATCCTTGGTAATCGCTGTTTCTTAGGGGTTTCTATCAGTATGATTTTTTTACAAAGGTGTAGGAATTTTTCTGATGGAGCGCCTATTTCGATGAAGATCGTTTCTTTTTGCGATTTGTCGATGGCTTTTTGGATTTCGCAAAGTACTAAAGGATGTACTATCTTCTCCAAGATTCTTAGTTTCTTCTGGTCTTTTGATACGAAGATCCCGAGCCTGGCTTTGTTTACGGCTCCTTTTTTCAGGAATTCATCCCCAAAGAAAGTTTCTATTTTCTTTGCGCCGATATTCCCTTTTTTATACAAATTGGCAACTATTGCGTCGCAATCGACAAAGGTTGCTCCTAGGCTTTCGAAAAAGCGACCTGCGAAAGACTTCCCAGATGCGATGCGGCCTATTATTCCTATGATGTTCTTCTTTTTTGTCATGTTATTTACCTCTTCTTTGTTCTTGAACCATTTGCACAAGCAAATCTTTAAGCGCGGTTTCATCCTTAAAATTCTTGGCTCTCACAAATTTCTCCTGGTACTTAAGGACTTCTCTTTCGACACTTTTTGGAAATGCTACGTTTTCCAAAGTGACCACTGTCCCTGTTCCTAGTCTTTCTACCATAATATCACCATAGTTCATTATTGTTCCCCAGAAACCTTGAATCTGATATGTAATCCCTTCTATTGTATGGTATTCGATTCTGGTTGATGATTTATTAAAAAAGCCATCCCATTGCAGATCTATTATCCCAAGATTGGTAATTATCCATGCGTCCATGTACCAATCTAGCAATTTGTATATAAACATTAATCCCCCTATGACTGCCCATCCAACCCAAACCACGAAAAACGGTGGCATTATCACGTTAAACCCAAGTGGCAATACTACTCCTAGTACTAGAGCCTTGAAAAATGATGCGTATTCTATAAACGGATGCGTATGTGCAACAAAATATATTTTCTCGCCCTGGTTGAGGTAACTTCTAAAAAGAATATTTGCTAGCATCTTTTGATATTTGTTTGCATTACGCCTCAAATTTACATAAAAAAGATCACCTTGTAAATGCTCCTGCCAAGATGTAGATTACTCGTTGGTTAAATTAAATACAAAAACAATGAACCCTGCGCCTAAAAAGGCTGAGAAAGATCTTGAAGACGAAGTCTATTATGACGGCTCTTCTAAAATAGTTTACGTCGCGAAAAGCACTTTTTGGTTCCTTGTAGATGTGTCTATTAATGCTGTTATTATCATTGTGCTTGTTTTTATAATAAGAGGTCTTATCTTCTCTCCGTTTCAGGTTAGCGGACCTTCGATGTGTGATACTTTGAATAATTTCAACGGGAATTGCGTTCATGGTAACGGCGAATACATTATTGTTAACAAGTTCTCTTATTTCGATTTTTTCGGGTGGTCTATATCGGATTATGACCGTGGTGACGTGATAGTTTTTGAGCCTCCTGAGGGTGAAGATGGTGAGTTTTTTATAAAAAGAGTCATAGGTTTACCAGGAGAGACCGTTGAGCTTATCGACGGAGAAGTTTATATCTACAATGATGAGCATCCGGATGGGTTCAAGCTAGATGAGCAGTATCTCAACGAGGGGAATTACGGAAAAACCTATCCTTTTACGACTACTCTTACGGAATTTTACGTAGAAGAGGGTACTTATTTTGTTATGGGCGACAATAGGCGTGCCAGTAGTGATTCAAGGCGATGTTTCGGCAATGTGGATTGCGATGAAGAAGGAGCGCTTCTGTCAAAAGATCTTATCGAGGGAAAAGGATGGTTGATATTATGGCCGCTAGACAGAATTAGGATCCTTTCGGACTATGATTACGGTATGTAGTTGCGGCTTATTAAAAAGCTACCAAAAGCAGTAGTGCCGCGATGCCTATTACGGGTAACAAGCAGAATCCGCTTCCGCCGCCGTCAATTGCTCCTGGCCTTGGCCTCCTGAATAATCCCGGCCTCCTTAGGCGTGGAGGTCTAAAGCGCCTTCCTCCTGGCCCTCTACCTGCGCCTATGCCTCTTCTTGGTTTTGGTGACATAATTTAATAGTTTTTACTGGTTATATAAGATTCAAGCAAAACTATAATTGCTACTACGAGTAGTCCGTTCCACCATGTAAGTACGCCTAGCAGCAAGAATGCTAAGCAAATTATCGTACATAATGACAATAGTAGTCCTTGCCTAATTGATGTATTTATATAGCTTATGCTGACTTCATTCTGGGTAACCCATTTTCTTAGATAGAATCCGGTCAATGTGAATATGCAAGTCAAAGCTATCAAGAGACTCAAGAAGAATAGCGCCAAGGCTAGTCCTGTCGATTCATATGGGTCTAGTTTCATCACCACGACTAGCCATCCAACTGTGCTAATACCACCGGCTATTATTAATGGTTGTATATATTTCTTTTCTGGATTGAAAGGTTCAGCGTTCATTTAGATTTTCGTTTTTAATTTTTTTTAGAAGTTTGGGGATGCGTTTGATATCTTCCATTAGTATCTCTCTGTATGATCCATTGTAGAGCGCTACAGCTGGATGGTACATGGGATAATAAACTTGTTTTCCTCCAGTTATTCCTTTGTATCTCTTTGCTTTGCCGTGCACTTGGGATATTTTTAATCCTGGCAGAAAGCGATTCATCGAGTGTCTTCCCAACGTAACTATCAATGCTGGCTTGATAGTTTTTATTTGCTCTTCCAGGTATGGCCAGCAAGCTTCTATCTCTTCAGGCAAAGGATCGCGATTGCCTGGCGGTCTACATTTTACTACATTTGCTATGTAAACATCTTCACGCTTCAATCCAGCAGCTTCCAATAATTGGTCTAGGAATTTACCTGCTGCACCTACAAACGGCCTACCTTGAAGATCCTCGTCTTTCCCTGGCCCTTCGCCTATAAACATGACTTCCGCTTTTTCGCTGCCTTCTCCTGGCACAGAATTGGTCCTGCCTTCGTGTAAAAGGCATTTTTTGCATTTGCGACACTTTTCCTCGATGTCTTTAAGATTGGTCATTTGTTCTGCAAGTTATGATTATCCCTACAAGGATAAAGACTGCTCCTGCTGCGGTTAGTATGATTCCATGCAGCTGGACTCTGTCTGTTAGGAGTTTTATTAATACCATTACTGTTGCCATGCTCTCTTCTATCATTTCCACAGACATATCGGGTGTTTCTTCTGCTATCCTAGGGATCATTGTGTTCATCGTACCGTCTATCGTAAGGTTGATTATTGCCAAAGGTAGTCCGCTCCAGAAAAATGCGTTACCTATCCATTTCAATACTGATGAGAAAGGCTTGAATATTATAAGTGCCATGAGCATTACTAACAGAAAATACGTTGCTAGTAGTGCTGCCTTTAGCTGAGTATTGTTCTGTATTACTAGCTCCATCACGTCTCTAACCTTGTCTGGCAGAACTGTTAAGTCTATCTCTGTTTCATCAGGCATATCGTCGAACATTGAAGTGTTCTCTATCTCTAGACCTTTTATCAATTCTTCTTGGCTTACTCCAGATGGTATGCAGGTAATCATCTCTCCTCCTTCCAAATCGAAATCTGCAATTGTTTTTTCTGGGCATTCTTCCATTTCGTATACCATATCTGTCATTACGTTGTTCATTACTTGCGGCAAATTCTCTTTGATCACGGAAAGGTCGACAGTTATTGTCTCTGGTAGTGGCTCTTGCATTAATTGAGCTACGAGGTCTTCTGTTATTCCTGCCAATGATTCTTTGGGCAGGATTGTTTCCATTTGATCTGTAATTTCGTGAGGATCAAACATGCTGTCTTCCTCTGTCTGCATAGCGTTTTCTATATTGTTTTCTACGTAACTCGTAAGGGTGTCGTAGATTTCGCTTATCACTACTTCGTCTGTGTAGAAATTTGGGCTTAAATATGTTTCCAGCCCTGCGTAAATAAAACTTATCACAGGTGCTATTAACAGGATTATGAAAAGCATAATTCCAGCAAAAAATTTTCTCATATTTGTTTTGTTTTTAGGATTCCTTCCCAATTTATCAAATAGAGTGTTAAAATTGAAGGTGTAATTTGTTTTTAGATCTTTAGAAATATGCAAAAAATCCACGTTGTTTTTATGGGCACCCCTCAGTTCGCAGTTCCTGTCTTGCAGGCTTTATGCGATGATGGAAATGTGGTTGTAGACATGGTTATAACCCAACCCGACAAGCCCGCTAATCGTGGCAAAATCATGACACCTCCCCCTGTCAAAGTGGTTGCGGAAGAACTTGGCCTAGCTATTGTGCAGCCTGACAATGTAAATGGAGATGATGTGGTCCGTATGATTTCGGATGTAGATCCCGATTTCATAGTGGTCGTTGCTTATGGGCAGATTTTAGATAAAGAGGTTTTGTCTCTGGCTAAAACAGAAATCTTAAATGTTCATGCTTCTTTGCTGCCTAAGTGCAGAGGGGCTTCTCCTATTCAATCCGCTATCTTGTCTGGAGACGAAAAGACTGGAGTTTCTGTTATGGGAGTTAGAAGAAAGATGGATGCTGGGCCTGTGTATTTAACCGCTAAAACTGTTATTGGGGATAAAGATTTTCTAGGTTTGTCAGAAGAACTATCCGAATTAGGCGCGAGGTCTTTGCTTAAAGTGATTAAAGATTTTAATTCTTTTGTCCCAAAAGATCAGGATCATAATTCCGCAACTTATTGCAAGAAAGTTACGCGCAAAGATGGTTTGGTTTCTTTTCAGGGCATGGACTCTGCTGAAATTTTGAGAAGATACAAAGCTTTTTATGGATGGCCAGGGATATTTACCAAATTGGGTGGCAAGCGTTTGATACTTAGTGAAATTGCTCATAGCGATATCGAGTGTTGTTCGGAGCCTGGCTGTGTATGCGAAGTTAAATCTAGGATTTACGTTACTTCCAAAGACAATTCATCTATTGAGCTTAAGAGGGTTAAGTTAGAAGGGAAAAAAGAGATGAATATTTCGGATTTTATTCGTGGTCATCAGGACTTCCTGGGGTCGTATCTTGCATAGCCAGAAGAATTACCGCTAGCATTTGTCCCTGATACAAGGTGTACATGTAATGGTCTACTAAGCCTATTAGTGCTAGCGCTAGCATTGTGTATTTTATGCTTTTGTCTTTGCCACTTAATACCGAATGGAATAGCAGAAATAGCAGTATCCCTATTCCAATTACTCCTAATTCAGCGGTTGTTAGTAGATATACATTGTGTACTGGCTGGTATTCCCATGGAGCTAATTTTGTCTCTGTATATTCCTGCACGTTATTTGTGAAATTTGCAAAACCGACACCTAATGGGTTTTCTAAAATCATCTCTATAGCTGGGCTGATCTGGCTAATCCGCTCTTCTATCTCTGTTGTGCTTAGGAAGTGAGCTTTTAAATAAGGAGCTGTTATCAAAATCACCAAAGCAAACATTATTACTAGTCCTATGTGTTTTTTTGTGAATTTTATGTTTTTTCTGGCATTAAAAATGCCAAATATCAATGTTGCTGTTAGGAACGACAAGATCGCTGATCTAGAAAATGTAAAAATCATTGCAGCTAAGCATATTGCGATCAAAGGTATGTGTTTTTTTGTCTTCGCGTTCAAAATAATTGCGATGGATAGAAAGCCCCCTAGGATATTAGGGTGCGGCATTGTTCCGTAACTTCTTATGACTTGGTTGTCACCTATGTCGATCTTTGAGATACCAGCTGACGACAAATTCGGTTCTCCTAGTATGCTAAGTCCAATGCTTTCTTGCGTTATAAATTGACCTACTCCTATTATCCCCTGGAATGCTGCCGAGATCAGGAATGTTTTTTTGATTTTGTTCGGATTGGTTATTTCGTTTTTGATAAGCAGATACACGATCAAGGCTATCATTATCTTAAATGCTATCCAGCTTGATTCATAAGCTGCGCCGTAGACTGTTATCCCTGCAAGAATTAACAACACGGCAAATGTTAATTTTTCTTTAATTTTTATATCCTTTTTGAACGGGAAAAAGATAACCGCACTTAGGATTATAAATATGTCTGTTAGGTACAGTGTTGCGTTATTGAATTGATTTGCCTGTCCTGAAAGATAAATGTCAGGCTGAGAAATTATGGTACATATCTGCAGTGGCAACGCAAAGATTCCGAGCAAAAAGATTATCTCGGCGAGATTTTGTTTTTTTATTTTTTTACTCTTCTTCTTCAGGAGAGAGATCAGGGAAAAGCCCTTCATCAGGTATGATTGCGTTAATTTGCTGCTCTGCTGTGCTTAATGCTGAGCTCACTTTTACTGTCGATAACACTGATTCTACTGCTTCTGTTAAAATTTCTGCGTATTTTTGTGCGTCAGCTATAGGTATTGTCTCTGCGTACCCAACTTGTGTTGCGAATATTCCGTAGATAGGATCTTGTATCTGCTCTTCTAGTAGGTCTCTTCTTGATGATGGCTTGTGAGTCTCTTCAAAATAGTATGTCTCGGCTTCTTGTGATGTTAGGTAGTCAATAAAAGCCCATGCTTCGTCAGCGTTTTCGGAAGTTCTTGATACTGTGTATGCAAAGTAGCTTGCGTATACGTTTCGCTTGTCTGTGCTCGTTTCTGGATCATAAACCTGTGGTATTTCTGCGACTTTTATCACATCTGGGTCTATAGTATCTTCGCCTTTTTTATTTTCTGTTTCTATTAAATCTAGAAGGTCTTCGTATAAATATGAGTATCCAAATATCATAGATACTTTCCCTTCTATAAAAGGCTGCAACTCCTTTTCGCTGCTGTCGGCGTCGGAAATATACTCGTTCCAGCAGTAGTTCTTATTGCTAGGTACTCCGAAAGAAGTATAAAGGTCTAATGCTACTTCTCCTGGAGACTCTATGCCTCCTGATGCGCTGACCTCTGTGTCTGTTATTGTTGATGTCGTATAGTCGTCGTCATAAAAAGGAGTTTGGTATTGAAGGAAAAGCGAATAAAGGATGTCTGTAACTCTCAAGATGTTATCTGCGCGCCCCATGGCTATCCCTGCTACCTCAAATCTTTCAAAGCTATTATCCTCCTTTGTAAGCTTGTAAACATCGTCTAATAGCTCGGTCCAAGTATCTGCTGGTTTCCCTCTCGACGGCACAGCGTCTTCGTACTGGTCCTCATTGTAGTAAAGAGCAACGGTGTCGACATACATAGGCATCCCGTAGATTGCATAGTTTGTCCCATCGTAGTCACGCAGGAAATCGTCCGACACAACGCTTACGAACGTCTCGTCAAACGCTACGGCTGTATCGTAATCAACCAGGTATGGGTTTACTTTTTTATAGTGTTCGTAAATCCAGCTGTTATGCATCATGAAAATATCTGGCCCCTCCCCTTCTGCGAGCTCGTTTACAACTAAGTCTAGATAGGTGTCTGGATCTGTAAATTGCTTGTATGTAATGTCGACATTTTTGTGTTCGCTTTCGTATTCCTGGATTAGCGGCTTGTAAATATCTGAGTCGTCAAAAAGACCGTACATTACTAGTTCGACTGTTTCCGTGCTTGTTGTAGTGGTCGTAGTTTCTTTGGTCAAGCATCCTGAAAAAGCTGTCGCCAGTAGCGTTGTTATCAGAACAAGTGATATGTATTTGCGCATATTTTGTTTTTTTATTTTTGTCTTTAAAGATTATACCTGCCGTAGCCCCTGGAGCAAATACCTTTTTGAAAGTGCGTAATAGTAAAAGTTCTTTTTGTGTTTTTTTGCGAAAAACAGAACTGGCTTGCGTGAGATTAGCCACAACGCTAATTTCTTCCAAAAACTCGGCATCTTTTTTAACTCTGGATGTTTTTCGTGAAAAATTCTGGACGACCTGCCTATTGAACGCATCCTGTTTGCGAGGGATTTTTCGTTTATTTCGTGGTGATGGTATCCAACTGCGTCCTTATTGAAATATAGCTTGAGGTTTTCTTCTTTTGTTAATCTGTATCCGAGTTCTATGTCCTCCCATCCGTAAGAATGAAAATCTGGATCAAATTTATGTTTTTCTAAGAGTTTTTTCTTGATGGAAATGTTTGATGTGTAGAAAAAGTTATAATCGGCTTCTTCTTTGCCCTCTAGTAGGTCATAAGCAAACTGCGTTCCACCATCCTTCCCGCTCGTAAGCCATTTCATGAATCCCGTAACATTGACTTCTGGATGCCAAAGCACAAGTCCCAACACCGCCACTCGGATTTCTGGATGTTTTTTGTGCATCAGTACGTGTTCTTGAAGAGCCGTACGTTCCAAAAGGATGTCGTCTCCGATGAATAGGATTATATTCCCAAGAGCATGTTTCAGACCGTTATTACGAGCATTCCCTTGGCCCTGGTTTTTCTGGTGGATGTATTTGTAGTTTTGAAATCTAAAGCTCCAGCTAGTCGCAACTTCCTTTGTGTTATCTGTACTACCATCATCTACCACTATGATTTGAAAATCCTGACAAGTTTGTTCACTTAAATGTTCAAGGCAGCGACCTAGGATCTCTGCCCTGTTGTAAGTTGGAATTATAATTGTCAGCTCGTGTGTGCTCATCTCTTTGATTTTATGCGAAAAAGAGCCTTAACAAAAGGCCCTTTTTCTTTCCTACCGTACTTGTTTAAGTTAACTGTACGTTATTTTTCCTCCTTGTCCTCTGCAGAGGTTGCTTCGATTTCGTCTTTTTTGATTTTGAGGAAGATTACTCGGCTTGCCTTGATCTCTGTCAGGGATTTTTTATTGCCTTCTTTGTCTTCGTAGCTCCTGTAAAGCAACTCCCCTTCGAGCATTACGAGACTTCCTTTTGTTAGATGTTTAGCGCAAATATCACCGAGCTTGCGCCATGCTACTATTCGATGAAATTGTGCTTGGTCCTCGACCTCACCTGTCTCGTGAGTCACAGACTTGTTCGTTGCTACAGAAAATGTAGTTAAAGTATGACCATTTTCTGTTTTTTTGCTCTCAGGGTTGGCCGTTAGATGCCCGAGGAGCATGACTTTGTTTAGGTACTGCATTTTTGTATTGGTTAAGGAATACAGTACCTCCTGTTTTAGCAGAGTGATGTTAAAAAAAGCTGAAAAATGAGTTGTTGTTTTCTTCTCTCATAGGTTCTCGCTTCGCTGTGAAATTATTCGAGAAGAAAAAACAACTCTTGAATGGCTTCGGCCTTGAGCCTGCAGAGTCGCTTCAGACAATATTTTAATATCCGAACCTTTGAAAATCTTTTCGGGTCCGTGAATGTCTACCACCTTGGTTTCGTGGTTGTTCCCACCACATTGTTCTTCCAAGTATTCTTGTTGTTGCTTCGTGTGCCAGATTTCGTTGGCTTACAAGATCCTTATGTAAAATACTTGGAGGAGCTACATCTCTGGAGCTTCTTAATGTTTCTAGTGACATATGCGTGGGTTTTAATGTCCGGAGGTGGATTTTACTATATGTCTTAGCATTATGACAAATCTATTCTATGCAAGCGGCTTGAACTTGATTTCTAAGCGCTTTTCAGATAATTTCCATGTACTATGTTTACGGGAATAATCAAATCTATCGGGGAGGTTTTGGAAGCTGGCAATAATTTGTTGCGAATTGAGCATAATTTGGAAGTGGCGGCTGGCGACAGTGTCGCTGTGAATGGGGTTTGTCTTACTGTTAATGATGATTTTGCTTTTGATGTCATGGACGAGACTCTTAGCTGTACGAACCTTGGTGGGCTTGAGGTTGGTGATAAGGTTAATTTGGAAACTGGGATGGAGCTTGGAGATAAGATAGATGGTCATTTGGTTTCTGGACATGTGGATTTTGTTTCTGAGGTGATTGGTTTTGATGATGAGATCTTGAGGGTCTCCTTTCCTGCTGATTATGCTAAGTTTTTTGCCCTTAAGGGGTCTGTTGCGATTAATGGAGTGAGTTTGACCGTGAGCGGTCTTGGAGAGGATTGGCTTGAGGTTTCTTTGGTGGATTTTACTTTGAAAAATACTAATCTTGGTGAGCTTAAGGCTGGAGATAAGGTGAATATTGAGGTAGATTTGATTGCGCGGTATTTGGAACGTATGATTTCTAACTAAAACACTATGAGTGAAATTAGTCCGCCGTTGGATTCTTCTGATGTTGAAACACTTGCTCATGCAACCAGCAAGGCTTATCTAACCGGTGATGGGGAGCGTGTTGATGCATGGCTTGGTGCTGCTGAAGAAACGATTGTACATTCTAGAGAGGAGGCTAGCGTAGTGCCAGAAGCGACTGACATCGATGATGATGATGATGAACTACCATCTGATGAATTTTCGATGACGTTCAAAGATGGCTTAAAAACGAATAAATATTATTTCTTATTATGATCGGTGTAATAGTCTCAAAATTCAATGAATTCGTTACAGAGAAGCTCCTTGCCGAGTGTGAACGTGGGCTAAATGAGCTTGGTTTAAAATATGAGGTCAAATGGGTGCCTGGGGCTTTTGAGATTCCTCTTGCTGCGAAAAAAATGACTGGCTGCGATGCGATTATTGCACTTGGATGTGTTATCAAAGGTGAGACCGATCACTATGATCATGTTTGTCGTACGGTTTCTGATGCGATCATGCAGGTGCAAATGGATATAGAGATTCCTGTTGTTTTTGAAGTTCTTATGGTAAAAAAGATGGAGGATGCGGTGAAGCGAATATCTCGAGGATATGATGCTGCTACAGTAGCTAGTCAGCTTGTTAGCTAGTTAGCTATTTAGTATAGTGTGCATGTGATTTCACCTAAATAAACGATGAAAACTCTTCACGATTTAGATCCTAAAGATAAGCGTATATTAGTTAGGGTGGATTTTAATGTTCCGATGGATTCGGAGCGTAATATTACGGATGACACGCGTATACGAAAAGCTCTTCCTACCCTTGAATATCTTGCTGAGCGAGGTGCTAAGGTTATTGTTATGTCCCACATGGGGCGTCCTAAGGGGCAGAAGGTTGATGACCTTAGGCTTGATAAGGTTGCAGAGAGGCTTGGAGAACTTGTTGACTTCCCTGTTTCTGATGTACATGAGTGTATTGGGCCGGATGCCGAGGCGGCTGTTTCTGACATGAGTGCTGGCGAGATTTTACTTCTAGAAAACACTCGTTTCTATCATGGTGAAGAGATGAATGATAGAGAGTTTACAGAGCAGATTGCTAAACTTGGAGACGTTTTTGTTAGTGATGCTTTTGGAGCTGTGCATCGTGCGCATGCTACAACTGCCGGATTGGCGGATTTCTTGCCTGCTTATGCTGGGCTTCTGCTGGAGAGGGAGATCGAGGTGCTTTCTTCTATTCTAGAAGGCGCTAAGGAGCCTGTTGTTTTGATTATGGGTGGAGCGAAAATAGATACTAAGATCGGCGTTCTTAAGAATTTTATTGATAAAGGTGATGCGTTTTTGGTCGGAGGCGGGTTGGCTAATACTTTCCTATATGCGGCTGGTTATGATGTTGGCGAGTCTTTGCACGAACCTGGGAAACGCGATATTGCTCAGGAGATTATGCTTGAGGTTGAGAAAGACATGGACAAGTTCGTTCTGCCTCAGGATGTCGTTGTTGCTTCGGAGGCAAGCCCTGACGCTGAGACTTTGACTGTTCCAATTTCTGACATCGAGGGTGATATGAAGATTTTTGATATTGGTAAGCGGACTATTGATCGTTTCTGTGAAATAATTGAGCGTGCTGGTACTGTCATTTGGAATGGGCCCGTTGGGCTTTATGAAATGGAGCCTTTTTCAGAAGGTACGAGACGGATTGCCGAGGCTGTGGCTGAGTGCGAAGGGGTAACTGTGCTCGGTGGTGGTGATACTATCGATGCTATTAATAAATTCGACCTGGCACCTGAAAGATTCACCCATATTTCTACCGGTGGAGGAGCTATGCTTGAGTTCCTTGAGGGGAAGGAGCTACCTGGGGTTGAGGCGTTAAAATAATTCTTAATTTTTATACTATGGCACAAGGACCTACAGAAGGAGACATTGCCGGAGGAGAAAGCTTAGAGGAAGATGCAAAGAGGATTTTATTGCAGGAGCTTCGTGGTTGTTTAAAGTTATGTCGTGAGGGGGGGGAAGACCCTACTTATCTCGGTCAAGACCAGCCTTTATCTTGGCATCTTGATCGTTTAATTAAGGCTCTTGAAACTAGCGACTTGGCTACGATTGTACAATATCGAAGAGGAGAAGGATCTTGGTTCCCATATCATAATATTGTAGAGACGTATTTTGAGACTATTAAGGAGTAATCATCTATTCCTATCCAACCACGCCTGAAGAATAATCTGTGCTGCTATTTCGTCGATCTCAGAGAACTTCTTGAGTCCTTTGTCTACCAGGGCTCGTTCAGCCTGGATTGTGCTTAAACGCTCATCAAAGAGCTTTATTTGAACATCTCCGAGGTGCTCTTGGAGTCTTTCTGCGAATTCTCGAGTGGTTTTAGTTTGAGGCGTGTCTTCCCCTTTCATATTTGTCGGCAATCCGACGACTATTTCTTCTATTTTTTCGTCTTTGCAGATTTTTTCGATTTCAGCAAGCAGCTGTTCTTCCTTTTTGAAGGAAAGCGTTGTGCGTGCAAAAGCAATCTCGCCTCCTGGATCGCTAATTGCGACTCCTGTTCGGCGTTTTCCATAGTCTAGTGCAAGGATTTTGGCCATGTATTTATTAGCTATTTAGCTTTTTAGCTAGTTAGCTATTTAGAGAGTATTAGCTTTCTGCCTCAACAGCTACTTTTAGTTCTGCGCTATGGTCTCCAGGGAGATCGACTTCTATCGTGTATTCTCCAACTTCTTTGAAGTGCTCCATAGCTAAGCTACTTTCAGGCAGCTCGACTTTTAGTTGAGCTTTGATAGCTTCTACCATCTCTTTCTCAGTTATGGCAGCGTATAGCTTGCCTTTTTCAGAAGCTTTGTGAGCAACTTTTACCGTAGCGCCAGAAAGCGTCTTTTCTACGCTTGCAGCGTTCTTCTCTAGTTCCTCTAGGCGTAATCCTTCTTCCTCGCGAACTTTTTCTATCTCTGCTAAACGACTCTCCGTAGCGTTAACAGCTAGGCCTTTTGGCATAAGGAAGTTGTGGAAATATCCTGGTTTAACGTCTTTGATTTCGTTTCTTCGAGCTACGCCCGGAACGTCTTGTGTGAATATGACTTGCATTTTATTTAGGGGTTAGGGTTGTAGGGTATAGGGTGTAGTTATGGAGTTTCGCTTTGCGAAACGGCTATATATGTGGGCCTGTGCTCCTTCGGAGCGGCCTGCTACTCGAAATACCAAGTATCGATTGTTGCGAATCTATCAGATGGGAATCTAAGGTCATCGATGACTATTCCCTGAACTCTTTCGTCTACTAAGAAGTAGTAACTTGGAGTATAAAGGAATACTGCAGGGATATCTTCTTCTATGGTTTCTGCGAGTGATTGCAATAGCTCGTCTTTCTCTGTTGCGTCGAATGTACTTCTGATTTTCTCGATGTATGCGTCTGCGTTTGGATTCCGATAATTTGAAAGATTCAAACCATATTCTGTAGCCTGACTCGAGTGCCAGTAAGAATAGGTGTCGAGATTATAGCCTAAGTTTTGACCATATAAAAGCAAATCGTACTCCCTGTTTTGGATCTTTGATTGAAGAGTCTCGTTATCGTAGGCTTCGATTACTACATCTATCCCGACTTCTGCAAGTTGGCTTTTTATGATATCTGCTGTCATTGATGTTATTTCTTCTTGCTTAGATCCTTCTTCGAATACCCTCCTGAGGAGCGTGAGGGTGAGTTTCTCTCCGTTTTTATACCTATAACCATCTTCTTCATCCAAATACCATCCTTCTCCGTATAGAGCTCCCATCGCTTGTTCTTGGTCAGCCTGATGAATCCATTCATCTTGGTTTAGCTCCAGAAGTGGAGTGTCTATTGTTTTTGCATATCCTATTTGATCGATTATGTACCCTTTGTCAATTGCTTTGGATATTGCCAATCTTATATCTCTTCTTCCGGTGTACTCTCCGTCTGTATTTATAAAAAGCGCCGTGTACTGAGGAAGTTCATATTGGTATGCCTCTAGGCGGTCTTCTTGAGCCTCTGCAAGCAGATATCTAGGTATCCTGGCAGTTCCGTGCCATTGTCCTTCGTTATCAAGTAATGAATCTGTATCTGGAAAAGTATGAAACCTGAGATTTGTAATGCTTGGTACGTCGCCGTAGTAGTCTTCGAAAACTTCCAGTTCTACTACAAACTCTCCTTCGTCGACCTCTTCATAAGGTGCTGAAACCATGTATGGACCTGTTCCTACAGGATGCTTGTTAAACTCGTGTGTATCGAGCTCTGAAACAGGTACGTCTCCGAGTATGTGCTTCGGTAGTAGCCCAACGGTCGTATGAGTAAAAAAGAACGAATTTGTATTTTCTAATGTGAAAGTTATCGTTCTGCTATCCACCATTTCTATCTCAACTCCTTCGAAATTTGCTCTTAGGATTGGATTTTGGAAATCTGGGCTTTGGATCACGTCGTGATATGTGAAGTATACATCTTCTGCCGTCACTTCTGTTCCGTCGTGCCAATAAATATTGTTTTTGAGTGTAAATTTATAAGTAACTTCGTCTTCCAGTAGCACATGAGTTGCTATGTCTTCTGCGACTGTCCCTGTTTCGGGATCATATTTGCTTAATCCAGAGAAAATAAGGCTACTTATGTCTTGATCGACTTCGTTAAACTCTGTAAAAACCGGATTAAGATGTGTTATCTCCCCCACCAGTCCTTCTGCATAAAGAGTTGATGTTACTGTTGTCTCGTCAGCTACATCCGCCATCCTTTCATCCTTAAGTACCGGTGGCACTATAATTATGAGAATTAATATAGTAACCAGTATTGATGAAATTTTTTCTTTATTTGAAAAAGACTTAATCGTTTTGACAGATAGCGTCAAAGCGGCTTTCAAGCTTTGAAGTGTTTTTTTAAGTTTTTTCATGGATCACATATTGTGTTTTGCTCCGCAAAACGACTTATATTAAGGGCTGGATCGCTATACTTCCTGTGGCGGGCTAAACAAAAAGCATGGCTATTGAGAGTCCCACAAATACTACTACTAATACAACTGTAGCTGTTGCAAGAATCTTTTCAGCTCCTCTCTTTGTCGCATAAAAATTGCCTCCGCCTCCTCCGAAAGTCATTGAAAGACCTGTGCCTCTTTGCTGAAGCATAATTGCGAATATCAATAATATCGAGACAATTACGTGTAATGTTAATAAAGCTGTGTGCATGATGTTAGTATTTAGTATCTAGTATATGGATTGGTTATTTCTTTAGAAGCCAGTGTTCTAGCCAATTCACGAGGCCAAAGATAATGGCTGCCCATAGATAAGTCAAGGCTCCTTCAACCTGCAAATCAATTCCAGAAAAGTCTAATACGTCTAAAACATAATCCAAAATACCCAACATCACTGCATTGATGATAATCAGGAACAACCCTGCGCTTATAAATATTGCAGGAAACGACAACAATTTAATTACAGGTTTGACAAGTACATTTAACAGTCCTAGGACAGCACCTGCTATTAGCAAGAAAGGAATTCCTCCTGTGAAATTGAACTTATCTATGAGGAGTGCTGTCATCCAGAGCGCTCCCATATTTACTGCGACTGTAAAAGCTATGCGTTTTAGCATTATTTTTTGCGTTTATTTAACTTGAGAGTATAAGACCGGCCCTCACCATTGAAGTAAAGACATCTCCTAGTCTACGATGTCCTTCTGTTGTATCCATATTTGCATCTTTCATATATTGAAGTAGGCGCAATACCGTACCCCATGTTACCTTTAGCTCTACGCTCATAGTCCCTTCCGTTATTGCTCGTTCTGCCAATCCCGCAAATATCCCCAAATTCATATCCAACGCATCTGCTACAACTTCTCGTTCTGCCAAATCAAGTTGTAGTGGAGTCCCTAACGTATGATCTTCTGGGATTATATTTGCTTTTGGCGCTTCCATAGGTTTGTGTCTTAATATCAATGAGATTTTACTGGAGAACTTGATCTTAGGCAATTTATTCTCCTTCGTATAAAGGAGACTTCTTCACGTACAGGTCGTGGTAGAGTCTTTCTGCTTCAGTTATCGCCGCATCTGGATCTTGATGGAATAGTTCTATTATTCGGTCTGCCTCGGCTTGACCTATTAATCTTTGAGTCATTAAAACTGTTAGTTTTGGGTCTATGTCTCGAGTCCATCTCGGATCATTGAGCCTCTCATCTAGAGGAGTTGGTCTAGGTCTCATGTTTTTTTGTTAAATCAGGCGAAATTTTACTGGAGTATTTTATTCGTTGCAATATTGAGATTATGGCGTTATTGGCGTATTATTATTTACTCTAGAAAACTTTTTCACTCATGGGAGACGAAAGAAACAAATTAGGTGGTAGTAGTTATGTTTTGGATCGACGTGGTGGGCATAGATCTGTTGAGCTGATTGACGAAGACGACACAACAGTCCCTCCTACCGACGTTTCCTTGGTTGGCAATAGGCCTCGTCTTGTAGCGTGGTCTTTGGCTTCCGAACATGTCAGGTTTCTCACATCTAATATTGGCATGTCTCTTGATGGTGAAACGCTTAAGGTGCGAGAAACTGCTAATCAGTTACGTAGTTGGGGGATTATAAAAATCAATCCATCTAACGGCTTTGTAACCTTAACTACATTTGGCAGTGAAGTTCTTCGCGAGCTTTAGTTTAGAAGCCCATTTCGTCAGCTATCCCCTGCATCGCTTCTATCGCTATTTCTATGAATTGTGATTTTTCTAAGCCTGTTTTTTCTATGTCGCTAATAAATTCGCGGTTTACTTTTGCTGCGAAAGACTTGTCTTTGAGCTTTTTCTTTATTGATTTCGGTTTAACGCTTGCGAATTTCTTGTCTGGGATCATGAGGGTGTATGCGACTATTAACCCTGTTATATTCTCTGCGGCCGAAAGAGCATATTCCATTTTTGATTCGCGTTTCGCGTCTATATATCCGAGATTCTCACAGTGAGATTGGATAGCATGAAACATTTCAGGGATGTCGTATCCTTCTTCTTTGAGGATCTCTACAGTTCTTACACCGTGGTTTTCGTAATTTTCTCCACATTCGTTCATGTCTAAGTCGTGAAGAAGGCCTGTAATTCCCCAGAACTCCTCGTCCTCGCCAAAGTGCTTAGCGAGAGCGCGCATAATTACTTCTGTTTCGCGTGAATGTTGCAGCAAGTACTCTTCTTTGAGGTATTTTTTTACGAGCTCGCGAGCTTCATCGATTGTTATTGAGTTTTTCATTAGTTAACTTGGAGTTAGGAACTAGAAACTTGAAATAGTTTTATTCGGCTTGAAGGGTTCCATACCAGGTACCAGATTCGCCTGTGTCTGCATTGGTCCAGGTCCCTTCTATCTCTGTATCACCATCTTCTAAAGTTACTTCCATAATTACGCTTCCATCTTCCGATGTAATTGTCACGTTATTTCCATCTACTTCATACGTGCCAAAAGGTTCATCGTCGTAAGATTCGTATGACACGCTTGCACTACCGTCTTGAATCTTTATATAAGTTGAGGTAACAGACCCATCATCACGAATAGCCAATAACTGATGTCTAGCATACTCCCCTTCAAAAAGCCCATCAGGGAATGAGGCCATCCATAGGCCTGTTATATCAACCGGTAGATCTGCCAACTTGTATGCTGTCCAATACGCCTCGACTCCTTCCATGTCTATGATTGATCCTGCCATATTTTCTTCATCGATAAAGGCTCCCCACATTCCTTGTCCTCCTGTCATGTAAACGCTCATGCCATCTACCGCCCATTCCCCTTCTGTTCCTTCTGGATAAAGTACATGGGCTGAAGCCTCTGGCGTCGTTACATCTCCGTATTCACCTGTAATTGTTCCGTCTGGCCAAAACACTGCAGGTCCTTCTATCATTCCGCTGTTTGCTATTAAGACAAAGTACCATGTGCCTAAAATTTCTTGCGAATAATCGATCTCTTCTAGTATTTCTTCTGGTTCTGTCGTTTCTTCGGCGATTTCTTCCTCGGTTTCTGCTCCACAACCCGAAATAGTCAGTAGGATTGAGGCGGTAGTCAGTAGTGTTAGCAGTTTTTTCATGATGTTTTGTGGTTATGGTTATTTCTTGAGCGCAATCTTAACACTTTGCCCGTCAAGATCTACCTCTTTTTCAATATCCCAGTCTGAGCCTTCTATTGTTTCTGCGAGTTTGTTAGCCAGAGTTTCGCCGCTTATGTAATCTGTGAATTGCTTTACGGCTTCGGAGGTTTCACCACCTGCTTCGATTGCAACCATTATGCGATCTGAGACGTTGTACTCGGCTTCTTTACGCATATCTTGGATTGAACGGACTAAGTCGCGTGCATAGCCTTCCAGCTTGAGTTCTTTGGTGATTTCTGTGTCTAGCGCTACAACTACTCCGTCCTCGCTCGCAACGTCGAAGCCTTCTTTGCCTTCATATCCGACTGAGACCTCGTCACCTGTGAGTTTGTACTCGCCTATCTTGACCGTATCTCCTTCGAGTTCAAAATTACCAGCCTTGGCTTCTTTGATGATGTTTTGGACTTCGCCTCCGTATTTTGGACCAAGAACCTTTGCGTTAGGACTGACGCGGAACTCTGCCACATCTGATGCGTCTTCTAGGATTTTTAGTTCTTTTACATTGAGCTCTTCTAGGATGACATCTTCTTCAAAGTCGTGCCTTAAGTGGTCTGGAAGTGCAACTTGGACTTTTGAAAGCGGCTGGCGGACTTTGATTTGTTTTTGAGCCCTTACCCCATGCCCGAGGGTTACGATTGCTCTTGTGACTTTTATCTCTAGGCTCAAATCTTCGTTTATAAGGGATTCATCGACTATTGGCCAATCCTCTAGGTGAACTGATTCTTTACCTGTCAAATTGCAGAAAATTTCTTCTGATACGAATGGGCAGAATGGAGCTAGTACCTTCGATAGAGTCACTAGAACTTCGTGCAGTGTTGCGTATGCTGAAGACTTGTCTAAGTCGTTTTCGTTTTTCCAAAATCTTCGTCGTGATCTGCGGATATACCAGTTTGTAAGATTGTCTATGAATTTCGGTATTGTGTTTGTCGCTTTCTGCAAATCGTATGCGTCCATTTGCTCTGTTACTTCTTTTACTAGCAGTTGAAGCTCTGAAAGAATCCATTTATCGAGCTTGTTGGTTGGTTTTTCATCTCCTGGTTCCCATCCATCGATATTTGCGTAAGTTACTAAGAAGCTGTAGCTGTTCCAGACAGGCAGAATCACACCTTTTACCACTTCGTCGACTCCCCTTTCGGAGAATCTGAGTGTGTCAGCTTTTACTACTGGAGAGTTCATCATATAAAACCTGAGTGCGTCTGCTCCGTATTTATCGAAAACCAGTTTAGGTTCTGGGTAGTTTTTGAGACGTTTTGACATTTTTTTGCCGTCTTCGGCTAGAACCAGTCCGTTAACTATTACGTTCTTGAATGGCGATTTGCCAAATAGAGCTGTTCCTAGGACAACAAGCGTATAAAACCATCCTCTAGTTTGATCGAGTCCTTCTGCGATGTACTGGGCTGGAAAGTTCCTTTCGAACCTTTCCTTGTTCTCAAAAGGATAGTGCTCTTGTGCGTAAGGCATTGAGCCTGATTCAAACCAACAGTCTAGAACTTCTGGAATCCTTTTGTAAGTTTTTCCGTCTTTTCCTATCGTGACTTCGTCTACGAAGTGCTTGTGGAGGTCTTCTACTTTTTGGCCTGAAAGTTTTTCGAGTTCTTCTATAGATCCGACGCAAATTACATCACCATCTTCTGCTCGCCAGATTGGAAGAGGTGCCCCCCAATACCTGTTACGACTGATACACCAGTCACGTGCATTCTCTAACCATTGGCCAAAACGACCTTCTTGCAGGTGATCTGGTACCCAATTGATGTCTTTGTTTGATGCGAGCATCTTCTCTTTGATCTCTGTGACTTTCACGAACCAAGAAGTAGTTGAGAAATTAAGAAGCGGCGAATCACAACGCCAACAATGTGGATATGAGTGTTTGTAAGTCTTCGCATCGAAAACTTTCCCTACTTTCTCTAAGTACTCAACTATCTTGCGATCTGTCTTCATATGGTCATCGAGAGGTTTTACATGTTCGCCTACAAACTCTTTTACTTCTTCTTTGAATCTTCCATCTATCCCAACATGCTGAACGACTTGAAAATCTCGGTCTTTTACAAAAAGGAGATCGTCCTCACCATAACCTCCGGCTATGTGTACAACACCTGTTCCGTCTTCTGTAGAAACAAAATCTGCAGTTGAAACTCTGAATCCACCTTCCTCTTTTAAATCTGCATAATAAGGGAAAAGCGGTTCGTATCCTTTTTCGTCTAATTTTTCTCCTTTGAATGTTTCTAAAACTTCGTAATCTTTTCCCTCGAATGTTTTTTCAACTAAGTCTTTCGCTAATATTAATTTTTCGCCTTCGTATTCAACTTTTGCATATTCGACATCTGCACCTACGGCTAGGAAAAAGTTCCCCGGCAATGTCCAAGGAGTTGTTGTCCAGGCTAGAATGTATGTGTTTTCTTCATCGTCTAACTTGAATTTAGCTGTAATCGACTGGTCTGTGATGTCTTTGTAGCCTTGAGTTACCTCAAAATTCGAGAGAGGTGTAACACAGCGGGGACAGATATGCATAGATTTGTGTCCTTCGTAGATCAGTTCTTTGTCCCAAAGCTGTCTAAAAATCCACCATATCGTCTCCATGTATTCTGGGTTCATCGTTTTGTAGTCATCCTTGAAATCCACCCATCGCCCCATCCGATCGACAGTCTCTTCCCATTCTTTTGTGTATCTTAAGACAATTGAGCGACATTTTTCGCAAAATTCGTGTACGCCGTAATTCTCCTCTATATCTTGTTTGCCAGATATCCCCAGTTCTTTTTCTACTTCGTACTCAACAGGAAGTCCGTGACAGTCCCATCCGAAACGGCGTTCGATACGGAATCCTTTCATCGTCCAATATCTAGGCACTACATCTTTCAGCGTTCCTGCTAAGATGTGTCCGTAGTGAGGGAGGCCTGTTGCGAACGGAGGGCCATCGTAGAAAACATATTCGTTGTCTTTTGGTCTCTGGTCTACTGATTTTTCGAAAGTTTTGTTCTCTTTCCAATGCTTTATGAGTTTTTCTTCAAGCGATGGGAAGTGTTGTTTAGGGTCTACTGGGTTGAACATAGGGTTTAGGGTTTAGGGTGTAGTCGTGGAGTTTCGCTTCGCGAAACGACTTGTTAGCATGGGCCTGTGCGCCTTTCGGCGCGGCCTGAAAAAGGTGGCTTCAAGGGCTCGCGTTTCCGCGGGCGGTACCACCTCGAGTTTGGGCTTAATGACGTTTGGTAACGGAGTTTAGTCTCCGGGGAGGTCTAGTAGTCAGTAGTCAGTAGGAATTGGTCAGTAGTGACTATTGATTTTCTTCTCCCCACTTAAGCGGTGATTGCCGCTTTCAGGCGTGTTTATTCGTGTATTTCAAAAGGACGGTAGGGATTATACCAGGTATTTTAAGGAGTGCAATCTTTTACAACTTCGCCGCCAACCCAATATAAGTCGCTGGCGTCATCTCCCTGAGCCTGTCTTTGTCTTCATCAGGGATTTCTAGAGTATCTACGAATGCGATCATGTCATCCTGCGTAAGTCTTTTGCCCCTGGTAAGATCCTTGAGCTTCTCGTAAGCGCCTTCGATCTTGTATTTGCGCATTACTGTTTGAATTGGCTCTGCGAGGACTTCCCAGTTCGCATCTAGGTCGCGTTCTAGAGCTGGCTTGTTGATCTCGAGTTTACTGAGGCCTTTCATAGTGCTTAGGTATGCGAGATAGCTGTGACCGATTCCCATTCCTGTGTTTCTGAGGACTGTTGAGTCGGTTAGGTCGCGTTGCATTCGCGAGATTGGCAACTTGCCTGCCATGTGCTCCATGATTGCGTTTGCGATCCCGATATTTCCTTCGCTGTTTTCGAAATCTATAGGGTTCACTTTATGCGGCATTGTTGATGATCCGACCTCTCCTTTGACTACTTTTTGCTTAAAGTATCCTTTGCCGATGTATGTCCAAATATCACGATCTAGATCCATGACGATATTGTTCATTCTGATCACAGTATGGAAAATCTCTGCCATGTAGTCGTGTGGCTCGATTTGAGCTGTGTACAGGTTAGGTGTTAGGCCTAGACCTGTGATGAAGTCTTTGCTCGCTTGTTTCCAATTCACCTCTGGATAAGCTGATACGTGAGCGTTGTAGTTTCCGCTTGCTCCGTTGATTTTTGCTAGGTGTTCTTGTTTCTTGAGTAACTTGATCTGTCTCTCTAGTCTTTTTGCGAAAAGCTTGAACTCCTTGCCCACTGTTGTTGGGCTTGCTGGTTGTCCGTGTGTGTGCGAGAGCATCGGTACGTCCTTGAATTCTTCAGCTAGTTCTTCTACTCTTGCCATTACAGCTTCTGCTTGAGGGATGAAAATTGTTTCAAGAGCTCCTTTTACTAAAAGCGAGTAGGAATTATTTGTGATGTCCTCAGATGTACATGCGAAGTGAACGAATTCGAGAAGTTCCTTCATATCACCTTCCATATGCTCTTTTATCATGTATTCGACAGCTTTTACGTCGTGGTTTGTTGTCTTTTCGATCTCTTTGACGCGTTGGTATCTTTTCAGGTCTGCTTCGTCGAAACCTTCGTAGAGAGTACGGAGTTTTCCTTGCTCTTCTGTCGTGAGTTTTCGTGTTCCTTCAAGCCTTAACTCGTTGCATAAGAAAATAAGCCACTCAACTTCAACATTGATGCGGGCTTTTATAAGTGCTCCTTCCGAGAAGTATTCACGAAGAGGCTCTAGCTTGCGAGCGTAGCGCCCATCTAGAGGTGAGATGTTGGTTATCATGGGACTTAGGGTTTAGGGTTGTAGGGTATAGTGATAGAGTCGCGCAATGCGCGACGGATTTTATTATATACTTTTTACGCCCATTTAAAAGCTGGCCTTCATATCAGCGATGAACTTGCGATTGTTTGCAAGTAATTCTTTGTCAGCAATCCCAAGTACTCTTGCTGCTGCAAGTGCTGCGTTGCCTGGGTCAATTACAGTAAGCGCAGGTGTACTTGATGGCATGACTAGGGTTGAGTTGATGTTGATCATGAAGTCTTCTTTGCTCCCAAAAGGAGGGCAAGCGATAACTGGATAAGCTGTGTTAGCTGAAACGAATCCGCTGAGCGCGTTTGAGCGGCCTGCGATTGTTATGTAGCAAATAGCTTCTTCTCCTTCTTCGTTGGTCTTTAATATTTCTAGAACTTTTTCTGGAACCTTGTGAGCTGATGCAACGTGTGTTTCGTGAGGTACGCCGTATGCATCAAGTTTTGCAGTGATTTTGTCTGCGTGTTCTTGGTCGACTTTCGACCCCATTATTATGATTGTTTTCATAGAAGTTATTAGTTATTAGCTACTAGTTGCTAGTTAGCTCATGTACTTTTGAAGATTCGCTTCGATACGTGGCATTGGGTCGCCTGGAGTTCCTTCGAATGTTTGACCTGTAATGCCCTCGTAGGCTTCGATGTATTTTTTAGCAGTTTTGACTTTCATTTCATCTGGGATCTCTGGGACTTCTCCGTCTCCTGTGAACCCTTTTTCCGCAAGCCAGATTCTTAGGAACTCTTTATTGATATTGTCTTGGTCCGATCCGTCTGCAAAGTGCTGTTCGTAAGTATCTGCCTTCCAGAATCTTGATGAGTCTGGTGTGTGGATTTCATCTATAAGTACAATTTCTCCATTTTTGTTCTTGCCGAATTCGTACTTAGTGTCTACTAAGATAATTCCTTGTTTTGCAGCTGTTTCTTGTCCGAGTTTAAATAGCTTCAAAGAAACATCAGCGAGCTGTTCCCATTCTGCTTCTGTGATGACTCCCCTTTCAAGTAATACTTCTGGAGCGACGGATTCATCGTGATCTCCGTGAGCAGCTTTTGTAGAAGGTGTAAGGATAGCTTCTGGCAATTTTTGATCTTTTTTAAGACCTTCCGGCAGCTCGTTTCCGCAGAAGTTACGGCTTCCATTCTTGTAGTGAGTCCAAATAGATGTACTTGTTGTACCTGTGACGTATCCACGTACAACCATCTCAACCGCAAGAGGTTCACATTCTTCTGCCACTACTACGTTTGGATCTGGAACCTCGACTACGTGGTTCCCAACGATGTCTTTCGTTACATCGAACCAATAGTTGGTAAGTGCATTAAGGACTTGGCCTTTGAATGGTATTAGTGTGATGATCTTGTCGAAAGCGCTTAGGCGGTCTGTAGTGACAAGAATTCTTTTGCCATCTCTTGTGTAATTGTCTCTAACTTTTCCTTCGTATCTTTCACCTAGGTTTGCAAAATTGGTGCCAGTCAAACAGTATTGAATCTGAGCAGCGACTTGATCGTCTGTAAGCATGGAGGCTTTGGTTATGTGTTAACTTCGGAGTTTATTTTAACACGCCTTGCGTTGACGGCAATGTTTTGATCGTGATTATGTGTTAACAATTATCGGCACTTCATCAAAAAGCCCTGAGAGGATATCTCGGGGCTTTAAAAAAAAGAAGGCAACTTACATATTATTTATCTCCCCGGTTTTAGAGCAGTTACTTGCGCTTTTGCAATCATGCACATTGCTTCTACAGGGATTCCAGATTTCACACATGTTGCTTGGTCTACTTGCGCAGTTCCTCTCTCTACCGTCTCCTGTGCTATAACCCCTTCCAAACTACCTTGTCGGACTAACCATTGCCCATAACCGTTTATATTTTCACCACAACTTACTCCTACTATATGTTCTATTCCTGCGCTTCTGGCCTCTACACTTGCTTCTTCCATTTCACTGAATACACGTTCTCCATTATAACTACTTGCTACTACTCGACTTCCTGGAATACATTGATTTCCTTCCGATGCAGCTGGAGCTGTAAAGAGCGTACTATGCTCGTTTGGACTAAGTGTACTTGGATCAGCTCCTGTTAGTGCTTGTACAGCCAATTCTCGCCCTTGCCGGCTTGTTTCTGGTGATCCAGCAAGTGCCGGTGGTGCACTCAATGTTAGAGCTAGAAATGCCATAGTTACTCTATTTGCCATACTTGGCGTTTGTCTTGGGGTTCGCATAGTTTGTAGTTTATTGGTTTACAAAAAGAGTGCTTATTTTAGTATATTTACGCGATATGTCAAAGCACCATGTCGTCCCTTTTTAAGGAATGCTTGTTTTCTTTCTGGTAGCAGGTCCTTGATACCCTTAAATTACATGTCAACAACTATTGTTGATTTTTTTTGGATCGTATTTGTCAAATATTTTGCATCATCGCTTGCTCGGTGTTATTTTGGATGCGATCTATTTTTTAAAAATAAAAATATGAAACTCCTAAGCAAGCTTGGAAAAGCAACGGCTGTTCTTGGTGGACAATGGGGTGATGAAGGCAAAGGAAAGCTCGTAGATATTGTTGCTGCAGAATATGACATTATTGCACGCGCCACAGGTGGCGCAAATGCTGGACATACAGTTTATGTACCCGATCCTAATGGTGGCGAAGCTAAGAAATATATCTTCCATTTACTTCCTTCAGGTGCTTTGCATGATGACCCTATATGTGTAATTGGCAATGGAGTTGTTGTTCACATACCTACTTTGTTTGAAGAGATCAAAGTTCTTGAAGATGCTGGTATCAAAACTGCTGGACGTATTTTGATTTCTGACAGAGCTCATATGCTTTTTGGGTATCATATTGAGATTGATGGTATCCAAGAGAATCGCAAAGGGGATAAGAAAGTTGGAACGACTAAACGTGGCATTGGGCCGTGCTATGCCGATAAGATATCTAGACGTGGTGTCCGTGGCTGTGATTTCTTGGACCAAGAGGCTTTTGAGATGAAGCTAAGGTCCAACATTGATGTTTTGACCAAGATGTACGGTTTTGAATATGATATCGAGAAGGAGATCGAATATTATCGCAGTGTGAGAGATAAGCTTGAGCCTATGGTTATAGATACTTTTCAATATCTTCATGAAGCTCTCGAGGCTGGAAAGTCAGTTGTTTTCGAAGGCGCAAATGGCGTAATGCTTGATATTGATCACGGCACTTTCCCTTTTGTAACTAGTTCGAATCCTATGGTTGGTGGACTTGGTACTGGCACAGGTATTCCAGGAAAACACTTAACTAGTGTTACGGGAATCATCAAGGCTTACACTACTCGTGTTGGTGCAGGACCTTTCCCTACAGAGCTTGAAGATGAACTAGGTGTGCATTTACGTGAAAAAGGTGGTGAATATGGTTCTACAACAGGTCGTCCGCGTCGTTGTGGCTGGTTCGATGCTGTTGTTGCTAGATACTCTTCTCGCTTGAATGGGTATAGCGGCATTAATCTTACTAAGCTCGACGTTTTAACTGGTTTGGATAGTCTTAAGATTGGTGTCCGGTATAAACACGGCGATAAAACTTACGATTCTTTCCCTGCTGATCTTGGTATCGTAGAAATGTGCGAAGTTGAATACGAGGAAATGCCTGGTTGGGCTGAGGATATTACCGAAGCTAAGACATTTGAGGATCTACCTGAGAACGCACAAGCTTACGTCAAAAGGCTCGAAGAACTTATGAGAGTTCCTGTAACTTTCATCGGAGTTGGGCCGAATAGGGATCAGATGATAGTGAGATAATTTGAATTACTTTTCGCTCCCGGGAAAGTCTCGCATTAAACGGGGCGTTTCTTCGGAATGCATTTATTTGTAGAGGGCCTGTGCTCCTTTGGAGCGGCCTGTTATTTGGCGAGACGTTTCCAAATAGGGTCTGCCTTGATCTTCTACAAAAAAACCTTAATTGTTTTTCTTGAAGATCCTCCTGCGCTTCCCTTGCTAAAGCAAGATGCGCTTCGGAACGTCAGACTCGCTACTATTTAAAATCGCTTAAGGCAATCCAAATTATCTTTAATGATATTGTTTGGTGCTTTTGCTTCGCAAAAACGTTATAGTCTCACAAACGCTTTCGGATCTGCTTTGAATTCGGCTTTGAGTTTACTAACGCTGCCTTTCAGTTTTTCGGATAATTTCGATTCTGTGTCTTTCTCGTTCTCTTTTTCTGCTTTTTCTAGGATAGCACGTCCCTTGAAGTTTTCTCCATCCGTAAGTCGCAAGATTTCTTTTGCGGCCTTAATTGCTTTTTCATACTCCTTTTTTGACAACATGTCTCTTGCCTTCACGATGCTATCTTTGATGAAAGCTGCATTCTCTTCTTTGCGATGTTTTAGAACCAGTTTCTCTGCGTTTTTGATTTCTTCTAGAAGTTTTTTATGCTCTGGGAAAAGCAGATAAAGTTTCTGGTAAAACTTATAAAGCTTTTGATATTCACCTTTCTCTATCAATTCTTTTCTTACTTCGGAGTGTAATTGTCGATCAATATATTTGACTTTGTCGTATCTAAGCATTTTCTTTAAATCTTCGTTCTTAGGTACAACTTTCTGCATTTCGATTATAACTTCTATCGCTTCTAGCCATTTCTTTTCACGTTTTAGTTCTTTGTGTTTCTTGAACCCTTTGTCTAGAAAATCTTTTAAATCTTTCTCCTGCTTGTGGGCTAATTCTTTTTTGATCTTTGTCATCAAGGATGAGAGCTTCTTGTCGGAGACAACTTCGCTAAGTTTTTGTCCAACCTCTAACGCTTCATCGTACTTGCCGTCTTTGTAAAGTTTCTTGAGTCCAGGCAAATTCTTTTTGAGAAGTTCTTTTTTTTCTTTGTCGATAATATTTTTTGCTTTCTCTAAAATCTTAATTACTCTGCGATTACCTGGACTTACTTCTAGAATTTCGTTGCAAGTTCTTGCGGCATCTGCAGCATTGCCCTTTTCTAGGAAATCTTTTGCGACTGCCAATCCCCTCTCAACAAACTGTCTTACCTCTGTTTTTGACATTATTTTTGATTAAGCTTATTTATAAGCTTTTTTTCTTCGGATTGCCCGTGTTTCATCCTTGCAAAAAGTATATACACCGCCCCTATCCCTAATACTAGTAGTACTACCATTGGCAGATAAGGTGTGGACTTGTCGCTTTCAGAAGATTCCGGCGCAGTAGCTTCTACTACATCTGCTAATCCTTCGCCAGTTACCGTAAAATTAACCATAACTGTTTCTCCTTTGATTCCAGTTTCCTCGTCTACTGGATAGAAATAAACCGTATGGTCTCCAGGATCATTTTCTACTAGCTCTTTCGGTATCTCTGCGACATACTCACCTGTTTCTAAATCCGCAACTAAGACCGATGAAAAAGTCATACTTTTCCATGTCCCGTATACCGTAGATCCTGGCTGCGCTGTACCTGTGAATTTATCGCCAGTTGCCGATTCCGTATCTACTTCTACTTTTTGAGTTTCAACGTCTTTATCAATCGTGAATTGACTAGCTTTCGATACATCCTTCGTATTGCCATCCGTATCTACTATAGTTGCAAAAACTGAATAAGTTCCATTGCCTAAATCTCCACCCATAGCCACTGCGAACTGTCCATTTGCATCTACTTCTGCTTCGTATGCACCTATTATGTTCCCGCTAGCATCAACCACCGTAACTACTACTGTAGTATTCGGTTCTCCTGTACCCCTTACAAGCGAGTTGCTTGAAGTTAATATGTCACCTGCATTCAGGTTAGTTATTTTAGCCTTAGTAAGATCATCGACTTGGTTAACCTCATTTGGGTCTGTTCCATGCGCCCATTCGTCCGCATCCGATATCCCGTCTCCATCCGTGTCAGCATTGTTAGGGTCGGTTCCGTTTTGAATCTCTTTGTAGTCGGCTACCCCATCGCCATCTGTATCTACTGTTGCTTTATAAGTTTCCGCATCAACCTCTACAATGTTGTCTCGTTTTGTTGGATCTTTCTCGTTAGCAGTCTCGTCGTAATCCGACACACCATCTCCGTCTGTATCCCATGCCGTAGGATCTGTACCTATTGCTATTTCTAATGCATCACTTAATCCATCTCCGTCTGTATCCGCATTTGTTGGGCTTGTACCGAATTTGTATTCGTCTACGTTTGGGATTCCATCTCCATCTGTATCCGCATCTGCTTCCATTTCTTCATCACCTAAGTTTTTTTCTTCCCACCATGTTGGCATTCCGTCTTCATCATCATCTTGAACCAGTTGTTCTACTACTTTCCCCAGGTCGGTTTCTATATCGTTCTTTTCTGCTACTTCTTCCGCTGCTTCTGATGCGCTTCCTGAAGAAGCTGCACCTCCTCCAAAAACGAGGATTTCTGTTGGCGCACTAGCGGTAGATGCTGCTTCTGTCGTTGCTACTTCTACCGTTTTTTCTTCTCCGGTATCTGCGTCTGTAAAGGTAATCGCTGCTGTTCCAGCATCTGAGTCGATTACCTCTTTTGTTCCTTTTGCTTCGTTAGTGATCTGCATTACGCCGTTATCTTTTTCTACAACCACTGCGTTTTTTACTTGAAGTGACGGCTTTGCATCTGTGTCTGTTGGCGCTGGCTGTTGATCTTGCGGCTTTGCTGTCTCTGTTGGAGTAACAACCACAGGCTGCTGAGTTTCTACAGGTTTCGGTTTGACGTCGTAGTTCTGGTCTCCAACTTCCTGTTCGCCGGCCAATTGATCTCCGGGATTATCTGATGGTGATTGTTCTGTTTGAGTACTTCCGTCGTCACTTGGTGGAGGTGGTGGCAATTGCTGCGTTCCATCATCAGTTGGTGGCGGTGGCAGTTGCGCTCCATCGTCAGTGGCTGGAGGTGGTGGCGACGATCCTCCGCCTCCTCCGCCTCCCCCGGCGTTTGTTATACCTCTTATGCTAGCTACTGCTATTCCTGATGAATTTCCTCCAGCATCTACTAATTTAATACGATAATCTGTGATTTGGTTTGCTGGGACCCCCACTGTAATTAGTTTTTTTCCTATAGCCGCTATGTCATGGCCTGAGTCTATTCCGTTTATGTATATAGATGTATTAGCTTCTCCAAAAACCATTATGTCTGCAGTTGCTGCGGAAGCTACGGCTGTATATCCCAATGTTGGGTCTGCTGGGACTACTGTGTCTAGGAGTACGTTGACTGTGCTAGTACCCGATTTGTTGTCGCTATAATCGTAAGACACTAAGTGGTATGTATTTAAACCTTCTGTTAGCGTCTGTGGCAAGCTCCATGTTTCTCCTGAGGTGAATCCAACTAGTAGTTCGTTGCCATCTTTTACATTTGCATAAGCTTCTTTTGTTCCTTCTAGTGTATACGAAGGATCATTGGTCGCTAATACGCTTGTTACTGTAATATCTGCCGGTGGTGTTTCATCGGCGGCAATAGCTCCTGATGGAGCGCTTGCTTCTGTGGTTTTATTTAAAGTCTGGCTATTGGCTATTATGTAATAGTAATCACCTGCCTCTGCCGTTGCATCCATATGCAACTCAAAAACGCCTCCTGTTAAGGTTGTACTTCCTTCGAAGTTTTCTAGGCTAGCGCCAGCAGCGCTTGTTCCGCTGTATATATCTATACTTGTTCCATCTGCAAAGCCGGTTAAAGTACCTGAGACCATACTGGTTGTTGCTGCCGTAAATGTTGTACTTGATATATCCCATACCCCTGGCGTGCCTATAGCTATAACGTCATTAACACCATTGTAAAACATGATATTCCCTTTTACGAAAGTGTCAGGTGTTGGCATCGTCACGGCGGAATTGTTGCTGTACTTAAACACATTCCTCCTCGCTGTCCCTACTCCACCTATAATTGTGCCTGTTACACCTACTTGTACGTTTATATCCTGCTGAGTATTGCCAAGATCGTGTGTCACCGTTGAATCTGTTGAGAAGAAGGTGCCTTGTATCAAGGCATCATTACTTCCGTCTAAAACAATACCTTTGCTACCATTATTGGCAATAACGTTATAACCGCTGCCTGTTGTATTTCCGATAATTATATCGTCTGATCCGTTTACATAAATTCCTGTTAATGTATTTCCTACTGTTGTGGAACTTGATTCGGCTGCATCTGCACCTACTAATGTTGAGTAAATTGTTGTGCTATCTGAGTTTTTTACGAGTATTCCTAATTTCGTATTGCCTGACACAACGTTTGTTGGATTTTCTGACGCAGAAGCTCCAATTACTCCCCCTGGAGTATTATTTATATCTATACCAGACTGTCCGTTAGGTATAGTCGATACACCGCTACTGTCTAATCCAATGATGTTACCGCTTATTGTTACGTTTGAACTATTTTGAGCTAGGACACCTGATCCCGTATTTCCAGATATAGTATTATTACCTGTAACGAGACTGTCATTTCCTATTTTTACTACCTGTGTATTATTCCTAACAGTTATACCAGTTCGGTCATTAGCAATTGCTCCTGTACCATCTTGGTTAACACCTAGTGATGAACTGTAGATACTGCATGCGCCTCCAGCGAAGATTCCTGTCAAGCCATTACCACTTATTATATTTGTACTCCCTGAGGCCAAAGCATTACCGATTGTGACCACCGATCCTGTGCCTGTTGGGTTTAATTTTATCCCTTCATCCAGATTACCTTTATCAACATAACCAGACGTATCTGTTCCTATCCTATTTCCAGAGATAGTTAATGTACCGATAAATAATTCTTCTATTTCGATACCGGCAGCTGCGTTTCCTGAGATTGTGTTAAAGCCATTTGCAGTTTCGTCACCTATTGTAATCGTCTTATCTGTGACTCTCACGAATACTCCTATGTTATTGGCAATCACTCCGTCTCCTGTTGCGTTTAGACCTATAATATTACCGGCCAGTGTTGCTTCTCCGTATATTTGTACGCCAGCTGCTGTATTTCCTGAGATTACATTACCATCTCCTGCGTTAGCCCCTCCTATGCTTGTATTTAATACCGTTGTGGAAGAAATGTTTATACCTATACCACCATTTGCCAAAGCTGCGCTACCAGCAGCATTTGTACCGATATAATTTCCTTTAATTACTGTATTGGTTCCGGCTGCTACGGTTATACCATCATTTGTATTACCTGATATTATGTTGCGCTGATGTGTTGACGCTCCTCCAATTGTTGTACTGGCACTATTTGTACTCACTTCGACACCTGTCTGGTTTGCTATTGCAGTATCGCCTGCATCATTTATTCCTATTTTATTTCCACCTATAAAGGTACCAGTAGCATTTTGGATTGTTACTCCAGATGTACTATGTCCGCCGATAATATTTCCCTTATCTGCTACATCGTAAGCTCCTATTCTAGTATTATCTCCTCCGTTTATATTGATCCCTATAGCGCTTGTACCCAAAGCTGCATCTCCCGCCAAATTAACTCCTATCAATGAGTTGCGTATATTCGTATTATCGGCATCTGTTCCTATATTGATATTCCCCGTAGCGTTGTCTGCTACAACAACTTCTTCGCCTGCTGCGTTGTTACCAATTTGAACCCCTGAAGCTCTTACGTCTATCCCGTATCCACTTGCTCCATCTGGTGTTCCGTTTTTATCAACTCCTACAAATGCATTTTGAATTGCAGCTCCCGCTCCCGACGAAGTTATAAAAATCAATGTAGTTGCTGACCCATAAACGTAGACTCTATTAGAAGCACCTACAAGTCCTATATTACTACTAGCTCCATTGACGGTAATTGTTTGCCCTGTAAACCCATAAATTTCGATACCTGTAATAGTTGTGTTATCCCCCGAGATGGTCAACCCATTACCAACTGTACCGCCTCCGTTAATCTTCGTATCGTTTTCACCCGTGATATCTGTTCCATCGTTTATGGCTGGAAGCTCTGATGTTATGTTGATTGCAGACCCGCTGATGCTTGCGTCGAAAGTAATGTTGTCTTCGCCCGTCTCGTTATTTGCTACACAAATTGCTTCTCTGAGCGAAACTTTTGTATCAGGACCAGGTAAATCGGCTATCATTATGCTTCCACAGGCTCCTGCATCTATATCATCGCTGGTTGTATCAACTATTATGCCGGCTGCTTTGGCTACGGGTATATTGTTAATCAAGTTACTTGGTAGAACCATGGTCATCATTAGCCAAAACATGATGACTGATGACAGTAGTTTTATAGGCTTTATGTCCATTTCGTTATATGTTTTTATTTTATCCCAAAATTATAGCATATTTTTTTATGCTATTCAATCTGTTGTTGCGACCTTGGGCTTTATGACAACGAATCTAGTTGACTCTCTAGCTTTTTAAGCTGAGTCATCAGCTCTTCTTTTTTCTTTTTTTCTTTCTCGACGACCTCTTTTGGGGCTTGAGCCACAAATCCATCATTAGCTAATTTTTTTTCGATTGTTTGTAAGTATTTCTTGATGTTTTCGACTTCTTTGCCGAGTCGAGCTTTTTCTTTGTCTGCATCTACCATGCCCCCTAGAGGCAAGAAGATTTCTACTTCTTTGACTACTGATGCTAGTGCATTGCCTACTTTCGATCCTGATTCTTTTATTTCTAAGCTACTTAGATGCGCTAATTTTTTTATTATCTCTTCTTTTTGGATCAAAAGATCAGTATGGCGTCCTCCGTATAATACGGCTTCGATCTTTTTTGTAGCATCAACGTTGCTTTCTGCTCTAAGCGATCTTATTTGGGAGATAACATCTTTGACAACTTCTATCTCTTCTTTTTCTTGTGAAAAATCCGGTTCTTTTCTCGCTTCTGGCCAATCTGTATTTATAAGCATTTCCTCCTCGCCCATATGCTCCCAAATTGCTTCAGTTACAAAAGGTACAAATGGATGTAGCAAGACAAGAATCTGCTTTATTACGTAGGCTAGGACTTTTTCATTTCTCTTAACTTTGCTCATCTCTAGGCACCAGTCGCAGAATTCACCCCAGAAAAACTCGTAAGCTTCTGTTCCTGCATCTGAAAGTGCGTATTTATTAAGCTTTTCTGTAAGGCTCTTTGTCGTCTCGTTAAGCCTTGAGAGGATCCATTTATCCGCCTTTGAAAGGTCAGAATTCAGGACGTCTTCCAAGCTTACGTCGTAATCATCAATATTCATTAAGACAAATCTCGCACTATTCCAAATCTTATTAACGAAATTTCTGTATCCCGCGATTTTCTCCTCGTAAAGCCTTATGTCATTACCTGGACTAGCGCCTACAATCAAGCTCAGACGCAAAGCGTCTGCTCCGTATTTTTCGATCATATCTAGAGGATCTATACATGTCTCTGGTTTAGATTTGCTCATTTTTTCTCCTGTCTTTGTGCGGACTAGGCCATGCAGATACACTGTTTCGAATGGGATTTCGCCTACTGCGTATGTTGTCATGAGAATCATTCTTGCAACCCAGAAGAACAGAATGTCGTATCCTGTTTCCATTAATGATGTTGGGTGGAAACGCTTCATATCCTCTGTTTCCTCAGGCCATCCGAGAGTTGAGAATGTCCATAGGCCTGATGAAAACCATGTGTCGAGAGTATCCTCATCCTGCTTGAGCTTCTTGCTGCTGCATTTTGGACATGTACCTGGTTCGTCGACTGACACTATGATCTCTTCGCAGTCTTGGCAATACCACACAGGTATCCTGTGCCCCCACCATATTTGCCTTGATATACACCAGTCACGGAGGTTTTCCATCCAGTGATAGTACGTTTTATTGAATCTGTCTGGGAGTATTTTGACTGAGCCGTTTTTGATTACCTCTATTGATTTTTCCTTGAGTGTTTTCCCATCTACGGCTGGCTTATTTACGTCGATGAACCACTGCAGTGATACGAGTGGTTCTATAACTGTACCGCATCTATAACAATGTCCAACGCTGTGCATGTGATCTTCGATTTTTATTAGATAGTCTTGGTCCTCTAGTTCTTTTACGACTTTTTTGCGTGCTTCAAATCTGTCCATTCCAGAATATTCCTTGCCTGCATTGTCATTCAGTGTTCCGTCTTCGTTTAGTATATTGATGGTTTCTAGGCCGTGTTTTTGCCCTAATTCGAAGTCGTTTGGATCGTGGGCTGGAGTAACTTTTAGAGCGCCTGTTCCCAGTTCTATGTCTACGTATTCGTCCCCTATTATTGTTAGCTCCCTTCCTACTAATGGAAGTATTAGTGTTGTTCCTATCAAGTGCTTGTGTCTTTTATCCTTTGGATTTACTGCTACAGCTGTGTCTGCAAGCATGGTCTCTGGACGTGTTGTTGCTATTTCTAAATATTCATCGCTGTCTTTGATCGGATATTTGATGTGATAAAAATGTCCTTGTACGTCCTTGTGGTCTACTTCATCGTCTGCGAGTGTGGATTCGCAGCGAGGACACCAATTTACGAGTCTGTGACCTCTGTAGATAAGCCCGTCTTGATACATTCGTACAAACACTTCTAATACTGCTTTCGAAAGTCCTTCGTCGAGTGTATATCTTTCGCGACTCCAGTCGCAGCTTGATCCCATTTTGCGAATTTGATTTCTAATTGTTTCTTGAGATTCTGCTACGAATTTTTTTACTTCTTCTAGGAATTTTTTTCGCCCGAGTTCGTGGCGATCTTTGCCTTTTTCTGCAAGCAATTTCTCTACCTTGTTCTGAGTCGCTATAGCCGCATGATCAGTCCCAGGCAACCATAGAGTTGGATGCCCCTGCATCCTCTTGGTTCTTATCATAATGTCTTGTATTGCAAGCATTATTGCGTGTCCTAAGTGCAGAGTTCCTGTTGCGTTTGGCGGTGGCATTGATATGGCGAATGAGTCTTTGTCTCCATCTTTTGGCTTGAAGCTACCTGATTCTTCCCATTTTTTGTAAATCTTATCCTCGTATTTTTTTGCAATATATGCTTTTTCTAATTTAGACATTTTTTTAGGTTTAAATTTCTAAATACTTATATCAAATTTCCAATTATAAGTGAAATTTGACAATACCGCCTTGTCGTCGTATAGCTTAATAGTGTATAATTATATTGATGACACAAGATTTAAAGAAAAAACCAGAAACTCAGTCCGAATCCACCGAGGAAGCAGCTCCCTCAGTTGAGTCTTCTGATGATTCTATCGTAGATTCCAACGAGACTTCCGAGTTCGTCGATAAACTACCTAGTGAAGCTGGCGAAAACGCTTCTGAAGACAAATCTCAGAGCTCTGGCGGAGGTGCGACTGCACAAGGAGACGATGATGATGTTACTATTGATCCCGGGCTTCAAGAGATCAAATTTCCTTCTCGTGCTGTTATGAAAAGGAATGTTCGTGTAGCGCTCATCAAGGAAGAAGGACGTCTCATGAATGAAGCGAAAAAGCATAGTCGTCACGGCAATTATTTTGAATTAAACAACGTCCTCGCAAAAATTCGCGAGATTCGTTTTACGCTTTCTGAATTGGTTAGAGCTACTTACGAGCAAGTTAAGAACCTTTGGATTAAGTATGTTTATAAGTCGAGGTAGCTAGTTAGCTTTTTAGCTTGTTAGCTATTTAGGGTGAGGCTTTTTTTCTACTGCCTATTGTCTACTGACTACTGACTATTATATACTGCCGCTGCTATGGATCTTAAAGCCGAAATCTCGAAGTTAAAGAAAGCCAAGAATGCAATCATTCTTGCACATAATTATCAGCGTCCTGACGTTTTGGATGTTGCTGACTTCACTGGAGATTCTTTTAACTTGGCACAGCGTGGACTTGAAACTGATGCTGATATTATTGTTTTCTGTGGTGTCAGCTTCATGGCGGAGACTTCGAAGATTCTTACTCCTGACAAGAAAGTATTATTACCTAGTTTGGCAGCTATCTGCCCTATGGCAGCTATGATTAATACTGGTACCGTCCGTGAGCTCAAGAAGCAATATCCTGATGCTGCTGTCTGCTGTTATGTTAATACAACTGCCGAGGTTAAAGCTGAGTGCGATGTTTGTTGCACATCTGCAAATGCAGTAAAGATTGTAAATTCTCTGCCTAATGATCAGGTGATCATGGTGCCTGATCAGCATTTGGCGGCTTACGTTGCTGAGAATACTGACAAGGAGATTATCGCACCAGAAGGCTTCTGCTATGTTCACAGCAAGATCCTTCCTGCTTCTGTTGAAGCTGCTAAGCGCGAACATCCTGATGCTGAGGTGATTTTACATCCTGAGTGTCCTATTGAGACACTCAAGCTAGCCGATTTTGTTTCTAGTACCGCTGGCATGCTTAATCGGGTTATGGAGTCTGAGAAAGACGAGTTTATTATTGGCACGGAGGAAGGGATGATAGAGATCTTATCTCGCAACACCTCTGGCAAAAAATTCTATCCTGTTGGAGGTGTATGCATTCAGCAGAAAAAGATTGATCTTCAGCGCGTTTACGAATGCCTAAGAGATGAAAAAAATGAGGTTGTCGTCGATGGGAAAATTGCGGGAAGAGCTCTCAATTCTATCCAAAAAATGCTTAAAGCTGGAAGAAATGATTAGGGATTTTATAAACAGCCCTGACCTTCGGGTCGATAGCAAGTGGTATAGCCGCTATCTTAAAGGTCTTGTTGATCTTTGGTTTCTTAGCGATTTGAATGGCAAGAAAGATCTTACTACTGAATTTGTTAAATCTAAGGGCAAAGGCAAAGCTCAAATTATTGCTAAATCTCAAGGTGTCCTTGCTGGAGTTGATGAAATCAAATGGCTATGTGCGAATCATCCTAGGTTCAAAGGACTGAGTGTGAAATTTTCTACAAAGGATGGTTCAAAAGTGCGAAAAGGCCAGGTTATTGGTGTTATCTCAGGTAAATATGAGACTTTGATGCTTGTGGAGAGGATCGTGCTCAATATTTTGCAAAGGATGAGTGGAATTGCTACTTATACGGCTTCTATGGCCTCTAAGGTTAAGCGATATGGGGTGACTCTTGCTAGTACGCGTAAGACTTACTGGGGGCCTCTTGATAAATGGGCGTGTGTTCTTGGTGGTGGTGCTAGTCATCGTCTCGGACTTTGGGACGCTATTATTATTAAGGATAATCATTTGGCGGCTGGTGTTTCTTTGGATTTTTCTAAGACTAGGAGTGCTAAATTTATAGATATCGAGATCGAGAATTTACAGCAGCTTGGGAAAGTTCTTTCTGATCTTAAGGCTGGCAAGACTCCCGTCATCTTTATGCTTGATAACTTTGATACTAAGAAGATTCCTGACGCTATTAAGATCATTAAGGGTGCGGGGCACTATGTTGAGTTGTCTGGGGGGATTAATGAGAAGAATCTGCTTAGGTATGCGAAATTCAAGCCTGACTTCATCTCTATGGGGAGTCTGACTCAAGGTGCTCCTGCGATGGATTTAGGGATTAAGGGGAGCATTTCTCGCAAGCTTGTCGTCTAGCTGGCTTTTGACGCTGTTGTTGCGTATAGCGAAGTAGAATTCATTTACCCATCGATTATTTCTTAGTTGGTTGTTATGCAAAATTATTGACGTCAACAATCCATTACCTCCATGAGTGATTACTAGCTCCTGGCCTGGTATCCCAAATTCGAGTATCAATCTGCCTTGTTGATCTACTCTTATTATATGGACTTCCTCTTCTTCAAGGAATCTCTTCACTTTTCCTAGTTTTTCATTTTTTGAAATAAATCTTTTGATAGGGCTTCGTGTTGAATCCTCCAGAAGTTCTTCGCCTGTAAACTGAATCTTTTCTTCCAGGGTATCTAAAGTCATTTCTAAATGTACTGGTGGATACTTACTTAATATCATCCTTATTATTTCAGCACTAAGGTTTCTCAGATTTACCCCCCCTGAAAGGACTGGATATTTGTATATCATTCTGTTTGCGACATAGTCTTCGTGTGCAGCTGCTATTTCTTCTGCTTTTCGCAAGCGTTTTGCAAGCCTTGAACCCTCAGGTGCTTTTTTTGCTACTGCATGCAAGTCTTCTCTATTGGTTACTTTTATAGTAGAGGCTGCGCCTGTGTCGTATGCAGCTGCTATAACGACATCTCCAATCTCATTAACATGAATCCTTGCAGCTGTTATATGGTCTTTTGCTTCGCCATCAACTCCTACTATCTCCGCTAAGCTTCGATCAGGGTTTTTTATTCTCGCCAAAATTTTTGCACGTGGCGCGATCCCATCTTCATCTAGATCAACTGCAACTGCGTCTACAACACCGCTTTCCGCTGGCATGCTTCCCTCTGTGCTTGCCAGCAAATCACCTTCCTCTTCCTGCTCCTCGTCTGGTGTATCTTCGGCTTCAGCTACTACTTCCTCATGATCTTTGATTGTCTCTTGAACGGCTTTCTGGACCTCCGGCGGCAATTCTTCTAGGCTCGCAAAGAATGCTTCCCTTTTTGGCTGATCATCTAGTTCTGTTATTACTGCTTGAGGATCAAAACGACCTTCTTCATAGAAATCTAAAGCCACTCCTGCTGCTAATGCACAAATAGCTACTGCAGCGACCACTTGTGCTGGCATACGCAAACTATGCAATGCCGATCTGATTGGCGACCTTATGTCGCGCATGGACATGTCCAAGGGCTCTCCATTCGCACCTAAGTCTATCCATGGCAATTGAGATTCAAAAGGACTGTCGTGATGCGGGATTCCATCAAACCTTTCCCTTGTACCAAAACATTGCAACATTCTTTCGTAATCCATATCTATTTTGACCGGGAATTCTCCTTCTATTTTTGCTACAAACTCTCCCGGCATTAGAACTTCTGGTGGTTGAGTCAAAAGCGGTCTGTCTTCTGTTTTCTCAGGGCTCCTTGGTGGATCAATTCTGTAAAACACATTCGGATCCCATGGGAAGCTTATAAGCAGATTACGATGAAACAGTTCGTGTTTGTTATCGTGGCATCTTGTCTTTTCAATATATATATTTACTTCCGGGTAGAGCGCTCTGATCCTGCTTGCCATCAACGCTGACCTAGCTTTGCAATTGCCTATTCTATGCCTGAGTAATGTTGTTAAATTTTCTTGGGTTGGCCAATAATTACCTATGTCTGTTGACATATCTCCTATCACGGCAAGTATTCTTTCTTCTCGTTCTTCAGTAGTTTCGTTATCCCTTGCGAGTGCTGTGTCTATTTTTGCGAATTTCCCAATATCTTCTGCTAGTAATTTCAAATCTTTTTCTATTCTCCCTTCTTTTCCGTTGTAGGTGTTTTCTATCTCGATAATCATCTCCGCTAAATGGTCTCGTTCGCGGAAAATATTCACACGCTCTTCAGGAGACGCATTCTTTAAGCGAGCATCTAATGTTCTTAGATATTCATATAACGTTTCAGCAAGCTGTTCTACCTTGCTCTCTTCTTGTTCAGGAACTGATTTTTTGTTTATATTCACGGCCTTAGGGACATAATTACGTCCCTAAATTATACCATTTCTACCTGTTTATTTCCATCCTAATACATGCATGTGCACGTGGAATACTTCCTGGCCGCCTTTTTCTCCTACGTTGAATTGTAGTCTGTAGCCTTCTGCTCCCTCCTGTTTGGCGAGTTTGTTTGCGACGTTTACCATGTGCCCTACTAGATGATCGTGCTTCCCTTCCTCTAGGTCTGAAACCATTGGGATGTGTTCTTTGGGCACTATCAGTAGGTGTATCGGTGCCTTTGGATTTATGTCGTTGAAAGCTATACAAAGATCATCGTCGTGGACTTTCTCTGATGGGATTTCGCCTGCAATGATTTTGCAGAATATGCAGTCTGTCATTCTGGTTTTAATTAAAAAGGTATGCTGCGGTGATCACAGCATACCCTAACTAGCTAAATAGCTAAACAGCTAACAAGCTATTTCTTACTCGCATCTAGAGCATAAGTTGCACGTCCTACTCTAACGAAGTAAGGTTTCTTTTGTAGGTTTAGCGAGATCGTGCCTTTCTTGACTTGACGTTGCTTTAGGACACCTTCCATGATTTCTTTCTTTGTCATTTGTCCTTTTTTAGCTAAAAGTGCTTCTATAATGTCAGCTACTGTTCCTTCTGAGTATCCCCATTCGCTAAGAGCGTAAAGCCCGCGTC
Source organism: uncultured Candidatus Peribacteria bacterium (assembly GCA_964344725.1). Classification (GTDB taxonomy): domain Bacteria; phylum Patescibacteriota; class Gracilibacteria; order UBA1369; family UBA12470; genus CG2-30-44-17. The sequence continues at coordinate 44,357 of CAYFOI010000002.1, forward strand.
CTACTAGGACGAATTTTTCGCATCTGATCAGTTCGTTGTGAACTGCCTGAACTGTAACGACTTTCTTATCAAACTTAGCTTCTGCGATCTTGTTTGAAATTTCAACAAAATGAAGCGGTCGACCAGATTTCTTAAGAACGATATAAGCTTTGTCGCGAATTGATTTTGGATTTACGTGTCTCCAGCTCATAAGTCCGTATCCTGTGTCAATTTTCTTTATTGTTTTGTCCACCTTTAGAGTTGCTGCTATAAACTCTTCTGCGAATGTATAACTATCTGCTTTAAGCTCAGCTTGTACGTCTCTGACAAGCTTCATTTCTGCAATAGTATCTTTCTTGTCTTTTAAATTTTTCCTAGCTGTTTTGAGTACTTTTTCAATATCAGATACCAGGATACTGTTTAAGTGCCAAAATGTATTGTATAAATTGACTTTATTATTCTGAGAAAGCTCTTCGTTAACTGATAGAGCTAGGTTGATGATGTATTTATCTACTTCTCCTGGCTTTGCTATTTTGTTCAAAATACCACTGATAATATCCTCTTGAAGCATTACGCCTCCATTTTCTTTGATTATTCCGATTGCTAGAGTATTAACCAGATTTAATTTTGTATTTTTTGCGGTTCTTTTGAGCTTCCCTAACGCAATTTTTTCGATCTGACGGACTCTTTCGCGTGTTACCGAGAATTTCTTCCCGATACTCTCTAGAGTTCGCTTCGGCTTGCTATCGAGCGAGAACCTTTTAACTATTACTTCCTTTTCTTTCTCGGTCAGTACCATAAAAAGTTCCTCAAGTACTTCAGCGAGATTTACCTCCTCAATGGTTCCTCCTCCATTCGAGAATGCTGATCCGACAGTCATTTTGGTATAGGTTAATTGATTATTTTTGGGTAGGGATTTTATCTCTTCTCCTATCAAATGTCAACAAAGGAATATTTTTTCAAGAAGTCAAATCCATAAAGGACGGGATATTATCTGAATTTGTCAAACTTGTCAAGGCTCAAAAATTGTGTTTTTACTTTGACACGGGTTTTACAGGTTGAAGAAAGTTCTTTTCAATCTGGGAATTTTGTTCAACATATATTGTTGTGATTGAGTTCGATTTGATTCTCGCTACTACTTGCAATGGGATTTCCCTCATTTCCTACGATTCTACAATAGGGCTCGACTGGATTCTTTTTGAAAAATATTCACTCGCTTCTTTGAAGCTCATAAATCATTTTTCTCAAGAATCCTCCTCCGCTACGGCAAATATGCGAATTTGCCTTCGCTTCGGATCGTCGCAGCTCGCTACTACACTGGTGCCGCGGGAGAGACTCGAACTCTCACGGGTTTAACCCCACTGGTTCCTAAGACCAGCGTGTCTACCAATTCCACCACCGCGGCTAGTTTTCAAAAGTCAGCCATGACATTATTATGGCCACTTCTCTTTTAGTCAAACAAAAATCACACTAAATCACTTTATAAATCCACTCCAAGATGTTACTTTTGAGTGGAACTTAAATAAAATAAACATGCCTAAGAAAAAAGCTAAGCCTGTCACAAAAACTCAACCTGTAAATATTGAGTTCAATGTTGGTGAGTTTGAAACGATGAAGGATTTTGTCAGATACACTTCGTCAGTAAAAAGACTTCTTCTTTTCAATTTTATTGCCGGTACAGCTCGTGGTCTTGGTTTTATTATTGGGGCAACAGCATTTTTGGCGCTTGCTGGTTATATTTTGAGCCAATATCTTGTGAATATACCTTTTGTTGGAGAGCTTTTTACTTGGATGGACCAATGGTTCCAAGAGAACTTAAATTCGTATAATTAGGCTTTTTTTCTCGGAGTTTGATCAACTCCTTATTTCCTACCTCCTCCTACCCTATGTCTTTTGTACATCTTCATAATCATACTCATTACAGCCTTCTTGATGGACTGGGGAAGATTGATGAGTACGTGAATTTGTGCAAGGAGTATTCTATGCCAGCTATGGCTATTACGGATCACGGAGCTATGTATGGAGTAATCCCTTTTTATCAGAAGTTTAAGGCCGAGGGGATTAAACCTATTATTGGATGTGAAGCTTATTTAACTGAAGATCGGACTGCAAAAGATCCTTCTGCGAAGTATCATCATCTTGTTTTACTCGCTAAGAATGAAAAGGGATACAAAAACCTGATGAAGCTTACTACTTTGGCAAATTTGGAGGGTTTTTATTACAAGCCTCGTATGGATTTCGAGCTGCTTGAGAAGTATGGAGATGGTCTTATTTGCACAAGTGCTTGCTTAAGTGGACCTATTACCAAGGCTTTGCTTGGTGGTGATGATGTTGGTGCACGTGAACTAGTAACGAAATTCCAAAAGATTTTTGGGAAAGATAGTTTTTTCTTAGAATTGCAACATCATCCAGAAAACGAGGACTGGGTTATTGCCAATGAGGCTCTCGTTAAATTGTCGAAAGAAACTGGAGCTCCTATGGTAGCTACTAATGACTGTCATTACGCGAGACCTGAGGATGCCGATGCGCATGATGTTTTGCTTTGTATACAAATGCAGAAAACTATTTTTGATGAAACGAGGATTCGTTATGAAGGTGATTTTTCCGTAAAATCTCCAGACAGGATGAAGAAATATTTTGGCAAGATTTCAGAAGAATGTATTTCTAATACCCTAGCTATTGCTGATCAGTGCAATCTTGAGCTTACTTTTGGAGAAAACAAGATTCCTTCTTTTGCTACACCTGGCAATAAGTCGCCTGATGCATATTTGAAGGAACTTTGCGAAGAGGGCCTTAAGAAAAGATATTCAAAAGAGCAGATGAAAGCTGCTAAAGAACGTTTAATTTACGAGCTGGGCATTATTGGGAAGCTTGGATTTTCGACTTATTTCTTGATCGTTTATGATTTTGTTAGGTATGCGAAGTCTCAAAATATTGTTGTTGGTCCAGGTCGAGGCTCTGCTGCAGGTTCTATTATCTCCTATTCGCTTGGTATAACAGAGCTTGATCCTCTCCATTACAATCTTCTTTTTGAGCGGTTTTTAAACCCTGCTCGCGTCAGTATGCCAGATATAGACATAGATTTTGCTGACAATAGACGTGACGAGGTGCTTTCTTATGTCGTTGATAAGTATGGCGAGGATAATGTCGCACAGATTATTACTTTCGGAAAAATGACTGCTAAAGCTGTCGTAAGAGATGTTGGACGTGCTATGGGGCATTCCTATTCTGATGTTGATCGTATCGCAAAAATGGTGCCACCACCTGTGTTAGGTAAACATGCGCCGCTGCAAGAGTCCATCAAGAATGATCCTGAACTTCGAAAAGCTTATGAAGAAGAGGAAGCAACTGAAAAGGTACTAGACATGGCTAGCAAGATAGAAGGAACTATTAGACACGCTGGCACTCATGCTTGTGCTGTTGTGATTGCTGATGATCCGTTGGTTGAATACACGCCTCTTCAGAATCCTACAGGTGGCAAAGAAGGCATTGTTACTCAGTATTCGATGAAGCCTATTGCCGACCTTGGGCTTCTTAAGATGGATTTCCTGGGACTGAAGAATCTTACGATCCTTCAAACAGCTCTTGCTATTGTTAAGAGGATGAAAGGCGAAGAAATCGACATCAATAAATTGCCTCTTGATGACGAAGAGACTTTTAAATTAATGGCTGAAGGACGAACAACTGGTGTCTTCCAGTTTGAATCTGCCGGCATGAAAAGGTATCTAAAGGAGCTTAAGCCGACCCAACTATCAGATCTTATTGCTATGAATGCGCTTTATCGGCCTGGCCCTATGGAGTGGATCCCTAACTATATTAAAGGCAAACATAATGATAAGAAGATCAAATATCTGCACGAATCTTTAGAGCCTATTTTGAAAGAGACTTATGGGGTTGTGGTTTTCCAAGAGCAAATAATGAGACTTTCGCAGGTTTTTGCGGGGCTAGAACTTGGTGAAGCTTATCTTCTCCTGAAGGGTATCGCGAAAAAGGATCCGAAGATCGTAGCCGAAATGAGACAGAAGTTCATAGATGGTGCTATTAAAGACAAAGGTCATTCGAAAAAACTTGCCGAAGAAATGTTTGAGAAAGTTATTGAACCTTTTGCTGGGTATGGATTTAACAAATCTCATTCAGCTTGTTATTCGTTTATCGCTTATCAAACTGCTTACATGAAAGCTCATCATCCTGTTGCTTTCATGGCTGCGCTGCTTTCTAGTGATGCGGACAATACTGATCGCGTTGTTATCGAGATCAATGAGTGTGAGGAGATGGGCATAAAGGTTTTGCCTCCTGATATAAACGAGTCTCGTTCCAATTTTACGGCTTCGAATGACAAAACTATTCGTTTTGGGCTTTGTGCCATTAAAGGTATTGGTGAAAATGCTGTCAGAGAAATTATTGCTGTTCGAGAAGAAGGCGGAGCTTTCAAATCTATTGAGGATTTCGCAGAGAGAGTTCCGTCCAAACTTCTTAACAAGAAAATCTTGGAAGCGCTGGCTTATTCTGGTGCTCTCAATTGTCTTGGTGATGGGAAGCAAATAGCTGAGAACACTGATGAGATTTCTACTTTTTCAAAAGAGATACAGGCTAGTAAAGTTGATGGACAAATAGATATGTTCGGGGGAATGGATGACGAAGCTACTAAAGCTTCCTTGAAGATGAAAGAGACTGAACCTCCTTCTGTTTATCAGAAATTGCTTTGGGAGAAGCAGTATCTTGGCTTGTATGTCTCTGGCCATCCCCTCCAGGGACTTAAGAAGTATATTAAGAAAAAAGCTCTTATTGTTGAGGGTATTACAAAAAGAGACGTTGGTAAACGTGTGCATATGGCTGGAATTGTAACCAGTTATAGAAAAATCTTGACGAGAAGTGGTAGCTATATGGCTTCGTTTGTCCTTGAAGATCCTAGTGGTAAAATTGATACGATTGTGTTCCCGAGAACATTTTCTAAATATGGTCATGTTTTCGATGAGGACGTATTGGTTGTAATGAGCGGGAAGCTAGATCACAGACGTGGCGACTTGCAATTTTCTTGCGAAGAGGCGAAAGTTGTTTCGCTTGAAAGAATGATAGAAAATGCGAAGAATTCTGGTGATTTTGATCCAAAAGAAAAGGTTTCTAGACAGAGCAAGAAACTAGAATTTGAGGAAATTTCAAAACCTAAAAAGAATGAAAAGATCGAAGGAGCAGACCAAATTGAAGATATAGATTTAGACGATGACGAAGATGGTATTGCCGCTACTACATCCCCTTACATTGTCGAAGTTCTTGAGTCTAAAAAAGACATTTTGCCAAAAATAAAAGAGGCCCTAACTGCTAACAAAGGGGATCGTGCTGCCGAAATCCATATTAAAGGGAAAGGCTCTATTAAGAAGGTAAAGGTGCCTTTTGGTGTAAATGTGACGGATGAACTTATCAAGCAGATAGCCGAGATCTCTTGATAATTACTGATGGTCGTGCGAGAATTCAACCCGAACATTTAATAAATTTCCGATGTACCGAACACACACTTGCTGCGAGCTCACAAAAGAACATATCGGGGAAGAGGCAACTCTTTCAGGTTGGGTTCACAGAAGACGAGATCATGGAGGTTTGATTTTCATCGATCTCCGAGACCGATATGGCATTACTCAAGTTGTATTTGATCCTTCTAATGATAAAGACTCCCATATTACTGCGGAAAATATACGCAGCGAGTTCGTAATTAATATAAAAGGCGTTGTTCGTGCTAGGCCTGACGGGCAGGCTAATCCTGACATGAAAACAGGTGAAATCGAGGTTCTTGGCAATTTTATAAACATACTTTCTAGAGCTAAGACTCCCCCATTCGAAATTGATCAGGACAAAGAAGTTGGCGAAGATTTGCGTCTCAAGTATCGATATCTCGACTTGCGCAGACAAAGAATGAAGAACAATATTGAGCTTAGGCACAGAGTAATCAAATCTATTCGTGATTTCCTGGACGAGGAGAAGTTTTTGGAGATCGAGACTCCTATACTTATCAAAGGAACTCCAGAAGGTAGTCGCGAATACATTGTTCCTTCGCGTATTTATCCTGGAACTTTCTTTGTTTTGCCTCAATCGCCGCAACAGCTTAAGCAACTGTTGATGGTTGCTGGGATGGATAGGTACTTCCAAATTGCTCGTTGTTTCCGTGACGAAGACCAAAGAGGAGATAGGCAGCCTGAGTTCACTCAATTGGACCTTGAGATGTCTTTTGTCGAGGAAGAAGATGTGATGAATCTTAATGAAAAGCTTCTGATAAGTTTGCTTGAAGAACATGCTCCGGATAAAGAAATTTTGGCTAAGCCACTGCCTAAGCTAACTTGGCATGATGCTATGAGCAAATATGGCAGCGATAAGCCTGATTTAAGGTTTGAGTTGTCGCTTTGTGACGTTTCTGATGTTGTTTCAAATTCTGAATTCAAAGTTTTTTCTGGGACTGTACAGAATGGCGGTGTCGTCAAAGGGTTCCGTGTACCAAATGGTACCGAAATGCCTAGAAGTGAAATTGATGGATATGAGGAACTTGCTAAGTCGTATGGCGCAAAAGGCCTTGCGTACCTTTCTTGGAAAGATGGCGAGATCAAAGGGCCTATTGCCAAGTTCTTGTCTGAAGATGAATTAAAAGGTATTCAAGAACGTGCTGAAGCTGCCGAAGGAGATGTTGTATTCTTTATGGCCGATAAATTTGATTTAGCTTGCAATGTACTTGGAGCTGTAAGACTTAAAATCGCTGAAAAATTGGGCCTAAGAGATGAATCGAAACTGGCTTTGTGTTGGGTTGTTGACTTCCCTATGTTTGAGTGGGATGAGGAACTTGATAGCTTCTCTGCTGCTCATCATCCTTTTACTAGCCCTAAACACGAGGATGCAGAGCTTCTTTCAACAGATCCAGCTAAAGCTAGATCGAAAGCTTACGACCTCGTTATGAACGGTGTCGAAATCGCCGGAGGAAGTATAAGAATTCATGATGCGGAATTACAAAGCAAGGTTTTTGACGCTCTCGGCATTTCAAAAGAAGATGCACAGGTGCGTTTTGGCCATATGTTAGATGCTTTTTCTTATGGTGCGCCCCCTCATGGAGGTATAGCTTGGGGGCTCGACCGATTTGTAATGCTACTTGCTGACGAACCTAACATCCGCGAAGTTATTGCTTTTCCTAAAGACCAAAAAGCTAAAGACTTGATGACCGGAGCTCCAACTGAGCTACCTAAAGAGCAGGTTGATGAAATGCACATCAAAGTGTCTTTGCCTAAGAATTAGATCCGTGGTATAATTTACAGAAGAAAATAAAACAAAAATGAACTCTTTTTGGATATCCATCCTTGTTTTAATCGGGTTAGCTGCTCTGTTTTTCGGAGTTGTGGCGCTAACTAGGTGGCGCTTCAATCTTGGACGCAGTTATAACATGGTTTTTTTGTTAATTCGGACTCCTAAGAAAGAATCGAAGGAAGATCGCGAGAAAGAGCGAGATCAATTTTCAAGCGGGAAGGATTTCAAAGAGGTTTCTGCAATAATGAAGCAATTTTTCGAATCTCTATATGGGATTCATAATTCCAAGTTTGTGGATTATTTTAAGGGGCAGGACTTTTTGTCTTTTGAGTATGTTGTTAAAGATGGGCTTATTGATTTTTATTGTGTTGTGCCTGCTAAATTAGCAACTTTTGTAGAAAAGCAGTTAACATCGTTCTATCCAGACTCTTATGTCGAACGGGTTGAGGATTACAATATCTTCCGTGAAGGCAATAAGGCTACTGGTACTTATATGAAACTTCACAAAACCCCTGCCTACCCTATCAGGACTTACCAACACATGACCTCCGATCCTCTCAATAACATGACTAACATCATGTCTAAGCTTGAGAAGAAGGAGGGTGCTGCAATTCAGTTCATGATTAGGCCTAGGTCAGACGGTTGGCAAAAGCGTGGACGCAAGATTGCAAAAGACATTATGGAAGATAAGCCTCAAGGCTTGTTAACTAAGCTTAATCCTTTTACTTGGCTGGGGGCTATGATTAATTTTATGATGCGTGGTCCAGCCGACGAGTATCTTGGGACCAAGCCAGATCAAGCTGGAGGACGCACTACGGCGACAACTGATGAACAGATTAAGGCCATAGAAGAAAAGAATACTCAGGTTGGATATGAAACTATCATTAGGATCGTGACATCAGCGCCTACAATGAGAGCTGCAGATGGTCTCTGCAAGACTCTGAGAGGAGCTTTTTCCCAATTTGGAAGTCCTGACAACAATGCTTTCATGTATACCCGCTACCACAGCGACAAATGGCTTATAAAGAATTTTATTTATAGACATTTTAGGCGTAATTGGACTCAAAGGTTGTTCCGCAGGCGTATGGTAATGAGTCCTGAAGAGCTCATGAGCATGTATCACCTGCCTGATGTTAAGTACAACATGTCCCCTGCTATCAATTGGCAAAATTACAAGATTGCTCCTCCGCCTAAGAACCTACCTGAAGAAGGTCTTCTTCTTGGGCACAATATCTATCGTGGAGTCAAGAAAGAGGTACGTGTTAAGCCTGATGACAGGTTCCGTCACTTTTATATTATTGGACAAACGGGTACTGGTAAGTCCTCGACTTTGCAAGTTATGATTCGTCAGGACTTGAAGGATGGCCAAGGCCTATGCGTCATTGACCCCCACGGCCAACTTGTTGAAGATATTTTACCTTTTATCCCTCGTGAAAGGGCTGATGATGTGATTTATTTCAACCCAGGCGATCTTGAGAGGCCTTTGGGTATCAATTTACTTGAAGCAAATTCTGACGAAGAGAGGGATTATGTTGCTCTTGAGGCGATGAATATTATGATCAAACTCTTCGATGAAGAGATCTTCGGTCCACGTATCCAGGACTATTTCCGTAATGGTTGTTTGACGTTGATGGCAGATCCCGAAGGTGGATCTCTAACTGATATCGTGAGACTGTTTACAGATGATGCTTTTCAGAAGTTGAAAATTGAGCACGTTAAGAACCCTATCGTAAAGTCGTTCTGGCTTCATCAGATGGCCAAAACCGGTGCACGTGAGAAACAGGAGATGATTCCGTACTTCGCTGCGAAGTTTGGTGCGTTTGTTACAAATGGGATGATGCGTAATATCATTGGTCAGTCTAAGTCGGCCTTTGATTTTACCGATGCGATGAATAACGGAAAGATTCTACTTATGAATCTTTCTAAAGGTGAAACTGGAGAGCTTAACTCGAAGCTTCTTGGTATGATTATCGTTTCTAAATTACAAATGGCTGCAATGCGTCGTCAAAATATGGATAAATCTGCTCGCAGACCCTTCTTCCTATATATCGATGAGTTCCAAAACTATGTTACCGATAGTATTGAGTCTATTCTGTCTGAGGCCAGAAAATATAAACTCAGCTTGAACCTCGCTCACCAATATCTGGCGCAGCTAGAAGGCAGTGCTGCTAAGAAAGGATCTAAACAAGTGTCTTTGAAAGATGCGGTATTTGGTAACGTTGGTACAATAATGTCTTATAAGATTGGTGCCCAAGATGCTGAGTTCATGGGCAAAGAAATGGCGCCTGTTTTCTCGGAACAAGATTTGATTAATATAGATAAATACAAAGCTGTAATGAAGCTCTCTATCGACACACAGCCAAGTATTCCGTTCTCTATAGTTCCTGTAAATCCATATTTAGTTGAGGGCGACCCTGAAGTCGGAGATGCGATTAAGCAATTGTCTAGACTCAAGTTCGGAAGGGACAAAGATTTCGTTGAGAGAGAGATCTTTAGGAGGCTGGGTGCGGTGTTTGATGAGTAAGTTTTATGTTTTGCTCTCCGCCAGGGCTTCGGCTCTTTGAGCCTGCAGAGTCGCTTCGAGCAAAAATAAAACTTTGCTAATCTCTAGCTTTGCAGACTTCTAGGTATTGATCTAGAGGCGTTTTTTTGCTATAATATTAGGATTTAAAAACAAAAAAATGCATTTATTTCGTTTAGGTAAAAAAGATGACTTCCTTAAAAATCATCGTTTCGTTTATCTGGCTCTAGGGGGGCCTGCGGAAGATAGTGATGATGACGCTGATGGAAGTTTAGAACAGACAACAACTGATGATGGTATTGATATCCAAATCGATGCACGAAGTCGTGAGGACGGTGAAAAGTATTTGGACAATCAAGTATCTGAGCTTCTAAATAAGATAGAAAAAAATACCGACGGGAAAGTTGACTGGGCAACAAAGCTTGTTGGAAAAATTTCAGAGTCAGCTAGCTCTAAACATGCTGACAATATTGTTCATAAATTCCATGAAGATAAGGCTGAAACATATTTAAAAGAAGCCGGACTTAAAGCGTCTAAGTCAATTAGAGGTATTTTGGCAGGACGTGTTAACAAATGGGGCGAAGGAGAAGTCCACATGGTCTCTCAGAAGCTTACTGAGTTACGCAAAAGCAAGTCTAACTTAGATGCTGCAGTTAGAGAAAACAGGGCAAGAGCAGAGAATTATAATGCATTTCTTGCGTCTTTACGTGACCCTGATATGTCTGAGAGGTTCTGGAGTCGTGCTAGAAAGCGTATCTCTAGAAGTATGTTCAAGAAGCTTTCAAAGAAACAACCTGAAAGGTTTAAGGAGCTTGAGAGAGCGCAAGCCTCGATTGACCGTGTTGAAGAACAAACAAGTGAGGCTAAAAGAGCTTACGAAGAACATCACAGAGAAAAATTCGACAAATCACTGGAAGTATCAAGCAATTTTCAGAAATATCTTTTTTCAATTCCTGCTTTCTCTAAGGATACTGAGTTTCGCCGCTTATTTCCTCAATTATTAGCGGAAGACAGATTGACCTATGGAAGAGTAGATGATCGCAGCGAAGTTGTTAAGCGGATTGAAAAGGCTTTCAGCGACAAATCTATAAGCGAGGAAGAAAGGAAGAACTTACGCGAGTTATACGGAACTCTCTTCACCAAGAAAGATATCGAAATGCAAAAGCTGGATAAGGCTATGAATATCAAAACCCAAGAGAATAATATCAACAAGGAAACTCTCGAAAAACTTCCTGAAAATCAAATCGTTACCATTAAATATCCGATGATTACTGGTATTACTGTTGACAAGGAGGGCAACCGAAGTGTCAGCACAAGAAATGTTTCTCAGAAAGCTTATGTAGACAAGAGAGGAACTAATCTAGTTTTAAGGGTTCTGTATTCCGAAATGGCTAATGCTTCCAAGATAAAGAGGACTGATGTTAAATCATATAATGGCCCACTAACAGGCATCTCTGACATAAAAAAAGAAACATGGTACACCCCAAGAGCTCAAAAAATTACTATTGATTTAAATAGTGGAAAGATGAGCTCAGAAATGGATGCTTTATACACCAATAAGGATGGCAAAGCTACTGGTGTCACATTAAGAGACAATCGCGAGTTTGAAGAGCAAGATGATGGAACTTTTAAAGGAATTAATTTCTCTGGAAAAATTCCTAATAGCATAACCGCATAAACAACCAAACTATGGATACTACAATCGAAAACCTAATAGACCTTCTAGAAAATGCTATCTATATACCTTCTGACAAGAAGGAGGAGGTTCTGAGCAAGCTTAGCGAACTGTCAGAGGATTCTGAAGTTCCTTCTGATTTAAAAGGGCTTATCGAAGAGCTTCTTGAATTGGAAGCTAACAAAGCTGCTGAATCTGCTGATGACGCTGAAGACGAGATCAAAGCTGTCGACGAAGAGATCAAATCTCTTGAAGATGAACAAGCTGAGAGAATCCAGTCTGATCTTAAAGAAGACACTGAAGCTATGAATAAAGTTTTTGAGGAGTACAGCCAAGAAGTTAATGAATTCGAGGCAAATTTCGAAAAAGAGATCGAAGGAGAAGTTGCGAAAGGCGAGGAGAATCAAGCAGACGACATTCGCAAGAAGTTAGGAATTTCCTAATCACTGCAAAACATGAAAAAGGATACTATTATAAAAGAAAATAAGTACCTCAGATTTTTGGTCTCAGCGTTACTGGTTGAGGTTGTTGCGATGACTGGGCTTTTATTGATGCCGATACAAGAACCTATTGAGACTGCTATAGCTGAGGAGATCACTTATCCTTATACTCAGACTTTTACTATAAGCGCATATTACTCTCCCCTTCCAGATCAGGAGTATTATTATATGGGATCTTATGAGGCTGAGATTACTATGAATGGAAGCGGTGTAAACAGTGCCGATGGCACTCCTGTTTACCCTGGGATGATTGCTGCTCCTAGTAATTATGAATTTGGCACAAAGATGTATATACCAGGTATTGGTGTGGTGGCTGTTCATGATCGCGGAGGTGCGATTGTTAATGCTGGTGAGCGTAATCAAAATTATGATCGCCTAGATGTTTGGATGGGCTACGGAGATGAAGGTCTTGAACGTGCTCTTAACTGGGGTAAGCGTGATGTTGAGGTTACTGTATATGGTATCGACGATACTATCGCAGAAGAAGTTTATCTTGAGGGTTATACTGAAGCTGAAAAGATAGTTAAAAATGTTATTCTCGCACCTCAGTTATTTTCTAGTGACTTATGGTACGGAACAGAAAGTGATGATATCGTTAGGCTTCAAGAATATCTGGCAATATTGGGCTATTATAACGAAGAAATAACTGGTTATTATGGTGATGATACTTGGGAGGCTGTGTTCGGCTTTCAGGTCGATCAAGGCATCTTGGATAGTGAATGGGATTTAGGAGCGGGACATTTTGGAGTAAGTACAAGACGATGCATGGATGAGGCTCTTGCTGATGTTGAAATAGAGAAGGAACTTGAGCAAATCGATTTCTTGCGTGAAGGATTGGCTAAGATTCAAGAGTATACCGATTTATCTGAAGATCCGGTTTATTTCACAAATAGTCTATCTCTTGGAGATAGTGGCGATGATGTTTATGCGCTTCAAGTTGAATTACAAAACCTTGGCTACTTTTTGATCGAGCCTACGGGCTACTATGGGGAAGTTACCGAGCACGCTGTGTTCAAGCTACAACAAAAATGGGGGCTTGTTGAAACCATGGATGATGAAGGTGCTGGTGTTGCCGGACCAAAGACTCGAGGCATGATTAATGAAGTCGTTGAAGACAGAATAGATACAAAAATCTATGTTGCGGAAGGTCGCGAGACTGATGTTTTCTTGGCAAAAGATTAATGTGATTTGATTCTATCTTATATCTTCCGGTTCTATCCCCGCCTTTTCGCAAATCTCCTTTTCCAATGCGAGGATTTTTGGGACTGCAAGATCAGAGATGCGTTTTTGTTCTGGTGTTATTGCGTTGCGCTTTTTGCCTTTTTCGAGACGCTGCTGTAACGGGACTATTTCGTCTCCTTCAACCCGTTTGTCTGCGTAGTACAGGATCTTTTCTTCCCATGTTTTAAGTTCTCCATCTATTATATTTGCAAATCTATGGCTTTTTACTAGGTTTGCGAGCTCCCTTTCTCCCCTCTCAGATAAAATCTCATAAACAGCTTGCTCGTGTGGCTTACCTAAGTATTGTTTGCGTATTTCTTCCCATTTTTTCTTTGATTCCTTAGAGTGTTCGTCCGGCATGTTGCTCGGATTCCACACCGTAAAATCGCATATGCGAACTAGGTCGTGTAAGAGTGCCGCATTTTCTAAAAGCTCTAAATTGACTCCTGGCATGCGCTCTCCGAGAAATTTACATATTTTGGCAACTTGCTCACAATGTCTTCTAATATGTTTTGGTACGTGAAATTCTTCGATTAGTTCTTGGGCTTCTTCGTAGTTCATGATTTCTCGGTTATGTTGAAAGTGCGCTCGTTCCCTTCGCCTTTTATTGTTATATGGAGATGTGGCTTTGGAAATAGATTCATAGCTATTTCTGGCCATTCAACTATAACAAGACCACCTTTGCTAACAAATGCATCTATTTGCTCTATTATCAGGTGATCCGGTTCGTCTAGCCTGTACAAGTCGACGTGAAGAAAATCATCATATTCTCGCATCAATGTATATGTTGGACTTTTTATCAACTTTTCTTCGAGTCCGAGATGTCCTGCAAGTCCTTTTGTGAATGTCGTTTTTCCGCTACCTAGTTCTCCAGATAACAGGATCAGGTTATGGTGTGCGAATTTTTCTCGCAACGTGTGTGCGAGGCTTTTGGTTTCTTCCGAGCTGTTAGAGTTGAAAATCTTCATATTTCTATGGGCTTAGCCTACCTTAAGCTGGATTGATTTTGTAGCTTTTTTCTGGTATAATTTAAAGATTTCTAAAACTAAATACAAATGGCTCATAAAAAGCAAAATCACCTCTTGCATTGGCTTCTGATTATGGGGTTTATGCTTACTTCTGTTCTGACTGTTCAATATGCCGACTACATGAAGGCTAGTGTTACTGATACACCTGAGCATGCGGCTTTTGACGGCACTGTATCGCCGATTCAATATGTTCCTAACTGGGTGTATTTATCTGATCAAAGCATAAGTTATTCTGAGTGCGACGATCTTATTGAGATCCCTGAATACGACACGGATATATTGACCGCCTCTTATGATGGATATTCTTGGGGTTCAGATACTTATAATGAGATCGTAAATGCTCAAATTACGTATTCTGTGGTTTATGCTGGTAATTATGAATATGATCATATTGAAGGAGCTGGAAGCCATCCTGCTGTTGATATCAAAACTTTAGAAGGCACACCTGTTTATGCGATTGCTAATGGTGTTGTTGAAGAATCTTCTTATAGTTCGAGTGGTTTTGGGAATCATATCGTAATCGGTCATTATGATGTTCCTAGTCCATCAAATGAGGATTACACTGTTGATTTGTTCTCCAGTTATTCACATTTATCCGATATTCTCGTTTCCGAAGGTGACGTTGTAGAAAAAGGTCAAATGATTGGACGTGTGGGAGATACTGGCACAGCTACGACTAATCACCTGCACTTTCAGCTAGATAATGCTGATGCTCCTTGGCATCCTTATTGGCCTTTTACTTATGCTGAATACAGCGCTCTTGGTTATGATTTTTGGGATGCTGTAAATGCAGGTCTTGGCATAGAAAATCTTGAAGCTTATACAGAAAACCCAATGGGATATGTGAATAAGTATATGGATTATGACGCTGATTACGCAGAAATTGCAGAGGAAGAGGATGAGGAAGAGAGTGAAGCTGTTACGACTGAAGACATTATTACTTATACGTACGAATCTACTACTACTACAGAGGATGAATCTGAAGATGAACCCGTTGAAGAAGCAACTGTCGTTGTTGAATCAGATCCTACTGGAGATACGCGAGATTTCGCTGAGATTGATGTTGATAATGATGGCTATGTGCTTTTGAATAATAATCTAAGTGTTTATATTTATCTTCTTGATGAAGACGGAGATCGTGTGTCGAATCCTGAATTCGCCGGTAGTATAGACCTAGTACTTAGTGATGATTCTGTTGGCGATTTGAGTGTGGATCATATCGAAGCTGATGATTTTTCTAATGGATACTATCAATTTGTTTTCTCGCCTGATGTTGAAGGTGAGACTGAGCTTTCATTTGAATTCGAAGATTACGAGACTAGTACAAGTATATCTGTAATCGATCAGCTCAAGGCTGCTAGTGGGTTTGAAATTGAGCATGATGGATCGTTTGTTATTGGTATTCCTGAGACTATTACAATAAAAGCTGTTGATGTTGATGGCAATTTTACGCCTTCTTACAACGTTAATGGTGATGTAGAGCTAATACTTACTTCTGGGTATGGATATTTTGAGCCTTCCGAACTTTATAAAGGAGATTTTGAATATGGTGTTGCAACTGTCGAATTCACGGCGACTTCTTCTGATGACGCAATTATCAAAGCTAGAAATGGAGGCATCGTAGGGTTCAGCAGCATGATTAGAGGTGTTTTGTTTGATGATGTTGATGACGATGATGTCTACTACACTGCTATTAAGTATTTGAGAGATACTGATGTTATTAGCGGATATCCCGATGGAACGTTTAGAACAGATCAAACTGTTTCTAGAGTTGAAGCTCTTAAGATGATTTTTGAAGCTCTTGATACTGAGCTTTCTGATGGATCTAAACTGACATTCTCCGACGTAGAAGACAATCAGTGGTACACAGATTATGTTGCTACTGCTAAAAGCCTGGAGATCGTTGATGGTTATCCTGATGGCACTTTCCGTCCTGCTGATCCAGTTAACAAGGTTGAGCTTATTAAGATACTGCTTAATGCAGCTGATATTAGCGTGGACCCTGTTGTAATAGGCGATCCTTATGAAGATGTAGATAATTTGGCTTGGTTTGCCGCTTATGCTAATCATGCAAAAGAAACCAATTTAACTCCTGTTGATGGAGACACTTTCGATCCTGGTCATGATATGACTCGTGGCGAAGTTGCAGAAACTATTTATCGACTGCTAGCTATGTCGTATAATGGGGCAGATGAATATTCCGTTCTTCTTAGTATGGAATAAAGGACTCTCTGAAAAATATAATATCTACTGCAATTTTACTATTTTTGCTGCAACTTACTTAGAACTCCTTATCGTATCGTGATCTGATACGACTTCGTCGCTCTTCGTAAGTTTCGCTAAAAATGGATAAAATTTCGTGACGATGCTATATTCCTCAGAGAGTCCTCAATTTAGCTCCTTAAAACAAACATAGTATGAAAAACAAAAAGGTCATATTTTTTGTCTTATTAGTTATTCTAATAGCGATTTTTGCTTTTAGAGCAAGTCCTGTTAGCAGCAGTGCTAGCGCTATTTGTAGTGATACTGATGCTGATGGCATTCTTACTGTTCTCGCTGACGGTTCAGGCGAATGTGAAACAATTCAAGATGCTGTTGATAGCTCAGAAGATGGAGGATCTATTCAACTAGGTGATGGTACTTACCAAGAAAACATAGATATTGAAGAAAAATACGTGGTTATTACTGGTAACGTTGATGATCCTTCTGCGGTAATTATTGATGCTAATTATGCTGGACGTGCTTTTTATTTTAAAAATGCCGAATCTGGGACTTCTGAACTGTCAGGGGTGAGTGTTATTAACGGTCGAGGCTCTCAAGGAGCTGGTATTTATGTTTATACTTCTTCTCTCAATATATCTAACTGCATTTTCCATTCTCAAGATGGCACAAATTCCGGTGGCGCTATAAGTTTTTATAATATTACTGCTGACAGCACTATCGATTCTTCTGAGTTTTATTCTAACAGGTCTATATATGGAGGTGCCATTGCTGCATCATACCTGGGAGATGTCGGTGATTTAATAATCACGAACAATTTGTTTTACGACAACTCTTCGAGCCAAGGAGGCGGCGCGATTTATGCAGGTTTTGAAGCTTATCCAGTGGTTTACAACAATACATTTGCTCAAAACACTGCTGGTGGCCACGGAGGTGCTTTGTATGTATATGGAGACTCCTCTACTCTTATCGTGAAAAACAACCTGTTCTACGATAATGAAGCCAATGATACCAATGGAGATTACGACGGCGGTGGTTTTTATATGCATACTGTTCTTCAAGATGGTGTTGTAGATTACAATGGTTTTTATATCAACAGTCCTCACGATGCTTACACATATGTAAGTTACAAAGCTCCTAGCCTTTTGGGGGATAATAATCTATCCACAAATCCTTATCTAACTGATGTAGATAATGATGATTTCACATTGTCATCTTCGAGCCCTTTGATTGATGCTGGCGAAGATTTGAGTAGCGTTGGAATCAATTATGATATTGAAGGCATTACTAGACCTCAAGATTCTGGTTATGACATTGGGGCTTACGAATATGTTGCTGAGGAAGCCGATAGCGGGGATGATGATACCACCGATGATGATGGATCAGAGGACGATGCAACTGACGATGATTCTAGCGACGATACCGATGATAGCTCTACCGACGATGATTCCACAGATGACTCTAGCAACGACACTGATGCAACCGATGATTCTAGTGATGATTCTGATGCATCAACCGACGACACAGATGATGGCGAAACCGACGAAGTTTCTTGCGGAGATTTTCCTGATGTTGATTCTGCCGACTTCACAGAGGAACAATGTAGTGCCATTGCATGGAATCAAGATAACAGTATTTTCACAGGTAGTGACGAGACTGGCGAGCTAGCCCCTGCCGAAGCTATCAATAGAGCTGAAACAACCAAAGTTCTCATCGAAGCTTTCTTGATTGAAACTGACGACAGCGAATCAACTTATGATGATGTTGCTGACGGAGAGTGGTATACGCCTTATATAATGGCTGCAACCCGCGAAGGAATTGTTGCCGGCTATTCAGATGGCAATTTTTATCCCGCACAAACAGTCAATAAAGTTGAAATGCTTAAGATAGTTCTTGAAACAGCTGGTGTTGATCTGACTGAGGTCGATACTGATCGCGAACTGTTCTCTGACATAGCTGTCGATGAATCCACTGATTGGTTCAGAGTTTATGCTTATTATGCTTATGACAATGGGCTTCTTGATGTAACAGAGGGCGGTGAATTTGGGCCTGCAGATGAGATTTTGAGAGAGGATGTTATATTGGTGCTTTATAGGCTTAATGAAGCTGGGCTTTGGGGTGTAGATACAAGTTCTGTTTATATTAATTATGTTTTCTATGATGGTGACGTTGCAGATGTTGAGTCTGATGAGTATGTTGAAATAATGAATGGTACTGATGAGGCTGTCGACCTTACTGGCTACTATATTATGGGGTCGAGTGGAGATGAGGTTTTTACTTTTTCTGAATACGAATTAGCTGCAGGTGAAAGTGCGATGGTCTATACTAATCAAGGAGAATTGAGTTTCGAGTCTGGCAGTGCTATATGGAATAACGATGGCGAAACTGTTTATTTATACGATGCCGACGGGACTTTGGTAGACAGTTATAGTTACTAATAATTTGCGTCTTATTGCTTTGCCGTAAGCAAGCTTATTTCTGAACTTAGAGTAAAAAAATCGAAGTATGATTTCAGACAATTACATTTGGATCCTAATAAGTTTTGTGGTCCTTAATCTCATTGTATTAGCGACCGCGACTATAGCATCCATATCTCTTTTGGGGTTTAAGCTTGAGAATTGGACAAAATTAGTTTTGTATGTTTTTTCATTATCGACTCTTCAGGTCTTTTTGTCTCAAATTTTGCTTGGGATATTTGGCGTTCTTAATTATCAAAGCGTCTGGGTCATTAATTTAATTGTGTTTGGAGTAGTAGCTGCGTTGCTTGGGAGAAAGGTTGTTAAAAAAACAACATTCCCTCCTCCACCAAAGCTAGATACGTTTACCTTTTTAGCGATATTTACGCCTTTTTTGGGAGTTTTTATTCTTAGGTATTTTAATGCCCTATTCCAGATACCTATTGAGTACGATAATGTATCTTATCACCTACCTTTTGTAGTTGAATGGCTCAAAACAGGGAATTTGATGGATATTTACTACAGTGCTTTTGCTGGTCCACTTGGATATTACCCTAGCAACTTTGAGCTTTTTGATTTGTGGGTGTTTTTGCCGTTTGGCAGAGACTATTTTGTTAATCTGCTTAATTTCCCTATATTTCCGCTCCTCATATTAGCTATTTACGCTACGTGTATTAATTTCAAAATCAAACCGAAAATTGCGCTTTTGTGTGCTGCGATTTTTATCTATATGCCTCAGACCTTTCGCCAAATGGGCGTACCTTTGGTTGATCTGTTTTTTACATTAACTTTTGTTACGAGCATATATTTCTTACAAGAGTTTTGGAAATCTAGTAAGCTGAGTGATGCTGCTCTCTTTGGGATTTCTACAGGCTTGTTTGTTGGCACGAAATATCTAGGTGCTCCTTATGTATTGCCTCTGTTTTTTGCTCTTGCCATCATTGCACTTGTTAAATTTTGGAAAGATAAAAAGCACCTCTGCAAGGTCTTTGCGTACTCTGGTATAGGTTCAATAATTGGTGGTGGTTTCTGGTATATCAGGAACTGGATTGAGGTTGGCAACCCTATTTTTCCTGTTGAAGTTGAGGCTTTTGGTATCAAAATTTTTGGAGGATATTACGGTATTACTGAGCGTGTTCTCAGTTATTCTCTTTTGGCGAATGTGAATTCCTGGGAGACTTTCAAAGAAGAGTTCTTTGATGGATTTTGGCTTATGACTGGAGGGTCAACTATTTTGTTTATAGGTGCTTTCTTGGCTACTATCGCATTTTTGATTTTTTCTTTATTCAAAATTTTTACGACCAAGTCTTACAAAGTTCATTTGTTTAACACGTTGTTTTCGGTCGCTCTTATAGGGCTTGCTGTGTTTTATTTTTACTTCTACTGGAAGGCGCCGTATACACACGTAAATTTAATCCCGAATGTGCGGTATGCGATGATGTTTCTTATCATAGGATGTTTTGCGAGTGGATTTATTGTTTCTAAGATCAAGCCTCTTCGGGATGTGTTTTATTTCTCTACTTTTTTGGTGATTGCTTACAACTTCATCGCGCTTGTTATCTATCCAGATCCGGAAGTAATTTTGAATGATAGGCTTATGCTTGATTATGCTCTTGTTTATGAATACTGGAAATATTTTGCCGTGTACTTGCTGTTACTGACGGCACTAATTTGTTTTACCTACTGCATACCTCTCATAGCTAACGCTAAGAAGAAATACATAGCTGCTGCTTTGCTTTGCGTAGTTACTGTTTCGTGCATATCCCCTATCTTCATCAAGAAAACTTTGGCATATCGCGAGGATCTCAGATATAGGTTTGAAGAAGCTTGGTATTACGATGTTCCGACTAGTATAAAAATCATCTACGACATCGTTCAAGCTTCAGAATGGTTTAATGATAATGCGATAGATGCAAATATCGCTTTTACTGGGTTTAATTTTCACTATCATCTGTATGGTAGAGAGCTTCAAAGAGAGGTAGATTACATCAATATTAATGAATGTTTGGGATGTCGATATGGCGATTATAAGGACAGCACTGAGTCGATTCGGAGGGATCCTGATTTTGATAACTGGATGAGCAATCTAGCGGCAAAGGAGAAAAACTATATAATGATTACGCCTTATGGAACTGAAGGAGTATACAGTTGGGAGTTTGAGTGGGCACAGGAACATCCAGAGAACTTCGAGCAAGTATTTGAACAAAACGACGTGTATATATATAAAATCACCTATTAATGTCTCTTTGGTCTTCTGCAAAAAATCACCTCAGTCAATTTAAGCTTTTTGTTAGGTATTGCGTAGTTGGCGTTATTGGTACGCTTGTTGATGTCGGTTCGCTTTATATATTCATCGAATATATGAAGATGCCTCTACTGATTGCTACGACGCTTGCTTTTCTTCTAGCTGTTATAAATAATTTCGTCCTAAACAAAATCTGGACATTCGGTAATAGTTCTAAGAATTACAAGAAGCTTTTTATTAAATTCTTGATTGTGTCTGTTGTGGGGCTGATCCTTACTGATTTCTTGATGTATGTTCAGGTTGAGATGTTTGCGATTTGGTATATTTATGCGAAGCTTATTACTTCCGGTGTAGTTCTTACTTGGAATTTTCTTGCAAATAAATATTGGACTTTTTCAGTTAAAGAAGTGGTTTTGAGGTTACTTGAAAGTTATGAATATGAACTTTCGATAATTATTCCAGCTTATAATGAGAAGAGCCGCATCAAGGGCACGCTGCTTGCTGTTCATGATTTTATAGAAGAGCAAAACATTGATGCCGAAATAATAGTTGTCGATGATGGGAGCAGTGATAATACTTCTGAGATTGTTATGTCTAAACAAGCTAAGATTCCTAATTTGGCTGTTATTAGACTCGAGAAGAATGCTGGCAAAGGAAATGCTGTCCGGGTAGGTGTTGAAGCTGCTTTAGGTCGATATATTCTTTTTACAGATGCTGACAACTCCACACCTATCGAAGAACATACCAACCTATACGAGGCTATAACTGGCGGCTATGATATTGCTATAGGATCCAGGTATCTTAGAGACAGCCATGTTGAGGTTAAACAGCCTTTCTTCCGTGTTATGCTTGGGAGGATCGGCAATCTGTTAATTCGAGTATTTTTGGTCAGTGATATCAAGGACACTCAATGTGGATTCAAGCTATTTCGTAATCCTGTTGCTAAGCAAATATTCCATCGTCAGAAAGTTAAGAGATGGGGATTTGATATGGAGATGATCGCTATCGCTCAACTTCTTGAATATAAGGTCGTCGAGGTTCCAGTAAGCTGGTTTAACTCCGTAGATACTAGGCTTCGTCCAGTTCGTGATGCGCTAAAAACTTTTACTGAACTTATTTATATCAAACTCAATCTTATGAGCGGGAGGTATGAGGATTAGAGCGGATCGTAATATCCTCTGTCAGCCATGGCAATGCGCATTGCTTGAAGAGGGTTATCGCGCCTATTCCATCCAACTCTATATGCATCATCGGCCAAGGGCATTACTCCTTTTATGCCGTCTCCAATTATTGTTGATATAAGGGGATGCACGTTAAGTGCTTCTGTCTGCAACCTATAGTTCTCAGCCAATTCGCCCATAGTCCATTCTATTTCTTCTGGTGATTTGCCTTCTGCAAGCATTTGAGTTGCTGGATTCAAGATACCAAATCTTGTGTCTGCATATTTTCCTGCGTTATCATCCCAAGCCTGCGCATGCATTGCCAAATAATGCATGGCAAGCAGACCTCTTTGAACTCTTGTTAGTTCTGTTGGCGGGTTTAGATATAAAGCATATTTAGTTCTTAAATCTTCGTAAGATTGTACTTCGTGTCCAATATCAACTGCCATAGGATTATTGCCAAGTATCAAGGCTGCAGATAAGTGTTCAAAAATAATGTTTGCTATTTCCTTTTGCTCAATAGCGAAATCAAAGGTTGCTCCTTCTAGCCCTTGAGTTGCTTCCAACAGGACTTTGCATTCATGTTCGAATTCATCAACAAAAGGTATTAAGTCTTCCCTATTTTGATCTCTTAGTATCTGTATTAAATTTTCTTTCATTTCTGCATATATTTTTCTTACATCTTCTGTTTCTTTTTCAAACCCCCCTTCTTTTTCTAGATGAGGCACCCTTTCTAGAACATCGTTAGCTGTCATGCCATACATAATAGCTGCATAACTTCTTTCTCTTGCTTCTCTAGCTTCCTTGGAGTCTGTATTTGGTAGTGCTTCTCCCATAAACATTTCGAATCCTGTGTATATTGCTGACCTATTTGGGTCATTTAATGCTGCAGCGGTTACAAATTTTGCTGTTCCTATTGCGCCTTCAATGACTTCTCCCCTTGGTGTTGTTCTTTGAGCGCTTACCTCATCCAAAACAAATTGAGGCCTTTCAATCGTTGGCTGTGGCATTTCTTGAGGCTGGTCGCTCTTCAAAAACATCGCCATAGCGAGCATAAGTAACCCCATTCTTCGCTGTCTTTTGTCTAGCAAACGCATTTTCATCTCGAATAAAATTAGAGTCGCGAAATATACACCAGGAATAGATGTTTGTACAGTAGTGAAGTGATACCCCAAGCTTGAGGTAATTAGAACTTGGCTTATGGGGCAGCGTACTATCTTGAAGGTGTAAAAAACGTATCTGCTATATTCTTCTCTATTTCGCGTGCTTTTTTTATTTTTTTTGAATAAATATCATAAGTAATTTTCATTTGCTCCGCCATAAACCTGAAATACTTATTACTAGATCCATCTATAGCTTTTGCAAATGCATTCATGTGAGCTTCTCGATTGTTATCCCATATGATGATTGGATGATAACGATGCTGTTTTAAAATATTATTCATAAGCAACCTGCCGATCCTTCCATTCCCATCTTTAAAAGGATGTATCCTTTCGAATCTATAATAAAATTCGAATGCTAATTCTGGTGGATACATTTTATGATTCATCTTATTGAACCATCCTAGAAGGTCTTTTAGCGCTTTAGGGATTTTTTTGAATTCCAAAGTTGCAAAATTGCCAACTACAATTGATTCTTTCCTAATCCCATGTTTTGAAGGCTCATGACCGAGTAATACTTTGTGGAGATTGACAATATTACGTACTGCAAAAAGATTTTTGGCATCTTTCGTATAAGCAAGTGCATCTAAACTGTTTTTTACTTCTGCATTTGACCTTCCACCTTTGCGAATAGCCTCTTCAATTGTTTTCCTAGGTACGCGACTTCCTTCAAGTTTATTTGAATTGTATATAAAATCTGTTTTAAACGCCGATTCCAATCCAAATTGTCCGAATTCTGACAACGATTCTTTCCCCCTATATAAACTACCTCTTAAATTTTCTATTGATTCAAAATTCTCAACCTCGAATATTAGTTTGTTTTTCATTTTCGACTTCCAATACTTTTTTCTCTCTTCCACCTCTTCTTTAATGATATTATTTTCGAACTCCATTAGCTTGAGCTCCTTTTCATCTAATGCACTATCAATTCTGCCTAATGATTTATTTTTTGTCTTACTTTTGCTTTTCGCGACGTAAATTGTATCCGAAACGTAGTTGTACTTTTTACCGTTGATTTCTTTAACTGAGAAGTGCATTTTTTTGATTTGCTTTTTTAACTATTTTATTGTGGTTAAAACTATATCACAGGTTTGGAGCGCCGTCAATACTTAACTGCAAAATGACTACTTTGCAATAGGGCTCGGCTTGATTCTCTACGAAAAATGTTCACTCATCTTACGACTCGTAAAGCATTTTTCTTGAGAATCCTCCTGCGCTACGTCGAAAGTGCGGTTTCGACTTTGCTTCGGACCGTCGAGCTCACTACTAACATGGTACCCGAGACAGGATTCGAACCTGTGACCTTCGCCTTAGAAGGGCGCTGCTCTATCCACTGAGCTACTCGGGCGTGGTTTTCTCTATTATTTTACCATTTTCTTCGGCAGCATTCTATGATTTCTTTCCGATTAAATCAACTTGATCGTCGCCTCGTACATCTCCAATACTTCCGGGTGTAAAAATATGTAATATTCGAGACTTATTGCGATGCTGTTATTCACAATGTGGAAGAAAATTCCCGGATATAGGCTTTTGCTTTTAAAAAACATCCAATTGAGTATTAATCCTAGTAAAAATAGTGGCATAAAAACTTGGAATTCTAGGTGAATACTGGCGAAAATTGCTGCTGAGATAACAAACGCTAACCACTTTGGCCATTTCCCTGCCATCGTTTGGAATACAAATCCTCTGAAAAAGATTTCTTCTAAGATCGGAGCTACTAGCGTAATTATCATGATGACGACTATTACTCCTGCTCCTTCTCCTAAGAAACTCATATGTGATTCTTGTTGTCCAAATCCAGGGATTTCAACGTTGTATGAGAGCATTATTTGAACAATCACAAGCATGATTGATATGTATGCCAGATAGCCTAATCCGGCTATTTTTAGGATTTGTTTCCATCCGATTTTTACAAAACCAAACTCTTTGATTCTGACTCCTCTGATTTTCATTACTACAAATAGTGGTAGCAGGAATATTGCCGTTTGTATCAGGTATATTAGTGCAAATGCCATCCCTCCTATCTCTTCAT
Source organism: uncultured Candidatus Peribacteria bacterium (assembly GCA_964344725.1). Classification (GTDB taxonomy): domain Bacteria; phylum Patescibacteriota; class Gracilibacteria; order UBA1369; family UBA12470; genus CG2-30-44-17. The sequence continues at coordinate 69,832 of CAYFOI010000002.1, forward strand.
CGCTAGTATCTGCGAAATACGGAATGTTGCTGACTATTATTTGCGTCAACAAAGTAAGCACAATGACTCCTATTAGCACGCCTATGATATCTACTATTTTGAAGAAAGATTTTTTGTTCATCTTGTGGAATTTTACGTGGTTTTGCGGTATTTTGGAAGTTGTAAGGCATAAGATATAAGTATTAAGTTCTGTTGCGCAAAGCGCAACTCCATCTACTACAAACTACAACTACGTACTACCACTACTAATGGCGATAGTTTCAAAAAAATCTCAAAAACAAGATGAGCGCATAGTCGCTTCTAGTACAACTGATGAACCAGACAAGAATGAGTTTTCACTCAGGCCAAAAACTATGGGTGAATATGTCGGTCAATCTGAGGTTAAAAAGAATCTTTCTGTATTCATAGAGGCGGCCAAAAAGCGCGGCGATGCACTTGAGCATGTTCTTTTCCATGGTCCTCCGGGTCTTGGGAAAACCACTCTGGCGAATATTTTGGCGAAAGAGATGAATGTAAATATTAAGACGACTGCCGGCCCTGCTCTTGAGAAACAAGGTGATTTAGCGGCAATTCTTACGAATCTCAAGCCTAATGACATTCTGTTCATTGATGAGATTCATCGATTGAAGGCTCCTGTTGAGGAGATCCTTTATAGTGCGATGGAAGATTTCTGTCTTGATATAGTTATTGGCAAAGGTCCTGCTGCACGTTCGATGAGGCTAAGCTTGCCGAAGTTCACGCTTGTGGGTGCAACAACTAAGCTAAGTATGCTCTCATCACCTCTTCGTGACAGGTTTGGGAATCTTATTAAGCTTGAGTTTTATAAGGAGGCTGAGATTGAGGAGATTATAGATAGATCGGCTTCGATATTTGGTTTAAAAATAAATCAAGATGCTTGCGTTCGCCTTGCTAAGTCTTCTAGGCGAACACCTAGAATTGCGAATCGACTTCTTAAACGAGTTCGTGATTTTGCAACAGTTTATGGAGATGATGATTCTATTGATCTTAAGATCGTTGAAAAAGCTTTGGATGCGCTTGGTGTAGACGAACTAGGACTCGACAACACAGATAGGCAGATACTTGAGACCATCGCTGATAAGTTCCGTGGTGGTCCTGTAGGTTTAAATACTATTGCAGCCGCTACTAATGAGGAGCAAAATACTGTCGAAGATATTTATGAACCTTATTTGCTTCAACTCGGCTTTTTGGAAAGGACTCCGCGAGGTCGCATGATTACAGATCGCGCTTACAAGCACCTCGGGCTGACTGCACCAGAAGGTCAAACAACGCTTCTATAATCCTATAATCCTAACTATTATCATGAAAAAAATTGCTTTTGTACTGCTCATTTCGCTGCTCATCTTGCCTTTTAATGGATGTTTTGGCGGAGAAGAGGTAGTTGAGGAGATTTCATACGAAGAGTATACCGGTGTTCTTAAATCTCTTGGTGGAATCAAGGTTAGCAAGAATGCTACTCATATCCTTCAAACTGAGGATGGCGACATTTTGTACGTTTATAGCGACACTTATGATCTCGATGACGAGGGATATCTCGGTAACAAAATTGAAATTAGTGGCGAGGTGACCGAAGCCAGTGAAAAAGGCAAAGATGTTGTAAATATTATGGAGATTACTGCCGTAGAGGAGGTTGAAGACGAAGAGGAGGAGATTACTGAGGAAACCTATTCCAACCAAGATTTAGGATTTTCTTGGACTGTTATGAGTAATTGGGAGGTCGAGGATGATGAAGGTTATGCACTGTTCACATTGCCTTTGATGGAGGCAGAAGAGGCAGAGACTGACGAAGAAAAGATGGAATTAGATACTCCAGAGATTGAGAACGATTATTTTGTCGTTAAGGTTTTTGTTATGGAAGCTGAGATGGAATTGGCTGATTGGCTAATCGAATACTCCCCTGCTACTGCTGAAATTGCTGTTGCTAGCAGTGTTGGAGAAGATGCTCTCCCGAGCCTGAAAGTTGTCTCTGAGCTAGAAGATGTTGAGACTTATTACGTTTACCGTACTGGTGACACTGTTTATGAGATTTCTCACTATAATTTTGATATAGATAACCGGACTTATTTCCGAAATCTATTCTACGATGCTCTTTATACGTTCAAGGTAATACCTCTTGATGGAGAAGGAGAGGATAGCGATGACGAAGATGATAAAGACACAGAAGATGAAGATGATGAAGAAGACGTTGACGAGACAGAAGATTCGCCTAGTTATGACGAAGCTATTTCTTACATTGAATCTAGTATAGGTGACATTGTGTCTGGAGCTGATGGAGTTTCTCTATATGAGTTCGTTGATCCTTATTATGTTTATGTGAATTATGTTGATGGTGCGGAAGAAGGACGTGTTTTATTGAAATATGGTGTTGGACCAGGGTTTGATTATGAGGTTTTGGCGACTTTTGAGCCTGGCGAATATACAGATTGGGAGCTTGTATCTGGCGAGGATGAAGCTTCTGGGATGCCTAAATCTCTGATTGAGGCTGGCTCCAGTACAGCTATTGAGATTATGGAAGGTTATTATTATTTCGAGAGTTTGCCTTACGAATTTACTATTCAATATCCTTCTAGCTGGTACTACAGCGGTGGTGGTGGGCATTATAGTTTTAGTGATACTTCTGAAGGAGAAGAGTTGATTGGGCTTGATGTTCTGGATTTCAGCATAGATGTTTCTAGTGGGTCTTCTATTGATTTAGCTAATGGGAAGACTGGAAAAACTATCAGTAGTGGTGATGTCCATGGTGTTTATGTAGAGAGAGACGATAGTTCGTCTTACTATCTTGAGGGAACAAGTGATTATTACGATATTATTGTGGATATGGCTGGGAGTATTGTAGATTAAAGTTTTAATGAACTACTTCGAATATGGCATCGCCTCCTGTTATTCTCGCTCTAACATGTACGAGCTCGAATAACTATGATCTCTGCTGATATATTCGAGAGTAGTTATTAAAATTTAGGAGTAATAATAACTACAAGCTACCTCCTACAAGCTACAAGCTAAATCAATATGAGACTTACGCGTGATTTTTTTAAGAGACCTACTCTCGAGGTCGCTCGAGATCTTCTTGGCAAATATATGATATTCGAAGGTAAGTCTGGGCGCATTACAGAGGTCGAAGCTTATATTGGAAAAGATGATCCAGCTTGTCATGCGACGCGCGGAATGACTGAGAGGAATCGCGTAATGTTTGGCCCTGCTGGGCATGCTTATGTTTATTTTATTTATGGGATGTACTACTGTTTGAATTTCGTTACTGAGCAAGAAGGGTTCCCTGCCGCAGTTTTGATTCGAGGAGTTGTTTCCGATGATGTTGAAGGGAAAACTGATGGTCCTGGGAAGTTGTGTAGAGAGTTCGGGATTACCAGGGAGCATGATGGACTCGATTTGTGTAATGGAGGTGATTTTTATATTGAAGATCGTGGCGAAAGACCATCCTCAATCAAAGAGACTCCGAGGATTGGAATTAAGGTTGGGACTGATAAAATGTGGCGGTTTATTTCCTCCGACTAGGTCGATTACCATCTGCAGCACCTCCTTGCAATGGATTAGCAATTCCCTTCATCTCTAATGCACTAGCCATTGCCCGAGAAAAATCTCGACTCATTCTGGCCAAAGAACGAGCTGCTTTCTTGCCTTTGTTGTTTGATTTTAGAAGGATTTTGTATATATCATAGCCTTTCTTGAACTGCACTAGTACAAGATTAAATGTAATTGGATACCAACCTGGGTCGCCATCCTTGAGTCTTCTTGCACCTGCATATATTCCTATATCGAATTCTATAGCTGCAAGACAGTTCGCGACACCTTCTGCTGAATCTTTTACGCCTCTGATCGTAATCTTGCACTCTTGTGGATTTTTGTCTCTTTCTCTCATTCCTCCTTTAAATAGACTACTAAAAGCATTCCTAATATCAGAATAATAACCTGGCTCTCCAAAAACATGACTTCTTTCATCTGTATGCTGATGTCCTTGTGTTAGCCTGGCCGACTCTAGCCCAGGTCTAATTTCATTATCAAAATACTGTACTAGTATGCCCGACAGCCATTCTACAACCTCTTCTGGAGGAGAATCTATGTCTAGCATCTGCCCTATAGGCAATGTTTCTTCTATCTGAGCTTGGATTTCTTCAAGCCATTTAGGTCGTAATGGCTCTGCTGTCATATTCTTTTTGAATTATTGTCTTTTTATATTATAACACATAACCCTGCGCTGGTCTACCCATCTGTTATTGTTATTCGTTTGACTCCGTCGAATTAGCGCTCTACAATTGCGAGTGCTAACTATTTAAACTACACACCATTCCCCTGTTTCATGCAAACCTATATACGTGATCCCCTCCTGAAAAAATGGTATAATTCATAAGATAAATATTTAACAAATAAATAAAAATGGCTGACACGAATAAATTCGACAAGTTCACAAAGGAAGCTAAGCAAGCTCTTGTTGTGGCTCAGGAAGTTTCGAAAGACATGAAGAGCGAATATACAGGTACTGAGCATATCCTTATGGGTATTCTCAGCCAGACCAACTCTCTTGGTGCTGCAGTTCTTATGAACTTCGGTGTTTCTCTTGAGAATGTTAATCTTGTCCTCAAAACTGTTGGACGTACTAAGAAAGTCGCTAAAGGTGGCGGAGTCAAAGGTCCTGGAGGTATTTCGCTTAGTGGCTTTTCTAAAAAAGCTATCGAAGATGCTGTTAAGTTTGCGGCTGAATTCGGACATATGTTTGTAGGAACTGAGCATTTGCTTTATTCGCTTGTTTCTCAGGAAAATACGGCGGCTACAGTTATTCTAGAGAATATGAAGATTAACCCTGAAGATGTTAAAAATGAGCTTCTTACCGCTTTTGAGACTATAAAAGGAGGAAGTGGAGCTATGGGCATGCCTGGACAAGGAGGTAATCCTTTGGAGATGCTACTTGGAGGACTCCAAAATGTAATGGTAGGACAACAGAAAGAAGCTCCTTATAAAAAGAAAAAAGGTGGTTCTAAGACACCGGCTTTGGACTATTTTACAACAGACCTAACAGAAGAGTTCCGCAAAGGAGAGATGGATCCTATTATTGGACGCAGTATGGAGATCGAGCGCGCCATTAGCATCTTACAGCGTAAGACCAAGAATAACCCTGTAATTATTTGCGAGCCTGGTGTTGGTAAAACCGCCGTTGTTGAAGGTCTTGCTCAAGCTATCGTTAATGAAGAAGTGCCACCAAATATGTTAGACAAAAGACTTCTCTCTTTGCAGATGTCTTCTGTTGTTGCCGGTACTAAGTATCGTGGTGAGTTTGAAGAGAGATTCAAACAAATTGTTGACGAGGCGATGTCGGTTAAGAATGTGATTCTATTTATAGACGAGCTTCATACAGTTGTTGGAGCTGGATCTGCTGAAGGTAGTCTTGATGCGGCAAATATCCTCAAACCTGCTCTATCTCGTGGCAAGCTGCAGATGATTGGTGCTACAACTATCTCTGAGTATCGCAAGAATGTTGAGAAGGATGCTGCTCTTGAGCGCCGTTTTCAACCTATTCAAGTAGATGAGCCTTCTGAGGAGGATTGCGTTGCTATTTTGAAAGGCATTCGTCCTTCTTTTGAGGATCATCACAATCTTGTAATTACTGATGAAGCTATTGATTCAGCTGTTTCTTTATCAAAGAGATACATAAATGATCGCTTCTTACCTGATAAAGCTATTGATCTAATCGATGAAGCTGCTTCTTTAAAGGGTATGAAAACTAAATCTGACACTAGCGAAATTAAAAAATTCCAGAAGAAGCTCGACAAAGTTATCAAACAAAAAGAGGAGTGTGTTTCTAGGCAAGATTATGAAAAAGCTGCCGAGCTTCGTTCAGACGAAATCAAACTTATCAAAGAGATGGAATCTGTTCGCCAGGTCAAAGTTCCGAAAGAGTTACGTGGCAAAATCGAGACTGATGATATCGCTCATGTAATAGGGAAAATGACAGGTATTCCTGCGACTAAACTTGTTAAGACTGATAGCGAGAGACTGATGAAGCTTGAGAAATTCCTACACAAAAGAATTGTCGGACAAGAAGGTGCTGTTACAGCTGTTTCCACCTCTATCAGGAGATCTCGAACAGGTGTTTCCAACCCTAATAGGCCTATCGGCTCTTTCATTTTCCTAGGACCTACTGGTGTTGGTAAAACTGAACTTGTTAAGGCGCTTGCATCTGAGGTTTACAACGACGAGAACGCTCTTATCAAAATCGACATGAGTGAGTTCATGGAACGTCATAATACTTCTCGTCTTGTCGGTGCGACTGCTGGATATGTCGGTTATGAAGAAGGCGGCCAACTTACTGAGGCTGTTCGTCGCAAACCTTATAGTGTTGTTCTTTTTGATGAGATTGAGAAAGCTCATACAGAGGTTTTTAATCTCCTATTGCAGATACTTGAAGATGGAGTTCTTACAGATAGCAAGGGTCGAAAAGTGGATTTCAAAAATACAATCATTGTAATGACTTCTAACATTGGTGCTGATCAGCTCACTGAGCGTGCTGCACCTATCGGATTTACCCTTGAGGCTGATGAGCTTGAAAAAGCTGAAGAAGCTTATGATGAAAAGCGAGAACAGGTTCTTGAAGAGCTTAAGAAGCATTTCCGTCCTGAGTTCCTCAACCGTGTCGATAAAGTTGTTGTTTTTGATCCTTTAACACATGATAACATCAAGGATATCGTCAAACTGCAGATTGGAGATTTGCAAAATAGGCTTAAAGATAAAAACATCACTATAAAGCTTACGCCTACAGGCCTTGATAATTTAGCTAAGCTAAGTTATGACCCAGAATATGGTGCTAGACCCGTTAGACGTCAGATTCAAGATCGCGTAGAGGATCCTCTCGCTCAAGGCATTCTTGAAGGTAAGTTCCCAGAGGGTTCGACGGTTAAGGTTACTAAGGATGGGGATAATGTGAAGCTTACTGTTGAGAAAAAGAAAAGTAGCAAGTAGTAAGTCCTGTTGACTTTTATAGGTGTGGACATCTATAATGCATCCGCTTTTTTCGCGTGTGGAAAAGACAAGTGCAATAGAGCACATGCGACTAGAAGCTTTTATCCCTTAATTCTCTATTGCGTACAGAAGTTATGACTTACGACGAATCTAGGATCATTCCTATGGAGGAGTTGCTTAAGGACTCTCCTGAAATGATCTTCCCTATCCCTGGACGACTTATTGAAGGTACTGTTATTAGCCTTTCAAAGAGTCGTATCATGCTTGATATCGGTGGCGTTGTTACCGGTATTATTTCTGGTAAAGAGGTTAGAGATAGCCAAGATACTATCAAAGACATTCAGGTTGGCGATACTATTTCTGCGGCTGTTCTTGAGACTGAAAACGAAGACGGTTATGCGATCTTATCTCTTAGAAAAGCTAGTCAAGAAAAGAGTTGGAAGAAATTTATCGATGCTTACGAAAACGACGAGGTTATCGAAGTTAAGCCTAACGAGGCTAACAAAGGTGGACTTCTCCTTGAGGTTGATGGCATCAAAGGATTTATTCCTGTATCGCAGTTGGCTCCGCTCCACTATCCACGTGTAAATGGTGCTGATAGCGCTCTTATTTTGCAAAAGCTTCAAAAGTTAGTTGGTCAGCCATTTGATTGTAAAGTTATTGGTATAGACAAAGACAACGGCAAGCTTATTCTTTCTGAAAAGGCTGCTCAATCTAGCCAACGTGCGGCTTCGATGAAGAAGCTTAAAGCTGGTCAAAAGGTTAAAGGCAAGGTAAGTGGTGTTGTTAAGTTTGGTATTTTCGTTGCTTTTGATGGACTCGAAGGACTTGTTCATATTTCTGAGATTGCTTGGGGTCACGTTAGCGATCCTGCAGACTATGGAAAAGTTGGCGATGAGGTCGAAGTTCTCGTTATTGGAATTGAAAACGACAAAATCTCTCTTAGTATGAAGCGTCTTACTCCTGATCCGTGGATCGATGCAGCTAAGAAATTCAAAGTTGGAACTATCGTTGAAGGAGAAATTACTCGCGTTGCGCAGTTTGGTGCTTTTATCAAGCTTAATGAAGAAATTAACGGCCTTATTCACATTTCTGAAATGCCCGAGGAAGGTGACTTATCCCCTGCCAATCTATCCGTTGGTCAAAAGGTTAAGGCCAAGATCATAGATGTTAATCTAGATGAACACAGGATTGGCCTTACTTTGGACTTGGAAGGTAAGAAGAAGGCTGAGAAAGAGGCAGCTGAGGCTGAGGAAGCAGATGGCGAGGAGCAGGCTGCAGAAGAAGCTCCTGAGGAGGTTGTAGAAGAGAAGAGTGAAGAGAGCAAGGCAGACGAGTCAGTTGAAGAAGCTCCTGCGAAGGAAGAGAAGGCTGAAGAACCAAAGGAAGAAGAGAAAGCAGAAGAGGCAGTTGAGGTAAAAGAAGAAGAGGCTAAGGATGAGGAGGAGTAGAGAGACGGTATTTAGTATTTAGAAGGCGTCACTCGCAAGGGTGGCGTCTTTTTTTGTTAATAAGCGCTTATGCAACTTGACACAACGAGGTGTCAAGAAAATCCTTCCCCAGGGAAACCTGTAAAGTCTGTCACTTTTTGCGAATTACACCACGTTGCCTTTGTCGACAACGTATTTTCTGGATCGTCTAGCTCGCTACTTCCCCCAATAGGATTTTGCTCACCTCATTATTTCCCCCAGCATATCTTCTTAAAGTCACACCTAT
>CAYFOI010000002.1:78576-81935 GCA_964344725.1 uncultured Candidatus Peribacteria bacterium
CTGACCCTTTTCTATCTTGTCGAACTTTAGGTCTTGGATGCAGCCATACACCTCCTTGATTTCGCGCGTGAGACCTTGTACGTCGGCTGGGAGGATTTTGATGCGGACTTTTTTATCGGGTTTTTCTATGAAATCGAGCTCACCTGTAACGATCTTCCATTTAAACCATGGGTCTGAGTCCCCTAGAAGTTTGTAGAACACTATCTGGCGCATGAGTTCGCCTTCGGAGTTATTTGTAAGGCCACGGACTTCGTTTTCTGATCTTGGGCGGCCTGTTTTATAGTCGATGACGTTAACTGTACCTAGTTGTTCATCGATTGGGTCTACCCTGTCCATTTGACCTGTTATTGGGATGCCTTCGACGAAGACTTTGTGCGTTAGAAAGTTATATTCGTTGAAGTATGGGACTGTGAATTTCTCTTTGTTGTGCTGGTAGTATGCTTTGAGCATTTCTTCGCCTTTTTTGATGGATTCTTCGTGGTCTTTTGAAATCATTACCTCTCGGTCGAGACCTTTACGGAACTCCTCTATGAGCACGTTCTCTTCTGGAAGTTTTTTGTCTTTTTTAAATTTTTCGAAAAATTGCTGGAGGCCATAGTGCACAGCTGTACCGAATGAGAGGTGTTTTTCTTTGACGCGTGGAACTCTGAGGACATTTTGGTATAGAAATTTGCGTGGGCAGACCAAATAGTTGTTTAGTGCTGTGACGCTTATTGCGTAATCTTGTACTAAGTCCTTTAAGTAAGCTTTTGTTTCGCTACCTAGGTCGTCTTCCGCTTTCTTAAAAATCAGTTCGAGGCGTTCTTTGACTTCCTCCTGGTATGGGACTGTATTGAGCTTCTGTAGGTTTTCTATATTATCGATGAAAACTGTTGGTGCTTGCGGGCGCGGCTTACCTACTTCATAGTTCTTCGCATACGAGATAAAAGCTTGTTTGCGGGCACGTGTTAGAGCTACATAAAAAAGTCTGCGTTCGTCTTCTTCATGTTCGTGTTTCGTAAGATCTTGGAGAGGCATGATGCCCATTGGCAATTTGAGTTCGCTACGAGACTGTTTCTTCTCCCACTTCTTCTCCACAGCTTTAAAAATAAACACATTATTGAACTCAAGCCCCTTAGACTTATGGACAGTCATGAGCTGGACGGCAGGTTCACCGAGATTCAAAGGTGTTTCTTCGATAGAAAGATAATGTTCCTCCATAATATCGAGCTGCTCGAGGAATTGCTGCAGTTTCATGCTGTGATCTCCCCTGTTGAGGCCTTTTACTAGGTCGAATAGGCGTTTGATGCGATTGAGTTCGCGTACATCTTCCATCTTGAGGATATAGTCCATGAAGCCGGATTCGTTTAGTACGGCTTCGAAGAACTCTGCGAAAGTCATGTTTGATTGGTAGCCTATCCACTGTTCGATTAGGACAGCTAAGTTGTTGATTTTGACTATGTTTTTTAGGTTGGATTCTTTGAGGAGCGACAGGTCGCGCACAATGTCGTAGTAGTGCTTTCTCTTCTGTTTTACGAATTTCGTGAGTCTGTATACGTCCTCGCGTTCTATTTCTAAAAAGTCGAAATTGAGGACGCGGAAAAAGTTAAGGTCGTCTGATGGTTTCTCTATTAGTTTGAGCAGAGCGATGATCTTCTGAACTTGGATCTCTGCGAGGATGTTATTACCACCTTTTATTTCGTGTGGGATGCCTAGTCTCTTCAAGAAGTCTGCAAGGTCTAGTACATCTGCGTTATTTCGATAGAATACAGCTATTTCTGATAGATTCTCACCTTGTTTTTGCAGTTCTTGAATTTTTTTGGCGATAAAGTACGCCTCTTCGTTGCCGTCTTCGAACTCTGCGAGATGGACTTCTCCATCCTTCTCTTGAGCATTGAGTTCTTTTGTTATTTCTGGGATGCGGTTCTCGAGACGGTCTTGGTTGTTTGTTATTAGTGAGCGCGCTGCGTCGAGTATGCCTTGCTTGCTGCGGTAGTTCTCTGTGAGGACTATTTTTTGTGCGTCTGGATAGCTTTCGGCAAATTCTAAGATGTTTTCGAGAGACGCCCCTTGGAACCTATAAATCGACTGATCGTCATCACCTACAACGAAGATATTTGGATTATCGAAGAAGCTACCAAGCAGCTGTACTACTGTGTTCTGAGCTGTGTTTGTATCTTGGTATTCATCGATCAGGAAGTACTGGTATTTCTCCTGGTAATATGCGAGAAGGAAATCATCTGTCTTGAACTTCTCTACTACGAACATGATCATGTCGTCGAAGTCGTATCTACCTTTTTCTTTGAGTTTGGCTTGGTATTTTTCGTAAATTTGCACGAGTTCGCGTTGCTTCTCGATGTTTTTTTCGCGATCCAGGTATTTGCCGTATGGCTTGCCTGTTCGTGGATTCACTTCCGTCTCTTGTTCTAGAATCTTTGCATCTTCTTCTATAAGCTCCTTGAGTTTTTCGACATTAATGCTTTCGCGCTTTAGATTAGAAATCGCATTCAGAGCTGGTCTCAAATAATAGTACTTACTACCAAAAGGCTTGAGGTGCTCGAACTGAGTGTTTTCAAAAATCCCTCGCATGATTTGGAATTTTTCTACCTCGGTTATCGGCTCAAGATCCTTTGCGAACATGAATTTGTCCGGCCATTTCTTAATGACATCATTACAGAAGGAATGGAAGGTATAAATGTCGACATAATGTGCTGCACTGCCGATGATCTCCTTAAGGCGATCACGCATTGCAAGAACGCCGCTCTCTGTGAAAGTCAGAGCTAAGATGTTGCCTGGGTTGACTTGAGTCTTCTTGAGGATCTCTGCGATGCGCATTGTTAGTACCTGCGTCTTACCTGTTCCAGGCCCTGCCACGACCAAAACTGGCCCTTCTATCTCGGTCACGGCCTGTTTCTGGGCTGGATTCAGCTTTGCTAAATAGTCTTGGTAGGAGGCGTTGTTCATGCGCCTATTTTATATTGGATTTATGGGTATGTGAAGTCGGCCTTGCTATATTGACAAAATGCGCGTATCGGGTATAATTGCCTCTATTTTAAAAATCACTATTCATGTATCGAACCCCGCGTATACAAGTAGCGCATTACGATGAATTAAGAGAGAGCCCAGCATGGGCATCTTTAAATAAGCAATTGGGCCTCCCTCCGCAAAGTATAGTCCTAGGAAAGTTCATTGATGAATTCAGCTACGAAGCTCTACAGAGATTTATTATAGAGGCTGGCCAGCATGCACCTTACCTGTTCTTCAATAATCTATTCATGGTTAATCTTGTGTATTTTGCTAAGAATTGGGAAAGAGCCAAAAGATTAACTCCTATCATATATAAAGTTGCTTCGACTTTATTTACAGATGGGCAACCACCG
>CAYFOI010000002.1:81945-83740 GCA_964344725.1 uncultured Candidatus Peribacteria bacterium
AACAGATGCTTTGTCATTTATCTTTTGTAATAGAAGGATTCAAGATGATGTTAGCTTTTTTGATATGGCAGAAAGCTTCTTAGGTAGTTTCCCTCAAGGTTTACGCTTGCATTCGACGGAATTTAGTAATTTGGCTAATTTAATATTTTCCTGCAAGACCGGTGATGATTTAGAAAATGTAACTAGGGCTATGTCTAGAAATAGATCAGGAAATCTTAGACATATTGAAGCTGATGCAGGAGTCAAAATTCCTCCTGTTAACACTCTTGGCTTAAAAATAACTGATGGTTGCAATAGAGGCTGTTCTTTTTGTTATGAATCTGCTGGGGGAATTAGGGATGAATGGCAGCTTCTAACAATTGAAGATTTAGAAACAATGGATGTAGCAATAAATGAGATTGGTAATGTTAATCTAAATGGAGGTGAACCTATGGAACATCCTGATTTTATGAGAATTTGCCAATATCTATCTGACAACAAGATACCTTTTACACTTACTACTACTGGTGGAGATATTGAACAATTAGAGCAGCTCATCCCTTTTTATCAAGACGGGTCAGCTACATCTCTTACTCTAAGTGTACATGGATTTGGGAATATGTTGGCTAGGATACTTGCTGAAAAAACGGCCGCATTTTTTGTAAGACATGGGGTTCCATTTACTATTAATTCTCCTGTTCCTAATATTAATAGGTTACAAGTTATGGACCATTTGGTACATGATTTATTTGATCTATTAGGATGTGATCACATGGAGGTAGGTAGACATAAGGGTAGAGTCGTTCAGAATATGTACACTACAAGAGATATTCCTAGAGATCCTTCTATCATGCTTCGCGTTGTACCTGCTTTTCCTGCTGGCAGACATACTTTTGATCAAAATGCTATGTTAAATGCAGGGATTGTGGGAAGAAGCTTAATGGGTACACATGGAGCTACTGATTCTTTTTGTACTTTTGGAGCTGTAACTGTGAGGCCAGACAAGACTGTCTCTGGCTGTTGCTCTGCCCTCGAAGGAAAGGATAGCGGGATTCCACGGTTATTAGATCATTTGCCTAGATCTCTTGAAGAAATCACAACAGCAATGGATGATTACCGAGCAAGAATGCTTGATCGTGTTCATAGGATTGGAAATGCACGAGGCATATTACCTTGCTTAGCCCATAGGATGATTGCGAATGTTGAGAGAGGTTAGAAAGACTCGCAGAGCTCGTATTCTTTCCGCTTTGAATCGCAAAATTCGCCACTCTGCAATAGGGTCTTGCTCAATTTTCTATGAAAAATATTCACTCCTCTTGTCGCGAATCATTTTTCATGAAAATTGTTGTCCGCTCCGAGGATAGCGTTTCGCCTCCTCTGCGCTGCCAAGCGCAAAACTCGCTCTTATATAAAAAGAGAGCGATCTCGAGGGGGATGGATCACTCCCTTATTAAACTCCCTAAGCACAATCAGAAGAATGATTCCATAACCTCGGCTATGGACTCCAATCCCTAGCAAGCTAGGAAAAGAAACCCAAGAAAGTGAGCAAGCTCACTATTTACCTACCGAAGTAGGCAAAGGAAATAAAAACATCTAAACTTCTACTTGATAAACACCAAGCCCGTTTAACAAGGAAGAAAAGCAGTAATAAGACTTTGGGAAATCTTAAAACTATCAACTAATTGATACTCAGGGAGAGAAGCGCCGAGAAGAGGAAATCAAATGGTGGTATGAAAACCGCTGCTTGACGCATCACTCCCTAAGTGTAGTAGTAGTTGTAGTACCTAGTACTTTTTGTTTTTTGTTTTTTCAATGA
>CAYFOI010000003.1:0-75884 GCA_964344725.1 uncultured Candidatus Peribacteria bacterium
GAAGTCGACACTGACGATGATGATCTCGTGATTGTCTCTACGGATTGTGAGACTGAGTTAGTTATGACTCAAGATCAACAAGGAGAATATTATTTGATAAGAGTTGAGCTTGTTGGTGTAGATGATGATCTTACCTGCTCGACTTGGTTGGAGGGTGCTTATAATGATGATGGGGATAATGTTCAGATAGATTTTCAAGCCGATGCTGTTTTTGAAATCCTGTTTAGAGATGGGGTTGATGGCGAAGAAAATTTCTATTTTATTGCTTTGGATTCGGAAATTGAGACGCAAGTCTCGATTAATACTTTTCATCAAGATTCGTCTGTGATTTTTGAGGGGGCGGTGGGTGTTAATGTTCTTGTTACTGCACTTGCAGGGACGATGGTTCAAGCTGATACATATCAGTATGATTTGGAGGGTGTTGGGGAGGTTGTTGAGTCGGTTGTTATTGTGGATGAGCCTTCGGTTGAAGCTCTTATGTTTGATGGTGATTTTGAAGAGGCTGATGTTTTGGCGGTTGCTGATAGTGTGGGGCAGGTTATTGTTACTACAGAGAGTTTGGATGGTAGCTATGCTCACGCGACTATTTATGGAGCTGATGGAGAGATCTTGTATGATGAAACTTTGGTGGGAAGTGACCTTGAAGTTGGGGATGGGGGTAAGGAAGGAAGCGAGGGGAAGAATGAAGGTGGGTGTAATTGCTCTTCTGTTCAAGGCAAGGTTAAGGGTCGTGTGGCAGCTGTTTTAGGAGCACTTCTTCTACTTGGTGGCGTGGTCAGGCGAAGGCGTGAAGCATAAAAAAGACCTCTCATTTCTGAGAGGCCTTTTTGCTTATTGCTCGTGTTTTTTAGAGTTCTAGGAGTTCGACGATGATTTTGCAGAATTCTGCTCTGGTTATGTTGTTGCCTGGGGCGAATTCTGTATCTGAGTATCCTTGGACTATGCCGTTCTCGTAAGAGTAGCTGATGTACGGTGCGTACCATACAGTTGCGTTGACATCTGTGAATGGCATTCCGTCTGTTTCGATTGCTTCGATCTCTTCATCGGTTAGGTAAGCTTCGATGAGGATCTTGAGAGCTTCGGCACGGTTGATGTAGTTCGCTGGTGCGAAAGTGCCGTCGCCGTATCCTGCGACTAGTTCATGTTCGCGGGCTGTTTCGACGTATTTTGCGTACCAGTCTGTGACTGTGATGTCTGAGAACTCTGTTTCGCTTACGCTATCTGGTACTTCGTATCCGAAAGCTATTACTACCATCTTTGCCATTTCGGCTCTTGTGATGTAGCGGTTTGGCTCGAACTCTGTATCGGTAACACCTTGTGCAATGCCAGCGTCTATGACTGTTGAGATGTAATCGATTGCCCAGTGGCCTTCGTAGTCTGTGGTGGTAGTATCTGATTCGTCGATTTCATCGTGTTCTTCCGAGGTCCATCCGGAAGCTTCTTCGGTTGTGTCCGCAGTATCGTCAGAATCATCGGAAGAGTCATCCTCGTCGTCATCGTCAGAGACATTTGCATCTCCACTTGAGGTTCCTCCAGCTGTCGACGGTGTAGTAGTGGTTGTTGTTGTGCTGTCGCTTGAGGTTGTTGCGGATTTTTCTGTTGAGCTTGATTCGTTTCCGGATGTGTCGACGGCTGTGACGGCGTAGTAGTAAGTTGTGTCTGCTGAAACAGTTGTGTCTGTGAATGTGCTGCTTGTTACCGCACTTGAGTTGACTTGGTTTTCATCAGTAAGGCCGACAGGAGAAGAGGTGCTTCTGTAGATTTCGTACTCAAGCAGATCGCCTTCTGAGTTGTCTGTCCAGTCTAGAACAACTTGGGAGGTTGTTGCTGATGCAGTAAGGTCAGCAGGTGCGCTTGGAGGTGTCGAATCACTACCTGTTAATGGTGAGAAGATTGTGGTGTGGTCTGGAGAAGCTTTTAATACAACTTTCCAATCGTAATAGTAGCTTGAGTTTGTCTTCAAATTGTCTACCATCGTTTGTAATTCGATTGCTGTCCAGCTTGAGCCTGAGTTGGCTTTTACGTATGCGCTTCTTGTTGTGATTTCGCTGACCCAGGAGCTTGTTGAGCTATCCCAATAGCCGAGTGCTATGGTTAATAGGTCGTCGTATGAGTCGTAAATGCCGTCAGTTTTTGCGGCTTCCATCATATCTTTTGTGATTGTGATCTCTAGGTCGAAAGTTCCTGTGATGTCTGTGATTACGTCGCCGTCAGCATCTAAGAATTTAACTTGTTTACCTATAATTGGAGTGTAATCAAGGCCGCTTCTTGCTGTGTTGGCTACTGTTTGGACTTGAGCTGAGAAGCTTGAGCTTGAAACATTGCCGGCTGTAACGGTGATGTTAACGTTGTTGTTGCTGTCTTTCATGGCAAGTCCGTTTGCTGTGCTCGCTTGTGTTTTCGGAGCAGCAGATGTAGCGGTTTGTACCCAGCTTGATGGTGATTCAAATGTAGAGTAGGACATTACGACAGAGTCACCTGGATCTACACCAGTTTTTTCTCTATAAGATCCGTCTGAAGAGTTTATCCGTAGAATCAAATCAGAAAGGTCGTCAGGAACATTTAGGGTTGCTGTTCCATCACCTCCGACAGGTGTACCGTTCCAGAATTCGCCATCTTCATCTGTGATTTCTGCGAATAAGTCAGGGAAAGTACCTGTTATTGTGACGCTTACGGTGCTGTTTTTCTGTGATCCTAATTGAATTTCGACGTTGTTGTCGGCTTCTAATTCGGCAGCTGTCTTACTTGTTTTTTTAGAAGAATAGTCTGGATGGTCTGCGCGGAAATTTAGGTTTGAGGAAACTTTTGCGTAAAGCGTGACGTCACCGTTTGAATCGGTTTCTCCTCCGACGTAAGTTCCAGTTGCAAATTCGAAAGCTTCGACATATGCGTGTTCTAGTGGGTCGCCGTTAGGGTCGAGTACTTTTACGTTTATTGTTTCAAGGTCTTGGCTTATAGAGCTTAAGTCGAATGTCATTGTCATGTCCGAGTCTATTCTGACTGGTGATCCTACTTCTGGGTTTACTCCGCCAAATCCAGGGATCCATAGCCATGAGTCATAATCGCCGTCTGGAAGGTAGACGGTTGTTGATTTAGTTGTAGTTGTGAACGTTAGTGGCTTGTCTCTTCCTTGGTACGATGAAGGGTCGTAAATGTCGAGATACCCTTCAGTTACACCTATAGGGATGTTGTTGATTTGTACTTTGACTTCGTGCAAGTCTCCGGCTGTTAGTACTATGCCGCTTGCGTCTGATGATGAAATATCAACGCCTTCGTAAGAGATGTCTACGTATGACGAACTCCATGCGAATAGGTTGTATCTTGAGCTTGTGTCAGGGTCGCTTCCACCTGCGTTTCTTGCGACGCTGATGGAAAAATTGCCTTCACTGTCTGTACCTGTACAGTTGGAGTTGTGTGCGTAATTTCCGTTTAGATAAACCTCTTCGGCACATACTGTCATATCTGCGACTGCAGGGCTTACACTACCCGAGATTGTTCCAAAGGCGGCTGTGTCGTAGGCGAAGTTGATTCCTGTGACATTTGAGCCGTCTACGTCAATTACGTGTTGGCCGTTTGTTGCGTAGGCGCTGTCTGCGTCTAGCATCCCTTTGTAAGAATGTGCTTCGACAAAAATTGTTATGCCATCAGGCACTGATATTGCCCATGCACCTGTGTCTGGGTCTGATTGATCCCATGCGAAGAATCCGTAATCGCCGTATATATTGATGTTTGCATCTTTGTCTGCGCCGGTTACGTTACCGCTTATAATGATGTCGTAGCTTCTTGCGGAGAAATCCACGTCTGTTTTTTTCTCGTTGTCATCTACGAAGACGCTTTTTTCTTGCATGTTTCCGTTTCTTTCAAATACGACTGTATATTGTTCGCCGCCTTTTAGGCTGATTGAATATCCTCCGTTTGAGTCGATGTCGCTGTCGCCTCCGTAATATCCGCCGCTAGGCTGGTATGCGTATACGTGGCCGTTTGTTATGGCATCTCCGTTGTCGTCAGTTACTGTTCCGCTAATGGAAGCATCTGCTTTTGTAATAGATAAAGTGACGTCATATGCGTCTGTTCCATCTACTACTTCAAGCGTTTCACATGGCAATAGGATGTCTGTGTATTCGTTGTCTACTTTCATTGTTTCCATCTTCATGTCTGGGAATGCGCAGATTTCCCATTCGCCTGTGATTAATCCGAGAGTGAATGATGCGGAAGTTTTTGTGTGGTCTGCTGTAAACGTTGTTTCTGTGAACATGGGGCTACTTAGGCCGTAAGCTTCTCCTATGAAATCGATATCTTCGTCTAGGATAGCACCGTAGTCAAAAGTCACGTTTACGGTTGCGGTTGCACTGTTTACGAGGAATGTTTTTTCGTCTGTTGGGTATGAGTCGTCCAAATAAGATGATGTGTCTGTTCCTGATGCTACGTATCCGTCTCCAGGTTCAACACCAACAAAATAATCAACTCCCCATTCTGATCCGACTCCTTCCGATGTTGGGAGTCCTGTAAAGCTAGCTTTACCTTGTGCGTCAGTTGTTGCGAATATTAATCCAGATTTATAACTATCGATAAATACTTCCACGCCTTCGATAGGCGTTTGATTGTCGGCTGCGTCGAGTACGATTACGTCAATTTGTCCGCTTCCTCCAGCTTCGACGTTGAAAGGAGCCGTTTGACCGATTGTTTCGATCGGGCTCTTGTCGGCAGCTTGCGTGCTGTAAGTAGCGTATACGCCACCGTTTCCTGTTTGATAATCATAGCTTGATGCTTCTGAAGGAAGTGTGAAGTGGCTAAATGCGAACTCAGCTTGGAAATTGGATGCTGTTGCAGCAGCGTCTTCGGTGCCGTCTCCGTCCTCGTCAATTGAGAATGTGAACTTTAGTTTGTTTGTTGTTGCTGAGTATTCTGGTGATTTTAGAGAGATTTTTGGTGTGCCAGGGCCGTCGATATCGTTGATGAATATTTCCATGCTTGATGCGTCGGCGCTTGATCCGCTAGGTAGTTCGATTACGAATTTATCACCTGTTTTTACTGTTTGTGTGACTGGTGCTGTGCCCCAAACTTCTTCTGCGGTTTGGCCTGCCAGCATGGTGCTTGGCATGAATTCAATTCCTCCTCCTGACATGACTCCGTAGTCATTCCACAATGCATCCACCAAATGCCCAGTCTTCGCCGTCGCTGTAATAGGAGCTTTCTGAGTATGCTTGTGCTGTGATTTCATTATCTGTGCCGTCAAAAGCTACTCCGTTTAGACCTTTGACTGGGGTGTCATTGTCAGTTACTGCTTGAAGTGTACAGCTGTTTGCTGTTGGTGGAATTGGTGCGTTTATGATTTCTAAGAAATAGTCTTCAGAATAGTATTCAACGCCAAGTCCTTTTAGTGATACTGGTGATCCGTCACAGGTAAGCATCCAGTTGTCACTGTCTTTTGCGTTTGAATTTAGTCTAATGTTAAATCCAACTCTTGCGATTCCGCCTACAACTGTTCCGTCTTGTTCATAACCTACTACTGGATCAAACCATGTTAATATTGGCGAATCGCTGCTTGCAGTTCCAGTTGTGAATACTAGGTCGTAGTCGGCAACATTGAATCCATATACATCTGTGATCGCAGCTCCGTAGATGCTTAATGTGTACTCAGTGTCTTCTAAAAGCGGTTCTTGTAGAAGCACTCTGTAAGCGTCGAATTCTGGGTCGAATTCGTAAGAGAATGCAGATACAGCAGGTGATATAGCCATTGCTCCAGATCCTGTAGATCCGATAGCGTCGTCATATGCTATCATTATTTCCCAAATCATTGGGTCTACGTCTGTTTCTCCGTTTTCAACACTTGTGTATTCGATTTGTGTTGCTTCGGATGGGTTTAATGACGAATCGGCGTAATACTCGAAATATTCGGCTGGTAAGTCGGTGCCGTTTCCGTCTTTCAATCCTTCTATTGATAAGGTGTATATCTCGCTGTTGGTTAAGCCTCCTGCGAAGTTAACGTTAATAACGTCGCGGCCATCTTCTAGGCTGTTTTTCTTAAAAGTGAGTGAGACGGCGTTGCTTTGAGAATCTTTTAACGTGATGTTGTTTGATGTGACTGTTGCTCCGTTAACAGGTCCTGAATAAACCAATTGGATTGTTTGTAGATTAGTAGCTACTTGTGAATACCAAGGTGGTTGGACCATCTGTAGCCAAACATCTTCGCCTGAGCTGATCATCATCGGTTCGTAAGTATCGCTGCCTGTCCATGTCCAAGTGTTTACTGTCATTGCATTTTCTCCAGATCCAACTGTCACTGATAGGTTGTTTGTGTCGTATGCTACTTCTGGTTGATTGAATATAATCGCCAGTTTTTTATCTGATCCTTCTCCAGCTTCAAAAGTGTCCATTCGAATGAGTGCCCATATGTCCGAAGTTGTTATATAAGGCTTTAAATCGCTACCAGACAGGTCTGTTATTAGAGTCGGATCGGTACATACAACTGTGCCTAAGGAGAATGGCTCAATCATGCTTTCTACATCTGCGTCACATGTGATTGTGGATATTGTTCCTTGGTATGATGGCAAAATCATTACAGATGTCCCTGCTATCCCTTCGTGCATTGGGACGTATTCACCGGTTGCTGGTGGTTGACCTGTTGTAATATTGCTACATACTCTTTCGCCGCTAAGTCCGCCGATTGTGTTGGCTATTGTAATTTCTACTTGTGATGTGTCGTTGATTGCGTCGGCTGTGTCGTAAATTACGATTAGTTGGCTCGCATTCTGGTCGTCTTGCATAATCATCAGGATGTTTGAGTCTGTGATGCCGGATTCAAGGCCTGTGTCGTCTGAATGAGTTACGGCTGCTTTCGCGTAACATGTTCTGCTTTCGTACCCTGTTTCACAAGGTGTTGTGTTGGTAGCTCCGTCTAATTCCTCGTCTAGTGTTATTATGACTATTCCATTGCCGTCCATTCCGCTATCGGCTCCTGGCCAGTAGGTTCCGTTTAGTTGTGGTGCTGGTGGCTCTGATTCTTCGAATGTGTCAAATAATTTTTCTGATACATTGTTGAATGTGGAAATTGTAAGTTCGAGTTGAGTGTCATCACTTATGGCGTTTTCTGTGTCCATTATGACTACTATCGCTGAGTTTTCGCTTGGATTTATTGCAATTGCTTCTATTGTGGCTCCGCCTGCTAGTCCTCCTCCTGCGTCAGCAAGGGTCCCGAGTGTTTCGTCGATACATGTTGCGCTCCCGAATTCTGGTCTGTCAGGGCAGGCTACTTCTTGACCGCTTGAGTTAATTGCTTCTCCATCTGTCAAAGGTCCTTGTAATGTTGTTCTGTTCCCCCAAGACGCATCAGATTGCATGTATGTCATTGTGCCTCCAGGAGGTGGTGTTGATCCGGCGTTTGTTATATTTGTGTAAGATCCTGTGATGCCTCCTGTGTTTGCGAGTGAGACTTGTATATCAAGCGGAGTTGCTCCTGTTACTTGATCTGCGCCGTCGAAGACCAGGAAGAGATCGTTTTGAGTAAGGCTTACTCCTGTTACGAAATCACCTCTTACAGCGCCTAGTAAAGTTGCTCCTGGTGCGAACCCTGAATCGAGAGTTATCGTTGCTGTGTCGTAACATTCTGGGCTTGCTTCGAGATATCCTGTGATTGCTCCGTCACAAGCTACTACATTTGTTACTCCGTCCGGTTGCTGAGGAAGTTGTATTGTAACAGTTGTGTTGTTTCCTGCAACGCTGTTGGTGTTGTTGTAGCTGTGGCTTAGTACAGGTGGTTCTTGTTCTTCGGCCCAGTTGGATATTAGTACTTCGGCTACGTTATTATTTGCTTCTGCTTGTATTTCTATTGCTCCGGGATTCGTTACTGCATCTGCGGCGTCTAGGATTACGGTATACGTATTATCGAGGTCGCCATCTATAATGACAGCTTGTATTGTGCTTGTTGATAACCCTGTAGCGTTTGCGATTGTGACTACGTTTGTGTTTAGACAAGTCTCGCTGTCATATGCAGGGTCTGCTGGACATGCCGTTGTTAATCCGTCTGTTGTGATTGATCCACTTCCAACTAATGGTGGAAATGTTAGGGTTGTTACGGCGAACTTGCTGTTGTCTTGGAAGTATGAACCTGTTCCGGTCGGTGGCGGTGGATCTCCGCCTGCACTTGGATCTAATGTAAAAGTATCGGAGACCCAATCCGAAACATTGTTAAATGCGTGGATTGTTAATTCTAAATCTTGGTCATCGGTGATTTTGTCTGCGCCGTTCATTACTACTGTGATCTCGTTGTCACCAGGACCATCTATGATAGCTGCTTCAATTGATGCATCTCCTGCTAGTCCTGCAGCATTTGTAAATTCTACGTTGGCTAGTGCGATACATGTTTGTCCGTCATAAATTGGATCTACTGGGCATGTGACAGTTTGATCGGTTGTTGTTATAGGATCAGACTCTATTAGTGGTCCGGTTCTGAAAGTTGTCTTGTTTCCCATGTTTGGGTTTGACTGAAAATACTCTACTGCAGGACCTCCTACTTTTGGGATTATGTTGTTGAAAGTTGCTGTTCTCCCGCCGAGGTTCGTTACTGTTAACGTTGTTTGTGTTGAATCTGTCAGTGCGTTTTCTTGATCAAAAATCAGGGTCACTACGGTGTCAGAACCTCCTATTGTGTCGGTTCTTGCTATGGCCGAAATATTTGCCACAGTAATTCCAGTGTTTAAGCCTCCGGCCAGTTCTGTTACTACGGTTTCAGCAGGGCCATAACAGATCGTTTCTGCTGGGAAGCCAAGTCCTCCAGGACATGCGATGACATTATCGATGTCATTAGCGGCGCTTGCGAATTCTATGTTGATTTGTGAAGCTCCTTGTCCATCTGATGGGACGTAGCTTGCATCGCCTGCCGCTGCTTCGGAAAATTCGTTATAAATTATCCATGTTCCAGCGAATAGTACTGCTGTAAAAGCAGTAATAATCATGCCTGTCAGCAGATTTCTGCTAGACAAAATTACCTTTGGGTTCATTCTTTGCGGGTTATTTTTTGTTTTTTATTATTTTATATATATTTAAGTTTGTTCATTATATAATTATACCTTATTTACAGGAGTGATGAAAGTTTTTTTTTGCAGCAATTTACACGTACGTACTTTTGTGCTAGAATTCGAGTCTCAAATGATTAGTACAAAATTATGGCGATATCCTTCTTGTCATTAGGTTCAAACATGGGGGATAGATGCGTTAACCTTGCGAGTGCGTATGATATTTTGGAAAATCTTGGTGTAAAAGTTTTACAAAAAAGCAGCGTATATGAATCTGATCCTTGGGGTTATGAGGAGCAGGCTAGTTTTCTTAATCAGGTTATTAAGGTTGAGACGGAGTTAAGTCCGGAGTCTTTGGTCCAGATATGCAAGGAGGCAGAAAAGCAAATTGGGCGTGTTGATAGCTTTAAATGGGGACCTCGTGTCTTGGATGTTGATGTGATTTTTTATGGGGATGAAGTTGTCGAGAAACCTGAATGTACGATCCCTCATCATCTTATGCATAATAGGCTTTTTGTTTTGATCCCTCTGAATGAAATTGCTGGTGATTTTGTTCATCCTGTGTTTCGGAAAAATGTTTCTGAGTTGCTTAAAGCTTGTGAGGATAAACATGGTGTTACGAAAGTCCCCTCTGTATAAAGGCTTTGTTGCTGGCTTGATCTAGGGTATATTGGCGTTTGCTAAACGTTTTATTTTATGGATTTTTCGGCTCTAGAAAAAAAAGCGGCACAACTTCGTATCGATGCTTTGACAGCGATTCACAAGGCTAATTCTGGTCATACAGGAGGTTCAATGTCTTGTATGGATATTTTGGTGGCGCTTTATTATGGGGGTGTTCTTAAGTTTGATCCAAATATGCCACAGCTTCCTGAGCGAGATTATTTTGTTCTTTCGAAAGGTCATGCGGCTCCGGCGTTGTATGCTGTTTTGGCTGATCTTGGGTTTTTTGATAAGTCTGAGCTTGATCATTTGAGACAGGCGGGAGCGCTTCTCCAGGGACATCCAGTTGTGAAAATCCCAGGGGTGGAGGCGACTACTGGATCTTTGGGACAGGGGATTTCTGCTGCTGTTGGTCTCGCGCTTGCTATTAAGGCGGATCGTGAGGATCGAGATGTTTTTGTTTTGTTGGGTGATGGTGAATTGCAGGAAGGTCAGGTTTGGGAGGCTGTGATGTCTGCGGCACATTATCGTTTGGATAATCTGGTGGCGATTGTTGATCGAAATAAGTTGCAAATTGATGGGCCGTGTAGTGGAGTGATGAATGTTGAACCAATTGCAGATAAATTCGAGTCTTTTGGATGGAAAGTTATTCCACTCGTTTCTGGGCATAATATTGAAGAGATTGTTTTGGCTTTAAATAAGGCGAAAAATATAGCTCGGCAGCCTACTGTAATTGTGGCTCCGACGGTCAAAGGCAAGGGGGTGCCTTTTGCAGAGAACAAGGCTTCGTATCATGGAGTGCCTCTTTCTGAGGCGGAGATGGAGGAGGTTGTACCTTTGTTAGAGAGTAAACTGTAAACTGTAGAGAGCATCCGTGGAGCGCTCCGCGCGAATTATTGCTTGCTGACTACTGACTAAATCCTACTGACTAAACATGGAAAAAATTGCTACAAGAGCGGCGTTTGGAGAAGCACTAGCAGAGCTAGGTGCGAAGTATCGTAATATTATGGTGCTTGATGCTGATTTGGCTTGTAGTACTAAGACTCTCAAGTTTGCTCAGGCGTTTTCTGAAAGGCATTTCAATATGGGGATTGCTGAGCAGAATATGGTTGGGGTAGCTGCGGGGATGGCGCTTAAAGGTAAGATTCCTTTTGCTTGTACTTTTGCAGTTTTTGCTGCGGGGCGTGCATGGGAGCAGATTCGAAATAGCGTTGCTTATCCTAATTTGAATGTGAAAATTATTGGTTCGCATGGCGGGATTATGACCGGGGAAGATGGGGCGACTCATCAGGCTTTGGAGGATCTTTCTGCGATGCGTGTTATACCGAATATGAAGGTTTATTGTCCGGCTGATTATTGGGAAACCAAGTCTGTTATGGCGAGTATGTGTGAGGATTTTGGGCCTGTATACTTAAGGCTTTCAAGGAGCGGTGTGCCGGTTATTTATGACGAAAATTATCGTTTTGAGCCGGGGAAGGGAAGTGTTGTTCGCGAAGGATCGGATATTACGATTTTCGCTGTCGGGTCCATGGTGACGCAAGCTCTTGAAGCTGCGGAGAGGCTTGAGGCTGATGGTGTTAGTGCGCGGGTTTGCAATATGTGTAGTATTAAGCCGATTGATAAGGATCTTATCCTTGAATCTGCTCGAAAGACTAAGAAGCTGTTCTCTGTGGAAGATCATCAAATTAATGGTGGGCTTGGAGGTGCGGTTGCGGAGGTGCTTGCTGAGGTCGGCGTAGGGGTTTCTTTGAAGAGAATTGGTATGGAGAGGTTCGGAGAGAGTGGAAAAGGAGCGGATTTATATAAGAAGTATGGGCTTGATGGGGATGGGATCGTTAACGCGATTTCAAGGTAGTCGCGTTTTAATCAAGTAAAACTTGCAAATGTGTTTTAGGTGTGATACAAGCTTGTCTTATTTTTAATTTATGTGTTTATGGTGAGAAGGTATGATGATCCAGATGCTAGAGGTGAAGGTGCTCAAATATTAGAGTTACAACAACCTCTTAGAGAAAGACGAACTTCAAGACCTTTATCATCTTTCTCGGAAGAGCGTTTGCGTACTCGTGTTAGGGCGATTGGTGCTGCTGTTAGTACTGATCCTTACGAGGCACATCCTTATTACATGTTGTATGAGGCAACTGGGGCTGCTCCGTCGGAAGATTCTTCCAGGTATGATGGGCCCGTGGGTCATTTTTACAGTCTTGATTTTACAGAACCTAGAGGGAAAGCGCAGAGGTTTGGAGGTAAAAGTGTTAGTCGATTAGAGCCTTTTATGGCTAGCCATTTGGGTGATTTACTAGGGGAAGATAGGTTGGTGTGGCTTAGGGCACAAGCTAGAGCTGGTTCTGAAGCCAACCTTCGCGAGGAAGTGATTATGGATGACGAGTTGAATCCTCTTGTCGTAGCATGTGTTGGGGAAGAGGTTTTCTGTTGGATGAGGGGGTCGGTTCAATTTGGGCTCGATTTTGGGAGGGATGTGCGTGGTTGGCGGGAGAGCATGAAAAGTTATCCAGTATTAGATAGTTGGGTGGAAAGGTTGATGAGCGAAGATGAAACCAGGTTGTTTAGAGAGAGAAGTGGTTATCAAGAAGATACTTTCCCGTGCAGAATGGTTCCAGGCGTAGCGGCTGCTGCAAATGATTTGCAACTCAGTAATAATGTAGGTTGGAGACTTTGGGCGGCTATTATGAAAAAAGTTGTTATGAAGGACAGAGCTGTTATAGATCATGTTACCAATGCGCCAAAGTGGAGGGGTGCTCAGCAGAGTGTTGTGTATGGGGTCCTTGATGATTATCCTCAGCTAGTTGGGGTTTTTGTTTCTCCGGTTGAAGTTCTTGGGTCGTCTAGGCGGATTGTTCACTCAAATCCTGAGGCGGTTGAAGCTATTGCTGAAAGAGAGGTTGGTAGAAGAGGTATAACTCCGCAATTGAATTACAACCTGATTCCGCAGGCCGCTTAAGGCCGATTATGCAATCAAAGTGATTTTTTAGCCTTAGGAATTTGTTGTCGTTTAATGTGTTCTTGTGTTATCAAGTTGTCCTATTAACAGAGGGGATATGAAGAAAATACTTGTGGCATTTCTGGTCTTTCTGTTTGTGCCTGTTGCATATGGTTTTTCCGATGTTAACGAGGATAGTGAACATTATGATGCTATTACTTTTCTGGAAGAGAGGGGAATTGTAAGTGGATATCCGGATGGGAGTTTTGGGGTAGATGATGAGGTCAATCGCGTGGAGGCTCTTTATATGATTCTGCAAAGTAGTGTTTCTTATCGTACGGCTAGTATTGAATTTCCTTATGCTGATTTTTGGGATATCGATACGGATGCTTGGTATTATGATAGTTTGGCGGAAGCTGTTTCTTATGGGATTGCTGCTGGCAATCCGGATGGGAGTTTTGACCCTGGCAGGTTTGTTAACAAAGTTGAGTTTTTGAAAATGCTTCTTCTTGCTTTTGAAATAGATGTGTCTGCGCATGAAGGGGATGAGTGGTATAGTGGATATTTAGGATATGCTAGAACTGTTGGGCTTGTTTATCCGAATATGGAGAATGACTTGGAGCCTTCAGTGTATTTGACTCGTGGGGATTGCGCGGAGATTCTTTATAAGATGATTGTGATTGATGAGGGTGGGGATTTGCAGAAGTTGCTTTCGATGGTTGAGGCTTATTTGGTGCAGGTGCTTGTTGATTTAAATTTGGATGATATTAATAGTGCATTAGAAGATTCTGCTAATGCTGTGTTCTATTCTGAAATGGCTTTGGATATTGATTCTGATGAGGGCTTGGTCAATGCTGTAAATAAAATTGCTCTTGGTTTTCAGGAGCTTTGTTTAGCTTATCAGGCTGGTCTTGATGGGGATCCGGATTCTGCTGCGGAGCATGTTGAAAATGCGAAGCAATATGCTACGGATGCGTATTATGATGATACATCGACTCAGTCTTTGGGTGCTCAAATCAAAGAGTTTGGGGATGAGTTACTGGACAATTTGTAGAGATCGTTGCCTAGTCTTGTTTTGGTTTGGTGTTTTACGTCGGTATTGGGGAATAGTCAATTCTTGCTGGTGGAACAGGATGTTTTTTTAAGGTATAATCTTTGGATTTAAAAAAATAAAAATGAAAAGATTTATCTTCGTTATATTGGGACTTATCTTTGTCAGTACTCAAGCGTTGGCATTAAGCAGTAGTGATGATTATACGATCGAGACTAAGATGCGGGCTAGTAGCAGTGATTTTATAGTTTTGCAGACTGATGATGATCAAGATTACTCTGATACTGATGAGACTATTGATACAACAACAACTACAACAACTACTATCTATGGTGGGGGAGCTGCATCTTCTGTCGAATCGGACGACGTTGATTATGATGAGGTTTTTGCGACGACGGATAGCACTCCTATTGTCTCTGATATTTTGGAGCCATCGCAAACATATACGGTTTCAATTTCTAATGAGTATGGCGAAGAGATTGAATCTTATCAGTTTGAGACAGATGTTAGTGGTCAGTTTATTTATGAGCTTATTACAAAGCTTGAAGATGGTGTTTATACGGCTTTGGTTTTGGATGCGAATGATAATCGTATTAAGGAATATCAGTTTGATATAAGTACGGATGTTATTGAACCTTCGTTGGAAGTTATGGCTTTTGGCGAAAAAGAGATTGTTACTTTAGATTTTGATGGGGTGATGGATTTGGGGAGAATCCTGATGGAAGAAGATTCTAAGTTGTATGGATATGCTGTTCCTTTTGCAGAAGTGATAGTTTATTTCCACAGTGATATCTGGGTTGAGGAAACTGTTGCTGATGAATTTGGTTATTTCGAAGTTCCTATACCTGGTCATCTTGGTGAAGGGGCTCATACAGCTTATATAACTCAAATTTATCCTGATTCGACAATATCTGAGGATCTTACTTATACTTTTGAACTGGTGGTTCCATCTGAGGGAAATGTTGAACTGTGGGCTGTTGTTGGATCGATTTTGTTTCTGGTGTTTTTGATGTTGTTTGCTAGAGGCGGTATGAAGAGGTGGTTTGCTAGGTTTGCTGTGATTGTTTTGTTGGTTTCGGTAGTGCAAGTTGGGCATCCTTTTGCTGATAGTGTGCCGGAGTTTATTGTCTATGATGGGCGGCTTCTTTCTAGTTCGGGAGAGGTTGTTAGTTCGGAGTATGATTTTAGGTTCTCGTTTTGGTCGGATGCTGATTTTGATGGAGATGTGATTGAAGATGCGGCTTGGTATGAAGAGCAGACCGTGACTCTTGATAGTGATGGTGGATTCTCTGTACATATTGGAGAGGTTACCCCTTTGCCTGTTTTTGACTCTGAAGTCTACAAGTTTTTACAAGTAGAAATAAAGGCTCATGGCCAGGCTGATACCGAATATCAATTAATGGATCCGACTGGCGACAATGGTGCCGATGAAATTGATCGTGAGGCTCTGGGGTTAACATATTATGCTTATCAATCTCATAGTGCTGAAGGTAGTTTGCAAGATGTTTTTGTAATAGATATTGATGATACTGCGACGTCAGAAATTGGTCTTCAGTTTGGTTCTGCGATTGAGAAGATACTGTCTTACGATATTGAGAAGCAGTATTTTAATTTTAATGATGATGTGAATATCGAAGGCGATCTTACTATTAGTGGGCTTGTGGATGGCTACGATATTTCTGGTTATAGTGGGTATGCTACTTTGGCTGACTCCGAGAGTTTGATTGTCGATCATGCGTCTAGAGAGAGTTATGACTATCAAGTGACAGCGCTTCTGAGTGTTAACAATACGGGTCTTACCGATGAAAGCTTGGATTTTTCTGATGAAAGTTTGTATGAGGTTGAAGATTCGGAAGTGGGTACAGATTTTATTTATGGTGGTGTGAGGCTACATAATTCTGGAGGTTCTTTGCAGAGTTATGAGTATGATGTTTCTAGTTATGATGAGGAAAAGATTGATTTTGAAGGTGGGGTTGCGAGCTTAAAGAAAGTTTCGGTCGGGGATGATTTTAGTAATGGTAGTCATGATGGTATTGCGATTTCTGGTGATAGTTCGTTGGTTCTCTCGGGTGCTACTGAGGGTGCTTTTGTTTCTGAAATTTTTGATTTTGGAGAAAGTGTTTCTTTTGAGGAGTTTTCTTATGAAGTTAATTATGAAACGTTTGATGTTGGGGATGATCCGTATGAGTTTTCGGGGGATTCTTATGAAGATGTGGCCGGTGTTAGTGGGCCTATGAGTGTTGAATTTTGGTTTAAAACTGAAGAGGCTGGAGGTCTTTTTGATGGAGTTTATGTTGGGCAAGATGGAAAAATCCATTATGAGGGATATGCAACATCTTCTGAGGTTGTTGATGGGGAGTGGCATCATTTGGTTGTGTCTGACGATATTTATTTGGATGGTGTTTCGCAGAGTTTTGATATTTCGAATGTTGGCGATGGTAGTAACTTGGAATTGGGGTATGCCGAAGTGCCCGTAGGCGAGGCTTTATCAGTTTCTAATGTCTCTGATGATTGGCAGGCAGTCTCTTTGGATAATTCGTATGCTAATCCTGTGATTGTTTGTACTTATAATTTGCCAAGTTTGTCTTCCAACCCTGCTGTTACTAGAATTAATAATATTGGTACTTCGAGTTTTGATTTAAAATTACAAAGTCCTAGTGGATCTTCTGTTACTTCTGGTGACGTGTATTGTGTTGTCATTGATGAAGGGGATTGGACGCTTACTAATGGTGTTTCTCTTGAGGCTTTTGCTTATCAGTCTACGAGTCTTGATTATTCTTCTAATTGGGTTGGTGAAGAGATTGATTTAGTAAAGTCGTATACAACTCCTGTGATTTTTGGACAGGTTATGAGTTATAACGACGAGCGTTGGTCTGTTTTCTGGGACAGGGGTTCTTCTTCTCGCGGTGTTGTACCATCTGCTGGTGATGTTTATATTGGTATGCATATTGGTCAGGATCCTGATATTTCGAGAGATAGCGAAATACTTGGATATATAGTTGTGGAAGAGGGGATGGGTACGGTTAATGGCATCGATTACGAGGTTTATTATGGGGCTGACTCTGTTGGAGGTATGAGCACTGCTGTTCCTTTTCAATATAGTGTTAGTGGGGATTATGATATGGGTATTTTGACTCAAGCAGCTATGGATGGAAGCGATGGTGGTTGGGCTGTTTTTTATGGCGAAGATCCAATTCGCGATGCTGAAATAGATTTAGCTATTGATGAGGATAAGGTTGGTGATTCTGAGAGATACCATACTACTGAGCAAGCTGCTTATTGGTTATTTAGTGAGGAAGGAACTCTCACTGTTGATGGTTATTTTGTTGGGTCTATTGATGACGTGGTGGTTCATGATGGTTATTTGACTCAAGAAGAGGTTCTTAATGATTATCTGGGTGGAGTTTTGGATGCTACGGTGATGTCTAGGACTTGTTATATTTCCGATTGTTCGGATCAAAGCTTTGGAGAGTTTAGTCCGGGGACAGAAGGTCAATACTTTCAGTATCAAGTTGTTATGGGTACGGATGATATTTCTTATTCCCCTGAGATTAGTGATATTTATATTGGGACTGATGTTTATTATGATGATAGTCCGGCTGCCATGGGTGGGGGTGATGAATTTACAGTTCTTGTGAGTTTTGGTGACGAATCTACGGGTGATATTCGTTATCAGGTATCTAATGATGGGATGAATTATTACTATTGGGATGGCTCTGCTTGGGTTTATGCTAGTGCTTCTTCGCAGTCAAATACGGCTGCGGATATTAATGCTAATGCTGCTTCGTTTGAAGGTGGCGAATTTTATTGGAAAGCTTTCTTTGTCTCTGATGGGTCTGCCGAGGCTTCGCTTGATTCTGTGAGCGTTGAGCTTTCAACAGCTTCTTATCCTGTGGGGGAAAGCTATTATGTTGTTACGACTGCTGAAAGTCAGCTCACTGGTGTTTGGGGTGAGGTGCATGGTGTTACTGTTGAAGATGCCGTGCCAGATGGTACAGTACTTAAATATTTGGTGTCTTTTGATGGCCGCTCAAGTTGGTATTATTGGGATGGGGATGCTTGGGTTTTGGCTGGTAGTGATTTGGATGCCGAGGGCGTCTTTACTAATGCGAATAATAGCAGTGAGCTTGAGGCTGTTTCTGATTGGAGTTTGGTTGATGGTGTTTTGGATTTTTCTGCTGTTTTTTGGAGTAGTGAGATTGGTTATACTTCTTCTTTGGATCAAATTACGCTTAATTACGATGAGCCGGAGATTTGGCGTGTGATTGATGGAGATAGTCAATATCCGATAGATTTTATTAGCGATACTCAAACTAGGATTACTAATAATTCTGGCCAGACTCAGACGGTCAGGTTGTATATTAGGTAGTTTAATTATCCGAATTGTCTTCTTTCTGATTCCATGATTCCTAGGACTATTGTCATAGCTAGCTGTATTGCATTATCGGGGGGTATGCCATCTTGTTCGAATGCTAATCTTATTCTTATTACGTCTGAGTCAAATGCCATCATACGTTGAGCTGGATCTTCAATTGGGTTATTCAATCTTTCGCGTGTAGCTACGGCTCCTTATGGAGTTTCTAATCCTCTCAGCCAGGATTCGAATTCTGCAGAATCTTCTAATTGAGCACCTTTTCTTAGTGGCATCGTTTTTTTTCTGGCTAAATCTTACAGTTTGAGTTACATTTGAGGCTCGGAGGATTAAACTACCATAAATATGGCATCAAACATAAGAATTTTCGCTGGAACGTCTCATCCTGAGCTGGCGAAAGCTATTTGTAAAAAACTTGGGACAAAGCTTTCTGAGCTAGAGACTTCCAGGTTTGCTTGTGGAGAAATCTATGCAAAGCCTGCATCCACTGTACGGGGTGATGATGTGTTCATTATTCAGACAGCAACATCGAATGTTAACGAAGAGCTTATGGAGCTCTTTATTATTATCGATGCGATGAAGAGGTCTTTTGCGAAAAATGTTCATGTTGTGATCCCACATTTTCCTTATGCGCGTCAGGATCGTGTTGCGTCTCCGCGCGAGCCGATTTCTGCGAAGGTTGTTGCGAATTTGATTGGTGCGGCTGGGGCTGATCACGTGATGGTTGTTCAGATTCACTCTGAACAACAGCAAGGTTTCTTTCCTTTCCCAATTGATCATTTGAATGCGAGGAAGCTTTTTGCGAAATATTTTAAGAAGAAAAAAATCAAAGATCTTGTTGTAGTAGCTCCAGATGCTGGGGCTGCGAAAGATGCTGATCGTTTAGCGCGGCACTTGGATACAACGATAGCGGTAATGAGTAAGGTTCGGCCTGAGCATAACAAGGCGGAGATTACGTCTCTTGTCGGTGATGTTGAAGGGAAGAACTGCATCATTTTTGATGATATGATCGATACGGCGGGAAGTATTTGTGCGGCGCATGATTATTTAAAGAAGCATGGGGCGAAAGATGTTTATGTCGCAGCGACTCATGCGATTTTCTCAGGTCCGGCTGTGGAAAGGCTGAATAAAACTGGCTTCAAAGGAGTGCTTGTAACAGATACGATTCCTGTGAAGGATAAGGTGAAAGGGCTTGAGGTTATTTCGGTAGCTCCTATGCTTGCGGCGGTGATTAAGAATGTTCATGAGGGGAAGAGTGTGACGTCGGTGTATAGAGGTTAGCTATTTAGCTTTTTAGCTAGTTAGCTATTTAGGAACTAATAACTAATAGTTAATAACTTGAATGACATGCACGTTTATATTGGTTCAGATCACGGTGGTTGCGGTTTGACGGAGATATCTCTCGCTGGGTTCTCGCTTCGCTGTGAAGTCGCTCGTGATATCTGTCAAACCTTTAATATTTTATTTAAATAATTGTTTTATTCATGAGAGTCTATATTGGTTCAGATCACGGTGGTTATAAATTGAAAGAAGCTCTGAAGGAAATGCTTGAGGTCCAGGGTACCGAGTTTACGGATTTGGGATGTTTTAATGAGGAGAGTTGTGACTATCCGGATATTGCTAGAGAGGTTTGTGAGAAAGTTGCTGCTGATCCTGCGTCGCGGGGTGTTTTGGTTTGTGGGACTGGGCTTGGAATGTCGATGGCGGCTAACAAATATCCTGGGATTCGTGCTGCTATGTGTACGACTGAATATATGGCGCAAATGGCGCGGGAGCACAATGATGCTCAGGTGATTTGCATGGGTGGTCGTGTAATTGATGTTGAGATTGGGAAGAAAATGCTTGCGATGTTTTTGAAAACAGATTTTTCAGGGGAGGAGAGACATAAGAGAAGGATAGATGGGGTGATGAATATAGTATGATTTTTGGTCGATAGGCTCTTTCACTTACGTACAGTACGTTCTTTCGCCTATCGCCAAAAATCTTAATGTTCTTTATTAGCTATTTCTCTATGTGAGAAATTCTATTACTATGGTTGCAGAATTAGTTCATTATCAAGTCACCATGAACGTGAAAATTGCACCATCAATATTGTCGGCAGATTTCGGGAGACTCAACGAGGAGATCGCTGATGTTGCTGCTAAGGGGGCAGATTGGGTGCATGTTGATGTGATGGATGGGCATTTTGTTCCGAATCTGACTTTTGGGGCGCCGGTTGTTAGGTGCATCAAGACAGATTTGCCTTTGGATGTGCATTTGATGATTGAGAACCCCGAGAAATATGTTTCGGATTTTGTTGATGCCGGGGCGGACTGGATTACAGTTCACTTCGAGACGTGTGACGATCTTAAAGGGGTGCTTGAAGATATTAAGATTGCTGGAGTTAAATGCGGTGTTTCTGTGAAGCCTGGGACTGCGATTTCGGAATTAAAACCGTATCTCGGTGATTTGGATCTTATCCTTATTATGAGTGTTGAGCCTGGTTTTGGAGGGCAGGAATTTATGGAGTCAGCAATTGATAAAATTAAGTGGCTTCGTGAGCAAGGCTTCGAAGGAGAGGTTAGTGTTGATGGTGGAATAAATGCGGATACGGGGAAGTTGTGCCGCGATGCTGGTGCGAATGTGCTTGTTGCGGGGAGTTATATTTTTGGAGCGGAGGATAGAAGTGAAGCGATAGCTTCGCTTAGGGAGTAGAGTTAGGTTTAATTCCGTCCTAGGACAGAATTTCTAGGTTGATTTGGCTAACTGGGGTTGTTCTGTATTGAAAAAAAGCAAGTTTTCCCTTAAAATTCGCTCTGCTTTGCACAAAATGCGCCCGTAGTTCAGTGGATAGAACGCCAGATTGCGGATCTGGAAGTCGTAGGTTCAAATCCTGCCGGGCGCGCCAGAGATGTTTGTTATTGTCTCGCTTATGGTTTCCTTTCTGTAATTTGGACTCCAGTTTCACCGAAGCCCAAATTACAGAAGCGTGCAAATATAAGCTCAACAATAACAAAAATCTTATCTATGGCAGTGTCTCGCATTATCTGGCGAGACGTTTCCAAGCTCGCTCTAAACATTCAAAAAATCTTTTGAAGCACTGCTGATGTTTTGTCGCAACTTTTTCTCTTTAATGGGTTATTGTATCTCAGTAAATAATATCAAACTTCATGAAGATTCTTAAACCTGTAGCTACGATTGGCTTGTCGACGATGTTTGCATTGGGGCTTTCGCATGCTTGTCGTTCTGATGATGTTGTTAGCCAGCCTATTCCTGAACAGACTCAGCAGCGTAGTAACTTGCAGATGTTTTTGGATTTTTTGGATGAATATAATGATTCGGATTCCGAGCAGTAACTTCCAAAATTACTCCTGATGTGGTAAAATTTCCCGGCTAATCTTTTTTTGATGAAGGACCAGAAATTCAAACTTGTATCAGCTTTTATGAAATATTGCTCAAATGGTTTCCTTTCTGTTATTTGTAGCCCAATTACATCGGATTACAAATAACAGAAGCGTGCAAATATTTTCGCAATATTCCTAAAATCTTTATGGATTAATAATTGTTAGCTTATGTCTAAATTCAAACTTGTTTCAGATTTTCAACCAATGGGAGACCAGCCGACTGCGATTGCACAGCTCGTCAAAGGTCTTGAGGCGAATAAGAGGTTTCAGACGCTTCTTGGTGCGACGGGGACGGGTAAGACTTATGTGATGGCGCAGATTGTTGAGCAGCTGCAGCGGCCTACTATTGTTTTGGCGCATAATAAGACGCTGGCGGCGCAGCTTTTTTCGGAGTTTAAGAGTTTTTTTCCGGATAACGCGATTTCGTATTTTGTATCTTATTATGATTATTATCAGCCGGAAGCTTATATTGCGCATACGGATACCTATATCGAGAAAGATGCGCAGATTAATGAGGAGATTGAGAAGTATCGGCATAAGGCAACGATGAATCTTTTGACGAGGCCGGATACGCTTATTGTTTCTTCGGTTTCTTGTATTTATGGTCTTGGGAATCCGGGTGATTATGAGGATCTTAAGATTACTTTAAAAGTAGGGGAGACTCGGCAGAGAGACAAGTTGCTTCGTCATTTGACGGATTTGCAGTATACGAGGTCGAATATTGAGTTTAAGAACGGGATGTTTCATGTGCTTGGGGATGTCGTGGAGATTTTTCCTCCAGGTATGGATAGCGTTTATCGTATTGATTTCTTTGGAGATGAAATTGAAGCGATTCAAGAGGTTGAGCACTTCACTGGAGAGCTTATTGAGGAGCTCTCTGAGGTTACGATTTTCCCGGCCAAGCATGATGTGACTACTGAAGAGAAGATTAAGCATGCTGTTGAATTAATTCGTCCTGATCTTGAAGCTCGTGTAAAGCAGCTTACTGATATTGGGAAGGGTCTTGAGGCGCAGAGGCTTCGGACGAGAACGGAGTATGATATTGAGATTTTGCTGGAAACTGGTTATTGCACAGGTATTGAAAACTATGTTCGTTATCTTAATTTGCGTGAGCCGGGTGAGCAGCCTGCTACACTTTTGGACTACTTCCCGGATGATTTTCTTATGATTATTGACGAGTCGCATATGACTGTGCCGCAGATTGGCGCGATGCATAATGGGAATCTTTCACGCAAGAAAAATCTTGTTGAGCATGGGTTCCGTTTGCCTTCGGCTTATGACAATCGTCCGCTTAAGTTTGAGGAGTTTGAGGATCATGTTAAGAGGTGTGTTTTTGTTTCTGCTACTCCTGGGAAATATGAAATGGCACATACTAAAAAAGCGGATATCGCGGAGCAAATTATTCGTCCGACAGGGCTGCTTGATCCGCAGGTTGAGGTTCGCTCCTCAGAAGGGCAGATGAAAGATTTGCGTAAGGAGATTGATAAAGTGCTTGAGCGCAATGAGAGGGTTTTGGTGACGACTTTGACTAAGAAAATGGCTGAGGCTCTGACGAAATTCTTGGCTGAGCAAGGACTGAGCGTGAGGTATTTGCATTCGGATATTGATACGATGGAGCGTATTGAGATTTTGCGTGATTTACGGCTTGGAAGGTTCGATATTTTGGTTGGAATTAACCTTCTGCGCGAGGGGCTTGATCTGCCAGAGGTGTCCTTGATTGGAATTCTGGATGCGGATAAGCAAGGGTTCTTAAGGTCTGAGAGTGCACTTATTCAAACCATTGGTCGTGCGGCTCGTAATGTGAATGGGAAGGTGATTATGTATGCTGACAATATGACTCCTGCTATGGAGGCGGCGATAGGAGAGACTGAGCGTCGTCGTGCTAAACAAGAGGCTTATAACAAGGAGCATGGTATTACGCCGCAGACGATTATTAAGAAGATTCACGATATGGAAGAGATGAAGAAAGAGGAAGCTAAGAAGCAAGTTAAGCATTACGATGGCAAGAAAGTTCCTCGTGAGGAACGCGAGCGTCTCATTGAAGGTATGGAGGCCGAGATGGATATCGCAGCTCAAAATATGGAGTTTGAAAAAGCTGCTGAGATTCGAGATGAGATTGAGAGGCTGCAATCTGAGTGGAATATGTAGGATTTTTGTTTATCTTGCTCAAATGGTTTCGTTTCTGTTATTACGAACCCAATTTCATCGAGCTCGTAATAACAGAAGCCTGCAAATATTTTCGCAAGACAAACAAAAATCTAATGAGGGTGCTGCTGATGCTCTCTCGACAATAACAAAAATCTTTTGAGGAGTGGTTTGTTTTGGTGGCATTTGTTGTTGATATAAGGGGGGGGGGTGTTTTGCAGGTTGGCGTATGTGTTCGTTCCGCGAGGTCGTTGCTAACAAGGCTTTTTGTTGTATAATTTTAGCTTAAATTTCAAATAATTTTTGTTATGGAGTTAATTCACCCAAAAGACTTGGATCTTTCGCCACAGGGCGTAGCGAGATGTGTAGATTTATGGGAAGGTCTTGATTTTGATGATCCAGCTTCGGTTGAGGAGATGAATCGGTTTTTTACCTCTGATGTATTCCAAGCTCGTGACGAGTCTTCTGGTGAGCTAACTCGTCCTACTGAGGTTGTAGAGGGAAGTTTTGTAGCTTTTTTGAGGAATGTTCGGAGTATTGCTGACAGTGGAAGAAGACATGATACGATGCGGGCTTTTATAGGTCTGCGTGATGATATTGTGAATGGTCGTCCTTTGACTCAAGAGGATCTTGCATTGTGTAGGAAGTTTGGACTTAAAAACTTGGCGGGTGCGAATTTGAGTGGTATGCATGTTCCGCATAGCCTTGAAGCGGATTTGGGTAATGCTGATGCGAGGGATTTAAGTGTTGATGGTAATCTTAGTATGCCGCGTGTTCGAAATGCGTTAAGGTTAAGGGTTATGGGTAATCTTATGGTTGATCAAGCGAGGAATGTTGCAGCAAAAGAAGTCGGTGGTGATGTCGATCTTGAGAAGGTTGATCTTAGGGTTCAGCTTGGCAAAGTTGTTGGTGGTGTTCATGTTGGAGATGTTGATACTATTACTATGGCTGAAGTTAGTGGTGATGTAGTACTTGGAAAAATTCATAACAATGCAACTATTGAACAAGTTGCCGGTAGTGTTAGAGCTCGAGAAATTGAGAATGTTCTGACAATAGAAGAATCTACTGGTTCTATTGTTAAAATTATTTGTGCTAGTATTGTTCGAGTTTTTAAATCTCGGCAAGTTGAGATTGATCATGCTCAATCTAATGTTGATATTTCGGATACTGCTATTGCTACAGTTAACAAAGCTGATGCGAGTGTTGTAATGCATGATGTTTCAAATGTTAGGGTTGATAGGGCCAGGGATGTTTATATCTCTGGGGTTTCTGCTACTTGTTTTATCGATGAAGTAGAACACAATGTTTCTATTTACGAGGCGAATCCTGGGGCGTCTATTGGTATTACAAAAGCTGGTGGTGAAACGAGTATCAATCGTTTGCCAGACTGGTTGTATAAACGTATGCCATATTTAGTGTTAGAGATTTGGAGTCGGGTTAGTAGGATTTATTAAACTTAAGCTAAAGCTTTTTGTATAGATCTTAGCTCGTGCTATAAATAGGGCAGGTTCTTAAAATACAAAAACATGAAACCAAAAATCTTCACTGTTGTTATCGGCATAGCTGTTTTAGGCGCTGGGTCTTTTTATTTTTTGTCTGGGGAAGACGCTTTGGAGCAGGAACAGGAGTCTGTTATTGATTCGGGTTTTGAGGTTGAATTTGTTGAGACGGTCAATGTTATTCCGGATGATGATTATAGTTTTGGGGCTTTTTGTAGGGTGAATTATGTTGAGGCGACCGATAGTTTTGTTGTGACTTTTGGGGGGTCGAATCAGGGGCATCCTGATGATACGACTGATGATGCTGATGCTGATGATGTTGATGAGGGGAATGCTGGTGGTTTAGAAGGGGCTGGGGGTTATGCCTACAAGGTTTATTCTACTGATTTTGAATATACTGGTGAGAATGGAATATACATTTATGGCGGGGGGGATG
Organism: uncultured Candidatus Peribacteria bacterium; assembly: GCA_964344725.1. Classification (GTDB taxonomy): domain Bacteria; phylum Patescibacteriota; class Gracilibacteria; order UBA1369; family UBA12470; genus CG2-30-44-17. Next base: position 25,499 of record CAYFOI010000003.1, read on the forward strand.
CTGCGAATGTGATGGTAGATGATGTTTATTATCATTTGACTGGGCATCCTGATGGGTGGCGAGTTGGAGCTTATGATGCTGTGACTTGGGAAGAGCTTGATATGGTTTATATTGAGCTTGATGAGAATGAGCAGCCGAATGATCAAATGTTAGTTTATGTTAATGGTCAGTTCTTTTTGAGCAGCATGCTTTCTTCCGAGATACAGCCTGAGACTGATCCAGAGGTTGGTTATAAGACTCATCATCATGTTCTTAATTCTGAGCTTGAGCTTGTTGATGAATTTGTGCTTGGGGATGTGCCTCATATTAATGGATCTTCTCTAGTTTTGGTTGATGGTGTGTATAATTTCGTGACTTCTACGGCTTATTTTGGAGATTTGATTGTTATGCAGTATGACGAGGATTGGAATTTTTTGGATAGCAAGATCCTTTATGAAAATGCTCAATGGGCGCAAGGTACTGTTTATGATGAAGAGCGGGAGCTTTTTTATGTTGCTTATTTGGAAAATGTTCAAGGTGAACGAGGCCGAGAAAGTAATACCAAGCTGGGGGTTTTTGATAAGAATTGGGAGACTGTTGAGATTGTTGACGTGACGGATCTTCCTGGTGAAGAGGACTTGATGGCGGGAAGGCCTTCTGTAATGCAGCATGGAGATAAAATCTATGTTTCTTACGATGTTTCTCATTTTGAGGGGCTTGATTGGGCTTGCGTTGTGGATGTTTTCGAAATAGCATTTCCTTGATTTAAAAGCCATTTTTCGGTACTATTGCTTCCTTTTATTTAAGGTGCGTTTATGGCTTCTTCGCCGATTGATAGAATTGAAGTGCAGCTTAAGGATGCTTCTGGAGTTGAAACTCTGGTGTCTGCTGATGGTCAGGATTTTGATAGACAGCTTTTTGCGGCACGTGTTGAGCTTGCGATGCAGGATCCAGGTTTGTGGGTTTATCAAGAAGCTTTGTTTGATAACAGCCATACTTTAACTTCTCAAACGCCGTATGAGCTTGATCCAGATTTTGTGGAATTGATACGTAGATATCCTCAAGGAGTAAGAAGTGTTCGTATTGATATGGGGGCTTTTAGGAAGGTTGAAGTTGAACTGCCTTTTGATGAGGATATTTTTGATAGAATTCAGACTTATTTACTTGGGTTGGAAGTTCCGGGATATAAGCTTGCTGAGGTATATTTTTATCAAGATCCTCTTGATGAAGATAATTATGCTGGAGTTGTTGGGAGGAGTGACAGTCCTGTTAGTATTGCGAGGATTAGGAAGAGGTTTCGAGATCTACAATTTGTCGAAGATGATCCTGTTCAATTGAGTTTTACGTTGATTGCTGACAGGGTTGATCCACTGTATATGTATAATTCGGGGCCGACTTTTTTGGCAGGTATTGACGATGAAATATCACCTTCTTTAGAGTGTTTGCAGTCAATTGATCCTAATGGAGAGGTTCCTGAGCGTTTTAATGTTTCGGTTAAGCTTGTTGATAGAGATGAGCCTCTGATTTTACCTGTGATTGCAAGGAACCTTACAGAGTTTGCTGCGTTTGTTTGCGGGGAATGGGATAGGTGTTCGACTTATGAATAGGTTTTTCTACCAACTTGCGATAGGGAAATCCTCACCTCATTAGAAAATTTGACTTCTGGCATACGCCAGATTTGTCAGATTTCCTACTCGGTGTCCTCCGCTCTCGGAGCACTCGACGGAGCTCGTACTCCTATCGCTTCGGAACGGATTTCTCGCTACCACGCACCACCACCGCCGCCGCCACCACCGCCGCCGACTGAGCCTCCTGAAAATCCGCTACCTCCTCCGCCTGGGCTTGAGCTCATTGTGCTACTAATTGAAGACGAGGCGTTTTCAATGCTACTTATGAGATGTGTCATTGAGAATGCGGTTCCGGTGTCCCATGATGTAGATGAGTACCAGTCTGGAGGAGTTTTATATATGTCTTCGAACTGTTTTGCCCAGTGGTTTGTTTGTTTGAAAATCATTGCGTACGGGAGGAGCTTTTCGAAATGCTTTCTCTTTTCATGGAATTTGATGCGGTCTTTTTCTGCGGTTTCGATATACATGCGGAGACCTAGAATTTTTTCGTATAGCTTTTGTCCGTACTGTGTCTTTTTTGGCATATAATATCCGAAAACGATAGTCAAAATGCCCGATACTAGTACTGACATGCCTAAGGTGAAGCCCCATGTGATATCGGCTAAGATTGTTAGCATTGCTACTCCTATGACAGATGAGCATGATCCTGTGACAGTGTGGGTTGTTTTTGCTTTGTCGGGTCTTTTTTCGAATAGTTTTTGCTCCATTGCGGAGTCTGACATTTGTTCGAGAAGCTTTGGGATGTGTTTGTAGAATTTGTTTTTTAGGTCGGATAGTTCTTTGGTTTTTCTTTGGCCGAAAATCTTTTCCAAGAGGTCTTGTTCGAATTTTTTTAAGCTGTTTTCGTCAGATTTGTTGAGTCTGTGGAATTTGTAGTCTTTGGATTTGAAAAATGCGAGCTTTTGTTTTTCTATTTCCTCTATTTTTATAAATCCTCTGATTGCTAAGTCGATGATTATTGCCGATATGTCGCGTATATCCGCTTTTTCATCTATGAGGATCGCGGCTTCTATTGGTGATATTTGTTGAGGTGGTTTATATTCCGGGACTACTGTGTGAACTTTTTTGTCACGTCCGTGATTTTTCCATTTTATAAAAAGAATTGTGAAGACTATTGGTACGATTATTGCTGGCCAATGGTCTTGAATGATCCATATAATGTCTGATGGGGGGGTGGTATGTCCTAGTGGGAAGCTTACTGCGATTGTGAAGCCTTCGTATGGGCTTAACGAACCGGTTGTTTGGAAATCTACTTGGTTAGTATTTGTTTGGTTGAATGTGCAGTCTTGGTTTGTGCTCCCTGTGCTTCCTGCATAGCATATTGCTCCTATTTCATCTTCTATTGTGAGTGAATCAGGCAAAGTTACTGTTGCTGTGGCGTTTAGGATATTGGCTTCCCAAGCTGTGCCGATTGCGTTCCAGTAGACCTCGTTGTGGTCTTCGAAATACAAGAGGCCGTTAGCTACCTCGTAGGTTATAATATAAGTTTCTGGTGCTTGAATTAGGATGTCTGCGTTACCGATTTGGTATTGTATCTCGTCTGTGGTTGTTGATTTGTAATAGTTGTGTGCGTTTCCGTCTTCATCTGTTATTGAGACGAGGCTTAGTCGAAGTTTTTCACGGTGTCCGTCTTCTTTTTCTATGTATTTTGGTATTACTCGGTAAATGCCGTGATGAGGTTCTTCAGAGAAATTTGCTGTTATAGTCTCTGTTATGAGTAAAGTGCTGTCTTCTTGAACTTGAATGGTGGTGTCATATGAGTCGATCCACCAGCTTGCTGCCGCAATGTGGGCAGAGAGTAGAAAGTAGACTGTAAACTGTAGAATTGTTAGGAGTTTTTTCATAAGAGGGGCCAAACTATTTCATAAAAAACAAAGAGTATTGGTATCGTCGCAACAGCTCCAATTAGTGCTACTATTAGCGAGTATTTATGTTCAATACTAATCAGTCCTATGACGCTGAAACACAATGCTGGTATCCAAATGTAAGACATGTTTACCAGATCGGTTTCTGAATAACTGTCGAAGTCTTTGGTATATGTGAGGATTAGGAATAATCCTGTTGCTATAAATATTAGCGTGTATAGCGGTTTTAGTAGGGGATTTTCTTCATTATGTTGGTCCATTTTTTGTTTTGTGGAAATAAGCAGTTATAAGGATACTGCTTATTAGAGGATTTGTGAAATATTCACTTTTTATGCGACTTTGCTCTTGATCATCATGACGCCTACGATTGCGCTTCTTTCGCCTTCTTCGAGCTTCATTGAGATAAATTTGATTGTCTCTTTGAGGCTTGGGATTCGGTTGTGTTCTAGAGCGTTTACACGGCGGCGTGTTTTCTCGGTCTCTTCTGCGAGTCTTTCAGCTTGTTTCTCGATTTGTGCGAGTTTGATTAGGTCTGGAAGGACTTCTTGAAAAGCTTTCAGCGAACTGTCTAATTCGCTTGATGTTTGGTTGAATCCGTATGAGAGGATATTCCCGTCTAATTTCTGTTTAAAGAAAGGAATATGGACGCTCATCACGTTCTTTGTAGCGACATCGAGACTTAGGTTGGCTGAATTGAATGTCAAAGCGCTTTCGAGCATCTTTGGCATTGTTTTCGCAGAGCCAAAAAGGAAGCTTTTGAAAGCTTTTTCGAGTTTTTCTTCAATATCTCGGCGTAGCGTCTTTGCTTCACGGATAATCTCCATGAATTGTTGCATAAGGCCGTCTTGTTTGTCTTTTAGGAGCTTGTGACCGCGTACAGCCGCCTTGAGCTGTATCTTCAGCTTCAGGAGCTCCATTCTAGTTGGTTTGACGTCTAGTTTTGCCATAATTTTTTAGAGTTTTAGAATTCTAGAATTCTAGATCTTTATTCTTGTTCTGCTTCTTTTTCTTCAGTATCACCACCTTTGCCGTCCATGTATTTCGCGATATGTTCTTCTTTGACACGTTTCAACTCTGTCTTAGGTAGGACCTTTAGGAGTTCCCATCCGATTGAAAGAGTATCTTCGATGCTTCTATCTTCATATTCACCTTGTGCGATGAATTTTGCTTCGAAGTTGTTAGCAAATTCCAAGAATTTCTTATCGACTTCTTGAAGAGCGGCTTCACCTAGGATAATAGCAAGGTCACGGACCTCAACTCCACGGGCATACGCTGCATAAAGTTGTGCAAACATACCTTCGTGGTCCTCACGTGTGACTTTACGAGCTGTAGGAGCAAGACGTGAAAGTGAAGGAAGTACGTTGATACAAGGATAGATACCTTTCCTGTGGTGTTCACGAGAAAGTACGATCTGTCCCTCTGTAATATAACCTGTAAGATCAGGAATTGGGTGAGTAATATCGTCTTCCGGCATAGTTAGGATAGGGATCTGCGTGATAGATCCTTTACGTCCTTTAATTCGACCAGCTCTTTCGTAAAGTGTAGCAAGGTCTGTATACAGATAACCTGGATAACCACGTCGTCCCGGAACCTCTTTACGAGCTGCAGATACCTCACGTAGAGCCTCACAATAGTTTGTAAGATCGGTAAGCACCACGAGTACGTGCATATCTTTCTCGTAAGCTAGGTACTCAGCTGTTGTAAGTGCCATACGTGGTGTCGCGATACGTTCTACTACAGGATTGTCAGCTGTATTGATAAAAAGAACAGCTCTTTCAATAGCTCCAGTCTTTTTGAACTCGTTTGTAAAGTATTCAGCTTCTTCAAATGTAACACCCATCGCTGCGAACACTACCGCAAAGTCTCCACTTCCTTCTGAGCGTACTTTTGCCTGACGAGCGATTTGTGCAGCAATTTGAGCGTGTGGAAGACCTGCTCCTGAGAACACAGGAAGTTTTTGTCCACGTACAAGCGTGTTTAGACAGTCAATTGTTGAAATTCCTGTTTGGATGAAGTCGTTTGGATAGTCACGAGAATAAGGATTCAAAGGAGCACCGTTGATATCTAACTTTTTTTCTGGGATGATGTCGGCTCCACCGTCAATTGGGTTGCCTTTACCATCGAAGACGCGTCCTAGCATCTCTTCTGAGACTGGAAGTTCTAGAGTTTTGCCTAGGAATCTAGCTTTTGCTCCCTCTGTTCCGACACCTTGTGTGTTCTCGAACATCTGGACCATAGCCATTCCCTTGTTGGCTTCAAGAACTTTACCGAGACGAGTTTCTCCTGACGGGAGCGTGATCTCACAAAGCTCTTCGTACTTGATGTCATCAACTCCTTCTACCATGACCAGCGGTCCGGCGATGGAGGTAATGGTTTGATATTCTTTTTGCATTATTTATAGGATTATAGGATTTTAGGATTGGAGGATTATAGCGATGGAGCTTATGCTTCTGTCTCCATCTTCGCAGCTAGGGTGCTGATGTCTTTCTTGATTTTATCTATGAGTTTTTCGTACTCTTCTAGTTTGTCGGCTGAGATCTCTTTACATTTTGTTACCTCTTGCAAGACAGGCAAATTCAGAAGTTTTTCGATTTCGAATCCTTCTTGGCTAACAAGCGGCAATGCCTCTTGGTAGACCGCTAGGATTGTTTTTAGCATCCAGTACTGTTTTTGCAGAGAAGTGTAAGCATCTTCTGGGTCGAAAGCGTTTTGGAATAGGAAGTCTTCACGGATTGATTTTGCAGACTCTAGGATTAATCTTTCTTTAGCTGAAAGCGCATCCATACCCACAAGTTTTACGATCTCTTCGAGCTTGGATTCTTCTTGTAGAAGGCTCATTCCAAGACCACGTACCTCCATGTAATCTTCTGCAATCTCTTTCTTTGCGTATCCTCCGATGTTATCTAGGTAAAGTGAGTAACTGTTTAGCCAGTTGATAGCTGGGAAGTGACGTCTATAAGCAAGTTTTGCGTCTAGTCCCCAGAATACTTTTGTAACACGTAGAGTGTTTTGAGTAACAGGCTCAGAAAGGTCTCCACCAGGAGGCGAAACCGCTCCGATAGCTGTAAGAGATCCGATCCTGTCATCAGATCCGAGACAGTCAACGATACCAGCTCTTTCATAGAACTCAGCTGTACGAGAACCTAAGTAAGCTGGATAACCTTCCTCACCAGGCATCTCTTCAAGACGTCCTGACATCTCACGAAGAGCCTCAGCCCAACGTGATGTTGAATCCGCCATAAGAGCTACGTTGTAACCCATATCACGGTAATACTCAGCGATTGTGATACCTGTGTAGATAGAAGCTTCACGAGCCGCTACCGGCATGTTAGATGTGTTTGCGATAAGAATTGTACGTTTCATGAGTGGCTCACCCGTGTTTGGATCTTCTAGGTGAGGAAACTCCATAAGTACGTCTGTCATCTCGTTACCACGTTCTCCGCAACCGATATATACGATGATTTGTGCGTCACAGTATTTCGCAAGTGATTGCTGTGTAACTGTTTTTCCAGCTCCGAAAGGTCCAGGAATACATCCTGCTCCACCTTTCATGATAGGGAAGAGTGTATCCAAGATTCTTGTACCTGTGATAAGTGGAACGTTAGGAACTCTTTTGCTAGCTGAAGGTCTTGGTTTACGAATAGACCATTTTTGGACCATTGTTAACTCGTGTTTTTCCCCTTTCTCATCTTCAACAACTGCGATTACTTCTTCTACAGTGTGATCTCCAGATTTAATATCGGTGACTTTGCCGCTAGCGATAGTAGGTGGAACCATGATTTTGTGGCGGATCAAGTTTGTTTCTTGAACTTCACCCAAGACGTCTCCTGCGACTACGTTTTCTCCGTTTCCTACTGTTGGTTCAAAATTCCATTTCTTTTTGCGATCTAGTGCTGGTACCTCGATTCCACGTGCGATGAAAGCTCCTGATTCTCCTTCGATCAATGGAAGTGGTCTTTGTATACCGTCATAAATAGATTCTAGAAGTCCAGGGCCGAGTTCAACCGACATAGTTGTTCCAGTTTGGGATACAGGTTCTCCTGGTCCAACGCCTGAAGTTTCTTCGTAAACCTGGATAGAAACGTTATCTCCATTGATTTCGATAACCTCTCCAATCAGACCTTTGTCCGATACACGCATAACCTCGTACATTTTTGCTTCAGGGAGTCCTTTGGCTACTACGAGAGGTCCTGCGACCTTAACGATTGTTCCTTTTTGTTCTGACATAGTGTTTAGTGATTAGTATGTTAGTAGATTAGTTGATTAGAATTTTAGAGTTTTAGAATTCTAGAACTCTACTTGTCTCCGAGGATGTCTGATCCGACCGCTTGTTCTACGATTTTACTTATTCTCTTAAGTCCGAATCCTGTTGTGCCTTTTGGTCCAGGGATTGGGATTATTGCTGGCAAAGCTGCTGCTGAAAGTTTTTTATAGTCATCTGCAGGTATGTCCATCGCTAGGTCTTCTATGATGAATATGATTGCGTACATCGGTTTTTCATTTCCCTCTTCTCCGATGGTTTTTTTTGCGAGTGATTGTAAAGCTTCTAATGCTTGTTCTTTGTTTAGGGCGCTGTGAGCTTCTAATCCTAGAGCTTTGAAACCTAGGACTGCGTCTTTTGGGCCGATGATTGCTATTTTATGTTGCATATAGGGTATAGGTTTGTAGGGTGTAGGGTAGTAGTGATGGAGCGCTTCGCGCGGATAGTATTTTTGGCCTGTGTACCTTTCAGGTGCGGCCTGTTAATTTACGTATGAATGTGGGAGTTCTTTTCTGATCATTTCTTCGTCTAAGGTGTTGAGTTTGCCGACCATTATCATTCTTATGATTTGTGCATTTAGTTCTTTTAGCCACCAGTAATTGAGAAGTGGTTCGATTCCGAATGGCAAAAATCGCGAGTCGTTAATCATTTTTACTAGGTCGTTTTGAAGGAGTCTTTCGAGCTTGCGGAAAGATCCGGTCTCTTTGTAATGTTCTAGCCCTTTGGCGATTGATTTTGAATATGGGCAGAAGCTGAATACGTTTATGATTGTATCCCAGTCTTCTTTCAGATTGTCTCGGTATTTGTCGTGTCTGATTGTGCCTCCGATTGTTAGGGCTCTTTTTAGAACGGTTTCTGGATCCAAATCTTGTGCTTTGCTCCTTACGAAAGCCATAATGTTATGGATATCTGTCTTAGCCTTCATAAATTGTTTCAGAAATTTTGATCCTATTTCTTTTGCTATTTTTTGACGTACTTTTAGGAAAGCACGATCGATGTGTAAATCTACTAATGTTAGGTTCTCAGTTTCTTCATAAAGCTCTTTGCCGCGGCGAACAGCTCTTTGTAGGCGAGGTTTCTCGTCACCTTTCATTCGGAGTTGGATGACCTCATCTGAGAAAATAAATTCAGCTAATGCCGAAGGTTTGATTTTCCCCCAAGGTATAATTAGATCTTTTACGTCTTCGTAAGTTTGTCCTGTTAATTTTGCTTTCAGAAGGGTTTTGGTGTTGTGTGCGTCGTATTTGTACCATGCCATGTTCAGGACCCATCTTTCCGGGGTGATGCTTCGCAATAATTCTCTTGTATCTGAAAGTCCGGCATCAATTACCTCTTGGAAATCTTCTACTTTGTCGATATCTCCTATGTGGGTTGAGTACTCGGTGTCGTTGAGAATCCTGTACGCTTCTTTTGCATCCTTTGCGCCGAGCATTCTTTCGATGTCGTTGTGATCCAAGAGTTGGTTGGAAAGGACTTGGATCAATGTGACTGCGTATATGTAATCGTCGTTTTTTATCATGATGTTTTAGCTTGTTGGCTTTTTAGCTAGTTAGCTTGTTAGGTTAAAATAAGATGTTTGCGACCTTTGTTTCTAGTTCATCGCGAAGTTGTTTTTCGATTATTGAGTCAAAAGTGAAGTCGTATTCAACTTTACCAGCTTTTAGCACGAATCCTCCTTGGAAGGCCCCTTCGCTACCTAGAGTGTATTCAGTACCTTTTATTACTTCTTCTGTTTCGGATTTTTTGCCTTTTGCTGGGATTATCTCACCTGTTTTCGAGTGCTTCTCGGCTTTTTCTAAGGAAGTTTTTAGGTATTTTTTATAATCTGGGGATGAAGTCAGTTCTGCCAAAGTGTCGACGAATACGCTGTTTAGGATTTCACGTTTTTTTGCTAGGACGCGTTTTCTTTTCTCTGTGTTTGCTAGCATTTCTGCACGAGCTTCGACTCGATCTATTGCTTCGCCTGCTTTTTTCTCGATATTGGTTACAGCTTCTTCGCGTTTCTCTTTGTATTCGGCTTTAATGCGTTTTAGTTCTTCTGCGAGTTTTTTCTCGAGTTCTTTGATTTTCTTATCACCTATTTGTTCGATTTCTTTGATTAAGTCTTTTAGGGACATCTTTTTAGTAGGTTAGTAGGTTAGTAGGTTAGCTTGTTGCTGATTTGTAACCTCGCTCGAGCTTGGCTTAAGCGAGGATGAAATCAATAACTATACTTGAATTCCGAAGATAAGAAGTACGCTGACTAGAAGACCTAGAACGGCGTATGTTTCTACCATCGCTGACATGATTACCGCTTTACCTGCGTTAGCTGGGTTTTTAGCAATAACTTTCAGACCTGTAGCTGATACTTTTCCCTGGTGAATTCCCGAGAAAAGAGAAGCTAATCCAACTGGGATACTTGCTCCAAGGAATTGAAGACCAGTTGTTGTTGAAAGCTCAGCAACTTCTCCACCAAGTAGACCGATTTGCATCAGAATAAGAAGTGCTCCAAGGAATCCGTAGATACCCTGTGTACCTGGAAGAGCTTGCATAAGTAGTATTTTACCGAATAGCTCTGGCTTTTCAGTAGTTACTCCTGCTCCAGCTTGTCCTGCGAGACCTACACCGATGCTTGATCCGATGCCTCCGCAGACAGCTGCTACTGCAGCTCCGAAGACTGCTAGTGCTAGACCTGTTTCCATGTGTATTGGGTTAATTATTTATATATTAGTGTGTAGTACGTAATCCGTAGTCCGTAGTGGTAATCCGTAGTGTTGGTATGTCCTAGTCCTTCAAATGAGTATATTTGCACTCTCTCTTGAATGGTTCGAAGTCTTTTCCTCCACCTTCCATAAATTTACCGAAGAACTCTACGTATTGTAGACGAGCCGAGTGGATGAAAGCTCCAAGTGTCGATAAAGCTATGTTAAGTGTGTGACCTAGTATAATTACGATAATTCCTACGATGAAACCTACGTATGGAATTAAATCTGTCATAATTCCTGCGATTGTATTCATGGCAAATGCGATGATGCCTGTTCCAAGCCCTAGAGCCATGATACGAGAGTAGGATAGTACGTCTGAGAAATAACCTACAACGTTGTATAGTGATAGTATGCCGAGTCCCAGCTTTCCGACAATGCTTTTTGACTTGCGTCCTTGTGTTAGTACGAGGGCTGCTGTTAGCCCAAGTGCAAGGTTCTTGGATAGTGGCGCAAATTCTTTCAGTGGCTCAAGGAATGCTGTAGCTCCTAGTCCTAGCAGGGAAATAAGGAATACAATCCATAGTAAACTATCTAATAGTGCGTCCATTACTTTTCCGTCTTTCAGTTTCCAGAGGCCGTCAACAGCGATACCAAATATTACCTGTATGATTCCAAATGCAAATGCTAATCCTAAGAATGTTAATGCTCCAGCTCCAACAGGGTTGATCAATTGGCCTTTGAATTGAAGTACGCCATCTTTCATTTCTGTTAAGAATGCTGGTGCTTGCTCAGCAGTTAATCCGAACCAACCACCTAGGAGTACACCTGCTATAAATGTGACAAGTCCACCCCACATCAGTACTCTTAGTAGTCCTTTGCTTTCTTCAGGGATCTTCAAGAATTTAAGCGCCACAAATGTAAGTGCGAACAGCAAGAATCCATATCCTGAATCCGATAAACATAGTCCGAAGAATATAATAAAAAATCCTGCGAGTAACGGGGTTGGATCTACCTCTGTTGGTAGAGGAAGTCCATAGATTCTTGTTACAGATTCGAACATGTTCATAAAGCCCTTGTTTCTCAGTTCGACTGGTGCTGCTTCATCTTCTGCTGGCTCAACTTCTACGATTGCTACGCTTGGGGCTTTTTCTTTCATTTCTTCTTTTAGCTCGGCAAGTTGCTCTGCTTTTGCCCAGCCTGTTAGGACGAATGTGTATTCGGTTTCTCCTGTTAAGTCTTTTCTTTCTTCTCGTACAAATTGCCACAAGTAGTAGTCGTGGACGATCTTTAGACTGTCTATGTTTTTTGCTAGGTTTGTGAGTTCTTTTTCGATCTTCTCGAGTTCGTGAGTTAGTTTAGTTGCTTCTTTTTTGATGTCATGTAGGTATTGCTTCACGCTTCCTGGTGCTGCTTTGAGTTCGCATTCTTGTACTCTGTATTCGGAAAGCAGACCGTTAATTTGGTCTGCATCTGATAGTAAGTATATGAGTGAAAAGTAAGCTTTTGATTGATCTTCTGAGATTGTGTGAAAATCTGTCTTTAGATTTAGGTCTGACAGGGCTTTTTTGAAAGCGTCGTAATCTAGCTTACCAATAACCCCTAGAGTTAATTCAGTATGTTTGGTTGTGTGTGGAGTATCTAGGTGAACTGCTAACCCTTTCCAAGGTTCTAGCTCTTTTTCTTCCTGGTCGATTTCTGTTAGGCGGTTTTTTGTTGCTACCATCTCTTCCTCTAATTTTTGAGCTTGCTTAATGGCTTCTTCGTAGTTGAAAGTTTTTGCAATAGACTCGATGTTGTGAGCATTCAGTATAATAGGGGAAGGCAAAAGACCGTTTTTCTCGTAGTCTGATAGTAATTTGATTGCGAAATCTAGGTTTGCTAGTTTGAGTTCTAGGTCGTGGTCGTGTTTTGTTGCAGGCTTGACTCGTTCTGACATCTCGTCGCTTAACTCCTTGATCTCCATGATGTTCTTCTCTTGCAGAAACGCCATAGCTTTTTCGAGCTTCTCTCTGAGTCCTATAACCTGGATTTTTTGCATTGGTATGACTGCCACGGGAGTTTAGTTAGTAGTTGGTAGTTGTAGTTTGTAGTTACGGAGCGCTTTCGGCGCGGTTTATTTATTTTTTAAGTTCTGATTCGAAAGCTTTGACGACTAAGTCGATAGCCTCTTTCTTTGAAGTTTCTGCTTTATCAGCCAAAGAACCAACCTCGCGTTCTACAGTTGCTAGCTTGGTTTTGAGGTCTTCACTGGCTTTTGATTTTGCTTCTTCGATTTTTTTATTGCCTGCTGAGCGGGCTTCTTCTTCAGATTGTTTTAGCTGCGTATTTTCCTTCTCGATTGTTTTTTCGATTTCTTTTCGGTTTTCTTCCTCTTTTTTAACTGTTTTTTGTCGTACTTTTTCTTCTGTTTGTTGAATTTGCATCAAAGGGTCGTCGTGTGTTGATGTGTCTTTTGTAGCCATTAATAGATTTAGTTATTGGTTCTAATTTTAGAAAAAGGCTACAGTATAGCCTTATATGCTTAATTTTAGCTTGAAGGATTCTAAAATTGCCTTGAGAAAAAGTCAATGCTAAAAGATTTTGAATTTCCTTGTGTGGAAGCCAGTTTTGTGGGGTTTTGTCATTGCATTGACACAAGACAGGGGGGCTGAAGCCCCCCTGTTGCACTTTAATTTGCCTGAATAATGTCCATCATTTTCTTGATGAGCTTGGAGCTCTCTGCCCTGTTAATTGGCCTAGTAGGATCGAATGTTTCCATGTCTCCATCTTCGTTTATGAGCTTGTAGTAGTTAGCGGTCCATACTGCGTCGTAGTACCAACTATCTGCTTCTACGTCTGTGTATGCTAATTCACTTGTGCTTGTTTCTGTGCTTTCGTCAATTTCTATTAGAGCTATTGCTCGTGAAACCATTGTTATAGCTTCTGCTCTTGTTATGGATTCGTTTGGTTTGAAAAGAGTTCCATCTTCGTATCCTTCTGCTATACCAAGTTCTCTAGCTGTATATACGTACTCTGCTGACCAGTCCCATGTGTTGACGTCTTCGAAATATCCTGAATTCCATGCGCAGTAGTATGCGTATTCACATGTGTCTGCGAAATAACCTTTTTCGTATAAAGTTTTCATGAGTATTGTGACGAATTCGGCTCTGGTTATCTCGTTTCCTGGCATGAATGTGCCGTCTGGGTATCCGTTGATTACTCCTTCTGTTGTTAGGTAATAAATATCGTCTCCGTACCATTCTTCTGCGTCTACGTCGTCGAATTCTTTGTGTGAATTTGCAATTACTTCGTAGCTTGCTGTTGTTTCTTCGTTTGTTTCTGTAAAGTAGTCGCCGATGTTCAGAAGCCCATCAAGATCGAGTCTTATTTCCATCTCGTTTTCTGAATAGTCGTTTGTTGAAAGTGATTTTGTAAAGAAAGCATCAAATAATGACACGAAGTCGTCTATTGATTCTTGTGCACTTTCAAATTCCGAGAATTCTTCTCCTGCTGCGTCTTCAATCTCGCTTAGAAGATCTTTAATATAGATTCCTGTATTTCCGAAGTCGAAATAGCCTATGCTTGTTGTGTTTTCGTTCTTTTGCAAAAACATTTCGTCGAATGTGTCATAGTTTGATAAGTCTTCGCCGTAGCTATCTTCTATGTTGGAGCTAGTTGAAAACAGCAGGATGTCATCGCCGGTTACCCCTATAGTTATCTCCATGTCGAAATAGCCTTCTGGCATGTGGATTGAGTATGGGTTTTCGGATTCGTTTTCACTGATGTCGATCTGGAAAGTTGTCATTGTCCCGCCTAGCATTTCTTCTTCGGCCTTTGTTATTGCGATTGTAAGGTCTTCCTCTGTTATTGTGTATGTGTTGTTTTCTTCCTCTGTGAATGACCATATGTAATCAACTAGTTTGCTTACTAGGGCTTCTGCTGCGGTTTCGTTTTCGTCTACGTCTGCCATTATTGTGAGTGTTGGAAGAGTTTCTTCACTATCTTGAATTAAAAACCCGAATCCTTGTTCTAGGGCTGTGAGAATTTCTGATTCTAGGTCGATTGAGGTCTCGTCGAATATTTCAGTTTCAATTTCGCTTACGTCTGATTCAGACAGGAATGACGAATTTTGTAATGTTTCCCAGCTTTCGCTTAAATTGAACATTTCAAAATACATCATTGGTCTTTCTGATGGCATGAATTCATATATAGAAGGAACTGCATTAGTGTCAGAATAGTCTATGCCAAGAGTTTCTAGTATGTCTTCGTTGTTTGAAGTGTAATTTTGCATTTTGAACCCTGTCGATGTCTTCTTCACGGACATTCCATAAGCCCACATAGATCCCATTATGCTCAAATCTTCATCGGCTGAGAAATATGTGTTGTAAACATAATCCATGTCGACATATAGGTCCCAAAAATTGTTTACTAGAAATTCATTTTCAGCTTCTTGGTAGTATTCGTTGCTTGAGAGAGAGTCGCTTTCGATCGCTAATATTTCTTCTAACCCTTCTTGGTAATCTTCTACGATTATGAGATGGCCATCCTTGTAGGAGAAGTATGCTGGTATTGATGAGTAGTATATAAGAGAGTCTCCATAGTCTATTTCGACGTAGTTTATTTCGTATTCGGAATCTGTTTCTGCTACTACTAAGTATTCCTGGAGGAGTGTTTCTAGCGTAGTGTAATCTTCTTCATCCATTTCGAGCATTATACACATGGCTTCGGTACTGTCGTCTAAAGGGAAGCTGCTTATCGATAGTTCGTTATCTGCGACATTTTCTTCTAAGAGCGTCATAATATCGTCGTAGTTTTCATACATGTAGCTTTCGAATTCGTCGCCTATCATGTCGGCGATCGATTCTACGAGGTATGTTTCGTATACCTCTTTAAGGGAGCTCCCTGCTGGTGTAGGGTTTAGTGTTGTGAGGAATATTGTGTCCTCTGGGAGCATGTTTGCTGCTTCGTTTGTTTCGGAGTTTGCAAAAGACGCTGCTGTTGATAGCCCAATTATGAGCAATATACCCGCAGCTATGGTTGCCAGTTTTTTCATGTTGTGTATGAGTTATTAATTTATGCGGCTGTCCAATGATATTACCTTTTTGGCGGTTTTGGCAATTTTCTTTGTTTTTAGGCGTGCTTCAGGTAGTGCGTATTCGGTGAAGCTGTTGAATCCGTCAGGTTCTTGGAATGGTGTTGTGCCTGGAGGTGGAAATGGGATTTTATAAATTATCAATGTTTCTAGTGGACCAGGTGATAGCATTTGCCAGAATTTGTAGGTTCCGATAATTATTGTTGTGCTGGGTTTGTTTTCGCTTTTTAGTTTGATCTTGCCTATTCCGCCTGATGATCCTTGGGTTAAGACTGTGATGCCTTGGTCTTTTAATGGCAGGGCTAATTTGCTATGTAATATTGATGCTGTTCTTTGTGAATTTACGAGTATGAATGCGGGTTTTTCTAGCTCTTCTAAATTGCTTGAGAGGTAGTTGTCGGCGTTTTCTGTGAAAGCAGGGTCTTTTGGAGGTGGCAAGTCGATGGTTTCTATTTCCAGATTGTTTGATTCTGCTTCTACTGCGAAGTTTTTCGGCAGATTGAGGAGTCTTTTTATATAAAGTCCTTTAGGGGATTCTTGAGCGTATGTTATTGATGTCCCGACGAGTGATAGCTTATCTGGCTTGTTCCAGATTTTTTCTGCTAAAAGTTCACCAATGTTTAATGGTGTGATTTTTAGCAGCGGTGAGCCATTTTGCATAAGCATTATCTCTATTCGGAGGTTGAGTGAGCCGTTTTTGCTTTTATCCAAGAATTTCAGAAGTTTTTCTTCTTCGAATTCGGTACCTAAATCTGCTGCAATTTTTCCTGTGAGGTCTGCGATCTTTTGCCATTCGATTGTCGAGTAATGATACTGATTTAATTCAAGTGCAAATTTGTCTCCATGTTTTTCGTACATTATTCCGATGTAGCCGAATAGAATGGTTAATTTCTCTTTTGTTTCTTGTGGGAGTTTTGAGTTTGCAAAGCGTTCTTCGAAGTAGCTTGCTGTGAAAGCTTGTTGTACGCTTCCATAAAACTCCTCGATGTTGTCTATGATTAGGTGTGTTTCTGTTAAATCTATTTGTTCTGATTTTGCTAGTCGTCCGAGTGTGTGGTGGGAAAGGATTGTAGGATCGGAGGATTGGAGGATTTTTAGGGTTTCTGGTGGATAATTGGTGTGGCAGTAGTCGAACCAAAGATTTTTGATGTTTTGGGGGAGGGTGATTTGAGTAGCTTGTAGCTGGTAGCTTGTAGGTTGTAGGGGGAGGATTTTTAGGGCGAAGACTGTTTCTTCTGCGGATAGTGAATCTTTTTTGAGTAGTTCTTTGAATAAATCTGAGTTTAGGTATTGGTTTGGATTTAAGATTGTCAGATTCTCTTGTTCTGTGGTTGCGATGATTATCTTTTGTTCTGGCTTCTCTGGTGTTATTTCTGCGGTTGTGTGTGGAGGGAGTTCTTGGAGGGTGTTAGCTTGTAGGTTGTAGGTTGTAGCTTGTAGGTTGTAGGTTGTAGCTTGTTGGGTTTGAGTATTTGGTATTTGGTGGTTTCGCAAGGAGTAAAGGAGGATGTCTTTCCAAGGGGACAGGGATTTTTCTAGGATTCCTCGGGTTTCTTCTGAATTGTTTTTTGAGAAATACATATCAAGAAGGAGGAATATGATTTCTATATTGTCGATTACGTCTTTTAGGGCGCGATGTTTTCCAGTTTCCTCAATTCCGAGTTTTTCTGCGATTATTTCTAGGCTGTATGATTTTTCTTTTGGGATAGCGATGTGGGCAATGTCCATTGAGTCGAGTCTTGTGTTGGGCAGATTGAAACCGTTTTCTTCGAGGAAAGTAATGTCGAAGCTGATGTTATGGCCCATGATTGGATAGTCTTTGATGAAATTCTGGAGCTCATCTTTGATTTCGTCTATTTGAGGTGCATCTTTGACGTCTTCGTTGGTGATTCCTGTTAGGTTTGTTACTAGGTTTGGGATTGTGACGCCTGGATTTATAAAAGTTTCAAATTTGTCTTCTACTTGGCGTGTTTCTAGGTTTACCAAGGCTGCTCCGATCTCAATGATCTTGTCGTGTTCAGGGCTCAGGCCTGTGGTTTCTATGTCGAGGCAGATGATGTACATGGGTAGGTAGTGTGTAGTATGTAATCCATAGTACGTAGTATATAGGGTGTAGGGTGTAGGGTGTAGGCTTTTTTGCTTTCGTATGCAAAAACAGCTTGGTTTTACAAGTTGGATTTTGTTCTAGGATATAATTCGTGACTAAATAGTCGGTGTCGACTGTATTTCTTCGATAAGGTCCATTAATTCGACTGTTATTCGGCATACGGCAGCTCTTGTTATGTTGTCTCCGCCTCCGAAGTCGCCGTTATCATATCCAGATAGTACTCCTCCTGTATATAGAGGCATGACGAATTCGTAATACCAATCGTCTTCTGTCATGTCTGAGAATGGGTTTTCCCAGCTGTCTTCGTCTCCAATGTAAAGTTCTGCGCTTGTTAGATCATCTACTCCTGAAGCTTTCATTAAGATTGTTGCAGCTTCAGCTCTGTTCACGTAATCTCCTGGGCCAAACGTGCCGTCTGGATATCCGTTGATGATGCCATAGTGATATGCTGAAACGACATAATCTTCGTACCATGATCCTGCTTCAATATCTGTTAAAACACCGTCTTCTACTTCGACTGATTCTGCGTCTAGTAGTTCGTATTCAAATGCTTCGACAGCAATTTTTGTTATAGCTGCTCTGGTGATGTAGTCGCCTGGTCCGAATAGGTCTGTTCCGTCATAGCCGCTTACTACGCCGCTTTCGGCTAATGTGGTGACGTATTCTTCGTACCAGCTTCCTTCCTCAACGTCGGAGAAGCTTATGTCTGTTGTATCTGTATCATCATCGGTATCGTCATCATCCGTTGTCTCATCTTCTGGGCTAACTTCTTCTATGGTTATGGTTGTGTATCCGCTCATGTTTCCTGAGCTGTCTTCTGCTGATAACTTAAATGTGTTTGAGTCGTTTTGTTGGAGGGTTACTTCGACTGAGAATGTCCCTTCTGAGTCTACAGTTGTTTCAACGCTGTCATCTCCGGTTACGACTATTGTTGCGTTAGCTTCTGCTGTTCCTGTGATTGTTACTGTGTCTGCGTCTATAGGTGATTCGGTTTCGTCTACTTCTGGTGCGTCTGGAGCTGTTCGATCAACTCCGTATGTTGATTCGTAAGTTTGAGCTTCTTCGGTGCTTTCGACTACTGTTACTACTACAGCTTCTGATGCGATGCCGTCGTCTCCTGTTGCAGTTATGCTAAAGCTATTGGTTGACTCCTGAGCTAGGCTAACAGTCTTCTCCCAATATCCATCTTCGTCTGCGTATGTTGGAGCGACCATAACGGATCCTCCTACGACTGAGACCATTGCTTCAGGTTCTGCGGTTCCTGTTAGTGTGATTTTTTCAGCGTCTACTGGTGATGGCGGGTCGTCGACTGTAGGTGTGTCAGTTGCACCTGCAATGAGGGTCATTGTTGTTACTACAATGATGCTTGCTGCTAGCACTGTTGCCATGATGTAGAGAGTGGTTTTTTTCATTTTTGTTTTTTGTTAGTGGGTAGTACGTAATTCGTAGTGTGTAGTGGCGGAGTCGCGCTTTTTGCGCGACGGTTTATAGTAGCTCAACGAACTGGTCGAACACAAATGATGTATCTGTTGGGCCGGGAGTTGCCTCTGGGTGAAATTGGACCGAAAAGAAAGGTTTTTTCTTGTGCTTGATGCCTTCGACGGTGTTGTCGTTTTGATTTTTGAACCATACTGACCACTCTTTTGGCATAGTTTTTTCATCGATGGCGAAGCCGTGATTTTGGCTAGTTATATAGCAGCGGCCTGTCTCTATGTCTGTGCATGGTTGATTTTGGGCGCGGTGTCCGTATTTGAGTTTGTAAGTTTTTGCTCCTGCTGCAATTCCCATGATTTGGCTGCCGAGGCAGATTCCGCATGTTGGGATTTCTCTTTCAAAGCATTTCTTCATTGTGTTGTGAGTTTCTTTCGGGAGCATGGGGTCGCCAGGTCCGTTTGAGAAAAAAACTCCATCAAATTTCATGTCTAGTTCGAATGGATCTTGGTCCCAAGGAATTCTTGTTACTGTGATATCGCGTTTCAAGAAGTCGCGGATTATATTTGCTTTGCAGCCTGTGTCGATGATCGCGATGTGTTTTGGGCCGCGTTTGTAAGTTATCACTTCTTTTGTTGCGACTTCGTCTGCGATGTTTGTTGTGTCCGGGGAGATTACGGTTGTGTATTTTGGCGCTTTTGTCATTATTCGTCCTAGCATTGTCCCTTTCTCGCGTATTTTTTGGGTTAAAGCTCTTGTGTCGATGCCTGTTATTGCTGGGATTTTGTGCTTTTTTAGCCAGTCGCCGAGACTTTTCTCTGCATTCCAGTGGCTGAAATTTTCTGAGTACTCTGAGACTATCAGTGCGCGGATTTGAGGTCTTTCGCTCTCGAACCATTTTGGCAATTTGTCTTCGTCGAAATCTTCTTTTGGAACCCCATAATTACCAACTAGAGGGTAGGTGAGTACAAGAATTTGTCCTCTATAAGAAGGATCCGTGAGGCTCTCTGGGTATCCCATCATGCCTGTGTTGAATACGACTTCGCCTTCTGTGTCCAAATGCGCACCAAAAGATTGGCCGGTTAGTATGCGTCCGTCCTCTAATGCGAGTGAGATATCCATAGGGTGTAGGGTATAGTAGTGGTAGTACGTAATCCGTAGTGTGTAGGGGGTAGGGAGCTTGTAGCTGGTAGCTTGTAGGTCCTAGTTCCCGATCATGTTTCAGTCTTTCGTATTGTAGCTAAAGTTTCCGAGATTGCAATTTGTATTGAGATGTTTTATAATTTTTTCTCTTTAAATTGTTCTTATGAGCAGAGAAGTTCCAGACGTTTCTGAAAGGCCGGGTTGTCTAACGGTTTTAAAGAATTTAACTGATCCTAGATTTTGGGTTGAATTGTATCTTGATTTGTTTGCGTCTGATCTTGTTGAGAGACATGGTTATGAGGGGGCTTTGCGTATTATTGAAGAGCACCAGGTACAGCATCCGGGATGGTGGAATGATCGTTCTTTTTAGTTTTTTTGATTTTCTGTGGTAAATTTCTCTTAGTAAATAACCATAGATTATGTTTTCCAAAGGTTCACACTTGCTTTCTTCAAAAGATCTGACTCGCGAAGATCTTCTGAAGATTTTTGAGGAGGCTGACAAAATGCTTCCTATTGCTCGTAAGGAGCAAAGTTCAGATATTATGAAAGGCAAAGTTATTGCAGCGCTTTTTTATGAGCCGTCGACTAGGACGAGGTTTAGTTTTGAGACTGCGATGCTTAGGCTCGGGGGGTCTATTATTAGTAATTTCCAGATGATGCAGACTTCTTCTGCGAAGAAGGGAGAGACGCTGTTTGATACTGGTCGTGTTGTAGGGAAATTTGCGGATGTGATTGCTATTAGGCATCCGGAGTCTGGGGCTGCAGCTCGACTTGCTGAGGGGGCTGAGGTGCCAGTTATTAATGCTGGAGATGGCCCTAGCGATCATCCGACGCAGGGGCTTTTGGATGTTTTTACTATTTGGAAGGAATTCGGTGGGATTGAGGGGCTTACGATTGGAATGGTTGGCGATCTTAAGTATGGGCGTGTGCCGCATGCTCAGTGTGAGTTTTTGAAGAATTTTACAGGTTTGAAATTCGTTTTTGTTGCGCCTGATGCGCTCAAGATGCCTCGTAAGATTGTTGAGGATCTTGAATCTGCTGGGCATGAAGTTGTTGAAACTGATGATCTCGACTCTGTGATTTGTGAATTGCAAGTTATTGGTCATACGCGAATTCAGCAAGAAAGGTTTGAATCAGAAGAGGAGTATCAGAAATACAAGGGTGTGTATGTGATTGATGAGGAAACGATGGAGAAGGCTCGGGAAGACATGATCTTGATGCATCCGCTGCCGCGTGTTGATGAGTTGGCTGTTACGGTTGACGAAGATGATCGTGCGAAGTATTTCGAGCAGGTTACGAATGGTGTTGCGGTGAGGATGGCGTTGATTAAGTCAGTAGTTAGTAGTCAGTAGGAATAAGCTCGTTGCGGTGTTGATATTTATTTTTTTGTGGTATAATTAAGTGATATTTATTTAAAAACAAATTATTATGGGATTCGGAGAAAATCCAAGGGCTGCTATGGCAGCGGCGTTGTTAGCACTTACTACATTGGCTGGAAGTTGTGATAAGCCAGCTGCTGATGTAGATGCTAGTGCTGTCCCGACAGCTAGAGGGGCTGAACTGGTTGAAGATTTGCGTGTTGAGGGACAGGAGTTGGTTGATGAGGCTAATGGGCCTGGTGAGGGCAGGATGTATGGGTTTGGTGGTGTTGCGGCGCATCAGGTTGGAGAGTTTTATGGAGCTTACGGAGATGCGGCTCAAGAACTGCAAGCAATGGGGGATTATGCTGGGTTGGCTGCGTTAGATACCGAAGTGCAAGCTGTTTATGCTCAGCTTGTTGATTATCCTGAGGGTCAGGAGAGTATGGTTAATCTTGATTTGGCTATGGCTGCTGGACAGGCTTTTCTTGATGAATTGGCGGGAATTGAGAAAAAGGATGTGACTTATGGAATTCCTCAACTTACTACTGCTGCTAAGCAGAAGTATATTGAATTTGAAGTTGCGTGTTTGCGTGCTGGCGAGTCAGTGGATCCTATTCGTGACGATATTTATTCTCGGGTTCCTGAGCACCTTAGAGGCGAGGTTGAATCGGGTAGATCAGCAGCTATGGACGAAGCTCGAAAAGTATTGTTTGGGGGAGGAGCTGAATAGATTAAAAACTTGCTCTTATCTCGTAGTGCTTATATTTTGTAAGTACTATGAAAAAGTTACTTCTCAGAAATGGTTAGAAATTCAGTAATCTCTCTTGCTCCCGTGCCTAGTCGGACAAGGTCGCTCGATAGATTCTGAATTTCTTAATTAGTTTTTATAATATAATTCTTCTTACTGTTATGACAAAACTACTCCTAAGAAACGGTACAGTTGTAAGCTCTCAGGGGAAACAGCGGGCTGATGTTCTTTGTGAAAACGGAAAAATCCTGAAGGTTGAGGAGGATATTACGGTTGTTGATGATATGGAAATTATTGATTGTGAGGGCCAGTTCATTATCCCTGGTGTGATCGATACGCATGTGCATTTGCGTGAGCCGGGTGGTGAGTATAAGGAAGATTTTATTACTGGGTCGAAAGCTGCGGCTCGAGGTGGAGTTACGACAGTTCTTGATATGCCGAATAATAGTCCTGTTACAGATTCGGTTGAGACCCTTGAGGCTAAATATGAGATGGCGAAGGGGCGGATGCTTGTTAACTATGGGTTTTATATTGCGGCGACTGGTTCGAATATTGAGGAATTAAAAAAAGCTGATCGTGCGTGTGGAGTTAAGCTCTTTATGGGTAAGTCGACTGGAGATATTGTTGTAGAGGATGGTCTTGATGAAATTTTTGAATTTTGCAAAGAAAGAACGCTTGTTGTTCATGCTGAGGATGAGGAGCGGATTGAGGCTCGAAAGAAGGAATTTGCAGATGTGGATGATCCGTCTGTGCATTCTTTGATTCGCGATGAAGAAGCTGCGTATTTAGCGGTTAAGACGGCACTGCATTTGGCGAAAAAGTATGACACTAAGCTTCATATTGCTCATTTAAGTACTGCTCGTGAGGTTGAGTCTTTGCGGAAATTCCATGGAGATTACGTGACTGCTGAGGCTGCAACTCATCACCTATTTTTAACTACTGATGCTTATTCTGAAAAGGGAACTCTTGTTCAAATGAACCCTCCGCTTCGAGAAGTTGGTGATAAGGATGCTCTTTGGGATGCTCTTCGTGAAGGTGTTATTGATACGGTTATTACAGATCATGCGCCTCATACTCTTGATGAAAAAGGGAAGCGCTATGGGGAGGCTCCTTCTGGTGTACCAGGGCTTGAGACGCTTTTGCCTCTGATGCTCGATTGTGTTAACCATGGAGATCTTACTTTTGAGAAAATGGTTGAGGTGCTATGCGAAAAGCCTGCCGAGATTTTTGAGCTAGATCGCAAGGGGCAGATTGCAGAGGGGTATGATGCGGATTTGACGGTTGTGGATATGAGTCGTGAGGAAGTTGTTGGCGAAAAAGGCTACCATTCAAAGTGTGGTTGGTCTCCTTATGATGGTTGGAAGCTTATTGGATGGCCAGTTGTGACGGTTGTGAATGGCGAGGTTGTGATGCGAGGTGGGGCGGTAGAGGAGAAATTTGTGGGGGGGGCGGTTTTTTAATTCGTAGCTTCTGGTTCTGGAGTTGTTTCAACCAATATATCCTGTATGGCCTCCATAGCCGCCTGAAATCCTTTTTTCCATATGCGTCTTTCTGTATGTGGGAATTTGCCTTGTCGTTTAGTTCTTTTTCTTATTGCATCTCTAGACATTCCTGGGTGCGTTGTACACTTGCTTCTAGCTTTTTTTCTTCTGCGACGAGTGTGTTTCATTTGCTGATATGCTGCGCCATGTATCCTATGAAGAAGTTCTTCTAGCCCATATATTGTTAGGTCCGCTCTTTTGAGAGACTCTAATGCTCTTGGGTCATGAAAGTTGTCTCCGGCTCTTTCTACATCTTCTAAAATATTGTCACGTTTTTTTCTTGCCGCGTTTAGTTTTTTTACTATGTGCTCAGGATCTCTGGCGCCATCTCTAAATATTGCAATAAGCGCTGCTTGGTATTTTAATGTTTGTCTTTTTGTTTGAGGCAATTTTGTATCGTCTTGAGTTTCGGCTTGCAATGGCAGCAATGTATCATCGGAAGCTTCAACTGATTGAGGTATATCCAAGCCATCTAGCAATGCTTCTCTTGCCGCTAATCTTGTTCTTCTGATCTTAGTCCTTTGAGATCGTTTCCACTCACTACTTCTTGCGGTAGCTTCCCTTTGCAATCTATGAGCTCCTGGTTCTTCGAAATGTCTATGTGATAGCTCTAGTCGGTTAGTCCCTTGAGGAACTCTTCCGGTGTTTATGTTTGGTCTTTCGAAGTGTTCTATTCCTTGATTGTTTTGCATGTGTGTTCGAATTATTAATAGCGGCGGCTTATTGTACCTAATTCCTGTTCTCTGTCAACTTTTGACTTGGACCATTTTTTCGATTAAAGTCCTAGCGTCCTATAACCTCCACCCATGAACACATCAATTGATTTTTGCGGCGTTAAATTCCCGAACCCTACTGTATTAGCGTCAGGGATTTTGGGTGTAATAGGTGACTCTCTTAAGAATGTGGCCGAGATTGGGGCTGGAGGTGTAACCTCCAAGTCTGTTTGGCTTGAGCGTCATGAGGGGCATCCGAATCCGACGATGATGGGGACGGAGCATTACTATATCAATGCTGTTGGATTACCTGACGGAGGCATTGAAAAAGCACGTGAAGAGCTTGGGAAGTATATGAATTGGAAAGGTTCTAAGCGCGAAGAGGAGCAGGTGCCTTTGATAGCAAACATTGTTGCTGGGAAAATTTCTGATTTTGAGCAGATTGCTGCTGAGATTATAAAAATCGAACCCGATATTGTTGAGGTCAATATTAGTTGTCCTAATGTTGAGAATGAATTTGGTCGGCCTTTTGCGGTTAATCCGGATGATGCTGCTGAAGTTACTCGTACTGTGAAACAAGTTATTCAAGATATACCTGTTGCAATTAAGTTGTCTCCGAATGTTGCTGATATAAGGGAAATTGCTGTTGCTTGTGAAATGGCTGGTGCCGATGCGATTACTGCTGTTAATACTTTTGGCCCAGGGATGGTCATTGATATTGATACTGCTGAGCCGATTTTGGCTAACAAAGTTGGTGGAGTGAGCGGTCCTGGGATTAAGCCTCTGGCTGTGAAGCGTGTTTGGGATGTTGCTAGCGCAGTTTCTATACCTGTTATTGGTATGGGGGGTGTGACTACTGGTCGAGATATTATTGAGTTTATGATGGCTGGTGCGAGTCTTGTTGGGATTGGCGCTGGTGTTTATTATCGAGGAGCTGAGATTTTTGCAGAGGCAATGAAGGAGGTTGAAGAGTGGATGAAAGAAGAGGGTGTGACTGATTTGTCTGAGATTATTGGAAAATCTGTTAAGAAATATAGTCAGTAGGATTTAGTCAGTAGTCAGTAGAGAGTAGAATGGAGCGCTTCGCGCAGGTTAGTAATTAATAAAAAACTTTAAAAAAATGAAAAACGATATACCAAAAATCTTGAAAATTGCAGAGGTTAGAGATGAAAACCCTACTGTTAAGACGTTTGTTTTCAAGGGTTATGATCTTGGGGCTAAGCCGGGGCAGTTTGTTAACTTATGGATGCCACGGGTTAATGAGAAGCCTTTTTCAGTATCTTATTGTGATGAGAACGAATTTTGGTTAACAATTGC
This sequence comes from uncultured Candidatus Peribacteria bacterium, assembly GCA_964344725.1. Classification (GTDB taxonomy): domain Bacteria; phylum Patescibacteriota; class Gracilibacteria; order UBA1369; family UBA12470; genus CG2-30-44-17. The sequence goes on from CAYFOI010000003.1 coordinate 51,348, forward strand.
TGCGGTTGGAGATTTTACGAAAAAATTGCATGCTGAGTTCAAGGCAGGGGATAAGGTTGGGATTCGTGGGCCTTATGGAAATGGCTACACGATCCCTGAGAATAAGAAAATCGCTCTTCTTGCTGGTGGATATGGTGCAGCGCCGCTTTATTTTACTGCTCAGGAAGCTGTAAAGAAGGGTTGTACTGTAGAGTTCGTCGTTGGAGCGCGGAATAAGGATTTACTTCTGTATTTGGATCGAATTGAGCAGGCTGAGGGTATGAATTTGCATGTTGCTACCGATGATGGATCGAGCGGTGAGCAAGGTTATAATACGCAGATTCTCGAGAAATTGATTGGTGATGTCGATATGGTTATGACTTGTGGCCCGGAGGTTATGATGAGAGCTGCTATGAATATTTGCGAAAAAGCTGGTAAGCCTATTGAGGTCTCGATTGAAAGGTATATGAAATGCGGATCTGGTGTATGTGGTAATTGTTGTGTGGATGGATTAGGGGTCCCGGTTTGCCAGAAAGGGCCTGTTATGTCTGGTGAAATGGCTCGAAAAATAAAAGGTTTGGCAGAATTTCATAGGGATAATGTTGGATTCAAGATAGTTTATTAGCGGAAGAGGGTTGACAGATTGCCCGGAATGAGTTATGATTATGGTCTAGGAAGTAATATCTTCAATTATGAATCAGCAGCGTAAAGGTTTAGTGCCAGAAGGGCTTAGCAGGCTTGCTAGTAGGGCTTCTACTGGTTTAATGCTGGTTGCTTCTATCGTTTTGATTGGGGCTTGTGGTGGTAATCGTTATCTTGATGCATATGATGATGATGATAACGTGGGCCGTGTTTCTGCCGGTTGTGGTGATCAGGTTAGACGTCTTCATCATTCTACGGAAGATGGTGACCGTCTTACTGATGTTGGTCGTACTATTGAAGAAGGTCTTGAGAGATATCCTGCTGATTTTTATTTGATAGATTTGAGTGGTTCTATGGGACAGGATGTTGAAGTAATCAGAGCTCATGATTTTCCTGAAGGTGCTGAGGTTTGGGCCTTTAATGCAGGAATGCTTTTCAAGCTTTTTGAACCGTCTATATCGTATTCTTCGGGAGATACTCCATTGTGGCAATGTTTAGATCGTCTTATCGATCATTATTTGCAAGATCCTGATGGCAAGGAGCTTACTGTGATGACTGATGGTGTTGATAATGATTTTAATAATGCTAGTGCTACTCAGACTATGGTTGATGGTATAATTAAGGATGCTAAAGGCAAGAATTTGGTTATTAATATGGTTGCTGCTGGTGATTATACCTATGCTCCACAGGGAGTTGTTGATACTATGATGAAGATTCCTAATGAGACTGGTGGTGGACATTTTATTAGAGGTTTTGAGGAGGATGATAAAGATAAAAGGGAGAGTATATAGTTTTCTCTTTTTTTGAAGATGTGGCATAATGCGCAGCGTCTCTATTCGCTTAATCTTCAAAAAATGGAAAATGTATCAAAGGAAGTTGCTGGTGCTTTGCTTGGTATTGGCGCTGTGAAAGTTAGTATGGATCCGCCGTTTCAGTGGGTTTCTGGAATAAAATCTCCTGTTTATTGTGATAATCGCATGATGATTTCGCATGTTGCTGAGAGACAAATCGTTGTTGATGCTTTTAAGAAAATGGTTGCAGATCTTGATTATGATCCTGATTACATTGGTGGAACTGCTACTGCAGCTATACCTTGGGCTGGATTTTTGGCTCAGGAACTAGGCAAGCCAATGATTTATATTCGTCCTAAAAAGAAGGAGCATGGTGCTGGTAAGCAGATTGAAGGTGATCTTGAAGCTGGCAAAAAGGTTCTTATAATTGAAGATCTTATTTCTACTGGCGGAAGTAGTGTTCGTGCTGCGCAGGCTGTTCGTGAAGAAGGCCAGTGTGAAGTGAGCGACATTTTCGCAATTGTTACTTGGGAAATGGGTAAATCTAAAACTGCTTTCGAAGAGGCTGGTATCAATTTAACAACACTTACTGGTTTTACTGACCTAATTGGCCTTGCTGAGGAGAGATCTGATATTACTTCTGAACAAGCTGGGATGATTCATAAGTTCAAGGAAGATCCTGCTGGATGGTGGGATGTAGTATCGTCTTAATGATTCTCGCTCCCGAGAAAGGCCTAATCCCGCTTTGCGGGATTGGTGTTTCTAAGATCGCTCTAATCATTAAGACGATACTTGATGTTGATTAGAGCTTATGATTTAGGGTGTAGGATTATTGTGCGACTTGATATATACTCCTCCATGCCTAATTTACTAACCTACTAATCAATGAACTTCGCTGACAAACTTATCAAAGCTGTCCAAGAGAAAGGGAACCCAATCTGTGTCGGTCTAGATCCTCGTTTAGGGCAGATCCCTGGTCAAATAATTTCCAAGATTACCAAAGAAAAAGGGCAGACTAAGGAGGCTGCGGCTGAATGTTTTCTTGAGTTTAATAAGGGAATTATAGATGCGGTCTGCGATATCGTACCTGCCTGCAAGCCTCAGATTGCCTTTTATGAGCAGTATGGATTCGCGGGATATTGGGCTTATGAGGAGACTTGTAAATATGCTCAGGAAAAAGGTTTGATTGTAATTGCTGATGCCAAGCGTAATGATATTGGCTCAACTGCACAGGGGTATGCTGGTGCTTTTCTTGGTGAAGTTGATCTTTTTGGAGCGAAAGAGTCTGGTTTGGGGGCAGATTCCTTGACCGTGAACGCATATCTTGGTTGGGATGGTATTAAGCCTTTTGTTGAGGCTTGTAGAGAGCATGGTCGAGGTATTTTCGCTCTTGTTAAGACTTCAAATCCGTCTTCTGGAGAGCTTCAGGATCAAGATTTGGTTGGAGATGGTGTTTCTGACGACTTTGCAGAAGGGGATAGAATGAAAGTTTATGAACTTATGGCTCACTATATTGATTCTTGGGGGGCTGATGTTGTTGGAGAGAGTGGATACTCGAGTGTGGGTGCTGTAGTTGGGGCTACTTATCCTGAGCAGGCGAAAGTTCTTAGGAAAATGATGCCGAAATCTATATTTTTGGTCCCTGGTTATGGTGCTCAAGGTGGAGGGGCTGCTGATGTTAAGCCTTGTTTTAATGAAGATGGCCTGGGTGCTGTTGTTAATTCGAGTCGGGGGATTATCTTTGCTTATGAAAAAATGGATAAGTTCGATGCCGAAAGTTATGCTGATGCAGCGAGGGCTGCATGTGAGACGATGAAGGAAGATTTGGCATCTATTTTTTAGTTTTCTCTTCTGGACAACGGGTTGACAAATAGACATGAGGGCGTAAAATGTTTCCTTGCCTTTTAATGAATATGTATGTCCCGAGAATCTGGTTTTACGGTTGTTCCGGAGGGTGCGGAGCGTGTAAAAGTTTTTATTATTACGGGGACGGAATGTTGTGATGAAGGCTTGTGTTTGTATCGAGAACTATATACAAGGTTATTCCAGAGTGCTGGTATTTCTCCTGAGAATATTGTTATTTGTAGTACTTGTTTCAATTGGCTAGATATTATGAAGTCTGAGTGGGAAGGAGAGGATTCTCCGAAAATTGTGTTGGTTGAATACGGTTCTAGTCGTGGTATGTTTATTAATTTTAATGATTTTTGTTGTTTGCCAGAGGGTAGGGTTGCGACTATTTCTTTTGAAGAGGCTGTCAAAGTTGGTTCAAGTTTTACTTCTCATGAAAAAATGTTTGTGGTGGCAGGTAAACCTTTTAAGATTGCGGGCTTTGTTGCTTTGATTGGGTCTTGTATTAAGTTTGTTGTTGATGGCAGAGGTATTGCGGATGACGAATTGTCTTCTATCGAGGGTAATTATGGTGTTGATGAAGTTGAGCCGGGGTCTATGCTTGATCTTAAGCGTGGTAGGCATTTAGTTGTGCCTAGTGAGTTACCGGCGCGAGTTATGACGAGTAGTGACTTTTTTAAATCTACAAATAGGCATCTTGGTGATGGTCTCGTTTCTGTTGAATTGGATGAAGAACAGGATTCTCGTGTTTGGCGAGAAATTTTATATGGGTATTTAACTTCGAGTATTTTCCGAGAATATTTGCAAAGCGCTCCTCATTTATTTGCTCGCGACTTTTTGAGCACGACTAATTTGGTTTTTTGGAGAATGATTTTTGCGGAAGATCCTGGTTTATATGCTGATTACGAAGATTTGTTTTTTGAAATTGAAGAGCTTTATAATTGGGCTACGCGTGGGGGCGAGGGAGATGAAAGGTGGTCGCGTTTTTGTGCTGCTATGAGAGATTTGTTTTTTGATCCTTCTTGTAAGGGTGTGTTTCGAGGATTTTTGAGTACTCTCGAAGCTTCATTTAGGGATTCTGCGTGATTTAAGCCGCAGGTGGCATATATATTTCAATGCCAAAAATCATTTCTAAATGGGTTTTGATACGGTTGTAACCTTCTGATAGTTGGTGCGGTAAAACTACTAAATCTTTCGGTTCGACTCCTGTAATAGCTGCCAATATTTGAAAAGCTTCTCTTTCGTCATCACTTTTGGTTAATTTTTCCATTGCTATAGTTATACATATATCTATTAATTCTCTTAGGGTTGTTGGTGTATCTCGTTCTTCTAAATTGATTTGTAAATATCTTTTAAGGAATCTTATTGCTCCAGATCTTGCCCCGGGGTCTCTGTTTACGGAATCCGAGAGGGCTAATGCTGCGTTCCATGCTAATCTTCTTCGTGCTTCGGTAATTTCTTCTTCCTCAATTTCAAATCCTCTTCCTAATGTTTCTATTCTTCTTTCTTCCTCGTCAAAATCTAGCGGTACTTGGCTAATAGGCAATCGTTTTATACGTGGCGGAGGAAAAGTTATGATAGTTCCTTCTTCTTGTGTTTTGCGCATGTTGTGTCAACTAAGGTTGTCGATTCTATAGCAACCTTTCCCAATCTGCAAGTGATAACTCTTGTGCGCGGGCGTTTTTGTTTAATTCGAGTTTTTCTAAGATTTCTTCGTCGATTCCGAGATTTTTTGCGAGTTTTTTTCTTTTGTGAGCAAACCCTTTATGGACGAGGGTGAAAAGTTTTTCTAGGTCTTTATCGTTTACCAGTGGCTTATCGATTTCTATATTTAGTATTGCTGAATTTACTTTTGGTGCTGGTTTGAAGTGTGAAGGGGGGACTTTGGAAATTATTTTTGGTTTACCAAAGGCTTGAATGTCAATTGCGAGGACATTCAAGTTTCCGGGTTTAGCACAAGCTTTTTGGGCTACTTCGCGTTGGACTAGGAGTGTCATTTGGGTTGGTCTGCGATCTTGTGGTTGGTGACGCAGAAAATGATTAATGATAGGGGAGGTGATGTAGTATGGGATGTTTGCGACAAGTTTGTATGGACCCTTTGGTGGAGTGAAATCGAGTGCATCTTGGTGTAATAAATTTAAATTAGGGAATTTTTTTTCAAGTTCAGGGATTAGATCTTTGTCGAGTTCGATTGCTGTGACTTTTTTGGTTTTTTTAAGTAGTTCTGCGGTTAGAATCCCGTGGCCTGGGCCAATCTCTATGACGTGGTCTTCTTCTGAAATATTTGCAGCTTTAAGAATCTTCGCGAGGGTATTGCGATTTATTAAGAAGTTTTGTCCTAGATGTTTCTTTGGTTTGATGATTTGGAGTTTTAGAATTCTATTTTGATAAGTTTAAGTGGGTCCGATTTGCCGCTTACGATTGTTATTGCGCTTTTGTCGACTTCGAAATGCTTTGCTAGGAATTTAATGAGCTCTTTGTTGGCTTTGCCTTTTTCAGGTGGTGCTGCTACGCGGATTTTGATTGTTCCGTCGTCGAGAGTGTCAACGATTTCTGTTTTTGGGCTTTTTGGCAAAACTTTTACTCGAATATACTTCACGCTTTTTTGAGTTTAAAAATCAGTTTCCTAATTTCTTCCAAAACAAACACACTAGACGATGCTACGATGATCGTGAGCCATTCGGTTCCAGACAAATGTGTGGTGCCGAGTAGAGTTTGAATAAAAGGTATCTCAACCATTGCGAATACCGTGAGAATTGAAATTGCGATAGCTCCTAAGAGATATGGATTGCTGAAAAACCCAAGGTTGAAAATTGAATGCCGCATGCTGCGTGAATTGATTGCGTTCCACATTTGAACAAATACGAGAAGTGCGAATGCGGAGGTAGAAGCTTTGAGGTAAGAGGAGTTGTCGCCATTCAGTACGAAATAGAAATATATCGTTACGAGACCTCCTATGAAGAGGCCGAGGTATACGAAGTGAATTATGAAGTTTTTCTGTAGGATATTTTCTTTAGGGTTTCTAGGTGGTGTTTTCATCGTGTCGGGATCTTCTTTGTCTATCCCTAGTGCGAGAGCTGGTAAGACATCAGTCCCTAGGTCTACACAGAGTATTAATATAGCTGTCAGAGGGGCGGGCATTTTTAGCAATATTGCGGCAAATACGGTTGTAAGTTCGCCAATGTTACATGAGAAGATGTAGAAGATGAATTTGCGTAAGTTTTGGTAGATTTTGCGGCCTTCTTCGATGGCTGTGACGATTGTTCCATAGCTGTCGTCGGTCAGGACCATATTGCTGGCCTCTTTGCTTACATCTGTACCTGCGATGCCCATAGCTACTCCTATGTCGGCGCGTTTTAGTGCTGGTGCATCGTTAACGCCGTCTCCCGTCATTGCGACTATTTCACCGTGTTTTTTGAGGACTGCGACGATCTTGAGTTTGTGCTGTGGGCTTACGCGTGAGAAGACGATTTCTTCGTTGTCTTTGATTATTTTTGAAAGTCTTGGTTCTGAGAGAGTTTGCAGTTCGGCTCCTCTGACGATGCGTGGATTTTTGGTTGTTACAATGCCGACTTGTCTTGCTATCGCTTCTGCTGTAACGCCGTAATCTCCGGTGATTACGTAAGTTTTTATTCCTGCTTGATGGGTTAGTTTTACAGCTTCGGCTACCTCTGGGCGTGGTGGGTCGATCATTCCCATTAATCCTATGAATATCAGTTCTTCTTCGGCTTCTTTACGTCTGTATGTTTTTTCTTTAGGAACCTCTTTGTATGCGAAAGCAAGAACTCTGAGGGCATTTTTTGCCATTCGTTCATTGTTGTCTTTGATCTGTTTGCGTAGCTTTGGAGTGAGCTCTTCTTTTTGGCCGTGGATTAAGATGTGAGTACAGTCTTTGAGGACTTCGGTTGTTGCTCCTTTTGTGAATACATGGGCTGTTTTGTTTAGTTTTTTTTCAGAAATTACACTCATCATTTTTCTCTCGGAGTTGAATGGCACTTCGAGTTTTCGTTTCCATTTTTGGGTGAGTTTTGCAGTTTCAAAACCCATTTTTTCGCTAGCTGTAAGTAGTGCTCCTTCGGTTGGATCGCCTATGATTTTCCACTTGCCTTTGTCCTCGACGAGACTTGCATTGTTACATAGAGCTGATGCTGTTCCGAGTAGTTCCAGAGCGTTATGTAGTTCTATATTGTTGTTTGCCAGTGATTCTAAATTGTGATCGTCGAAATCGTCTTCTTCGTTGTCTGGTGTTGTGGCTAAAGATATTTTTACATTTGTCCCTGTGATGTGGAGAGCTCCTTTTGGGTTGTATCCGACACCGTGAACTCGAATGTTGTACTGCGGTATAAAAATCTCTTTTACAGTCATCTCGTTCTTGGTGAGAGTCCCTGTTTTATCTGTACAGATAACCGTTGTAGATCCGAGAGTTTCGACAGATGAGAGTTGTTTTACTATCGCATTTTTCTTGGCGAGTCTCTGTACTCCAAGGGCCAAAGCTATTGTAATAGTTGCCGGCAAACCTTCTGGTACGGCGGCTACGGCTACTGATGTTGCGAAAAGGATTGTGTCTATGAGTTTCTCGCCTTGGATGAAGTATCCTGTGAGAAATAAAACAATTGAGATTACTAATGTGATTTTTCCCACAAATACACCTATTCGCAGTAGCTCTTTCTCTAGTGGGCTTATGTCTTTTTTTGTGGCTGTTGTTAGATGTGCTATTTGGCCAAACATTGTTTCCATTCCTGTTCTTATAACTATTGCGCGTCCATGTCCTTTTGTGACTGTGGTCCCCATGAATACTATGTTCTGATGTTCGTCTAAGTTGATGTGTTTTTTGTCTATGGCCTCGGTTGTTTTTTTAACAGGTGTAGATTCGCCTGTGAGGGTTGATTCGTTCGCTTCTAAATCAATTTCTTCGATTAGTCTGGCGTCTGCGCTTATTTGGTCTCCTTCTTCTATTATCAAAATGTCTCCAGGTACCAAGTCTCTTGCGTCTATAATTTTTTCACGTCCGTCTCGTATGACTTTTGCGTGTGGCTGAATCATGTTTTTTAGCGCTTCAAGCGCTTTTTCTGCTTTGAATTTTTGGACGAAACCTATGATGGCGTTTAATCCAACTATAAAAAGTATCACAGATGCGTCGATGGTTTCTCCTGCTATCCAGGCTAAAGTTGCAGCCAAGATAAGGATGATGACCATCAAGTCTTTGAATTCCTCTAAGAACTGGATGACTAGGGGTTTGCGTTTTTTGACTTTAAGTTGATTGCGTCCGTATTCTTTTTGACGCGACCTGATCTCTGTTGCTTTTAGTCCGTTGAGGCTTGTTTTGAAAAGTTTTAGGAGCTCTGTTTGTGTTTTTCGGTGCATTTTTTTGTTAACTAGGAACTTGGAGTTAGGAACTAGTAGTGTTGGAGCGCTTTGCGCGGTTTAATTTTATTTTAGGTGGTCGTGGCGCCATTTCTCGATTTTTGCATGGTTGCCGCTGAGTAGGACTTTTGGGACTTCCAGCCCTTTGAATTTTGGTGGGCGAGTGTAGTGTGGGTACTCTTTTTTGCCACTTAATCTTCTTGAAAAAGAGTCTTCTAAGGCTGATTCGTTATCGTGGAGTGAACCTGGTAGTTGTCTTGTTATTGTGTCTACAAGAACCATTGCAGGGAGTTCACCTCCTGTTAGTACATAATCTCCGATTGAAATTTCTTCATCTACGAGCTCGTCTCGGATTCTTTGATCTATTCCTTCGTATCTTCCACAAAGGATGATCATTGAGTCTAATTTTGCGAGCTTTCTTGTGCGTGTGTGGGTAAGTTGCTTGCCTTGCGGTGTCATGAAGACAACAGGGCCTTTATTTTGTTTTTTCACGGCTTTTATTGTGTCGAAGATTGGTTGGCAAGTCATTAGCATGCCTGCGCCGCCTCCGTAAGGTATATCGTCGACTTTTTTGTGTTTGTCCTTTGAATATGTGCGAATATCGTGCGTATGAACCTCTATGATGCCTTGTTCAATGGAACGTCCTATTATTGAGTGTTTGAAATAAGGGTTGTCCTCTATGAAGCTTGGGAAAATTGTAAGTATGTCGAACCGCATATGTTTTCGGGTATTAATTCGAGTCACATTCTATAACAAAAAACCCCCCGCCGGAAGGCGAGGGGTAGGGAAGGTGGTGATAATGTGTTTTGCTTTGCAAAACGAATAATAGTATTGCGCTCTTTGAGCGCTAGGGGGCTGTGCGCCTTCGGCGTGTCCTTTTATCTCTTAGACCACTGCGGTGCTCTTCTCGCTTTCTTGAGTCCGTATTTCTTTCTTTCTTTTGTTCTTGAGTCTCTGGTGAGGTATCCAGCTTTTTTCAATGTTGTCCTTAGTTCGGCATCATATTCTAGTAGAGCTTTTGCGATACCGTGTCTAATAGCCTCTGCTTGTCCTGTAGGACCGCCGCCTAAAACTTTAGCTGATATATCAAAGTCTTTAACTTTTTTAACTAGTTTCAAAGGAGCTAGCATAGCTCCGATTAGTTCATTTACTTTTAGATATTCTCTGCCCTCTTGGTTATTTATAACTATTTTCCCTGTGCCTTTGTATAGTCTTACACGTGCGACAGAAGTTTTTCTTTTACCGCAAGCGTAGTAGTATTTACCGCTTAGTTTGATTGGTGAAGTTGTTGTTTCGTCTTTTTTTGGCATATTGATTAGCTTTTTAGGTATTTAGCTAGTTGGCTATTTAGATTTATTATAGTTCGATTGGTTCTGGATTCTGAGCTGTGTGCTTATGTTCTTCTCCAGCGTAGATTTTTAATTTTGATAAAACATGTGTTCTTAATCTGTTTCTTGGGACCATCCCTTTTACAGCTTCTGCAAGGATGTTTTCAGGCTTTTTTTCTCTCATTTCACGAGCTGTAGTCTCTTTTAGAGCTCCTGGGTATCCGCTGTGTCTGTAGTATTTCTTTTGATCCCATTTTTGACCTGAAAGCTTGATCTTGTCTGCGTTGATAACAACGACATGATCTCCGCAGTCGATGTGTGGCGAGAAGGTTGGCTTGTTTTTTCCTCTTAAGATTACTGCGATTTTTGTTGCTAGTCTTCCAAGAGTTTTACCTTTTGCGTCTACTAAGTACCATTTTCGGTTCTTATCGATGTCTTCTAGTTTTGGTGAGAATGTCTTCATTTCTTAAGTGAGTTTTACGATTACCATTGGTGCTGCGTCTCCTGCTCTTTCGCCAGCCCTTATAGTCTTTGTGTATCCAGAGTTCTTGTCTGTATATCTTGGTGCGATTACTTCCATAAGTTTTTTGGCAGCGTTCTTGTCGTGCAAGTGTCTATTTACTTCTCTTATCGCGCTTACCTTATTCTCTTTTTTTGCTTGGTTTATTAGTTTGTCTATGAAACTTTTTAAGATCTTTGCGCGAGCTTCTGTAGTTTTAATTTGTTCGTGTAATACTAATGACTCAGCTAGCCCTCTGATGAGTGCTTCTCTGCGTCCTTTCGGCAATATTAATCTTCTTTTTTTCTGGTGTCGCATTGTTAGTCAGTAGTTAGTGGGAATTAGTCAGTAGAGTGTGGATGAGAATTTATATGATTTATTCTTCTTCTGCAAGAGTTAAATCGCGTTCTTTTAGTGCGTCTGCTACCTCTGTTAGAGCTTTTTTACCGAATCCTCTTAAGTTGTTAAGTTTAGACTCTGTACATTTTGTAAGTTGTTCAATAGATCCGATTCCCCCATTGATTAGAGAGTTAAGAGTCCTTGGAGAAAGTCCCAGGATCTCTATTGGTGTGTACATCTCTTGTGCTGGTTTCTTCGAGTCTTCCTCTGCTGATTTTTGTGCAATCTGATCAAAATCACTCATGAACTCTGCTTCGACAGGAGTCTCTGATTTGTCGAAAATGCTGAAGTAAGATTCTAGAACGTTTGCAGCAAATTTTATTGCGTCTTCTGGCGAAATAGATCCGTTTGTTTGGATCTCCATGATTAGTTTGTCGAGGTTTGTCATTTTACCGACACGAGTTGCTTCGACATCGTATTTGATCTTCTCGATTGGGGTGAATACTCTGTCTATTTCGATTACTTCTGGGTCTTGTCCTTCTTTTTTGTCTAAAGTTGAAGGTGTGTAGCCAACTCCTTTCTCAATATATACTTCCATCTCAATTTTTCCTCCTTTGTCTAAAGTTGTGATGTACAGATCTTTGTTTAGCACTTCTACATCACTTGGTGCTTTGAGTTCTTTTGCGGTTACTTCTCCTGCTTTATTTGCCGTTAGCGTTATAGTTGATTTCTCTTTGGTATCTTTCTTTACGTTTAGCTGTTTTAGGTTTAGAACTATGTCCAAAACACTTTCTTTTACTCCTTTAAGAGTAGTGTATTCGTGGGATACCCCTTTGATTTTTACGCCTGAGACAGCTGCTCCTGGCAATGATGATAATAAGACCCTTCGTAGTGCGTTACCCAAAGTCATTCCGTACCCTGATGGTAATGGACTTATTGTGATAATTGCACTATTGTCATCTTTCTCTTCGATGACTATTTTTGGGAGTCCGATTTCTTCTTGTATGATATGCATGTGTAAGAAGATAGGTTAGGGGATGTGAAATTTATATGCGAATTTTTGTTTTATTTAGAGTAGAACTCAACGATAAGCTGAGTATCTATGTTTGATTCTGCATCATCCTTTTCTGGCATAGCGATTACTTCGCCTTTCAGATTGCCAAGGTCCACGTTTAGCCACTTTGGGCTTTTGAATTTCTTGTTCTTTTTTGCTGCTTCGAATAGAGGGCTTCCTTTTTTTCCTTCCTTTACTTCAAATGAGTCTCCAACTTTTACTGTGATTGATGGTACGTCTACTGTTCGTCCGTTTAATTTAATAAGACCATGGCTTACTATCTGTCTTGCCTGGTCTCTAGATTCAGCGAGACCTGCTCTGTAGATAACATTGTCTAATCTTGTTTCCAGTAGTTTTAATAGAGCTGTACCTGTGACTTCCGATTGTTTGTCAGCTTTTTTGTAATATTCAGCAAATTGACTTTCGCTTATTCCGTAAATTCGTCTAGCTTTCTGTTTTGCTCTTAAATGTCTTCCGTACTCGGTCTGTTTGCCAAACCGATTTTTCCCTAGTTGTCCTGGAGCGTAATTTCTTCTAGTAATTGCACATTTTTGCCCTTCGCAACGTGATCCTTTCAGGAAGAGTTTTTCTCCTTCGCGTCTACATAATTTGCATTTTGATCCTGTGTATCGAGCCATGGTTAGTAGTTTAGTAGGTTAGTAAGTTAGATCTAGACCTTTCGTGGTCTAGGTCTGCGGCATCCGTTATGCGGGATAGGTGTTTTATCGTAAATAGATTCAATGTCTAAACCATTAGCGATTAGAGCTCTTATTGCTTGTTCTCTTCCGGTGCCGACTCCCTTCACGAATACATCTACTTTTTCTAGTCCGTATACCTTAGCTTTCTCAACAGCCCCCTCTGTTGCTACTTGCGCTGCATATGGAGTTGATTTTTTAGTTCCTTTAAAACCGCTTGCTCCTGCGCTGTGCCATGCTATTACATCTCCTGATTCGTCTGTTATTGTGACGATGGTGTTGTTGTAACTTGCGTTAATATAAACTTTACCTTTTTGGATGCTGCGTCTTTTTTTGCTTGTTGTTGCCATTTTTAGTAGCTTAGTAGGTTAGTAAGTTAGTAGGTTAGCGTTATTTCTTTTGGTCTTTAATTTTTCCGCTTCCCATTGTGACTTTTTTTCCTCGCTTTGTTCTTGCGTTTGTCTTTGTTCGCTGACCTCTTGCAGGAAGTTTCCTGCGATGCCTATATCCTCTATATGAACCTACGTCTTGTAGTCTTTTTATGTCTAAACCAACTTTTCTTCTAAGGTCTCCTTCTGTAGGCAGTTTGTCTATCTTTCCTCTTAATTTTGCGATATCTGCTTCCGAAAGCTCGTGGACTTTCGTGTTTTTGTTGATATTTAGTTCGTCTAAGATCTCGTTACTTAAACTTCTACCTATACCGTTAATGTATGTCAGAGCTACTTCGATCCTCTTATCTTTTGGGAGGTTAACACCACAAATTCTAGCCATATTATTTTTAAGTTAAAAAGTTTACCCTTGTCTTTGTTTATGCTTAGGGTTGTTGCAAATTACACGAATTACCTTCCCTTTTTTGCTTCCTCGTATGATGATTCGGCATTTGTCACAAATTTTCTTTACTGATGATCTTACTTTCATAGGGTATAGGGTGTAGGGTTGCAGGGTATGTATTTAAGATTTGTGTCTAAATACAATGCGGCCTTTTGTCGGGTCATAAGGAGTAAGCTCTACTGTGACCTTGTCTCCTGGCAATATGCGTATATAGTTCTTACGCATTCTTCCTGATAGATGAGCTGTTATTGTGTGCTGCGTTTCGTCCAGTTTTACTTCGAATGTTGTGCTTGGCAGACATGTTACTACGACTCCTTCGGCTTGAATTGCGTCGTCTTTGCTCATCGGTAAATGGTAATTAAACCTGTAAAAAGGCTTGTTGATATAAAAAGCTCTTGGAGTTTACAGGAAGGATACCCCTATTGCAAGCCTTTTTAGACGGATTCCTAAATCAGCTTGACAGGGTTAATAATTCGTTGCCTAAAGGCGTGATTAGCACGGTATGTTCGACTTGGATGGCTAAGGAGTTGTCCGTTGTTACGACCGTCCATTTGTCTTCTAGCGTTCGTGTGTGTCTGGTACCTACTGCAATTATAGGTTCGATGGCTATTGTCATACCTGGTTTTAGGGTAGGGCCTGTGCCTCTTTTACCAAAATTATTAATGATTGGTGGTTCGTGTAGTTTTTTCCCGACTCCATGGCCTGTTAATTCTTTGATTATATGGTATCCGGCGTTGTGCACTACTGTTTGTATGGCGTTGCCAATATCTCCTATTGTGTTCCCTGGTTTAGCTTGGTTTATTCCTGCTTCCAACGCTCTTTCAGCAACTCTTATAAGTCTTTCTGCTTCTGGGTTTTCTTTTTCTCCTACGATGAAAGATATAGCTGAATCTGTTATGAGACCATTGAGTGTTACGCCGCAGTCTATGCTAAACAAGTCACCATCCTCTAATGGATTGTTGCCTGGTATTGTATGAACTACTTCGTGGTTTATAGATGAGCATATTGCTGCTGGGAATCCGTGGTATCCGAGGAATGTTGGGGTTGCTCCGTTTTCTGCGCATATTTGTTTTGCCAAATCATCTAATTGCTTTGGGGTTACTCCTGGGTTTGCTTCTTCTTTTAATCTTTGTAGTAGGTTTGCCAAAATCTGTCCGCTTTTGCGCATTGTTTCTATTTCCTGGGCGTTTTTTATTATTATAGAGGATATAGGTTGTAGGGTATAGGGTTGGAGTTTTGCTTCGCAAAACGTTTATAGTACTTGTTCCAGTGCTTTTTCGAGCTCTGTGTCGACGTCTTCGATAGATTGTGCTCCATTTATCTTCAGCATCTTCCCTTCTGACATGTATTTTTCAATTACCGGCATAGTCTCATTTGCGTAAGCTTGAAGTCTTGTTTGGATAGCTTCGGCGTTGTCATCTTGGCGAGTTATCAGCTCTCCTTCGCATTTTTCGCAAGAGTCGCCATCGTATTTTGCTGGGTAGACTTCTTTGCATTGTCCGCAGATTCGTCTAGTCGTGAGTCTTTGCATTGCGACTTCTTCGGATATCTCGATGAGAATTCCTTTAAATTCTCGTCCCATTTTCCCCATAAGTGCATCGAATGTTTCTGCTTGAACCATTTTTCTAGGGATTCCATCGAATAGGACAGTTGATCCTTCGGGTAATTTCCCCATAAAATCTTCGATGATTTCCATGACGACTTCGTTTGGTACTAGTTCTCCAGCTTCGATGATTGATTTAACCTTTTGTCCTAATTCGCTGTCTTCTTGTGCTAGTTTTCTTAACTCTGCTCCGGTTTCAAAAACTGCAAGATTGTGTCTTTGTGCAATTAGCTTCCCTTGGGTTCCTTTTCCAGAGCCTTGCATTCCGAATAGTACGATGTCCATTTTTTTAGTAGGTTAGTAAGTTAGTAAATTAGTAAGTTAGGATTTTATGTATAGCAAAAGCAAGCCTTTAGATAATTACCACGTAAATTGACCTGCGTAAATCCTAATAAAATTTTTCGTAGTTGTGCATGATGAGCTGAGCGTTGACTTGCCTGATGAGTTCAAGCACGACACCAACTACGATGATCATTCCTGCTCCACTGATGAGCATTGGGACAGATCCACCCGAAGTCCCAGATACTATTTGTTGTAGCAAGATAGGGGATACCGCAATGAATGCTAAGAAGATTCCACCGAATAAATTTAGATGGCTTGATACTTTGCCTAGGTATTCGGCTGTTTGTTTGCCAGGTCTGATGCCAGGGATAAAGCCACCTCGTTTTTGAATATTTTCTGCTATTTGTTCTGGATTGAATGTTATTGAGACGTAAAAGTAAGTAAAAGCGATTATGAGCAAGAAGTAAGAAATCATATACAGAGGTTCTCCTACTGCAAATGCTGTTTGTATCCATTCTCCGGTTGAGATTACCCAGGCTGATTCTGCGTTTATCATGAACTGAGCCATGACTCCTGGAAATGTAATCATAGAAACAGCAAAGATGATAGGGATCATTCCTGCTTGATTGATTCTAATAGGAAGTGCTGCTTGTTCGCCTCTTGCAGATTGAGATCTGCCAGAATATGTTACTGGGATTTTTCGTTGACCTTCCGTAATCATGATGATTAGAACGGTAAGGATTGCTGTGATTAGAATTCCAGCTATGAATGGAATTAGCTTGCTAGTGTCTTGTGATGCTAAAGCTAGGACTTGTCCTGCGACTCCAGGTAGTCCTGCTAAGATACCTGCAAAGATTAGTATTGAAACACCATTTGAAATACCCTTTTCTGTAATCAGTTCTCCAATCCACATAAGGATTATTGTACCTGCTGAGACAGTTAGCATTATAGGGAGCATTACTAGAGGATCGTTTATACCATCAATAATTTCTATGTTAGCTTGTGAGTTGATAAGCAGAATCATTCCGTAAGATTGCAAAAATGCTAGCGGGAATGTTAGCCATCTTGTGTATCTTGTAATTTTTTGTCTTCCTTGTTCTCCTTCTTTTGAAAGTTGCTCTAGTTTCGGAATTATAACTTGCAGTAGCTGCATTATGATTACAGCGTTGATGTATGGAGAAAGCCCCATAAGCATCACAGAAAAATTCGCCGCACTTCCGCCTGTTAGAAGGCTGAATGCGCCTAGAATTTTATTCTTATCAAATACTGATTGGATTGCTTCAAGATTAGCTCCTGGAATTGTAATGTGTGCTAATAATCTGTATGCGACAACCATAAGAATTGTGAAGATAATCTTCTGTCTTAGATCTTTTGCTTGCCAGATTTGACTTATGTATTTGAACATGTGTTTTAGCTAGTTAGCTGTTTAGCTTGTTAGCTATTTAGGATTTTTTGGTTGCTTTCTTCTTCGTTGTTTTTTTAGCTTTTTTCTTGCCTTTTGCTTCTTCTTTCTTCTTGTTTATTGCTTCTTTTCGTTTTTTCTTAGGGCTTCCTAGTGCTTCGACTTTTCCGCCAGCGGCTTCTATTTTCTTTTGTGCTGCTGCTGAAACGCTTTCGACAGCGATTGTAAGTTTTTTAGTAAGTTCGCCAGCACTCAATATTTTTACTGGTTTTTCTACACTTCTTATAAGTTTTTTCTTTTTTAACGCTTCTTTGTCGATTGTTGTACCTGCTTTGAAAGTTTCTAATTGATGTACGTTTATAACTTGATATCTAACTTTTGTTGGATTCTTAAATCCTTTTAGTTTTGGCATTTTGCGAATTAGAGGAGTTTGTCCTCCTTCAAATCCTGGTCTTCTTTTCCCGCCGCTTCTTGAGCTTTGTCCATTCATGCCACGACCTGAGTAAGTTCCTCTTTTAGAACCGTTACCACGACCAACTTTTTTCTTGGTCTTGTTTTTTGCCGGTTTTTTTAATTTGTTTAGTGCCATTTAGTGAGAGTAGTTTAGTATTTTAGTAGTTTAGGTTTTTATTTCTTTGTCTCTGCTTTTTTATCCTCTTTTTTTTCGTCTTTCTTCTTAGGAGCTGCTTTTTTTGGAGCAGCCTTCTTTGCTGGTGCTTTTTTCTTGTCATCTTTCTTAGGAGCTGCTGGTTGTTTTTTCTCTTCTTCTTTTTTCTTTCCTCCTTCACGGAACCGTAGGCTTGTTAGTGCCTTATAAGTCGCTTTTACACAGTTGAGTTTGTTGTTTGATCCTAATGATTTAGAAAGAATATTCTTGATTCCTGCTAGCTCTACAACTTTACGAACAGGGCCACCTGCGATAATACCTGTACCTTCTCCTGCTGGGATCAATAGGACTTTTGCGCTTTTGAACTTAGTTTCAATTCTGTGTGGGATTGTGTCTCCGTACATATTAACTACTGCTAGGTTCTTTTTGGCTTTTGCTACTGCTTTTTTGATAGCGCCTTGAACCTCAACAGATTTACCTATTCCTACGCCGATTTTTCCTTTCTTATTTCCGATTGCAACGGTTGCGCGAAATCTGAGTCTGCGTCCACCTTTAACTACACGTGTTACACGATCAATTTGTATTACTTCTTCTTCGAACTCTTTTGGTTCGCGAGCTTGTCTGCGTCTTTTGTTGAAAGGTTTTTTTGCCATGTTATTTAGTAGGGTAGTAGGTTAGTAGTTTAGTAGGTTAGAATTTGAGTCCGCTTTCGCGAGCTCCTTCTGCGATAGCTTTTACGCGTCCGTGATATTTGTATCCGTTACGGTCGAAGACGCATTCTTTGATTCCTTTCTCTTGTGCAAGTTTTCCGATTTCTAGTCCAACTTCTTTGGCTTTTTCTAATTTAGTTCCTTTGTCTTTCTTAAGATCTGATGCTGCACATATTATTTCACCTTTTGTGTCGTCTATAAGTTGAGCGTATGTTGAATTAATACTTCTAAATACAACTAATCTAGGTCTTTTTGCAGTTCCGCTAAGCTTAGCACGTACGCGCGAATGCCTTTGTTTCCTCTTTGTTGTTTTACTTTCTTTCATTATTTTAGAGTTTTAGAATTTATGCTGCGCCGGCACCTGCTGCTGCTTTACCTGCTTTCCTTCTTACGTATTCGCCTTCGTATCTGATTCCTTTTCCTTTGTACGGTTCTGGCTTTCTGTAGCCTCTGATAATTGATGCTGCGTATCCAACTACTTCTTTATCGATTCCTTTAACTATTATGATGTTCTTTTTTTCCGGATCCATCTCTACTGTAATTCCTTCTGGCGGAGTGTACTCGATAGGGTGTGAGTATCCTAGGTTGAGTACAAGTTTCTTGCCTTGAACTTGTGCTCTGTAACCTACACCGATGATTTCTAGTCTTTTTTCAAAACCTTCTGAGACACCTGTTACCATGTTTTGTAGAAGCGCTCTTGTTAGTCCGTGTAAACTTCGTGCAAAGCGATCGTCGTTGGCTCTTGTTACGACAACTTCGTTGTCCTTGATTTCTACTTTGACAAGTTCGTGTGGAGTCATCTTTAGTTCACCTTTTGAACCTTTGACTGTTATTTCTCCATTCCCATCTTGGGTAATTGTTACTCCATTAGGGATTTTAACTGGTTGTCTTCCGATTCGTGACACGTGATTGTAGTTAGTAGTTTGTAGTAGTAGTGGGTAGTTAGTGGTGTTTCGCTGGTGCGAAACTTCTTATTGCAAGGGCTGTGTGCCTGCGGCGCACCCTGTTAGTATATTTCGCATAATAGTTCGCCTCCGATATTCTGTTTCCTTGCTTCGTTATCGTCCATTAGCCCTTTCGATGTAGAGATTATAGCCATTCCGAGTCCTTCTAGTACTTTTGGTACCTCGTTTCTTTTGATGTAAATTCTTTGGCCTGGCTTAGAAATTCTTTTTAGATGTAAAGGTTCGTCAGTTTGAGGGATTGAAACTTCTAGTTCGCGGAATTTCCCGTTTTTAACTACTTTGATATCTGTTACGTATCCTCTTTTTTTAAGCAAATTCAAGATTTCGTTTTTAAAATTTGAATATGGAACAGTTAGAGTTTCTTTCTTCACTCTTGAAGCGTTTCTTATTCTGGTTAGTAGATCTGCTATTGGGTCTGTATTCATTGTAGTTTAGTAACTTAGTAGTTTAGTAGGTTAGTGACGTAGGGCTTTACCAAGAGGACTTTTTGACTCCCATGATTTCGCCTCTTTGGACTAGTTCGCGGAAGCAAATTCTGCAAATTCCGAATCTTCTCATGTATGCTTTCGGTCGGCCGCATTTCTTACATCTGTTGTAAGTTCTTGTTGGCATTTTAGGTTTCTTACCTTGATTTACAGCTCTTGTATGAGCTTTTTGCCTTTTTTCACATTTTACTATGAGTGATTTTTTTGCCATTTATATGGGAGTAGATTAGTAGGTTAGTAGATTAGTCTGCTTTTGGTGGTTTTACTTCGTCTTTGAAAGGGAATCCTAGTTGTTTGAGTAGTAAATATCCGCTGTAATTGTCTTTTGCGCTTGTTGTGATTGTTATCTGTAGGCCGTGTGGTCTGTCTAGATTTTCAGGGTTTACTTCTGGGAAAATACTGCAATCTTTGACTCCAAAACTATAGTTTCCTCTGCCATCGAATCCTTTTACGCTGATTCCTCGGAAGTCTCTTGTTCTAGGTAGTACAACATTTGCTAATTTGTTTACGAAGTCGTACATTCTTTTTTTTCGTAGTGTTACGCTGACTCCGACTGGCATACCTATCCTTAGCTTGAAGTTTGATATCGCTTTTTTTGCGTTTGCGACTACAGGTTTTTGGCCTGTGATGTCTGTAATGTTTTGAATTACTGGGGTGAAGTCTTTCCCTCCTGATTTAATGTAGTTTCCGATACCTACGTTTACCTTAACTTTCTCTATTTTTGGTGTCTCAAGAGGATTTTTTATGTTAAGGGCTTTCATCAGTTCTTTTAGAACTTCTTTCTCGTATGTTTCTTGCATTGTAGATTTCTTTGCCATTTATCTTTAGGGTTGTAGGGTATAGGGTATGAATTTATTGTTTTTTCTTGGATTTTGCCTCTACTGGTTGATCGACAGATTCGTTACATTTCTTGCAAAGTCTTCTTTTCTTATTATCTTTGCCGATTTCGTATCCGATTCGTGTTGCTTTTTTGCATTGTGGGCAAACTACCTTTACGTTTGATGCGTCGACTGGTGCTTCGAATTGAATAATATCTCCTGGTCTTGTTGTTGTTTTTCTGATGTGGCGTTTTTTTACGTTAACTTTTTCTACGACTACTGCGTTTCTCTTTTTCATGACACGCATGACTTTCCCGGTTTTACCCTTGTCTTTTCCTTGGATTACTGCCACGTTGTCTCCTGTTTTAATTTTCATGAGGATTTTAGGATTGGAGGATTGTAGGGTTATAGTACGTCTGGTGCTAGAGATATGATCTTTTGAAAACCTTTATCTCTTAGTTCTCTTGCAACTGGTCCGAATACACGAGTTCCTTTAGGTTGTTTTTCTGCATTGATTATTACTACTGCGTTATCGTCGAATCTGATTGCAGATCCATCTTTTCTTTGAGTCTCTTTCTTTGTTCTGACTATCACAGCTTTTTCTATAGCTTTTTTCTTAACTATTCCTCGAGGTGCTGCTTTCTTCACTGCAACAGTTATAACATCACCGATACCTGCATAACGTCTTTTAGAGCCGCCGAGTACTTTGATACACATGACTTCTTTTGCGCCTGTGTTGTCTGCTACTTGTAATAATGTTTGTGCTTGAATCATTTTATCTTGAGGATTGTAGGATTTTAGGGTTGTAGGATGTTATGCTTTTGCTTCTTCTTTTTTCTCTTCCTTCGGAGTTTCTGCTTTTGCTTGTGGCTTTGTGTCTGGTTTTTCAACGGTCCATCTCTTAAGCTTTGAAATTGGCTTTGATTCGTAGATTGTTACTTTATCGTCGATGTTATATTTGTTGCCTGGATCGTGTGCATAGAACTTCTTGGTCACGCGATATCTCTTTTTGTATTTAGGGTGTGATTTGTATGTTACAACTTCTACTGTAATAGTATCTTTCATTTTGTTGCTTATAACTGTGCCGATTTTAGTTCTCATGGTTAGTAGCTTAGTAACTTAGTAGATTAGTAGGTTGGTAGAGGTTAAGCTTTTGCTTCTGCTTCCTTTTGCTCGTTTTGGACTGTTTTTATCTGTGCTCGGTATCTTTTGTAAGCTTTTGCTGAGTGAGATTTCTTGTCTTGGTTAGTTTTTAGCTCTACTTGTGCTTCAGTTAGCTTTAGAGTTGCTTTTTCAAACTCTTTGGCTAGTTCTTCCGGTTTTAACTTCCTTAATTCTTGTAATGTAAGCATCTGTCTTAGTTTAGATCGTTAGATGTAATGAATTTAGTCTTGCATGGTAGCTTGTGGCTAGCTAATCTCATAGCTTCGCGTGCTACAGCCTCTTCAACACCTTCCATTTCAAATATAACTGCTCCTGGTTTTACTAGTGATACATATTTTTCGACGTTACCTTTACCACTACCCATAGGTACTTCTGCTGCCTTCTGAGTGATAGGCTTGTGGGGGAAAATTCTAATCCAGATTTTTCCACCTCTTTTGATGTATCTTGTCATAGCTCGTCTAGCAGCTTCGATTTGCCTAGAAGTTATCTCAGCTGTGCTTTGTGCCTTGATTGCGTATGAACCAAATGCGATTCTGTTGCCCTTCTGAGCTTTGCCTTTGAATGAGCCTCGTAATCTATGTGATTTCCTGTATTTTTGCTTCTTTGGGAGTAACATGTGTTTAGCTTTTTAGCTTGTAGCTTGTAGGTTGTAGCTTAGTCTTTTTTAGTAGTAGTTTTTTTCTTAGCTGGAGCCTTTTTTGCAGTTGTTTTCTTTGCTGCTGGCTTCTTTTTAGCTGGAGCTTTCTTTGGGGCTTTCTTTTCTTCGGTTTTCTCTTCTTTTTGATCAACTAGTGCTTTTGAGTGTGGGTTTACAGTTTTTTCTAGATCTTTTTTGAAAACTTCTCCTTTGTAAATCCAAACTTTAAGTCCAATTGCTCCGTAAGTTGTATTTGCTGTTGCTGTTCCATAATCAATATCTGCTCTGAATGTGTGCAGTGGGATCTTGCCTTCTGCGAAGAATTCGCTTCTTGAGATTTCTACTCCATTCAATCGTCCGCCTATTTGAACTTTAATTCCTTTAGCTCCTGCTTCCATTGCTTTTTGCACTGCCATTTTTGCTGCTCTCCTGTATGAAATTCTTCTTTCGATTTGCTTAGCTATTGACTGTGCTACAAGCGTTGCGTCTAAGTCTGGAGCTTGTATCTCAGATACATTTAGTTGAAATCTGTTTCCGAATTTTTTCTCAAGGTCGTTGCGAAACTTGTCGATATCTTCTCCTTGTCTTCCGATGATCACACCAGGTTTAGAACTGTATATATTTATGATTGTCTCATTTGCATTTCTCAGAATCTGGACTTTTGCTACCCCGCAATCTTTCAGGTTGTCTAGGATGTATTTTCTGATAGCAAGATCTTGATGGAAAGTTTGTGCGTAGCGCTTTTTCCCTGCGTACCAGCTAGAGTCCCATTTCTTGATTATTCCTATCCTCTGAATTTTTGGATTAACTTTTTGTCCCATTTATTGTTAGTAGTTTAGTAAGTTAGTAGATTAGCTTTTTTTGTCTTCTTTCTTTTCTTCCTTCTTTTCCTCTTTTTTCTCTTCGGATTGTTCGGTCTTTGTTTCTTCCTTAGTAGGTTCTGGCTTCTTTGCTGTTTCGTCAATTTTTACGTCGACTTTTACTGTTATGTGTGAATTTCTTTTCAAAATTGGGTGAATTCGTCCTCTTGAACATGGCATGCTTCTTTTGTAAGTTGCTCCCTCTGTTACGATAATCTCTTTTATGTAAAGCGTTTCTGGATTTTGCTTGAAATTGTTTTCTGCGTTTGCTGCTGCTGATTTAATTACTTTCGCTAGTATTTTTGCTCCTTTTTTTGGTGTGAATTTTAAAACATCTAATGCTTCGTTTACATTTTTTCCACGAACTAATCCTGCTACTAGGTTAGCTTTTTTTGGTGATATTCTGGTTTGTCTTAGTACTGCTTGCATGTGTTTTAGCTGGTTAGCTATTTAGCTTTTTAGCTAGTTAGGTTATTAAATTTATGCGGCTTTTGCCATCCTTCCTCCGTGTCCTTTGAATTTTCTTGAGTAAGCGAACTCTCCTAGTTTATGCCCTACCATGTTTTCTGTAACGAATACTGGTATGTGTTCTTTTCCGTTATGAACTGCAAATGTGTGTCCTACAAATTCTGGTGCGATTGTGCATGCTCGTGACCAAGTCTTGATGACTCTTTTCTCTCCTGCTTCGTTCATCTTCTGAACTTTTTTCAGCAGTTTGGGGTCTACGTAAGGTCCTTTTTTTGAGCTTCGTGACATATTTTGGTAGCTTAGTAGGTTAGTAGCGGGGATTATTTGTCGATTACGTCGCGGCCTTTGCGGTCTCTTACTCTCCATTTGTTCGTCGTCTTTCTCTTTCTGGTCTTGAATCCAAGAGCTGGAAGTCCCCAAGGCGTTTTTGGGTGTTTCATACCGATGGATGTTCCGCCTTCTCCACCTCCGTGTGGGTGATCGCAGGGGTTCATAGCCTTGCCTCTTACCTGAGGCCTTTTACCCATCCAACGTTTTCTACCTGCTTTACCAACTTTTAGGTTCCCGTGTTCAGGGTTGCTTACCTGTCCGATTGTAGCAAAGCATCCTTTTGGTACGAAGCGAACTTCTTTTGAAGGCAATTCGATTTGTGCGTGTTTGCCGTCTAAAGAAACCAGCTTAGCGTTTGCACCTGCAGTCCTGCAGATTTGGCCGCCTTTCCCTTTGAACATCTCTACGTTATAGATAGAGAATCCTGGAGGGATATTGTCTATTTGTATCCTGTTGCCTGGTTTAATCTTAGCTCTTTGTGCGCATAGGACTTTGTCTCCTTCTTTTATCCCGTGTGGGGCTAGGTGATATCTTTTATCTCCATCCTTGTATGTTACAAGTATTATGTAAGCGCTTCTATTTGGGTCGTATTCGATTGATGTAACTGTCCCTTCGATATTTAGCTTAGCTGTTCTGTCGAAATCAACGATGCGAAGTTTCCTTTTGTGTCCTCCGCCTCTGTGACGAACTGTCAGTTTACCTTGAGAGTTTCTACCTGCTTTCTCTTTCTTTTTCTTCAGAAGTCTTTTTTCAGGCGCTTTGCCTTTGGTTAGCTCTTCGAAAGTATATTTAGAGTAGTTTCTCCTTGCGTTTGATACTGGTTTTACTTTTTTTAC
>CAYFOI010000004.1:0-509 GCA_964344725.1 uncultured Candidatus Peribacteria bacterium
AAATGATCATCGTAATGAAAAGACACGCTCCACGTGAGCACGCTGACCATATTATCGACCAACTACAAGAACAAGGTTTCGAACCTGTCCCATTGTACGGCGTAGAACGAACAGTAATCGCCGTAATTGGCGACGAACGCAAACTGGACATAGCTCACCTGCGAGCAATGCCAAGCGTAGGACAAGTTATGCCTGTCTTAAAGCCTTACAAACTCGCATCTCGTGAAAGCCAACCAGAAACAACCGTAATCGACATCAACGGAGTTAAAATCGGAGGCGAAGAGATCGCAATCATGGCTGGACCTTGCAGTGTAGAAAGCCAAGAGCAAATGGACGTAACAGCCCGCGCAGTCTCAAAAGCTGGAGCTAGAATCCTTCGAGGAGGTGCATACAAACCACGAACAGGCCCATACTCTTTCGAAGGACACAAAGAAGACGGCCTCAAAATGATGAGAAAAGCTGCAGACGCAAACGACATGATTATCGTCACAGAAATCATGGATGCACGC
>CAYFOI010000004.1:519-63520 GCA_964344725.1 uncultured Candidatus Peribacteria bacterium
GACACAGTAATGAAATACACCGACATCCTCCAAGTAGGAGCCCGCAACATGCAGAACTTCACGCTTCTTAGAGAGCTTTCAAAAGTAAAAAAACCTGTCCTCCTAAAGAGAGGCCTCTGCGCAACAATGAAGGAATTCCTACTCGCAGCAGAGTACTTACTATCAGGAGGAAACAACGAAGTAATCCTTTGCGAACGCGGTATTCGAACTTACGAAGACGATATGCGTAATACGCTATCAATCGGTGCAGTGGCAAGAATCAAAGAACTAAGTCACCTACCACTTGTAGTCGACCCAAGCCATGCAACAGGTAGAGCAAGCTTAGTCGCACCAGCTTCCTTAGCATCAATCGCAGCAGGAGCAGACGGACTAATTATCGAAGTCCACCCTAACCCGGAAGAAGCATTATCAGACGGAGACCAATCCATAACTCCAGAAGAATTCAGTGACTTAATGCTAAAGATGGGACCTGTCGCTGCAGCTGTAGGCAGAACAGTTAACCAAAACTAATATTCCACCTCTACTGTCTACTCTTTACTGACTACTGACTATTTTCTACTGACTAAAATATGAAAGTTAAATTCCAGATAAAAAACGGCATCAGAAAAGATTTAGGCAAAATCCTAAAAGAACTGGGCTATAACTGGTACGTAGTAGTGACCGATGAGAACGTCTACAAACACTACAAGCATGATATACCAGAAGACATCGATGTAATCATCAAACCTGCCGGCGAAGACCTCAAGAAACTCAAAAACATCGAAATAGCAGCACAAAGGCTCGTAAACCTAGGACTAGACCGAGGTAGCTGCTTAATCGCACTAGGAGGCGGCGTCATTGGAGATTTCACAGGGTTTCTGGCATCAACTTACATGCGAGGAATCCCATACATCCAAATCCCAACAACTCTGCTATCAATGGTCGACTCCAGCATCGGCGGGAAGACAGGAGTTAATCTACCAAACGGCAAGAATCTTATAGGTACATTTACGCAGCCAGTAACAACACTTATCGATCCTGAGTTCCTGAAAACTTTGCCTAAAAAAGAGCTCCTTAACGGGTTGGCCGAGACCATAAAACACGCCTGTATAAGCGACCCAGCTCTATTTAAATTTTTAGAAAAAAATCACAAGAAGATCCTCGACAAAGACACTGAAGCCTTGAACAAATTAATTACTCAGTCATCGGCAGTAAAAATTGCAATAGTTCAAAAAGACGAAAAAGAAAAAGGCTTGCGCATGCTACTTAACTACGGTCACACAATCGGCCACGCAATAGAACAAGCAAGCAATTACAAACTAAGCCACGGCGAAGCTGTTTCAATAGGGATACACCAGATTAACCTGCTTTCGCAGTTCCCAGAAACAGAACGAGTCGAAGCATTGCTACAACTATACGGACTACCAACACAGATCCCACCTCAAATCAGCCGAGACAAAGTCAAAGAGCTCATAAAGCACGACAAAAAGAACCAAAATGGAAAAACGACTTTCATCGTTTTAGACAAAATCGGCAAAGCACATACCACACAAAAACTTCAATATGACTAAGAAGATAAACGTCCCAGCTTCAAAGAGCTATATGAACAGGGCACTGCTTCTTGCAGCCCTAAGAGACGGACAAACAACCCTGCTGAATCCACTAGACTGTGACGACAGCCGCTACATGATCGCCGCACTCCGCGAACTAGGCATAGAAATTGAACAAAAAAATAGTACAGAAATCATAGTACGCGGCTCTGGCGGGCGATTTAAAGAGCCTCTCAAGCCACTAGACGTAGGACTCGCCGGAACCACAATGCGCTTCCTAACACCAGCATTAGCAGCTCAATCATTCACATCAATCTTGACTGGAAACAAGCGCATGCAAGAGCGCCCAATGAAAGATCTTATAGAGGCACTCACCTCTCTAGGATTCGAAATAGAGCACAACAACTTCTGCCCACCATTAACAATCCACGGAGATTCATCAATCAAACCTGAAAAAATTGAGGTTTCGTCAGAAATAAGCAGCCAGTATGTTTCGGCCCTGATGCTATCAGCTCCCCTATTCGGCGACCCCGAGATAATCCTCACAGGTAAAACAGTCTCAAAGCCTTACATAAAGATGACCGAAAACATCATAGAAAACTTCGGAGACACCTACACAGTCGAAACTGACGCCTCAAGCGCAAGCTATTTCTTTGCACTCGGAGCTCTCGGATTCGACGTAAAAGTCATGAATCTAACCCGAAAAAGCCTCCAAGCGGACATTCAAGCCCTAAACTACATGGAGAAAATGGGATGCACAGTAATAGAAGATGAAGAGGGCATCCAAGTAATAGGCCCTGAGGAACTAAAACCTCTTGGAGAAGTTGATCTGCGTGAACTTCCGGATTCAGCAATGACACTAGCCACTCTATGCTGCTTCATCCCAGGAGATAACATTCTAACAGGACTCCACAATCTACGTTACAAAGAAACAGATCGACTAGCAGCATTGGCAGCAGAACTTTCCAAAACAGGAGCACGAGTCAGAGACACAGAAGACAGCTTTGAAATTAAAGGTACCAAAGACTTACACGGAGCAACTATCGAGACTTACGACGACCATCGCATGGCAATGTGCGCAGCAGTACTCAAATCACGTATCCCAAACATAGAAATCCTAGATCCAGGATGCGTTTCAAAAACCTACCCGAATTTTTGGGAAGATTATGAAAAAGCAACATCATGAATTCGCCTAAAAAAAATCTGAACCTGCTAACCCTAATCCAGAGTTCACAAAGATTTATAATGAACTCTCTGGGTTTCTTTTGGGCAATTTACTTTGCACAGATAGGACTCACAGGGACACAAATTGGCGTCATGTTTTCAACAGTAATGATAACAGGCTTATTCATCACATTCCCTATCGGCCTTACAAACGACCGAATCCCATCAAAAAGACTGCTTCAAATAGGACTCCTACTCATAGCTACAGAATTTTTAGTCTTAAGCCAAACACAATCATTCCCATTAATGCTAGCAATGTTCTTCATAGGAGGAATCGGAGCAAAACTATACAACATCTCGATGGACAGCCTCTTCTATAAGACAGCAGGCGATGAAGAACCATCTCACAGGATAAAAACATACGTAAGTTTTTACCTGCTAGCAGCAGGACTCGGAGCTCTTTTTAGCGGCAATCTACTGGGATATTTAGATTTTCAAAACTATTTACTTGTAGTTTGCGGCCTTGTAATAGGAATCCTTGGACTATCGAGCCTTCTGCCTATGACAGAAACCTTTAAATTCGAACTAAAATCCTACAAAAAAGATATCGCAAAACCTCACGTCTTACTCTTTATCAGCATAATCTTCAGCTTCGCAATCCATATGGGATCAGAATTCACCTCATACGGCCCATTCTTAAAAGACAACCTCGGACTCACCTTCCAACAAATGGGACTGTATATAGGAACAGCAATCGCATTCATGTTCGTTTCCGTAAGATTAACCAACCGAGCAATAGAGAAAGGTGTAAGCATGCGCAAAATAGTCACCACAGGATTACTACTATCTGGTATAGGATACCTCATCATGCTTTACCCTAACGTATGGATATCATTCACCGGAAGAGTAATCCACGAAGCAGGAGACGCAATGATGTTCGTATTCCTCTACACAGGGGTCTCGCAATTCTTCAAAAAAGGACGTGTTGGCGGCAACGCAGGCCTCATAACACTAACACAAACCTCAGCCATGGCATTAAGCGCACTGGCTTTTGGCCCACTTGGAGCTTCCTTTGGACACGAAGTTCCTATTATAATTGGAGCTGCCACAACTTTGCTTGCAATAATCTTATTAAAAGAATATGAACGTTGTTATAATAAAGCGTGAGCTAAAATTATACGAGCGCACGGCGAAACAGAAGGGTTGGGTCTTGTGGGCCCCAAACCGTAGTGTTTCTAAGTTTAGCGAGAATGATTTTGGCGAACAACAGCTGGGAGGGGGAGCCCGCGAGGGGGAACCCAAGGTGCCCACTCGCGCAAACGTTGTTATAACAGGGATGAGGGGTAGCGGAAAAAGCACCCTTGGACGCCTCATAGCAGCAAAACTAGGAAAAGATTTTATCGATCTTGACGATCGAATCGAAGAATTAGCGAACAAAAAAATTGCTCAAATAGTTGACGAACACGGTTGGACACATTTTCGCAATTTAGAGTCGCAAGTAGCAGAAGAAATAAGCAAAAAAGACAACCTAGTAATTTCAACCGGAGGAGGCACATTCCTAGACCCAGAGAACACAAAAAAGCTCAAAAAAAACGGCTTCGTATTGCTCCTAGTAGCAAGCATAGAAGCCTTAGAAAAACGAATAGGATTTGACCCTAACCGCCCTGCCCTAACAAACCAAAAGAGCCTCAAGGATGAACTCGAAGCTCTTTGGAACGAACGTAAAGATATTTATCTAGCAGCTGCCGATCTAACTTACGATAACAGCTCTGATCTCGATCCAACCTCAAAGGTTGATGAGATTATTGAGATGCTACCTATTACTCAGTAAGGCTTAGTATCGGTCCCTCAAACGGACCATACACATACTCAATATCAGAACAATCCTCAACTCCTCCATCAAAAGTACAAACCTTATCCCAGCAGGTTGTTTTAATATAGAAAGTATAATTATCAGTCATACTCCAGCTATCTTGATCAAAGAAAGACTCTTCCAAATACACATTAGCAAGACAATCCCACCCATCGACTGCAATATCAGCACCCTTCTCAAAAAGTTCATAACCGTCAGGCAACGAATCAACCTCATAAGCATTGCCTTCAGCAGTTGCAGTAAACATCACATAATCCTCAATATTATCATAATTAAGCATAGTAGCCTGAACCTCCTCGCTAATACGATCCGTACCCTCAACATAGAACATACCATCCCCCTCAGACCGAATATACATCACACCGGTCTCAGGATCTACGACACAGTCATCCCCACACCAATCTATAGATGCAACATATATTGTTTTGGTCTCACCGAAGTAATCAACTTCTAGGGCTTCTACACCCCCTACAATATCAGTTGACTCAAGACCATAGTCAATATCTCCTAGAATCTCAGCTGGAGACAAACTTTCGAGATCATAATCGATACCCTCAACACGCCAGACACCATCCTCACAAAGGATGTACATTACGTCAGTTTCAGGATCAACGACACAATTATCGTCACACCAATCTTCTGCGGTAACATAGATAGTTTGAGTTTCCCCAAAGTACTCAACTTCCAGAGCCTCATCAACCTGACATCCAGCAAATACAAGGATCATCATTCCCCCTAAAATTACAAGTAGCTTTTTCATGATTTTACATATTAAAGAATAAAGCTTTTTACATCTATACAATGCGAAATCCAAGCTTTATTACACTTTTTTCGCAAATTCTGTCCTAGGACAGAATTCCAACCTATAAATTTGTAGAAATCACGCAATAAGAATCCTCGCCAACCCTCCGCTAAGACCTTTTTCGCCCAAAACAAAAATACGCGCACCCGCCCCACCATGCACAGTATCAACCTCAGAACCATCTTCTTTGCGGAAAACTGTAACTTTAGTTTTCACCACTCCGGAAGGCATAACCACCTCAATATCACTGCCTACCTCCAAACGATTCTTAACCTCAACCGAATATTCACCCGGAGCAACCTCCTCACCAATAATCCCAATAAACTTGGCCTTCCCAATAGGAGAATTAGCCTCGTAACGCATCGAATACTCCTTCAAATCACCAAACAAGAATCCAGGCGTATAACCTCGAGAAGAAACCTTATAAGCCTCCTCCATCAAGCTCTCATCAAACTCCTTCCCTGCCGCCAAATCATTAAGAGCCTGGCGATACATACGAACGACACAACCCGCATAGTAAGCGGTCTTACTACGACCTTCGATCTTAAGACCATCAACTCCAATATCAATAAGCTCCTTCAGATAAGGAAGTAAGCACATATCACGAGCATTCATCACATAAGTACCATGCTCATCCTCTGTAATCGGCATATATTCACCCGGACGCAAACTTTCCTCCAAAACCACATTTTTCCCCGAAAGATCTTCAAGAACACCTTGATCATTCGGTTCTTCAAGAAGCTTATACTTAAACCTGCAAGCCTGGGCACAAGCCCCCTGATTCGGATCACGATAAGCCATATAATTCGAAAGCAGACATCGCCCACTATAAGCCACACAAATCGCCCCATGAACGAAGACCTCAAGCTCAACAGTAGGAACCTTCTCTTTGATCTCGCGAATCTCATCAATATGAAGCTCCCTCGACAAAATCACACGCTTCACCCCTTGCTTATGCCAAAACTCCACACTCTTCCAATTCACATTATTAGCCTGAACAGATAAATGAATTCTCGCCTCAGGCCAGACCTCTTTGATAATCGAAATGACACCAGCATCCGCAGCAATAAGCGCATGCGGCTTAATCTCATCGCGAAGCCACTCAATATGCTTATAAACCCCAGGGATCTTCGCATTCCTCGGATAAATATTCACAGCCACATTAATCCGCTTACCCACTTTGTCCGCATACTCCTTCCCCTTAATAATCTCCTCTTGCTGCATCTTTGAAGTCTTAGACCTCAAAGAAAACGCTGATGTCCCAACGTAAACCTCATCAGCACCATAATCG
Source organism: uncultured Candidatus Peribacteria bacterium (assembly GCA_964344725.1). Taxonomy (GTDB): domain Bacteria; phylum Patescibacteriota; class Gracilibacteria; order UBA1369; family UBA12470; genus CG2-30-44-17. The sequence goes on from CAYFOI010000004.1 coordinate 7,179, forward strand.
AATGCATACTGGAGTTTTTGTAAGTCGCCTCCAGGCGCGACTAGTACAGGTAGTTTCATGTTTTTAGACTTATTCCAAGTAAATCGTGAGAAAGCCTACCAAAAAATCTCCGAAAAATCTATAATCGGTCCGTCACTTCAAGTTCCTAACTTCTAGTTATAGATGGCAACTCCAAAGTACAAAAAGTATTTCGAAGACATGTTTGCACTCCATCAGGAGAAAATGATGAAATTCATGCTCCTCAATCAAGATTACGGACAAGACAAAAGAAAACATAAATCTCTTTTCGACCAAGAAGGCAAAGAGGTCCAAGAAATCGTAGAAGAATGGACAAACAAACTTTGCCACCAGATGGAAAAAGGACAAAACGGAGCTTATTCAAACAAACTTGCAGACAAATTCCTTGCAGAAGTTCAAAAATACTTCCCTTATTATCATGAAATCGGAATTACAATCCGCTAAATTCTTAATAGTCGGCTCAGGAGCAGCAGGACTAAACTTCGCACTCACCGCATCCAAATATGGAAAAGTTCTTTTGATTACAAAAAAGGAACTTTCAGACAGCGCAACAGAGAAAGCCCAAGGAGGTATAGCCGCAGCAACATCCCCAAAAGACTCAATAGAAAAACATGTCAAGGACACCTTAAAAGCCGGCCACTACAAAAACAAAAAATCAGCAGTAAAATACATTCTAGAAAAAGGCCCTGAAGCAATAAAACACCTCCAAAACTTAGGAGTAAAATTCAACAAAACTCTAGGACGCGAAGGTGGCCACTCTGAAAGAAGAATCCATCATGTAGAAGATCACACCGGAGAAGCAATAGAAAAAGCTCTAATTCGCGCAGTCCGCAAACAACCAAACATCGAAATCCTCGAGCATACCCGCGCAAAAAAACTTATCAAAAGAGATAGCATAATCACAGGGATAACCACAGGCTCTGAACAAAAAATTTATGCAGAAGCAGTCATCCTCGCAACAGGAGGAATTGGCCAGAAATTCCCACACACAACAAACCCAGAAATATCTACAGGAGACGGCATAGACATGGCAAAAAAAGCAGGAGCAAAGCTAATGGACATGCAACACATACAGTTCCACCCAACAGTCTTAAAAGCCCCTGGCAAACCAACATTTATGTTAACAGAAGCACTCAGAGGAGAAGGCGCAAAACTCGTAAACGAGAAAGGAGAAAGATTCACAGATGAACTCGCCCCACGCGACACAGTTTGCGCAGCCATCAACAAACAAAAACAAGTATTTCTCGATATAACTCACAAAAAAGCGGACTGGATCCGCAAACATTTCCCTCTAGTATACAAAACCCTCAAGAAACATGGATTCGATTTAACCAAAGACAAAATCCCAGTAGCACCAGCCGCCCACTACCTATGCGGAGGAATTGCAACAGATTTGCAAGGCAGAACTTCCCTACCAGGCTTATATGCATACGGCGAAACCGCCCGAACAGGTCTTCACGGTTCAAACAGACTAGCCTCAAACTCGCTTTTGGAAGCAATAGCAACTACAATGGACCTACCTACAGAACTCAAATCCTAATCAAAAAAAATGGCAAAATTCGAACTACAACCAGATGAAAACTTAATCAAAGAAGAAACAGCAATCTACATTAAAAACAAAATCATCGTACAACCTGGAAGAATGTACCTCACTACCAAGAGACTCGTATTTATCAAGAGCTATAATTACCTATTCGGCCTCATAGGCCTCTTATTTAAAACACTTAGGGGAGGAATCCTATTCGACATACCTCTCAAAGATATAATCCAGTACGAAAACGCTAAATACGGCATCAACAAAAAAGTCCTCGGCCTAAAACTACAGGACGGCCGCGAACCCAAATTCGTACTCTCATCAAAATACGAAGAGTGGGAACAGGCGCTTAAATCAGCCGGGAAATAAACTAAACAAATCTCTCAAAGAAAAATGCATGTGGCGAATAAACATCTGCCATGCTCCTATTTCGACAAAGTCGAAGAAGAAGGCACCAGCCGTTTATGAGCCAGATGCCATTTTTCGAGCCTGGTCTTCCAAAGTAAGCTTATCCACAATATCCTCAATATACCCATCCATAATCTTAGGCAAATTACTGAAATTTGTCTTAATTCTGTGATCCGTAACCCTATCTTGAGGAAAATTATAAGTCCTAATCTTATCACTGCGATCTCCTGATCCAATCTGGGCTAAACGCTTTTCTCCAAGCTCCTTAGCACGTTTCTCCTCCTCAGCAGCATACAAACGAGACCGTAATATCTTCATAGCTTTCGTCTTATTTTTAAGCTGCGACTTTTCATCCTGACAAGAGACAACAATCCCAGTCGGCTCATGCGTAATACGCACAGCAGAATCAGTAGTATTAACACTTTGCCCTCCACAACCTTGGGAACGGTAAACGTCAATCCGCAAATCCTCATCTTTAATTTCAATATCAACCTCTTCAGCTTCCGGCAAGACAACAACACTGGCAGCAGAAGTATGCACCCTACCCTGACTCTCAGTAGCAGGAATACGCTGCACACGATGAACACCACTTTCATACTTCATACGCCCATAAGCATTCTCTCCATCGACCTTAAAAGAAGCTTCTTTAATCCCATGATCACTCTCGTTTTTAGAAAGCAGCTCAATCTTGAATCCCTCTCGCTCAGCAAATTTCATATACATACGCATAAGCTCTTCTGCAAATATAGATGCCTCCTCTCCACCAGCTCCAGCACGAAGCTCCATAATACAGTTCTTAGAATCGTTAGGATCCTTCGGCAAAAGTTCAACCTTAAGTTCTTCCTCAAGCTCAGGAATACGATCTTTAGCTGTTTTAAGTTCCTCTTTAATCATCTCACGCATCTCGTCATCACTTTCAGCCTCAAGCATCTCCTCAGAGTCATCTATCGTCTTAGAGACCTCCTTAAACTCACGAAAAAGAGCAACAACAACCTCAAGCTCTTTCCTCTTGCGAGCAAGCCTCGTATATTCAGATTGGTTAGAAATCACTTCAGGATCAGCAAGACTCTTCTCTATTTCAAGAAATTCATCTTCTAGGCTTTGTAATTTTTGCTTTTGTGCGTCGTCTATCATACGAATGTGATTATAAAGTTTCTATCTAAACCTGACAAATCTTGTTTGATTTCTAAACATGCTTTTGGGAAAAATTCACCTACAAGCTCCTCAAGCGCCTCTGCCTGCAAAAAGCCAAATTCCCCAAGAATATACTTAGGCTTCATTCCATATTCCCGAATCTGCTTGAACATTTCCTCGTAAAGCCTAAGCCCATCTCTCCCCCCATACAAAGCAACGTCAGGCTCATGTTTCGCCACATCATCAGCCACAAAATCAAATTTCTCAGTACCAATATAAGGAAGATTCGCAACTATAATATCAAAATCCAGATCAGAAACAGGCTCAAGCAGATTCCCACAAAAAACATCCACCCCAGCCTCCAAATCCAAAACATTTTTTCTTGCCACTTCGCAAGCATCTTCACTAACCTCGGTCGCACAAACCTCAAGCCTATCGGAAGCTTTCGCTAAAGCAGTAGCAATAGCAGAGCATCCCGTCCCCACATCAACAACTTGAATACTTTTTTTGTTCGCAAATTCGCCTTCTTCGCTTAAACGCAAGACTTCTCCAACCAAAAATTCCGTTTCAGGACGCGGGACAAGAACCCGCGAATCAACATAAAAAGGCAACCCATAAAACTCTTTTTTACTTATCAAATAAGCCGAAGGCTCACCATCAAGCAAACGAACCCAAAGCTCATGGAAAATTTTCATGTCATCAGAAGAAATTTCCTCATCAGCATGAGCAACAACCCACTCTTTCTTCTTCTCTAGAATATGCGCCAAAAGCACTTCCGCTTCGAGAAGCTTTTTGTCATTTTTCGCCTTGTTGAGAACTTCAAAAATTTTCATAACAAAAAATCTACTAGCTACAAGCTACCACCTACAAGCCAAGCTAATAATGCTTCTTCTTAGCACGTTCTCTTCTATAACGCTCACTAACAACAGCATATTCTCTCTGTTGTCTCTTACTTCGATCTTTTACTCTGAATTTTCGCTTCTTAGATTCCATAAGAACGCGACTCTTCGACATAACTTTTTTGAAAATATTAACAAGTCTATCGTTAGAAACCTTTTTGTTACTCTTACGTTTCTTTACACCAATCATAGGTAATCAAGCCTCCTTTCTGAATTTTAAGTGATACAAAGCAGAGTAAGTCTACTAAAATAGTCCTTAAAGTCAATGGGGTTTTACTTTGTTTTATACAAAGACAACTAATCGAATTTCTTGAGGACCTTTTTGAAAAACTTCATAACATCATGTGAAAGCGCATAAACCTCATCCTCGATAACACGAAATATTGCACAATCGAATTCATCCTCATCATGGACATCTTCTTGAAGAATCCAATGATCACCTTCCATCTTCTGAAATAGGTATGTCGCAACACCTTCAGCCTTTTTATTTAACTCCTTAAGCGTCTGCCTAAACTCCTTTAAAGTAGACACAAACAGGTCTTTCGAAGGATCTAATACTCCTTCGAAAACAAGTTCATCATCCTCATTGAAATCACAATATATATCCATGATTTTTGCATTTTTTACATCTGTTAATTATAACACAAAAAAAGCCCCGCTTCAAGCGGGGCTTTAAAGAGTTTTGAACATTCATGAGCGATCTTGGCCGATTAGGCACAGGAAAGAAATAAATCCTTTAAAACTCTCCTATTCAGTGAAGTAGAATCCAACCAACTTCCACTCATCACCAACCTCCATGAAATAGACCTCAATAGGATAGTAATATCCGTAAGAATCATACCAATTACCAATCAAAGTCTGAATTGTATAACCATCTTCTTCACTGTATTCAAACCCAGATGACTGAAAATCAATATAAGTATCAAGTTCAGCCAAATCTACAAGCTCAACAAACTCATCATAAGATGTATAGTCCTTGAATGCATCTCCAGTAAACTCATAAGCTTCTTCAACCTGACCATCCGCAATCATCTGGAAAAACTCACGAGCGATATCGCCAGTCTCACCAAGCCCAAAACACCCAGAAACAAATAACAAGCCTGAAACAAGAACCGCAACTAAACCTGTCTTAAATATTTTACTCATAAAAGATAAAGGTTAATTTATTAATAAATCATCTGGAAAACAGAGACCTTCCATTCATCCCCAACTTGTTCCCATGTCATATCAAAATCTAAAGTTTCTCCTCCTGAATAAACAAAAGTAACAACCAAAACATTGTCATTTTGTTCAACAATTTCAGAGCTAGCATAATCAGACAGCTGCATCATAGAGACAATCATAACAAATTCATCCATAGCATAAGTAGCCTGATATTCAGAAGTCATCATGTCATAAGCAGCTTGCCCACCTTCTTCAGAGAAAGCCTTGAAAAAAGTATCAACAAGCTCAGCATAATCAACCTCAGAAGACTCCTCAGCAACCTCTTCTTCAACAACTTCATCCTCTATAACAACATCAGTGTCTTCCACTTCAGAAGTGCAACCAAATGAGAATGTCAACAAGAACAAAGCCGAAACAGCAATCAATCGTTTAAACATAGAAAACAAATTAGTGTTTATTTTTATATATATTTAAGGGTGTTATTGCAATCACCAACACTTTCAATTCCAAGTTCCTAACTCCTCAGTTAAATATCCAAATTCTTCACCTTCTTAGCATGAGTTTGAATGAATTTCTTTCGAGGCAAAACTTCAGAACCCATAAGCGTATCAAAAACCTTGTCAGCTCTCTCAGCATCATCAATGGTAACACGCAACATACTACGTCTATCAGGATCCATTGTTGTCTCCCAAAGCTGTTCAGGATTCATCTCACCAAGACCTTTATAACGTTGAACCGAAATCTTTTTATCAGAATTATAAGTCTTCATTATCTCTTCCTTCTCCTCATCATGATAAGCATAAGCCATCTTGCTACCCTGAGAAACCTTGTACAAAGGTGGCTGAGCTATATAAAGATGTCCTCTCTCAATAAGAGGTTTGAAATAACGGAAGAAAAGAGTCAAAAGTAGCGTCCTAATATGAGCACCATCCACATCCGCATCCGTCATAATTACAACTTTGTTATAGCGAAGCTTCTCGACATCAAAAGTCTCACCAACCCCAACACCAAGCGCAATAATAAGCGCCTTGATTTCATTATTAGCCAAAATTTTATCAAGCCTAGCCTGCTCAACATTAAGGATCTTACCTCTAAGCGGTAAAATCGCCTGAAACTCACGATTACGACCTTGCTTAGCAGATCCACCCGCAGAATCACCCTCCACAATGAAGAGTTCAGCCGAATCAGCATCCTTGGTCGAACAATCCGCAAGCTTACCAGGTAACGTCATCCCCTCGAGAGCACCTTTCCTAATAACGGTATCTCTAGCAGCACGCGCAGCAAGACGAGCTCTCGCAGCAAGTGCACACTTGCCTACAACACCACGACCTTCCGATGGATGTTCTTCGAGAAACTGCATAAACGCTTCTCCAAAAACTGACTCAACAGCAGTCCTCATTTCAGCATTACCAAGCTTACTTTTTGTCTGCCCTTCAAACTGAGGATCAGCAAGTTTAACAGATATAATCGCCGTAAGACCTTCACGCACATCATCAGAAGTCAAATTGCCATCTTTTTCCTTAAGAAGTTCGTTCTTACGAGCATACGAATTCACAACTCTAGTAAGCGCACTTCGAAAACCAGTCAGATGCATACCACCTTCCGTCGTATGAATGTTATTCGCAAAAGTATAAACAGTCTCTTGGAAAGCCTGAGTATATTGAAGAGCAACTTCGACAACACCCTCAGGAATTTCTTTCTCAATATAAACAATCTCGCTGCCAAGAGCGTCTTTATTTTTATTAATGTGTCTAACATAAGACTTAATACCACCTTCAAAATGGAACTGATATTTTTTGTCCTCTCTCTCATCAACAACCTTAATAGTCACACCCTTAGTTAAATACGCCTGCTGACGCAGCCTGTTCATAATAATCTCCCACTTAAACTCAACAGAATCAAATATTTCTGGATCAGGAACAAAAGATATCTTAGTTCCAGTACGATCTGTCTTACCAGTAACTTTTAAATCACAAAGCGCATCACCACGGCTATATTCTTGAAAATGCACCTTACCATCACGATAAACCTCAGCTTTCAAATTAGTAGAAAGAGCATTAACAACAGATACACCAACACCATGAAGACCACCAGAAACCTTATATCCACCACCTTCACCAAACTTACCTCCAGCATGAAGAACTGTAAGCACAGTCTCAAGCGCTGACTTCCCAGTACGCGAGTGCTTATCAACCGGGATACCACGACCATCATCATCTACAGAAAGTGACCCATCAGCATGAATTGTCACAATTATATTCTGACAATGCCCACCCATCGCTTCATCAATAGCGTTATCAACAATCTCCCAAATTAGATGATGCAAACCTGCAACATCTGTTGTACCGATATACATTCCAGGACGCTTACGCACAGCCTGCAAACCTTCCAGTACTGTAATATTATCAGCACTATATCCTTTCTTAGCAGCCATATTTGATTTTAGTTTAAGTTTAAAGGCAAAAATAGACCGGCGGTATTCTAGCACAGGAACCCCAAAAAATAAAAAACAACTTACTCAACCAACACCTCGGAAACAACATCCTCAAGCTCCGCAACATCATACTCCCCCTCCACCTCATCACCATTTACAGAGAGCCCTGTAATCAAATCTTCACTCGCCCACACAGTAAAATCAACCGTAGCATTACCAATTTCAATCTCCTCCAAACCAAATAAATCTTCACCAACATCAACAGATACAACATTCGACTCAGAAACATTGATATCAAACTCACCCAAATAATCTATAAGAAGCGATATTGCATACTCCTCCGAATAACTCCAATCACTACTACTACCATTACTACTACCACTACCCTCACTATCCACACTACTACTACCATTACTACCACCAACTAACCCTCCAAGCACCTCCCCCAAACTACTCAGATGAACACCAGTAGTAAAACTCACACCCTCCGCCTGTAAATCATACACCAGCTCACTTTCTCGATCATACTTAGCTTCAAAAGCAATGCCATCAACTTCACCACCCTGAATTTCAAAAAGCCTATAACTACTATCACCCACAGAAACCACCGCAGTATAAGAAACATCGAAAGAATCCAAAGCAGCATAAACAATTTGCTTAGCCTCACTCAAAGTCAAATCACCCTCTTCAGAAGACCCCAAATGCAAGCTTTGCAAATAAGCCTTAAGCTCTTCCACATCCTGTTCTTTTTGCAAAAACTCTTCGAAATTCTCTTCAAAGCTACCACCCAAACTAGAATATTCAACAGAGTTGATAAATTGAGTAACAAGCCACCCTTCTTCAATTTCAGTCTCATAATAAGAAAGCACCGCAGCTTCAGAAGCAATTTCATCAAGCAACAACTCAGCACCATCAAGAAGCATAATCATCAAATCGGTTGCATCATCTACATCAATACCATTAACAGCAAGTAAGTCTTCAATTTGATTAACAACTTTTATTTTACTAGCGACAAAAGCTTGCCTTTCTTCATCAAGATCAGTACCAGATATAGCTACACGAAATACAGCCTGCTCAAACTCCTCCAAAAGCGAAAAATAATCAGCTTCATAAAACCCATCTTCTTTCAAAAACAAAACAGCAAGAAGCTCCCTTTCCTCGCTAACATCCTTCCTAAACTGCGAAAGATCAGTCACAGACATTCCTAAGAAATCCCACCAACCTCTCTCGTAATCCTCAAAAGCAGCCTTAGCCGAAGCCGTTTCCCCATCATTAACCAAATCATACATCTCTGAAAGCATCTGCCTAAGAACAATAAGCTCACCCTCATCCGTATCACCATAAAGAAGATTTCTTAAATAAGACTTAATAGGATAAAGATCATCCCCATATAAAGAATTATTAAGAACAACATTCAAATAGTTAAGATAAGACTTATAATCCTCACCTACAACACTCCCTTCTTCAAGAAGGACAAGCTTCTCAAGAGCCTCATCCTCCTCACCTTTCACACTCAAATAAAGAGCCTGATTCAAATATTTAAGCGTATCTTGCTCAGCAAACTCTTGTTTTTTAGTTTCGGAAAAAGTCAAATACTCCCTCAAAAAATCAACAACATCACTGACAAAAGAATACTCATCAGAACCTTCCATGTAAGTACCATAATTTTGCCTCACAAGAGATTCAAAATCAGAAAGCAAATTCCTATACCTAGAATCATCTTCAGCCGCATAACCATCCCAAAAAGAAAGCCACTCATCATCAGTCACACTATAGAAAGGATACTCCTTAACAAGCTTTGCATATCTAAGATCAGAAACAACAGAAGTAACCGAACCACTAATAAGCTCGACGTAATATCCCTCCGGCAACAGATAACTATTTAAAGAGTTCCCCTCGTCATCCAAAAAATGGACCCTCAAAGGATGTTTATAAGCATAAGCAAAAATATCATCCCCAACTTTCCCCACATAATAATACCCGTCAACATTTTGAAACATAAAATCACCAGCAACAACCATAGGATCAAGCACTCCACCCATATTAGAAACCCACAAACCACCTTCGGTAATATCCATAGACACAGTATAAAAACCATCTTCCTCTAAAATCTCACCAACTTCGAAAGCACTCCCTTCAACAAAACGCATAACATCTATCCCATCAAAAACAGCTTCAAGATCACCGTTTGCAGCTTCATAACTTTCCTCAGAAAACTTCTGACCATCACCCATAACAGCACTAATTTTTAGCTCCGTCTCTACATCAATGGTTTTTAAAAAAGTAACCCAAAAAAACAAAACAAACAAAAACCCAGCGACTATAAAAAACATCAGAAACCTAACCAGAAGAGACCAATTAAAACTACGCCCAGAACTCTTAGGAGACAAATCGTCCGCCATTACATATGAATTTTATTTTTATGAACTCTCTGAGAAATATAACATTGTCACGAAATTTTATCCATTTTTAGCGAAACTTGCGAAGAGCAACGAAGTCGTATCAGATTGCGATACGACAAGGAGTTCTGGGTAAGTTGCAGCAAAAATTATAAAATTGCAGTAGGTGTTATATTTTTTAGAGAGTTCTCATTTCTAAATGAGATTATAACATCGAAACAGCACAAGACATACAATTTTTTAGTATCTAGTATCTTGTATTTAGCACTCCACAACTCTAGATACTAGATACAAAATACTAAATACTAGATACTAAACTGGATACCATTCTCCCATTGCGAAACAATGCCAAATAAGATATAAGCCTTAAGCAACTTTAACCCAAAAAAACATGAAAAAAATACTATCTTTGCTTATCACTGGAACACTTTTAATAGCTCCATTAACAGCATTTGCAAGCTTTGAAGACATATCAGAAGACAGCGAATATTACGAAGCTATCACCTATTTGGAAAGCACTGGCGCAATAGAATCAAACGAAAACTTCAATCCAGACGAACCAATCACAAGAGCAGCTTCAAGATGCTCCTATCAAATGCAGGGATAGAACCAGAAGACGTTGAAGACAATTACTTCGACAACCTAACAGGAGAAGAGTGGTTCGCACCTTACGCCAACAAAGCTGTCGAAATAGGCCTAATAGAAATAAGTTACCAAAACCCAACATTCAACGGACACAGTTATATAACAAAGGGAGAAGCAGCAACACTCATGATGAAATGGGGCGGAATTGCAACACCACTTTACTTGGACGAAGACAACTGGAACATCGAATACAAAGATGTAGTATCAGGACATATTTACGCTTCTGCCATCAAGAAAGCGATGGACCTGGAAATAATTTACGCCGAAGATGAGAACTACTTTGGAACATACAAAAAACTGACTCGCGGAGACGCAGCTCTCGCGATTTACAACATGGAGTCCTACACACTCACAGATGCTTACATGGAAACAATCGCCGACCAAATTAGAGAAGGCTTAGATTTGCCATTAATCCTAATAATGGAAGATGTCTATAACAAACTTTTGACAGAGCATTATGACTACGACGACCTAGAGGGAGAAGACCTCATGTATGAAGCAATCAAAGGAATGACAGATGCAGTCGGAGACAAATACACAGTTTTCATGGATCCAGGGGAAGCAGAATCATTTTTTGACAACTTAAGCGGAGAAATGAAAGGAATAGGAGCATACGTATATCAAGACGATAATGGAGATATAATCATAACAGGATTTGTAGAAGGAGCCCCAGCAGAAGATTCCGGACTACAAATAAACGACATCATCAAAAAAGTTAACGGCGAAAGCGTAGAAGGTCTAGACCTCGACACAGTCATAGGAATGATCAAAGGCGAAGAAGGAACAGAGGTCGACATAACAATAAGCAGAACTGAAGGAATAACTACAAGATATTCTACTTACTCAATAGCAAGAGCCGACTTCATAATCCCTTACATAACCACAGAGATACTAGAAGACAACATACTTTATTATGAACTAATCAGCTTCGGTGAAAACACAGGTATTGAATTCGAAGAATTAACAGAAGAAGCATTCGCAAACAACGACATAGAAGGAATCATTTTAGATCTTAGAAACAACGGCGGCGGATACGTCAACACAACAGCACAAATACTCGACAACTTTATCCCGAAAGGAAACATAGAATTCGTGATATCAGACACCAGCATGAGCACAATGTACATATCAACGGGACCTGGCGATCTAATAAACTACCCTATCGTAGTACTAATCAACGGAGCAAGCGCATCAGCATCAGAAATCACAGCATCATCACTACAAGCATACGGATATGCAACAATCATGGGAACTCAGTCCTACGGCAAAGGTAGCGCACAAGACCTATACAATTACTACAACGGATCTTCCTTAAAAATCACAACATCTCACTGGAAAACACCAGCCTGGGAAGATCTCGACGGGATCGGCGTTACACCTGATATCATCACAGAGGACGATTCAGACACAACAGACGTAGACGAAGCACTTGAAGACGCAATCGATCAAGTCCAAAGCATGATGGATTAGACTCCAAAACATCTACGCAATTGAAACACGAGCATCCCCACACTTCGCTTGTAAATTTGCTCATAAGCAAAATCATCATAGAGCCGAGCATACTTTCTTAGCACAACTTGTTTAATCCCACCAATTAAACTAAGCATCACATACATCCCCAAATTTCCATTACGCATCCTATGAACAACTTCAGGCGCTACTAAAAACCTATCTATAAAAGAAGTCACATCTGGATCCATAGACATTCCACATTGCTGAAACACACCAGCAACTCCAGAGAGGACTGCATCCACAGGAATCTGAACATGCCCCTCTAATTCCCTATACAGATCACTAACAAATCTTTGACCCAAACCATCATTTTCAGATAAACATGGGAAATCTCTTAAAAGACTCCTCGCAACAGCATGAACCATAATATCATCAACAGTATATTCATACTCACCACCAAGATGATCAGTCGCATACCCTCTAGCTTCCTGCTCATCAATACCATATAAGACAAGTATATCCCCCACAGTAGTCACAAGCCGAGCTACAGTGATTTCTTCACCACAGTCCAAACGAGGAACTATTGTAGGATCTTCATTCATAAAAAATACTTACAAGACGAAGATTATAGAACAAAAACCCTACTTTGGCAAGACTTCATTCCTAAAATTATCGCGAGTCCAAGCCTTCTCAATACGATATTGATGCTCAAGCCCACGAGCAATCATCTCTTTTTTCACAACCCCTCCCCTAGGCGGATGTCTATATTTTTGTTTTAAAGGAGAACAAAAACCATGAATATAGTGAACAATCTCATGAGCCAAAACAGCCTCAACAACCTGGGCCGGGATCAAAGGATCTTTAAAAATCCCATTCATCAAAATCACAGATTTTTTCTTATCACGAGTCATACGAATCGACCCAAGCCTAGTCTTCGCATTACGTGAAAACTTCACCTCAATTTCATTGAGACGAGTAACATCTGAGAAATGTCTTTCCCAGAGATCATCAAACAAATTCTCGAGCCACTTATTATCACGCATGGCTCACATTAAATAGGGATCTAGCAGAAATTGCAACTTACACCGCAGGTGGAGCTTCTGGAGCATCAGTAGCCGCAGGTTCTGAAGCTGGCTTCTCCGCAGGAGCAGGTGCTTCAACAGCTTCTAGCTCAACCGGCGCCTCAACTGGCTGTGACTCAGTAACCTGTTCTTCAGAAGCTTCAGATTTGGCAGACACCTCATTAGAAGGATCTGCGACTTCCGACTCCCCACTTCCTACTTCCTCTTTGTTAACCACTCCAGCCTTATCATTTACATCCTGGCTCTCAATTTTAGCCTCAGCAACCTCTTTGGTTTGCTCTAGATTACCAAGTAACTGGCTTGTATTATCAAATTCAGGCTCTTTTTCAGACTCAGACGGAGCAGTCTCTTTAGCTTCATTTTCAGCAGCAGGAGGTACAGACTCGTCATCAGATTCTTCTTTCTTTGCATCATCTACAGAAGCAACCAAATCCTCCTCATTACTCTCGTCTTTCTCTTCAACATTCTCAAAAGTCTTCTCCGCCCTACCCTTCAAAATCTCCTCAGGATTCGTAGTAATGATTTTATCCTCTGTGTAAGAAGCTATGATTTGCAACGCTACGTGTTTCAACCCAGCAAAGAAGAGCCCTTGACCGACTCCACTATTAAGAAGCATGTACTTCTCACCTTCTGTAAGATTGAAAACTTTTTGCAGCATTTCCATAGCGGTCGGCGACTGCTTTAGCAGAAGCTGCATCGAAGAGTTTGTAATAATAGGTTTTCCGTAATCACTTTTCATGAAATCCTCAACATCCTGAGTAATAGTCGAAACACCCAGGTAATATTTACGAGCCCTCTTAACGAGTCCAAATAGGAACTTAGCAGAGTCATCATGCTGCATCATAGACCACGCCTCATCGATAACAAGAAGTCTTTTCTTAAGCTCACTTCTCACACGATTCCAAATGTAACTCAAAATTACATACATCGCGATCGGCCTAAGTTGATCTTCAAGATCACGAATCGAGAAAACGACCAAACCTTTATCTAAATTAACGTTCGTAGGTTTATTGAAAATTCCAGCATAAGTACCTGTTGTAAATTTTTGGATCCTCTGAGCCATTTCTTCAGCACCATCCATAGAAGATAAAACAGAATGGAAATCCTCCATAGTAGGCGGATTAAACTGAGAAGGATCAGGTGTATCCATAGTAATACCCTTAGTCGCATAAACATCAATAAGAGCTTTATCCAAAATACCTTCCTGAGCAGGAGTAAGTTCGCCCATCATAAGCTTAATAAGGCCTGTAAGATCAATGATAGCAGACCTAAGCAGATCACCAGGTTTCAAACTATCTTTATCAATAGCAGCAGGCAAATCAAAAGGATTAATCCTCCTGTCCGAATTAAGCGAAACCTTTAAATAACTTCCACCAACAGATTCAGCAAGCGCCTCATACTCATTTTCCGGATCAATAACGATCACATCAACTCCCATCATAAGATAACGAAGAACCTCAAGCTTAATCGCATAAGACTTACCAGCACCAGATTTCGCAAACACAACCGAGTTCGCATTTTCCAGAGAGAATCTATCAAAAATAACCAAACTCTCATTGTGCCTATTAAGGCCATAAAGAATTCCATCGTTCGAAGTAAGTTCCGAGCTAATAAAAGGAAATGTGCTCGAAAGCGGCGAAGTATTCATATTAGAATTAACCTGAAGTTCATCTAAACATAGAGGTATAGTCGAATTAAACGCATATTCCTGTTGAAGATTAGCTTTCTTGGTCAAAACCAGCTTACCTCCAAGTAAGCTTTCGAGTTGTTTTGTAATCTTCTGTAGTTTCTTAAGGTCGTCAGAATAAACTGTCATATACATGCCAAATTGGAAGAATTTCTCCTGTCCACGCTGGAGCTCTGTACGCAATTGCTCAGCATCTTGAAGAGCCGTCTCAAGAGCAGGGTCACTAACATTTCCCTTCTCACGATTCATACGGAGAGAAGCTTGAAACTGTGCAACCTTCCTCTTAAGAGTCCTCATTATAGTTGCCGAACTAATAGGATATATAAACTGAGACACATCCATAGTCACCTCAAAGTTAACAATCGGAGAAAGCCAATTTGTCTCCAAATAACGAGGATATGCATAAACATAATAACTCTGAGCATAAAGCCCCTCTACATTAAGATGATCATAAGCAACCTCAAAAGAAGCTGGTGCAATCAAATCACGAATAGATGTTAAACCTTCATTATATAATTTCTCAGCCTCAAGAATCTCCTTGCGTTCTGCCGCCGTAAGAGACTTCTCCTTGCTCGTAGTCTTGCCAGTACCATCCGAAGTCTTTTTCTTAGCGCCACCAAGGAGTCCTTTTAAGTTATCAAGGACAGAAGGCTTAGCAGCAGGTTTTTCTACCAAAGGTGTCTCCGCAGCCTTTTCTGGTGCCTGTTCAGCACCTTCGGCTGGAGTCTCACCTTCCTTAACCTGAACAATATTAGCAGTCGCATCAACCCCTTCAGGTTGGCTTGTAGCCGCTGTTTCTGGAGCCTGCGCCTCTGCCTGTTTAGCTGGATCTACTGTTTGGTCTGGCATAAATATCAAATTTATATCTGATAATTATACCAAAAAAGAGCAAAAGAATCAATGGCCAACAAACACATTTCAATCTACTCCTTAACAACAGCAACGGCCAAAAAAGTACCATCTTCTACAACAGTAACCTTCTTCTTCCCGCCAGATCCTTCCCCTTCCTCCTCAGACACACGCACATTAGCTTTATAAGAAGAAGCCCTATCGCTCCCCATGTACCCAACTCCATTTCTACCTCCAAGCTCTTTAATTTGATAAAGAAGTCCATCAGAACTTTGTATCATTTGATCCTTAGCCTGCAAACCATCCATACCAGGAACATATACATCAAAAAATCCACACAAACCAATAGACACAGTAACAACTAATTCATCCCACAACTTCCTCAGAGCAGGGTGACTAGGCAAGTCATAACCTAATTCACGAGCAACCTCCTCGGCCTCAGCCTTAGCATTTTCCTCAATAGCACGCCTAAGTCTATCAGCAGCAATGATCGCACCATTCTTGGTAGTAGGAATAACCAAAGCACCAAGGATCTCTTCACCACCTTGACGAACAAAGAAATCCCACCTTCTAGCAGCGTTATTAATAGCCCTTAGAGTACCTTTAAGAAGACAATCTCCAAGTGGATGACCAAAGGTATCATTCTTGACCTTAAAATGATCGAGATCAATATACAATAAATATGGAACCCTCTCCTGGTCAGGATCTTCAGGAACATCAGCAGAGTCTGCATACCTGGAGCAATATGGCTCTAACACCCTTTCAATTCTCTCATTACCATAGTCACGTTCATATACACCTTCATCACGAAGAAGCCCATTATATATCCTAAGCCTATAATTACGAGCAGACATAGCACTAGCAACATTAGATCCAAAAGCTTGAGTGAACATTTCTGGCTCATCAGTTATAGCCCCTCCTTCTAAAAGAGTTCTATCATCACACCTCGCCTCATCTATACGCCCTTCCCTAACAAGTCTTTTTCTATGAAAGGCCAAAAATTGACCACAAAGGCTATCAGCAGAAATATTACAACTTTTCATAATCGACAAAAAGAACCCACCAGCCCAATCCCTAACAGCCTGTAAAAACTTAGTATGACGTTCCTCTAATCCATCCATGCCCTCCAGTATTGCAGCAAGACGCATAAATATAACCCTATACCTCCTGTAAACCATCACTATTTCTTCTCGCTCCGGTAGAATCAATTCTGCAGAAAACTCTCCTAAAGAATTCATCATTCTCCCACATTCATCTAATTGATCAAAAACATCGTCAGGAGGGAAATGACAAGGTTCAGTACTATAATCAAGAGCTACTGCCAACGAATTATCAATAAAATCCAATTCATGATTTAAGACAGAATACATACGTCTCCTCTCACCAAGATCATCACAAACCATCAATCTAGCAACATAATTATTAACAGCATTGATTCTAGACATAAACATCCCATACACTTCAGCAACAGGGATCCCTTCAGTAGTCACCTGATCATTAAACCCATCACTATCACGATACATTGCTGGCCTATCAAGAGTTTGGGACATATTGAAAAAAATTAATTAACAAACTCAAACACACTGAGAGGTATTATACGTCTTAAGCAAGAAAAGTCAAGCCTCAAAAGCCAAAAATACGCTAAAGCACTTCCCCTTCCCACGGAATTAGTTTTCTGATAAATTAACGGTTGCAAAAATATAAAGTTAATCTTTAAATATGGCACCGAAAAAGAAAAAGGACGAAAAGAAAAAAGACGTCCAAAAAAAGAAAAAGGAAGCCCAAAAAAAAGCAGCTCCTAAGAAAGAAACCAAGAAACCAGCACCGAAAAAGAAAGTAGAATCCAAGAAAAAAGCACCAACAGCTCCAAAGAAAATCGAAAAAAAAGAAGAGTCCAAAGAGAACGAGAACCTCTCGCTTTTTGATGATGAAGAAGTAAATGAAGAACCAACAGAAAATAATGAGGGTGATGGAGACGACGACAACGGAGATGGAGACGGAACTGGAACCCAGCTAGATATGTATTCTGGACCTATCCGTCACATTTCAGACGAAATGGAAGAATGTTATCTAGACTATGCGATGAGCGTAATCGTTTCACGCGCTCTACCTGACGTACGTGATGGTCTTAAGCCAGTACACAGACGTATCCTTTACTCAATGCACGAACTAGGTCTAAGACCAGCAGCAGCTTTTCGTAAATCTGCAACAGTAGTAGGAGACGTACTTGGTAAATATCACCCACACGGCGACAGTGCAGTTTACGATTCGATGGTTCGTCTAGCACAAGATTTTTCGATGAGATATACACTCGTACGAGGACAAGGAAACTTCGGATCTATCGATGGAGATAGCGCAGCGGCTATGCGTTATACCGAAGCAAAAATGGAGAAAATGTCTGAAGAGATCCTTGCAGACATAGAGAAAGAAACTATACCTTGGGCACCTAACTACGACGGAAGATTGAAAGAGCCAAAAGTTTTACCTACGAGAGTACCTCAGCTGCTACTCAACGGAACTATGGGTATCGCTGTAGGTATGGCAACCAACATTCCCCCACACAATCTTGGAGAAGTAATCGACGCTACAGTACACGTTTCAAATAATCCAGAGTGTACAATCGAGGATATCATGGAATTTATCAAAGGTCCTGACTTCCCTACTTCAGGTATGATTTACGACACTGAGGCTATCAAAGCTATGTACACAAACGGCCGCGGCGGAATCGTAATGAGAGCAAGGGCTGACATCCAAGAGAAAAAAGGAGGCAGATTCCAAATCATAATCACTGAGATACCTTACCAAGTTAACAAAGCTTCTCTGGTAACAAAAATAGCTGATTTGGTAAGGGACAAAAAAATCAAAGGTATCACAGATATCCGCGACGAATCTAACCGAGAAGGAATCCGCGTATCTATAGAGCTAAAAAAAGACTCTTACCCTAAGAAAATCCTCAACCAGCTCTACAAGATGACTCCAATGCAAACAAGCTTCAATATGAACATGATCGCATTGGTAGACGGTATCCAACCAAGACTTCTTAATCTGAAACAGGTACTAGAATATTTCATCGCACACAGGAAAGAAGTCATCACAAACCGAACGGCATACGAACTCAAAATAGCAAAAGCTAGAGCTCACATATTAGAAGGACTCACAATAGCTCTCGACAACATCGACAAAGTAATCGAGACAATCAAAAAGTCCCCTACTAAAGAAGAAGCTCATGCAGCTTTGATGAAAAAATTCAAGCTTTCAGAGCTTCAAGCCAGCGCAATTCTAGAGATGAGACTACAAACACTAGCAGGTTTAGAGCGCAAAAAAATCGAAGACGAATACAAAGCTAAACTCGCCCTAATCGAAGAGCTAGAAGGAATCCTAGCAGATCCGAAAAAAGTCCTAAAAATCATGCAAGATGAATTAGATGAGATCAAAGAAAAATACGCAGACGAACGCCGAACAGAAGTAATCCCTCACGCAGTCGGACAAATTTCACAAAAGGACACAATCCCTAACGCACCAATGGTAATCAGCCTCACGAAAGAAAACTACATAAAAAGGCTTTCACCAGCATCATTCCGCGTCCAAAAACGTGGAGGCAAAGGTGTAATCGGAATGTCCACAAAAGAAGAAGACGAAATAGCTATCATAAAAGCAGCTATGAACCATGACGACATTATGTTCTTCACAAGCAAAGGTCGTGTATTCAAATTACCAGTCTACGAAGTACCACAAGCTTCACGCCAAGCAAAAGGAACACCTATCGTCAATCTATTACAATTAGGTGAAGGTGAAACAATAACCTCAATTCTAACAGCAGACGAAGAAAAAACCGGCAAATATCTCCTCATGGCCACCAAAAAAGGTACTATTAAGAAAACAGCTATTGAAGATTTCAAAAACATAAGAAAAACTGGACTAATAGCTATCAAACTACGTGACGACGACAGACTAGAATGGGTACGCCAAACCAACCCTGAAGACAGGGTTGTAATGGTCACTCACGAAGGTAAATGCATCAAATTCGACGAAGCAGATGCAAGAGCTATGGGCCGTGCATCCATGGGAGTGCGTGGAATCAAGCTAAAACCAGATGACTACTGTATCCAAATGGATGTAGTTCAAGGAGACGACGAAGATCTACTAGTTGTCATGGGCAATGGCCTAGGAAAACGCACTTCGCTAGTTAATTACAGATTCCAAGCTCGCGGTGGAACAGGTGTAAAAACAGCAAACATCACTCAAAAAACAGGAAAAGTAATAGGAGCAAGTGTAATTAAAGAAGGAACCGAGGCAGATCTAATCATAATATCCAAAAAGGGCCAAATCATAAGGCTACCTATGAACGGCATACCTTCAAGAGGACGTGCAACACAAGGTGTTTACCTTATGAGACTAAAGAGTGATGATAAAGTAGCTTCTATTTCAGTGATAGAAAAAGTTCAAACTGAAGAGAAAAAAGAAGAGACTGAAGGCAAAAAAGAGAAAAAAGAAGAAGCGAAAAAACTACCAGTCTAAAACCCTTAAAAAAAACAAAAAATGGCAAAGTTTAAAAGAACTTTAAGTGTGCTTACACTTACTTTGCTGACATCGATGCTACTTCCGCTAAACTCTCTTGCCGCAGGAGGCGACCTATATCTGTCAGACAATGATGTGTATTTTTCTACAGATTATTTTGTAGAAAACGTCCCTGTAATGATCTACGCAACCGCAGGAAACAACGCAAACGAAGATCTGTTAGGAACAATTCAATTCTGGAACGACACAACGGGTACACAAATATCATCAGACCAACCAATCTCCGCCCTAGCTGGATCAACAGATACAGTTTTTGTCAGCTGGACACCATCAGCAGGAACACATCAAATATCAGCAACAGTATATCCATGGGATAGTACAGGTGACGACACAAGTAACAATACTGTTTACTTAACAGTAACAGTAGATTACGACACAGACGGAGACGGAGTAGGCAATAACGATGATACCGATGATGACAACGACGGATACCCTGACTACGAAGATGACTTTCCTCTAGATGGAAGTGAATGGGAAGACACAGATGGAGATGGCATCGGGAACAATGCAGACGATGACGACGACAACGACGGAACACCAGACGACGAAGACGAAATGCCAGAAGATTATACAGAAACGTTAGATACAGATGGAGATGGTATTGGGAATAACGCAGATTCTGACGATGATGGAGACGGAATAGCAGACGTCGACGAAGAAGAAACAGACCCATTAAATGAAGATACTGATAACGACGGCGTTTCTGATTTGGAAGATGATTTCCCAATGGATAGCGACGAATGGGAAGACTACGATTTAGACGGAGTAGGAAACAACGCCGACCCAGACGACGATAACGACGGTCTTCTTGACGATGAAGACGAATACGACACAAACAAAGGACCTACAATAGATATCGAGAAAGGATTTCCTTTCCATATCACGGGCCAAAAAGTAACAATAGACGCTTCTAACTCATACGATGAAGACGGCGAAATTACAGATTACGAATGGACCGAAAACGAGGAAATCCTCAGTGTCAACGACACCTACATAATGAGTTATACAGAGAGCGGCAAAAAAAGCATACAATTGACAGTAAAAGACGACCAAGGAGAAACTAGAACAGAAGAAATACAAATCCGAGTCTACTCAAAAGGATTTGTAATATTCCTAGGACTACTAATAGTAATTCTACTTACTCTTGCATTCTACACTATTTATAGGTATAGTCCTCGAGCAAAACAGGTTAAGCCAATCAAGAAGACAACAACTCCAAAGAAGAAAAAAACAACAGCTAAGAAATCTCCAGCAAAAAAGAAAGTAGCCAAGAAGAATACCAAGACTAAAAAATAACCTGAAATCCTAAAGTCCTATAATCCTACAATCCTCAATCATGAAGAAAGACGACACACACCCACAATATCACGACGAAGCCGTAATCACATGCTCATGTGGAGCAAAATTCACAGTTGGCTCTACAAAAGAAAAAATGGAGACTGAGCTCTGCTCTAAATGTCACCCATTCTATACAGGTCAACAGAAACTTGTAGACACAGCAGGACGCGTAGACAAATTCAAAAAAGCACAGGAAGTAGCTGAGAAGAAAAAAGAAGAAGAGAAGAGTAAAGCTCCAAAGAAACGCAAAAAAACAATGGAAGAGAAGTTCAACGAAAAGATTTCAGAACAACTCGCAAAAGAGGAAGAAAAAGCAGCAGCATAAAAACATCCCAAGATGCACAAGTAAGACCTGCCATTGCGGCAGGTCTTTTTATATTCTAGAATAACCTCCGAACTAACCCTTTGAAACATGTCTGGAAACACTTTCGGTCAAATATTTAAAGTAACAACCTGGGGAGAATCTCACGGCCCAGCAATCGGAGCTGTCATAGACGGATGCCCAGCAGGACTCAAAATCGACGAAAAATTCATCCAAAAAGAGATGGACCGCCGCAAGCCAAATCCAAAAGACAAGATGAGTACAAAACGCAAAGAAGACGACAAACCTTGCATACTTTCAGGTGTTTTCGAAGGGAAAACAACCGGGACACCAATTGCAATGGAGATTTGGAACAAAGACGCCAGAAGTAAAGATTATGATCCCAAGCTAATGCGCCCAGGCCACGCAGACAAAACTTACCAAGACAAATACGGCCACCGCGACTACCGAGGTGGAGGACGCGCATCAGGCCGCGAAACCGCATCACGTGTAATGGCAGGAGCTATAGCAAAATTGCTCCTGAAAAAAGTCTCTCCTAAGACAAAGATAACTTCGACTTACGATTGCAAAACACCAGCAAAAGGAGACTCATCAGGAGGCTATGTCGAAATAACTGTCAGCAACCCTCCTAAAAACCTCGGCGAACCTGTATTCGACAAATTAGAAGCAGACCTCGCAAAAGCAATTATGTCTATTGGCGCTACAAAAGCTTTTGAAATCGACCTCGGAATAAAAGAAGCCGAAATGAAAGGGACAGAAAACAACAAACTCAAAAAAGGAACACTCGGAGGAATTTCGACAGGGAATCCAATGAAAATAAGAGTAGCAATCAAACCAACTCCTTCTGTAGGTATAAAAGGCCGTCACGACGTATGCATCGTCCCAAGAGTAGCCCCAGTAACAGAAGCAATGGTAGCAATTGTTCTAGTAGATCATTACTTACGCAACAGATGTTCGACTTTATAGTTCATAATAATCAAAAGAGCTCTAGAGCTCGCACAGGCACCCTCAAAACACCTCACGGAGAAATACAAACTCCGGTTTTTATGCCTGTCGGAACTAAAGCAACTGTCAAAACCATGACTCCTAGAAACTTAGAAGACATAGGAGCTCAAATCATTCTCGCAAACACATACCATCTCATGCTCCGCCCAGAAGAAAAACTCATAAGCAACATGGGCGGAATCCACAAATGGTCCGGATGGAATAAACCCATGCTCACAGACTCAGGAGGATTCCAGATTTTCTCGCTAAAAGAGATGACCAAAATCACGGAAGAAGGAGCCGAGTTCAAATGCTACTTAGACGGATCAAAGCACTTCATCACTCCTGAAAAAGCGATCCAAATCCAAACCGATATCGGAGCAGACATTATTATGGCTTTTGACGAATGCGCACCTGGCAACTCATCAAAGACATACGCAAAAGAAGCAATGAAAAGAACACATAGATGGGCGATAAGATGCAAAGAGCAGCACAAGAAGCTAGCAAAAAAACGGAAACTGGAACAAGCTCTCTTCCCTATCATTCAAGGAGTAACTTACAAAGATTTACGAATAGAATCAGCCAAATTCATATCAGATCTAGACCTACCAGGAACCGCAATAGGAGGCCTTAGTGTAGGAGAAAGTAAAGAAGTAATGTACAGCACCCTAGAGACAGTTATACCGCACACGCCAGAAGAGAAACCTAGATATTTAATGGGTGTAGGAACGCCAGAAGACCTCCTAGAAGCTGTAGATAGAGGAATAGATATGTTCGACTGTGTCTTGCCTAGCAGACTCGGAAGACACGGAGGATTCTGGAACAATGAAGGTCGCCACACAATCACGAACAAGAAATTTGAACAAGACGAGCGCCCTTTGGCAGAACAATGCGAATGCTACGCGTGCAAAAATTTCTCAAGAAGCTATATAAAACACCTAATAACTGAGAAAGAAATTTTAGGAATGCATCTAATGACAACTCACAATCTTCACTTTATTTTGGATTTGATGAAAAAAATTCGTAAAAACATAGACAAAGGAACTTTCCACAAATTCAAAAAAGACTTTTTAAAAACTTATCGAACATGATTTCGTACAAAAAAATTGTTCATTTTATTTTTGAACTCTCAAACCTTAAAAAGTTTAAACATTGCGGCATAAAATTCGCGGGAATTAACGACCCTGATTCACTCGCAGAACACGCAGCACGAGCCGCACAAATCGCATATATACTAGCCGATCTAGAAAAGACAGATGCTTACAAATGTGCCCTAATGGTACTCATCCATGACAACGGCGAGATACGGGTCGGCGACCAACACAAGATCTCAGCAAGCTACTTTGACCTGAAACCTTACGAATCAGAAGCTTTTGAAGATCAGACTAAAAACCTGCCAAAAGAAACCGGAAAAATGTTCGCAGATCTGCACAAAGAGTTCGAGAAACAAGAAACCAAGGAAAGCCACGTTGCACGTGACGCCGACATGCTTGAGACAGCCTTCCAAGCAAAAGAACATTTGGATAACGGATACAAAACCGCTAAACTCTGGATAGACAGCGTAAGAAAACATCTCAAGACAAAATCCGGGAAAAAGATCCTAAAAGAGATGAAAAAAACACATTTCGCAGACTGGTGGACAGAAGGCCACACCAAAGGCGCACAGGCCCATAAAAAATAACCGTTTCGCGCCAGCGAAACACCATCACTTCAAACTTCTAATTTCAAACTTCAAACTACCCCATGATCGCATTCCTAGAAGGCACAGTCCAAAACAAACCCGAAAAACACCTAATAATCAATGTGAACGGAATAGGATATTTAGTCCAAGTACCAGAGAGTGTTTGGGCTGAAACAGAACTAGAGGAAAACACAAGCTTATACATCCACACACATGTACGCGAAGATGACTTAAGTTTATTCGGATTCTCTACCCTATCTGACCTAGCTTTCTTCAAACAACTTATCTCAGTATCCGGAATCGGACCAAAAACGGGTCTAGAATTCCTAAACACAGACACCAACTTAATCAAAGGAGCCATCTTGAACGGAGATGTCGCTCTACTCTCGCGAACACCAGGAATCGGAAAGAAAACAGCCGAGAGAATGATTTTGGAACTCAAAAACAAGATTGACCCAAGCGAAGTAGATACACGCAAACACCAATCAATAACAAAAGAACTAGATGAAGAAGCTCTAGATGCACTAATGAGCCTCGGATACTCACGAGGCCAAATCTACAGAGTACTTGGAAAAGCAACAAACATCGAGTTCGAATCAACAGAAGACTGCATCAAATATTTCTTACAAAACGTATAACTTAACTAGAAGTTAAGAACTTGATACTATGACAAAAATACTAAAAAACGATTTTCTCAAAGAAGTATCAGAAGGCAAACACGCATTTATAGATATAGCTTTGGATCCCGAATTACCTAAGCGAATTCACGAAGCAGTAGCTAAACTCAAGAAATTTAAAAAAGTTATAGTCCTCGGCATCGGGGGATCAGCTCTTGGAGGAATCGCAGTCATGAGAGCACTCTACAGACCTCTCAAACATATGGAAAAAGATTCAACACACTTCTTTTTCCTAGATCAAATCGACCCAGACTTAATATATCACCTCACACACAACCTTAAATTAGAAGAAACTCACTTTATCGCAATAAGCAAGTCCGGAGACACAATTGAACCGGTCAGCCTATACAAACACTTCTATAGCAAAATAACAGACGCAGGACTAAACCCAAGCGAACACTTCTCATTCATAACAGGAGAAGAAGGGTTCTTCGCAGAAGAGGCAAAAAGGCTCAAGGCAACATACCTAACCCTTCCAAAAAACCTCAGCGGAAGATTTTCAGTCCTATCAGAAGTAGGCTTATTCCCAGCAGCCCTCGCAGACATAAACATCGAGGAAATTCTAGAAGGAGCAAAAGAAGCTTACGAAGAGTTCGACACAGCACTGAAGCTCGCCGAAAAACAGAACAAACACTACCAAGAAGGCAAAGTCATCACAGTAGTCTTCCCATACTCATACAGACTAAACAGGTTCGCAGACTGGTACATCCAACTGATGTCTGAGAGTCTAGGCAAAACACGCGAAATTGGACCAACCCCAATAAGAGCGATAGGACCAACAGACCAACACGCCCAATTACAACTTTTCGTAGAAGGACCTCTCAACAAACAAGTGCTTTTCTTAGAAGTAGAGAACCACCATCACAAGCCACAGGTACCAGGAGAAAACTACACTCTAGAAGATCTCCTAAACGCAGAGAAAAAAGGCACAGAACAATCCCTAGAAGAAGCTGGAATCCCAACACAAACAATCTGCCTCCCATACATCGATGCAAAAGCTATCGGAAAACTCATCATGACCCTGGAACTCCAAATAGCCCTACTTGGCAAAATGTACGAAGTCGAAACCTACAAACAACCTGGCGTAGAAGCTGGGAAGAAGATTGCGAATAAGATTCTAGAAGGATAGATATTACCAGCCACGTTGGAACCTCTGCTGCGCAACCACTCTTTCTAAATTAGCGCAAGCACGGTTTTCGAGAAAGCCATCCCTGCGTTCTGCATAAGCCGCTTCCTCTTCACCAGGATAAGGCATTAATGCCCTAACATCACTATCAGAATAGTGTCCAGCATCAAGACATAAAACTTCACGCATCAATTGCATATTATCAGTCGGAGAACCAGCATCAACCCACTTTTGATAAGGACTAACATAACTATCTGAACCCGACCATCTCTCTGCACACACAGGAACAATATGTTAAAATGTTTTATGACACATAACCTATAACGCAATATACCTTGTGTCAAGAAATCAACACAGAACATGAACCTCCTCATAACATCAAAATCAAACATCCAATATCTCTCTGGATTCACTGGCTCAAAAGCAGTGATCCTTAAATTGCCTAAAAAAAACTACTTCTTCACAGACAGTAGGTACTTCGACGAAGCTAAGAAAACAATTCCAAAAAACTTCACCCTAGCAATCTACAAAAAAGGAGAATTCAAGAGGGAATGGAAGAAAATAATCAAGAAACACAGGTTAAAAGAAATATATTTCGAAGCCGATCATCTAACAATCACCTCGTTAAGAGCTTGGCGTAAACTTTCTCGCCCAGCCAAGCTCAGGGAGCAACAAAAAGAAATAGAAAAAATCCGCGCTATAAAAACCTCTGCAGAAATTCGCCTCCTCAAACGCTCTCAACAAATCAATGAACAAGTTTTTTATACAATAAAAAAACTATTAACAACATCTGTTACCGAAAAGGAAATTGCATGGAAAATCCGCACAATTGCACACGATCTTGGAACAGAAGATTTAGCATTCGAACCAATAGTTGCATTCGGCAAAGCAACAGCAGTCCCCCATCACCAAAACAAAAACCGCAAACTCAAGAAAGGAGATATGATCTTAATTGACATGGGAGTTAAATACAAAGGCTACTGCTCAGATATGACCAGAACCTTATTCACAGCCCCACCTACCCCTGAACAAGCCAAGGTTTACGAAATCGTCCTCGCAGCCCAGAAAAACACCATCCAGAAGATCAAACCAGGAATCACAGGCCACAAAGCTTGGCGCCTAGCCGCAGACCCCATCGCAAAAGCTGGATACGAGGAGAACTTCACACACGGACTCGGCCATGGAACAGGCTTCCAAATACATGAATCCCCTAGCCTAGCACCTAAATCCCGCGACAAACTGGAAGCAAGAATGATCACAACAATTGAACCTGGAATTTATTTGACCAATAAGTTCGGCGTAAGAATCGAAGACATTGGTCTAATAACAGAAGCTGGATTTAAAAATTTCACCTCAGCCCCAAAAGAACTCAAAGATTCAATAATAAAAATCAAATGATATTAAACATCATCCCCTTGCTAGCAATAATCGGCATATCCGAAACATCCTACTTAATAGCAAAACGCCACAAAAAACAAGAACCTGTATGCGTAATAGGAGGATCTTGTAGCATCGTTTTAGGTAGCAAATACAACAAAACTCTTGGAATTCACAACGACATTTTGGGATTACTCTTCTACATCGGAATTTTGGGAAGCTTTCTAACATATCCACCACTATTAATCCCCCTCGTAATCATAGGAGCAATAAGCTCTATATATTTTACTTATTTACAGTTTTTCAAAATCAAATCATGGTGTTTCTGGTGCATGATGTCAGCAATCAATACATGGCTAATTGCAGGAATAGTAATATGGACATTATGGACTCTAAGCAACTACACCTGATGCTTGCTAATAGATTGATTTTAGCCTAAAATCTCCCCGTCCTACTAACTAGCTAAAAAGCTAAATAGCTAACAAGCTAACCCATGTGTGGAATATTTGCCTATTTCGGCCCGAAAGATAATTCCGGAGAATTAGTACTCGCGGGACTCAAAAAACTTGAATACCGAGGATATGATTCTTGGGGAGTAGCTTGCAAAAACACAGACAACGAAATTCTCATCGAAAAACATGTCGGGAAGATCTCAGAAGTAGAAAATTTGCAACCAGAACTAACCGAAAAACCTTCCCACATCGCAATCGGACACTCACGCTGGGCAACACACGGCGGCGTCACAGAACGCAACGCACACCCACACTCAACAGAAGAGAACGAGATAGTAATCGCACACAACGGCATCCTAGAGAACTACGAAGAACTCAAGGAAGAACTCAAATCAAAAGGACACGAATTTACTTCAGAAACAGACACTGAAGTATTCGCTCATCTAATCCAAGAAAACATCGCAGATGGCTTTGAAGAAGCTTTTAAAAAAGCTCTCAAAAGAGGAAAGGGACGATATGCACTACTCGCAATTTCAAAAATTGATAACAAAATCCTAGCAGCAAGGCGCGGATCACCACTCATCGTAGGAATCAACGAAGAAGATAACGAATATTTCATCGCATCAGATATTCCAGCATTCTTGGAACATACCAAAAAAGTCATGTACCTAGACGACGAACAAATGGTGGCAATCAACGATGGGGTGAATTTTTACGACCTCGAAACTGGCGACTCTGTAGAAAAACGCGTCATCGAAATAGACTGGGACGTAGAAAGCGCAGAAAAAGGCGACTATGAACACTTCATGCTAAAAGAAATCCTAGAACAAAAAGAAACACTTTCACGCGCAATCAACCAGGAAGAAGACAAAATCCTAGAAGTAGCAGAAGCTATAAAAAACGCATACGGCACATACATCGTAGGATGTGGAACGGCAGGAAAAGTCGGGATGGTTGGTACATACCTATTCTCCCACATCGCTCAAAAGCACATAAACTTCATGTTCGGCTCTGAGTTTGGATCATTCATGCCTTTTATGAAAGAGAAATCCCTGATGATCGCAATCTCTCAAAGCGGAGAAACCGCCGACACCCTTGAAGCTATCGAAGAAGCTAAGAAAAAAGGCGTAAAGATCGTATCAATCGTAAATGTCGAGACATCAACTATGGCTCGCATTTCAGATATAGTAATTCCAATAAAAGCTGGTCCAGAAAAAGCCGTAGCCTCGACAAAAGCCACAACCTCACAAATAGCAATCCTGACTTTGATCGCTTACGCATGCGCCGGAAAGCTAGACGAAGGCAAAAAACTACTCGTCGATACAGCTAGCCAAATCAACGACATGCTCAACCCAAGATACGAAGACTATATCCGAGAAGTCGCAGAAAAAATCGCTAAAGTAGAGTCAATGTACATCATAGGGAAAGACGTCAACTACCCTATCGCACTCGAAGCAGCCATAAAGCTTCAAGAAGTCTCATATATTCATGCAGAAGGATTCGCAGGCGGCGAACTAAAACACGGCCCAATAGCACTTATATCCGATGGGACACCGTGTATCTCAATCGTAGCCGAAGACGAGACAAAACCTCACATCCTATCAAACGCAACCGAGATAAAATCACGCGGTGGATACATAATCGGCGTCGCACCAGAGAATAACTCCGTATTCGACTATTGGATTAAAGTACCAGACGCAGGAATGGCATCCCCTATCGTTTCAATCATCCCAATACAGATACTCGCATACCAATTAGCACTTTTGCGCGAAAACAACCCAGATATGCCTAGGAATCTAGCTAAAAGTGTGACCGTTAAGTAATAACAAACCTATTAAACAATTTGTAGATTTACCGAAAACGAGGTAGATTTATTCACGAAACAACAAAACAAAAATCAAATGCCACAAAGAACCAAAATAGTCGCGACACTCGGCCCAGCTTCCGACGATCTATATATCCTAGAGCGGATGCTTCAGGCAGGCCTAGACGTAGCCAGACTTAATTTTTCACACGGGACCGAAAAGCACTTCAAGCAAATCATAACTAATCTACGAAAAGCATCAGAGAAAACAGGCTACAATGTAGCAATACTTCAAGATCTGCAAGGACCAAAAATCCGCACAGGCCTAGTCCCAGAAGAAGGGATCACCATCAAGAAAAATCAAAAAGTAGTCTTCACAGCTTTAAAGCCAAAAAAAGACGAAATCCCCCTCCAATATAAAAACCTCCCAAAAGAGGTCAAGAAAGATGACATCCTCCTCATAGACGACGGCCTAATCGAACTAAAAGTAACCTCAAAATCAAAAGATCGCATCTTCTGCAAAGCAATGAATCGCGGAATCATCAAGAGCAACAAGGGCATCAACGTCCCAACAGGAGAAATCCGCGCAGCTTCGATAACAAAAAAAGACCTGC
The DNA here is from genome assembly GCA_964344725.1 of uncultured Candidatus Peribacteria bacterium. Taxonomy (GTDB): domain Bacteria; phylum Patescibacteriota; class Gracilibacteria; order UBA1369; family UBA12470; genus CG2-30-44-17. The sequence continues at coordinate 37,837 of CAYFOI010000004.1, forward strand.
GTGATCTTAAATTCGGCCTAAAACTAGGCATCGATTACGTCGCACTATCTTTCGTCTCATCAGCCAAAGACATCACCGACTTACGCCGCCACATCAAGAAGGCAAAAAAGAAAGTGAAAATCATCGCAAAAATCGAGCGCAAAGAAGCAATACAAAACCTCGAAGAAATCATAGAAGCATCAGATGGAATAATGGTAGCTCGTGGAGACCTCGGGCTAGAGATCCCAGCCGCACAAGTACCGATTTATCAAAAAGAGATAATTCACATGTGCAACGAAAAAGCTAAGCCTGTAATCGTCGCAACCCACGTACTTCAATCGATGATCGAAAAACCGCGCCCAACACGCGCGGAGATTTCCGATGCCGCAAACGCGATCTTCGACAGAGCAGACGCTTTTATGCTTTCCAACGAAACAGCAGTCGGCAAATACCCCCTCAAAGCGATCCAAACACTAGCCTCAGTAGCACGTGAGACAGAGAAAGAACTCAAAAAGAAACCATTCCTCCTCCCAAAACTCTCAGCAAGTGGCCACTTATCCACAACTTCAGCAACATGCCTCAACGCGATCAACCTCGCCGAAAACATCAAAGCCAATCACATAGTAATAGTTACAAAAACAGGTTACACAGCACAACAAATCGCAAAATACAGACCATTCAACAACTTAATTACAATCACAGGCACACCTAACGCAAAGAAAGAACTCGCACTAATTTGGGGCCTCAATCGCATACTGATTTCAAAAGATATAATCAACGACCGTTCAGATCTCGAAACAGAAGTAATCAAGCTCTTAAGTCAAAAGAAACTCGTACATAAAGGCGACAAAATAGTAATAGTAAACACAGGCAAAAAGAGAAAACTATTATCAACCGTGCGTATATAATCTGCCCGCCTTGGCGGCGGAAGCGCTCCAACAACTACAACCCTACACCCTATCCCCTACACCCTTGCTAATACTCGGCATAGACCCCGGCACAGCCACAACAGGTTACGCAATCCTCAAGGCAGAGGGTGATGATTTAGAAGTAATAGACTTCGGAATAATAGAAACAGCCGCAGGAACCCCCAACGCAGAGCGCCTTCACCAAATTTGCGAAGACATAGAAGAGCTCGCCACCACACACAAACCCGACCAAGCCGCAATTGAAGAACTATTTTTCGCCAAAAACGTAAAGACTGGAATCTCAGTCGCACAAGCCAGAGGCGCGATTATAGCAACACTCACTCGCCTGAAAATCCCCGTTGCCGAATACAAACCAGTAGAAATCAAATCCTCGATATGCGGAAACGGTCAAGCAGAAAAATCTCAAATCCAACGCATGGTACAAATGATATTAAAACTAGACTCACTTCCTAAACCTGACGACGCAGCCGATGCAATCGCAATTGCGATAACCCACGCGAACTCCTATAATCTGAACGAGCAAATCAAAAACTAAAAAAGCCATCCCGCCAAAGCGGGACTCCATCACTACACCCTATACCCCTCAACCCTACACCCTATGAAAAAGATCCTCCTAACCATATTGGTCCTCATAGTTGTAACCGTTGGCCTTGCCACAGCATCTATTTTTCTAGAAGGATCGAACCTATTAACAGATTTCTTCGCATTTGAACACTCATCATTAGAAACCGAAGACACCGACAAAGTAGCAACAGACTTCGATTACGACGATTACATTGAAAAAGGCCAATTACTGGTAGAAAACGGATACTACACCTTAGCGATCAACGAATTTACAGCAGCAACAAAAGAAGAGCCAACAAGATCAGAACCATACGTATTAATCGGACAAACTCATCTAATAGAAAAAAACTACGAAAAGGCACTAGCAAATTTCCAAACTGCACTCGAAAAAAATCTAGACAACATGGATGCAGTAATCGGAGTAACACAAAGCTACATACACCTAAACGAATTTGATTTAGCACGCGAAACACTAGACGGAGCACATTACCCAGACAGACCAGAATTCAAATATTATCAAGCAATGCTTTTCGCATATGACGGAGAATACGAAAAGAGTGAAACATATTTCCAAGAAGCATTAGAAGCAGAAGACGAGAAAATACAAACCAACGCACAACTATTCCTAGACGCTTATACAGAGTACGATCTAGAACAGGGAGGACAAGAAAGCCATCTCCGAACCTTGCTAGCACAAGCAGCAACAGATGCAGATCAGCACGAACTCGCAACAACAATCCTTTATCAAGTTTTAAGCGAAACACCAACATACAGAGACGCCTGGATTCTCCTCGGATACGCATACCTAAATCTCGAACAATACGAGGACAGCGCATCAGCTTTTGAGGAAGCTATAGAACTAGACACTACAAAGCCAGAGACCAATTATTTCCTCGCTCTAGCATATTTCGGACAAGACAGATACGAGGACTGCATCATATATCTGGAATTATCAATTGTTTATGGATTTGAACCTCAGGTCCAAGTTTATCAAAAACTAGCAGAAACCTACTTCTTACTCGAAGATTATGAAGCTGCCGTCCGCAACTACGAACAAGTTCTAGATCTAAATGATGAAGACATAAACTCATTCATAAGGCCAGTTTGGCTAAACATGGATTATCTAGACAATGTCGCACGCTCATTTGAACTAGCAGCATGGGCAATACAATCACATCCCGGCGAAGCTATGAGCTACAATCTAATGGGATGGGTACTTATCGAATACGGAGACTTAGAAGAAGCACGCGAACATCTAGAAGAAGCTCTTTCTATAGATCCTGACTTGGCAGCAGCTTACCTAAACCTTGGAACAATCGACGAACTTGAAGGAGATACCGAAAGCGCAAAAGAAAATTACAAAAAAGCTTACAATTTAGACCAAAACGACTCCGTCGGAGCTTTAGCCGCAGAAAAATACAATGAAATTTTGCTAGCCGAACAAGCAGCAGAAGAGATAGAAACAGTAGAATAGAGAATACGAAATATACCAAATTCCAAATCCTACATTCTAAATCCAACACCATGGACCACATCTTCATAACAGGACTAATAGGCTCACTCGTGCTTGTAACAGGCGCAGCATGGCCTGTAAAAAAAGGCATCAAACACCCAGCCAAATCAATTAAAAATTGGTTATTCGCAGTAGGCGGTTTCATTATGTTCGCTTATGCAATACTTGGATACTTGGAAGGCGGACCAATATTTTTCATTTTCTTGCAAATTCTAGTAGCAATTTCAAGCATACTCATGATGCTAAATACACCAGACAAGATTGACATTTCAATCATAACCGTCAGCGGACTTGCCCTTATCATATGGTCACTTTCCTTGTTTGAAGGATATAACACAGTATTCTTCGTCCTCGGCCTCTCAGGAATTGGACTAGGATACACATTCGAGATGGCAACACTTAGACGCAGCCTCGCTCTCACATTAGGAAGTATGCTTATCGCATTATTTAGCTATATCGAAGCGAGCTGGATATTCTTCTGGCTAAACACATTCTTCGCAATCTTTTCCGCTTACTACGTCTACAAAGCCCTTCCACACAAAAAATAAACATACCCCCATGATCGACCTCAAACCACTCCTTTTACCACTAATTCTTGCCATCGGAATCGCATTTGGAAGCTTTCTTACAATGCTAATTCCACGCATTTACAAAGAAGAATCTGGCATACTGATCGGAAGATCTCACTGCTTTTCTTGCAAGCAAAAACTCCACATCAGAGATCTTGTACCAATCGCTAGCTATTTATGGAATAGAGGTAAGTGCAGGTTTTGCAAAAAAAATATAAGCACACTCTATCCAGTCATCGAAATCACAACAGGAATAATTTTTGCACTCATATACTGGAAATTCCCCTTTGAAACAGCAGCAGAAATGCCACTGACTATATTTTACCTGGCAATAAGCCTCATACTAATATTTACATTTTTCTATGACCTTAAATATCTAGAAATTGCCGACACAATCCTAATACCAGGAGTAATCCTAGCTCTTATAGGAACTTTTTTTTGGGAAACACCAGACATAATTTCAGCATTAATCGGGATGGGTATCGGAGTTACATTCTTCCTGATTCAAATACTCATATCTCGCGGCAAATGGGTCGGAGGCGGAGATATAAGAATCGGCGCATTTATGGGTGCTATATTAGGGTGGAAAATGGTTTTGGCAGCTCTCGTAATTAGCTACATCATCGGATCGATAATCACAATCCCGCTCTTAATAACAGGAGATAAAAAACTTGGGAATAAGATCCCGCTAGGACCATTCTTGGTAACAGGAACTTTTATTGCCCTTTTTTACGGAGAACAGATCGTAAACTGGTACCTTAATTTATTTGTATGAACAAAGTACTTCTCATAATTTTAGATGGATTCGGATATAGCAAAAAACGTGCTGGCAACGCCATAGCACTTGCAGATATGAAATACGAAAAAAGCCTGCGAAAAAAATATCCAACCGTGCAGCTAAAATGCCATGGAAAAGCCGTAGGCCTTCCTACAGGAGCCATGGGTGGAAGCGAAGTCGGACATTTCACTATGGGAGCTGGCAGAGTAGTTTTGCAATCCCAAGAACAAATCAACGACGACATCCGCACAGACAAATTTTTCAACAACAAAGAGATCCTCAAAGCGATCAAAAACGCAAAGAAACACAAATCAGCATTACATCTCATAGGTATGATTTCTGACGAAGGAGTACACTCGCATTTGAACCACCTTTTTGCGTGTCTAGAACTTGCAAAACGCCACAAGCTGAACAAAGTTTTTGTACATGCGATAACAGATGGACGCGACGTACCAGAAAGATCCGCAAAAAAATATATCAAGAAAATAATGAAAAAAGGCGGAAACATTGCCAGCATCGTTGGCCGCTTCTATGCAATGGACCGCGACACAAACTGGAAACGCACCCAAAAAGCCTACATGCTAATGACCAAAGCTGAAGGACACAAAGAGTCAGATCCATTAAAAGCAATCGACAACGCTTACGCACGAGGAGACGAAACAGACTATTATCTAGAACCAATGATAATAAACCCAGAAGGCCGCATCAAGAACCGCGACTCTATAATCTTCTGGAACTACCGTACAGACCGCGCAAAACAGCTTACGCAGGCTTTCTTAGATCCAAAATTCAAAGAATTCAAACGCCGCCGAGTCGGACACCTAGTATTCACAGCTTTTGGAGAATACAGCAAACAAGCAAATATCGCTTTCCATACACCAAAAGTGAAAGGAAACATCGGAGAAACACTTTCAAAAAAGAAGATCCATCAATTACGCATAGCCGAAACAGAAAAATACGCACACGTTACATTCTTCTTCAATTCACAAGTCAAAGAACCTTACCCTCTCGAGGACAGAATAATGATCCCCTCACCAAAATGCGCCTCATACGCCGAGAAACCAGAAATGAACGCAACAAAAGTCACAGATCGCGTAATTGCCGAGATCAAAAAAGAAAAATACGGCTTCATAGCACTTAACTTCGCCAACGCAGACCTAGTCGGCCACTCAGGAGAACTAAAAGCAGCAATAAAGTGCTGCAAACACCTCGATAAATGTCTAAAACGCGTAATACCAATCGCTCGCGAACACGGTTACGACATAATTTTAACCGCAGACCACGGCAACGCCGACTCAATGGAATACCCAGACGGATCAGACAATCCCGCACACTCGATGAATCCTGTGCTTTGCACGTTAATTTCAGATAGAAAAATTAAACTGCCTAAGAACGGTGGGCTTAAAGACGTAGGAAGGTTGGTGCTTAAATTGATGGAAATCCTCTGAAGCATAATCGCTCAAGCTGCAAACCGGACTATCCGACCAAAAAACCTACTCCTCTCCTCATCAACACTACTAACAAGTCTTGCAACCTCAGCTTCAGAAACCTCAGCACACCCCGTAACAGCAAATGGACCAAAATTCAAACCTTGCTGCATAAGCTGCCTTTTTACCATATCAATCTCAACCCCAGTAACATCAGAAACATCAATTCTACTCTCCTTGCCATTAACCGGGATAAGAACCGCACATTCAACACCTCTATTAGGCTCACCTGGAAGATCCAGATTGTAATAAGCCATAGTCCCACCATTTTCAGCAAAATTCCTCGAAGCCACATATAACCCTCTACCACTACTAATCTCCCTACTTTCAACCGTTGGGATAGATTCATAAAGCCTAGATAACCCCTTAATCATATCCCCCATAGTAACATCCAGCCCAATAGGACCTAATTGAGAATATTTCGCAGCTATAGCTCCATAATCCATGTGAGGCCCTCTATCTGAAATAAAAACAACAACAAACTCTCCTCCTCTCAAATTCACCTTGCCAGCTACAGTAGACTGATAGCATTCACCTTCATCTGCATATCCAACTAATTCTGGATTAGAGACTTTTTTAGGACCATTTTTATCAACTTCCCAAAGTCCATGCACAATATCACCTAGATTAACATTATGTAGATTCAGTCCAGAACCACAACTAACCAAAAAAGGTGATGCCTGCCAACTTTCAAGCCATCTACAACAATTCATCCCATCCAAATCTTGTAAAACCTTAGCCATATCACACGACTCTCTGACATCAAACCCCAAAATTCTTGCTCTAAAAGCCTCTAACAATTTAGCAGCACCAGGGAGAGACCGTAAACAACGAACTAAATGCGACACAGATTCATCAAAATAATCTCTCCTATCCATTCTCTTATAAGCCCTCATCGAATCTAAATCGCTTAATATTGCTTCCAATTTAATAAGCGTATGAAGCGCATGTGCAAAATTGCCAGCAATTTCAAAAACACCCTCCCAACGAGCTCCAGAAACATTATCAAATGGCTTTTTTAACGGAGATGAACCCAAACCATGCTCCGATACAAAAGACTCTTTGCCAGAGAAATTAAACCCAAGCCGAGCAAGAATACGATGCACTTTGGTAACATGACTTATGCGTAAATCTTGAAGTTCCCAAAACGCACCTTCATTAGACAATGCCATGGACAAAACAGAATCTGTCTTTAGATATTCAATATATCTATCAAGCAATTTTTCAACAAAACGTACATACAACTCATACAACAACTCATCATCACCTTCAGTTACCTCCATTACATCATCACAAAACTGCTGATAAAACGTTTCGCGCTCCCCGCTAAGAGCATAACTCAAAACAATATCATCATACTGCCCCAACTGATCAAACAATCTGCTAAAGTCAGGATCAGATATCTGCCATTCTTGTTGTCTTTGGATTTCTCCCATAAAAACATACCTTACAAAAAGATTATATCCTACGCCATTCCCGTCAGGAGTCAATCTTAACTCCCCCACTTCTCACGTTTTTCAATTAAAATCTGTTCTAGCAACTAATTTCAAAGCACAAATCCATATCAACAAGATAAATTGACACACTAACCTGCCCGAAGGGCTCCAATTACTACACACTACCACTACTTACTACCAACTAATCATGAAAGCAGTAATCCTAGCCGGAGGAGCCGGAACAAGACTTTGGCCCCTCTCAACAGAAGAAAAACCTAAACAATTCCACAGCTTAGTTTCGGACAAAACTATGCTTCAGGAAGCTTACGAACGCGTAGCTTTTTTAGAACCACAAGATATATACGTCGCAACCAACGCAAAATACTTTAAATACGTCTGCGAACAACTCCCAGATGTCCCACAAGAGAACATAATAATCGAACCTGCACTGCGAGATACAGCAACTTGCATAGGATTCGCCGCTGCGATAATAGGGAAAAAACATCCTGAAGAAGTAATGGCTGTAGTATACGCTGACCACATGGTTCAAGATAAAGAAGAGTTTGCACGCAAATTCCGCGCAGCAGAAAAGCTCGCATTGCGCGACAACACTTTAAATATCGTAGAAGTCGAAGCCAAAACACCAAATACAAACTTCGGTTACGTCGAAGTTGGCGAAGAGATCGAACAGATAGACGGAGAACCTATTTTAGCTTTCAAGGAATTCACAGAAAAACCGGACGCCCGTACCGCACAAGAATACATCGACTCCGGGAATTACCTTTGGAACACAGGGTATTACGTCTGGAGAATTACGGATATTTTAAAAAGATACGAAAAGCACCTCCCAGATACATACAAACGCCTAATCCGCATCATGAATGCCCTTGGAACAGACCACGAACAAGAAATTATCGAAATCGAATATCCAAGATGCGAAAAAATATCGATCGACTACGCAATCATGGAGAAACTTTCAACCGAAGAAGTCCGCATCCTCCCCGCAAAACTTGGATGGAGCGACATCGGGACCTGGGAAACACTTTTCAAAGAACTAAAAAATGGCGACCCAAACATAACAAAAGGCTCTGTCCAATCTCTGGATAGCGACGGGAATCTCATCTATAACTATGGGAATAATCAACACATCCACGCACTAGGCTTAAAAGACACCGCAATAGTCAACACAGGCGAAGACATCCTCGTCTGCCCACTAAAAGAGAGTCAAAACGTTAAAAAACTGCTTAAGCAAGCTTAAGTAAAGCCAAATTACCCTTTTCTTTCAGAGGCGGTTAAGGTAATGTATCTCCGCTTATTTTTCGTATACTAAATACCAAATACGAAATACGAAATACTGTTCACATGGAAATCCAAACAAAACCAAAACCTTGGGGACGCGAAATATGGTTTGCATACACAGATTCATACGCTGGGAAAATTTTGGAGATAAAAAAAGGTCACAGATACTCACTTCAATATCATAAAAAGAAAATAGAGACACAATACGTACTCAGCGGAAAAGTTAAGTTCACAGTCGGCCCATCAGAAGACCAATTAGAAGAAATCATCCTAAACCCAGGAGACAAACTCGACATAACCCCAGGAACAATACACAGAGCTGAAGGACTAGAAGACAGCGAGATCTTCGAAGTATCCACACCTGACCTAGACGACGTCGTAAAGATCGAAGACGACTACGGACGATCAGGAGAAGGAAATAACGAAGAACTCGACCTAGAGCTGTCAAAGCAGTCATAAATAACCGTTGCGCGAAGCGCAACTCCATTACTATACCCTAGACCCTATCCCCTAAACCCTAACAATAACAAAATGAAAAAGTTTCTAACCTGGCAACTAGTAGCAATCTTCGTATTTGCAGCCGTCCTTGGATTCATCTCTCTACCATACGAATACCAAGAAAAAATCCTTCCTTCAGAGTCAGAATTCCTGCAGGAAACAAAAATCAACCTAGGTCTCGACCTTCAAGGAGGAACACAACTCGATTACAAAATCGACCTCCGCGAAGTTGAAGAAGCTGATCGCGACGCGATTGTCGAAGGTGTAAAAGAAGTAATCACTCGCCGTGTAAACGGACTCGGCGTATCTGAACCAAATATTTACATCTCACACGTCGCAGACGAATACCATATCATCGTAGAATTAGCCGGCATCAAAGATTTAGAAGAGGCTAAAGAAACAGTTGGAAAAACCATACAGCTTGAATTTAAAGAGGAATCAGACGCAATCGAAGAAGACCAAAAAGCAGAGCGACTAGAATATGCAGAGTCAGCTCTCTCTCGCATACAAGAAGGAGAAGACATCGAGCTAATAGGACAAGAAGATGAATTAGCATACGCAGGAATCGCTTACTACTCAGAAAAGGAATTAACAGAAGTAGACTCAATCTCAGCAGAAATAGCCGAAGCCCTAGCAGGATACGAAGCTGGCGACATAATCCCATACGTAATCGAAGGTACAGACGGATATTCATATAACTTCGCAGGAGAAGTTGTAGATCTAACAGGATACTTTGTCGTTCAAGTTACAGACCACACAACTGAAGAATACAAAGAAGTCCAAGCTAGCCACATACTAATAGGCTGGGAAGATTCTGGGATAGGATCAGACCGCACCCAAGAAGAAGCTTATACATTAGCAGAAGAAGTAATAGCAAAAGCACAGGCAGGAGAAGATTTCGCTACTCTAGCAGGAGAATACTCTGAAGACACAGGAAGCTCATGGGACGGCGGAAAACTAGGATATTTCGGTCCCGGAGTTATGGTCGAGGAATTCGAAAATGCAGCTTTCGCGATGGAAGCTGGCGACATCTCAGACATAGTCGAAACTCAGTTTGGATATCACATCATCAATGTGACAGATGTCAGAGATAACGAGATCAAAGATTTTTACGCATTCAAACAAATCACATATTCAACAATCCCAGATTCTTGGGAAGCAACAGAACTAACAGGAGAACATTTTGTGCACGCTGACGTTGCTTTCGACCCAAATTATTCTCCATATGTCACGATTGAGTTCAACGAAGAAGGAGCACTCTTATTTGAAGAGATAACTGGAAGAAATGTAGGAAAACCACTAGCAATATTTGTAGGAGGAGATTTGATTTCAGCACCAAACGTGAACGAAAAGATCTCAGGCGGAAGCGCAATCATTACAGGTGATTTCTCAGTCGAAGAAGCTACAGAGCTAGCACGCGACCTAAACACAGGTGCAATCCCAGCTCCAATCACACTAGCTGGACAATACACTATCGGCGCATCTCTAGGCGAAGAAGCTCTAGATAGCAGCGTAAAAGCAGGCTTAATCGGTCTACTTCTACTCGCAATCTACATGGTCCTATACTACAGGCTGCCTGGACTAATGGCCAACGTTGCACTTGGTATTTATGCAATCATTCTTATATTCGCGATAAAGATTGCACTACCTATGGCTGCATCAATTCTTATTGCTCTCGGCATTTTCGGAGCAATTACAGCCGTAATTCTCAAATCTAAAGACTCCGGTTGGGAAAAACTTATTACATTCATATTGGCATGTTTCATTTTGTTCTTCCTAGCATTCGTACTATCAAGCCCTCTCACACTTACCCTAGCAGGTGTAGCAGGTGTGATTCTATCTATAGGTATGGCTGTAGATGCAAATGTACTTATTTTTGAAAGAATTAAAGAAGAACTTAGAAATGGGAAACCACATGCGCTTTCAATTGAAACAGGCTTCCAAAGAGCTTGGGATTCAATTAGAGACTCGAACTTCTCATCTCTAATCACATGTGGAATCCTTCTATACTTCGGTTCATCAATCATTCGAGGATTCGCATTTAACCTAGCTCTAGGTATCCTAATCTCAATGTTTACAGCTATCACAATCACTAGAGCTTTTTTGAGAAGTACTATCGGCAAAAAAGCCCTAGAAAGCGACTTCTTATTCGGAATAAACAAAGAGCGCAAACCGTTCAACTTCAACTTCATTAAAAACACCAAAATCTGGGCAACAATCTCAGGAATTCTAGTCGGAATAGCATTGATAGTCCTTCCAATCTTCGGACTTAATCTAGGACTAGACTTCACAGGTGGAACACTCATGGAAGTATCTTTTGAAGAAGAAGTAACATCAGACGAATTAGCTGAAACATTGGGTAACATCGAAGACGAGCTAAACAGCCCAGACGCAGAATTTATCGGAGAAGCAGAAAGCATTATCCTAGATGAGACTGAAACGAACACAGAGAGCGTCCTCTTCGCAGAAACAGAAACTACTGAAGAAGATGTTTCAAGCGAAGAAACCGAAACAACTTACGAAAGCACTGACGAAAATGAAATCGAATTCGGAACTCCAATTATTGTCACTACAGGAGATGGAAGCTTTATCATAAGAATCAAACACATCTCAGAAGAGACTCACACACATATTCTAAGCACTTTCACAGATGAGTACGGATCACTCGAAGAAGTCAGATTCACAACTGTAGGCCCAACAATTGGAGAAACCCTCAAGAAAAAAGCGATAATCGCACTAGGAATCGCACTTATCATGATCGTTCTCTACATCGCATTCGCATTTAGAAAAGTCCCACGCAAAGTTGGAGCATGGAGATTCGGAATGTGCGCTATAGCAGCCCTCGCGCACGATATCTTAATAATCCTCGGTATATTCGTACTCCTAGGAAAATTCATGGGAGTCGAAATCGACGCTCTGTTTATTACAGCGCTGCTCACAATCCTAGGATTCTCAGTCCACGACACAATCGTAGTGTTCGACAGAACTAGAGAAAACCTCCGCCGTGGAGAACATGCAACTTTCCGAGAAACAGCAAACGCAGCCTTAAATCAAACACTAGCACGTTCGATCAATACTTCTATTTCTACCCTATTCACATTAGTAGCATTGCTTCTATTAGGAGCAGGTTCCATACATTACTTCGTCCTAGCTCTTGTACTAGGTATCTTGGTAGGTACATATTCATCAGTATTCGTAGCTACACCACTCCTAGTATGGTGGCATGACAAGACAGAAAAATAGAGAGTAAAAAGTAGACTGTAAACTGTAAAGGGAACTTGCTATTAAGCAGGTTCCCTTTTAAAATACTTCCTGCTGTGCGCCCGTAGCTCAACTGGATAGAGCATCGGTCTTCGGAATACTAATTGACTCCGAAGGCAAATAAAGATAGAATTCAACCCGATGAAACAATGCAGCAGATGCAAAAAAAAGAAGCCTATCCAAGAATTTAATTTCAAGAACAAATCCTTGAAAATTAGACAAAAATCTTGCAGAGACTGTACTAGATTAGAAGTCCGTAACCACTACAAAAAAAATCGCCAATACTACATAAATAAAAGCCTAAAACGAAACAAAGAACAAAGAAAAATAGCACAAAAATATATAATTGAATATCTTTCAACACATCCATGTATAGACTGCGGAGAAAAAGATCCGGTAGTACTAGAATTCGATCATAAAGGAGATAAAGCCACAACTATATCAACAATGATCAAAGACAACCCTGGAATAAAAAAATTGCAGCAAGAAATAGAAAAATGTGAAGTCAGATGTGCCAATTGCCACAGAAGAAAAACTGCTAAAGACTTTAATTGGTACAAACTAACCCAGCCCCTGTAGCTTAATGGATAAAGCACCGGTCTTCGGAACCGGCAATGAGGGTTCAATTCCTTCCGGGGGCACCACAGTAGTAACAAGAATCGCGTTCCGAAGCGAAGCCAAAGCAACATCTCACCATTGAGATATTGTTTTGTTTAAAGACAAACCACAACATTATGATAAAATAGACAAGCCCTCAAAAATTCATTAACCAAAACCAAAATGAAAAAGTTTTTAACAACCGTAGTTGTAACCTTATTAACACTAAGTCTGACACCTGTAGCACTAGCAGCAGATGCATGGCCTGACGATTACGATTCAGGCACAGACATGACCACTTCTATCGCAGAACCAAGTGGGATAACAATGTATGATGACAGTTTTTGGATAGTAGACGACGGAGGATATTTATACGAAACAGACACGTCTGGAACAATCCTGACTTCGTACACAATAGGATACGACCTAGAAGGAATAACAGTCGCAGAAGATATGCTCAGACTCCTAGTAGAAAATTCTGACGCAATTCTAGAATTCGACCCATCAACAGGAGCACTCACAAGCAACTCATGGGACCTCACAGGAGTAATTTCAACCACAGACAACCTAGGCCCAGAAGCTTACGCACACGTAGAAGGACTGGATTATGTCGGAGTCCAAGAGACAGGAGACATTTACGTACTTGAACTTGGTAGCGACGGTTCTGTAACAGTAATAAACACTTTTAGCTCCCCTACCGGCTATGTAGACATCTCCGGAATGCACTATGCAAACAATACTCTCTACACAGTCAACGACAACTGGGACTCAAACGCAATTTTCACAACATTCTCGTCAGATGATTTTAGTAATCCAACAACCCTCACAATCGAATCTCAATACACAATGACCGGCGAAAACGAAGAAGGAATATATGTCGACGAAGAAGGCAATTTATACATAGCAGAAGATTCAGGAGCAATCGTAATCTACACACACGAAACCATCAATGACTGGCCAGATTACTACGACGCAGGAACAACTATCACAACATCAATAAACGAACCTAGCGGCATAGTCGTATATGGAGATCAATTATGGGTAAATGACGACGATGGATATCTCTACTCAATGGACATGGATGGAAGCAATTTGACCGAATACAACCTAGGAGACGACATTGAAGGCATCACAACAATGAATGACATGCTTTATGCAATTGTGGAAGAACCTGAAGAAATCCGTGAAATCGACCCTGAAACAGGCTCAGTAACAAACACATGGGGCATATCTGCATACATCTCCGGCGACTCCAATCAAGGCGGTGAAGCCATCACCTCTGCAGGAGACTATCTCTATGTAGGTTACCAATCAAACGGCAACATCCTAGTCTTTGATATTAGCTCAGGTACAGCATCTCTAGTTAACGAAATCACCTCTCCTACTGGATACACAGACATCACAGGACTTCATTACGCAGATGACGGGTATTTCTACGCAATGTACGACGAGAACGACAAATACGTTGTAATGAGCATAGATGACCTAGCAAGCCCAACAGCTTTCACAATAGAAGGGAAATACACACTCCCAGCAGATACAGAGTATCAACAAGGCATCTACGTCACAGAAGCAGCTTTCTACATAGCACAAGACTCTAGCACAGTAACCGTATACTCAAACACCACTTACGTCGAAGAAGAACCAGCAGAAGAGACCGATGCTAGCGATGAAGAAACCGAAACTGATACAGAAACAGATGCAACCGACGAAACCGAAGACACAGAAACAGAACCAGATTACAGCACCCCTACTTCTTACGACATCGACTATGACACAGAAATCATAACAATAACATGCGAAAGTGGAGATACATACGAAATAGGCTTCCGCGCAGACCTCCCTACAAACGTAGCCATATACAGCAACAAAGTCTTCGTCTTAAATGGGAGACTATTCAGAGTATATGAAAACGGCACAGAGTTGTTTTCGAAATGGGTCAGACCACCGAGATAATCAAACGAAGATCAACTCCAGAAAAATGACAAGGACTTTAGGGCCTTGTCATTTTTTATCTCAAATCCAAAACTCCCAAAAGCTCCCATAGCTCCATACAAATTTCTCCTCTATCCCTGCCTGCACCAGGATCAAACTCATCACCCTCCTCTTCACTAAGAATACCTAAGTCAAACGCAGTATCGATATAAGGTGCATACCAAGCTGTAGCCCAAGTATCTGTATAAGGCATTCCACCTGTAACATCCTCATCCTCAACATCATAACCATAAGCAAGTAATAGCATCTTAAGAGCCTCTACTTTGTTTACAGTCTGACCAGGATAAAAATTACCATCGGAGTACCCTTCAACCCATCCTTGCTCTTTTGCATAACAAACATATTTTGCAAACCACTCATCCCCTACATCATCAAAACATCCCTGATATTCATCCTCGTCTGGCGTAATATCTTGCCCCTCTATTAAAATCTTCAAAAGCTCCGCCCTATTGACCGTCTGATCTGGATAGAAATTACCATCATCATAGCCTGCAACTACACCCAATTCATAAAGACCCAGAATAGCTTCATAAGCATCATGAGCACTTGTTAAATCTCCAAAAGAGAAAGCTTCGGTATAACCTGCAATTTCATCGGAAGTCTCAAGTAAATCACCATCCTCATCGTAAGCTTCAACCAAGAAATAATAGATAGAATCAGAAGTCAAATCTGTAAACGAATAAGTTGTAATATGAGCATAATCGACAGTGTCTTGCTCTGTATACTCACCACTCTCCTCCCCCATATAAACAACATATGAATCTATATCCAAAGTTGTAAGCCTATCCCAACTTATAGCGATACTATCATCATCATAATAAAGCACCTCCAAGGTCAATTCATCATTCGTATAATCAATAGTAACCGTCTCCCCTACATCATCACCTTCTTTTTCCTCTTCATCATCCTCATCAATAGTCACATCAGAGCTTACAACCTCATCATCAGAACTAAAATGACCAAACTCCGCAGAATAATAATACGAATAACCGACATCAAAAACTGTAGCACCACTAGCATCTTCCGCATCCAAAGGAGAAACTAAAACATAGATAGTGTCATAATCGTCCGATCCCTGAAAAACAAACTCCCCATAAGTCTCACCTATTGAAACGGTATTTCTATCAACAGCATCTAAGTCATACTCCCCATCACTATCCATAGGAACAAAAGTTACACCCATTTCAACATCATCACCCTTAGTAATACTAAACTTGAGATCATCTTCACCTGAAGCCGTAGAAGCTTCAAAGGCAATATAATTGGTTCCATAAAGAGCAGGCCTCATACCCGGAAGCGGCATCTGAGCAGACACGCTAGCAGTACTGCTCCAATTCCTCATTATATAAACATCAGGATAAAGATACCCTTCTTCATAAGTCTGATCATGTGCCAAATTCCATATCGAAAATTCTCGATAAACCTCCGAAAGCTCATCATTCTCACCTTCAATAAAATTATTCACAGCTGTATAAACAGTAAACGCGCTTCTCGCACCACTATAATCAATTTCAAAGAAATCCTCCCACATCTCAACCATAATTTCATTGTCATTGTAATATTCAGTCAAAAACTCAGGCCAAATCATAAGAGCATATTCAAATAACGTACCTGTCGGTATCACACCTGCAAAAATAGAATAATCAGGATAATCAAAGAAATCATCCAAATAATAGACATAATCGTTCACAGCAGGATAAACATATTCCTCCGTCCAAACCGCAGAAGCTTCAGCAAAATTCAAATCTTGATAACTCTCCAAAAAATACGGGTCATACCCAAATTGAATACAGTGCATAAACTCATGTGCAACAGTAGCTTTCATAACATCATCAGACAACCAAGGATCAAGAGCCATATAAGGAGTCAAATCAGAGAGCACAGATGAAACACCAGTAGTCCCCTCATACAAATACTCATACTGATCATCCAAAAGTATCGGGATATAAGGTATATACCAATCTTCCGGAATCGGCGGTTCAAAGCCCAAAACATCAACCTCCCTCTCCCAAGAATATTCAGCATATTCAGCAACATCATCTACCGTATCAGGAACACCATTCCCATCATTATCAGGCTGGATATAAATCATATAATTAAACTCAATCTGAAAGTGTTCGGTATAAATATTATAGGTTTGAAACTCTCCGGTTCCAATCCCACTAGTATAAATAGAATCTGCAGAAACACTTATAGTAGGAAATAAGCTAACGACAAGACTGAAAACGAGGAGTTTTGCGATTTTGTTCTTCATGTTGATTTTGTTTTTACAAGGACTTTTTGAAAACTTTAACAGAAAACATACGAACTCACAAAAAAATCTACTATAATGCTATCAACTTCGATCTTCAATCTTCAAACTACAAATGTACGCAGAAGTCCTGCTCAACCAGAAGTATTCAAATGTAAAAGGATCTTTCACTTACAAAATTCCAAAAGGGATTAAGGTCGAAAAAGGATCTCTCGTTATAGCTCCCTATACTACCAAAAAAGTAGGAGGGATCGTTTTAAAAACCACAAATACCAAACCGAACTTCAAAACACGAGAAATCATAGAAGTAAATCCCATATATCCAAGCCTAAAACCATGGCAACTAGAAACTGCCACATTCATCTCAAACTACTACCTAACCAATCTTTATAAAGCCTTAAAGCTTTTCATCCCTAACAAAATCTGGAACCTAAAAGGCAAAAACGACCTACCAGAGGGGAAAAAAGACCAAATCAAAACTCCAAAATTAACACTCGAAAAAGCCCAAAAAGATGCTCTTGAAAAAATCCTCGGAGAAAAACATAAATTCTTAATTCACGGAATAACCAGCTCAGGCAAAACAGAAATATATTTGCACTTAGCATACAAACTAGCCCAAGAAGACAAACAAACATTAATTCTAGTCCCAGAAATCTCACTCACCCCACAACTAACCAACTATTTCAAAAAAGTCTTTGGATCAAAAACAGCCATCTTGCATTCACAACTAACCGAAAAACAACGTGCAATAGAATGGCTCCGCATAGCAGAAGGAAGAGCAAAAGTAATCATAGGCCCAAGATCAGCACTGTTCTCCCCTTTCGTAAATCTCGGAGCAATAATCCTCGATGAAGAACACGACACAAGCTACAAACAAGATCAATCTCCAAGATACGATGCCCGAACCGTAGCCGAACAAATCTGCAAGCTACAACCTACAAGCCACAAGCTACAAGCTAAACTAATCTACGGATCCGCAACCCCTTCCGTCGAAAACTACTACCGCGCCCAAAAAGGAGAACTTGAATTAATCCACTTACCTGATCGCATAGGAAAAACACCACTCCCTTCCGTAGAAATAGTAGACATGCGCGAAGAACTAAAGGCAAAAAACTTCGGCATCTTCAGCGATAAGCTGCAGGAGAAATTAGAAAAGACTCTAAGGAGGGGTCATCAAGCCATTCTTTTTCTAAATCGCCGTGGAACAGCCTCTTCTCTAACATGTCGAGAATGTGGATTTTCACCAGAATGCGAAAATTGCTCTGTA
The DNA here is from genome assembly GCA_964344725.1 of uncultured Candidatus Peribacteria bacterium. Lineage (GTDB taxonomy): Bacteria > Patescibacteriota > Gracilibacteria > UBA1369 > UBA12470 > CG2-30-44-17. Next base: position 56,260 of record CAYFOI010000004.1, read on the forward strand.
AAAATGACATACCACAAGGGGGAAACCCTAATATGCCACCACTGCAGCAACAAAAAGAAAGCACCAATAGGCTGCCCAAACTGCGGAAGCGTATACATAAAAACCATAGGCATCGGTACCGAACGAGTTGAACAAGAAATTTGTACGCTATTCCCGGAAGCCCGCATACTAAGGGCGGATCGCGACACTGTAAAAACGCGCCACGATTTTCCAAAAATTTACAAAACCTTCAATGAACATAAAGCTGACATGCTGATCGGAACACAAATGATCGGTAAAGGCCTCGACATCGAAAAAGTAGACCTAGTCGCTGTAATTCTCGCAGACATAGGGCTACACATCCCTGACTTCAGAGCCCAAGAACATATCTTCCAGACACTAACACAAGTTGCAGGACGAGCAGGCCGCCGAAAAAAACAAGGATCAGTAATCATACAAACCTATGTACCTGATAACTTCGCCATTCAAGCGACTTCAGACCACAACTACAAAGAGATGTACGAATCTGAAATCAAAACTCGAGAGAAGCTCAACCTCCCCCCTTTCAACAAAATGATTAAGCTTACATATGTCGACACAAGCTTTGATAAAGCAAAAAGAAAAATTGAAGAAGCCAAACATGAATTAGGAGGCACTAGTGCCCCAGCTCTAATTGCAAAACGTCACGGAAAATACCACTACAACCTCTTCTTAAAAGACAAAAGTTTCAAGAAAATTCTACCAAGAATAGAAAAGCTTTCTCAAGAGGATGAAAACTGGCGAATCGACATAGATCCTATAGAAACTGTCTGATTTACTCGAACATCAAAATCATGTATCTTTCCACTGAAAATAATCAAACTCTATTATGACCAAAAACAAAAGAGTCCTATCAGGTATGCAACCATCCGGAAAACCACACCTAGGCAATTATCTAGGTGCGATGAAACCACACATCGAATTGCAAGAAAAACATGAATGCTTCTATTTTTTGGCAAATTATCATGCTCTCACAACAGTACGCGACAAAGAGAAAATGCAAAAAATGACGATGGGACTCGCCATGGATTATTTATCCTTGGGCCTAGATCCTGAAAAAACAGCTTTCTTCCGTCAAAGTGACATCCCGGAAGTAACCGAACTGACTTGGATCATCTCAACAGTCGCGCCCTTCGGACTACTCGAAAGAGCTCACGCATGGAAAGATGCACTCGCAAAAGGAACCAAAAATCCAACAGTTGGACTATTCAGCTACCCTGTATTAATGGCAGCAGACATTCTTATATATGACTCCGAACTCGTGCCAGTAGGTCGCGACCAGAAACAACACATCGAAATAACAAGAGATATCGCAAACACTTTCAACCACACATACGGCGAAGATACTTTTGTAATACCAGAAGACCTAATCAAAAAAGAGGTTGCAACAATCCTCGGAACAGACGGCGTTCACAAAATGAGCAAAAGTTACAACAACACTGTAGAAATTTTCGCACCAGAAGAAGACCTTAGAAAACAAATCATGAGCATGGTTACGGATCCATCAAGAGTTAAACGCGATGACGCTGGAAACCCAGAAATCTGCAACGTCTTCACTTTACAAAAAATCTTCAACGAAAGTGATGTTTCAGAGATAGAAAAAGGCTGCAAAGGCGCTAGTTTAGGATGTGTAGACTGCAAAAAGAAGCTTCTAGAAGCAGTAATGGAAGAGCTCCGTGAACCACGCAAAAAAAGAATTGAGCTCGAGAAGAATTTGGATTACATTAATGAGGTATTAGAAAAAGGCGCAAAAAGAGCTCGCGAAGTCGCAACAAAAACCCTAGAAAGAGTGCGAGAAAGAGTTGGTTTATAAGAAGAAATAGTGGCCAAGAAAAACCAACCTGCCCGAAAGGCTCCATTCACTAAACTCTAAGTCCTAAAGGCTAAACCCTCACTATAACCCTCTAATTCTAAGATTCTAAAATCCTCCACTCCTAACCCCTAAAATAAAAACATGCCGACAAAATATATATTCGTAACAGGAGGCGTCTGTTCATCACTAGGAAAAGGTATCGCAGCAGCATCAATCGGTACCCTACTCAAAGCCTCCGGTTTTAAGGTATTCACTCAAAAACTCGACCCATACTTAAACGTCGATCCAGGCACCATGAGCCCTTTTCAACACGGAGAGGTTTTTGTAACAGATGACGGAGCCGAAACCGACCTAGACCTCGGACACTACGAGAGATTCATTGGAGAACACTTAAGCGCAGAATCCAGCGTTTCAACCGGGAAAGTTTACACAAGAGTGCTCGAGAAAGAGCGCCGAGGAGATTTCCTCGGGGGAACTATCCAAATAATCCCACACATAACAGGAGAGATTAAGAAAAGAATTCTAGATGCAGGCAAGAAAAGCGGTGCAGACATCGTACTATGTGAAATTGGCGGAACAGTCGGAGACATCGAAGGACAACCTTTCCTCGAAGCGATAAGACAACTCGGACACGAGCTAGGAAGAGAAAACACTCTATTCGTCCACTTAACACTCCTACCTTACCTAAAAGCTTCCAAAGAACTAAAGACTAAACCAACCCAAGCATCAGTAAGAGAACTTAGGCAAATTGGTATCCATCCAGACATCATAATGCCTCGAGCCGACTACCCTATCAGTGATGAACTTATTAAGAAAATTGCGCTTTTTTGTGACGTAGATCAAAAAGCTGTAATCCCAGCAATAACAGCAAGCTCTATTTACGAAGTACCTCTCAAACTTCAAGAGTACAAAATTGCCCAACTAGTAGCCAAAAAACTGAACTTAGGCAAAGTAAGTCCAAGACTAAAAGATTGGAAAGAACTCGTAGCAAAAATTAATTCTAGAAGAAAACCCCTCAAAATAGCTCTCGTTGGTAAATACACACACTTAGAAGATGCTTACATCAGCGTAATCGAATCTCTCAAAATAGCTTGCTATCACACAGGCAGATCTTTAGAAACAGTTTGGATCGATTCCGAAAAACTTGAAAGAAAGAATAAAAAAACGTGGAACGAGCTAAAGTCTTGCGCCGGAGTCGTAGTCCCAGGCGGATTTGGCACCAGAGGATGCGAAGGCAAAATCATGGCCGCAAAATACTGTAGAGAAAATGGTATCCCATACCTCGGTCTATGCCTAGGAATGCAAATAATGACCGTTGAATACGCAAGACATATTCTAGAAGACCCTGAAATCACTTCTGAAGAATTCGATGAAGAAACCGGAAAAATTCCAAAAGAAAAATACATAATCCATTTCCTCCCTGGCCAACACAAAGACCGCGCAAAAGGAGGCACGTTAAGACTAGGCCAATACCCTTGCAAAATCACAAAAGGCACCAAAACTCACAAACTATATGGCAAACTAACAATAAATGAACGCCACCGCCACAGATTCGAAGTAAACAACGATTTCCGAGACAAATTAAAAGGAACCGACTGGAAAGTCGCAGGAATATATGAGAAAGCAGACTTAGTAGAAATTGCTGAACTAAAAAACCATCCATTTATGGTAGGTTGCCAATTTCACCCAGAATTTTTATCAAGACCAAACAAACCACATCCACTATTCGCAGGACTAATCGAAGCCTCGATAAAAAACAAAAAATAAAACCACGTACTACGCACTACGGATTACGGATTACGTACTACGTACTAAAACCAAAATGCCACAGTACAAATACATAGCGGTCACACAAGACAACCAGAAAATGACTGGCAGTCTTAGTGCAACAAACGAAGAAGAAGCTAGAAAAGAGCTAAACGAACTCAATCTGGCAATTTTAAGTATAGAAGAAACTGATGCACCAGCGCCTGAAACTGCAAAAACAGCACCCAAAAAAACACCTGCTGCCCCACCACCTCCTCCTCCAAAAAAACAAGGAATATCTATAAAACCAACAGTCAAAGCCACAAAAGACGAAAGCGATCCCGAACCGGAGCCTAAGCCCGAAGAATCCAAGCCAGAACCCACACCAACACCAGAACCACAGCAACCAGACACCACAAAAAAATCAAAGAAAGTAGCAGATTCATTAACTAAATTTGAATTCGAAGCACACGACAAAACAGGAAGAAAAATCATAGGAACAATACCTGCAACAGACAAATTATCAGCACTAACCAGATTAATTAACGAATACCAATTCGACGTTACATATTTAAGTCGCCAAGACGCCACTCAGGCAGAAAAAGACAATGATCGCACCGAAGGCATAGAGAAACTCAAAGAACGCGTAGCAGACATCAAAAAAGCTACAGCTGACATAGATGAGCAAACAGCAAACGACAAAGATTTCAAAACCAAACAGCAAATCCTCTTAAAAAAAGTAGACTACGTCCTTGAGAAAATCAAAAAAGTCCTACAAAACTTTGACCAAGAGATCAAACCGGAAAACAAGAAACTGATCCAAAGCTACATCGACAAGCTTCTAAGAATCAAAAACAGTACAAATCTCGAATATATCGAACACACCGCCGAAGAGCTTTTAAGAAAAATCCAAGACCAAGAGATCTTCTTACACAAAGAATCACTTCAAAAAGAAAAAACAAACCTGATGATAGAAAGCCAACAACTTCTATCTTCCTTACACGCAGCAGGCGGCCCAAAGAAAACATTTTCCCAGGATTTGAAAGAAAAAATCGTCACAAAAGTAAAATTCAGACCTCTTCAAAACCTACTACAAAAACTAGCCGAAAAGCTCACGCCAAACCCAGATATAATATCAACAAAAGAGATTATCAAATCGACAAACAAACAACTATTCACATACGCAAAACTCTGGCTAACAACAAAAGATAAAGACGCCAAGAAACAGATAGCAGACAACATCCAATCAACCTTAAACGAACGGAAAGAACTAAAAGAGAAACTTAAAACACTCAAAAAAGGAAAACATACCAAACTAATCCCAGATGCAAGACCGAAAACACAAGACGACACATTCTTAGGCGAAATAGTAAATTTCCTAGGATGGCTACTCTCATTCTACATAATGTATTACTTCATAACTTACTATTTCACACAAAAAGACATCGCATACGAACTTTCGTTCCCATGGGACCCACACATCAGTGAAACACCGCTACTAAAATACCTCGTAGCAATCTTGATGTTGTGGTACATTTTATTAGCAGCAAAGAGCAAATTCATGCCAAAAGCACGATTCATAACGCCTGTATTCAGCATAATAGGCATAGTCGCAACAGCGTTGATTGTATTTAACTTCTAACTAGGAGTTAGAAACTTGTAACCAGAATTTAGAATGCAGGAGGAACTGAACTAAAAACTCAAGTACTTAACTACTACTACCAACAACCAACTACAACACTACAACTACCACTACTACTAACAACTAATCTAGTGTATCCAATCCTCTTTCAAATAGGTCCATTCTCACTCCACTCATTGTGGTTATTTGTATCACTCGCATTTGTCGCAGGAATCCTCGCATTCGCCAAGATAGCCAAGAGACAACGCCTAAACCTATCGATGTTTTTCCATCACAGCCTAAGCATAATCGTAATTACCCTATTTTTCTCGAGACTGGCATTCTACATAATGAATTTACAGTTCTATATGCCAACATTCCGTCTGTCAGGCTTACTAAGCTTCTTTTACATATGGGATAAAGGACTTTCGTTCTGGGGAGCAGTTTTAGGATTTACGATCATCCTAACATTGCTTTGCTTCAAAAAAGATGAAAGCATACTGAAATGGCTAGATGCATTAATAATACCTGTAGGAGTAGGCATCATCATAGCAAATTTCGGACAACTGCTAGACGGCCAATGCTACGGCTCACCAACAAGTATGCCATGGGGCATCACATACGAGAGTATAAACGTCAAATACACCGTACCAATACATCCAACTCAAATATACTCAATGCTATATGTAGGAGGAATTCTGTTTTACCTGAAAAAATACCGCAAACTCGAATTTTTCCAGAAAGAAGGAAATACAGCTTTAGCAGCAGTAACAGTCTACTCAGGAATAAGATTTTTGGCTGAATTTTTGCGCGGAGACGACACAGCCGAAATACTCGGTATGAGAGTAGCAAGTGTAGCATCAATAATAATCTTCTTGATTACAGGATACTTTTTGTATAAAAGGTATAAGAACTTTAACCAAAGAACAAAATGCTGAAACTCTTCTCACTCTCTTACCTGTTTGACGCAACGCCAGGGCAATCATTTAGATATTTCTGGATATGTTTCATATTCTTCCTACTACTAATAGTTATCGGCCAATATGTCAGAACGTTTATAAAAAAGAGCCACCACAAAAAGATTCTGAAAAAGCTCATACCAGGAGTCACCGGGAAACTAAACTGGATAGCATTTTTCGGATTTCTAGCTCTGTTCTTTAGATACGAAAACATCCCTTACCTAGCCATGCGAATCTGGCTAATAGGACTAATGCTCTTAGGACTATACGTGCTCGGTCGAGCCGGATACACATATGCAAAAATCCTCCCAGGTGAAATCGACAAAAAACACAAATCGGAAGACATGAAGAAATACATGCCAAAACCCAAGAAGAAAAAGAAGAGAAAGAGATAAATCCAAACCACTACTATTACTTAGTTAGTAGTAGTAAATTATTTTACAAACATCAGCAATGCTCCTAGTTCTTCGGGCTCGTACATGCTAGAGCAAGAAGAACAGGAAATGATGCCGTTTGTAAAATAATTTACTACTAACTTCTTACCAACCAAACGTCGGTGGTAATTCAGCACGCCTTTCATCGAAAGGCTGCTCCTCTTCAAGCATCTCAATATCCCGCTCAGCAAAATCTATAAAAGTTGCCTCCCCCACCAAATCACCATTCACAACACCAACAACAAGACCAGATTCGTCCAAAACTGGACTTCCTATAGCTCTACTAGTGTACGTAGTACACTCATCAGAACTATTATCATCATAATCTATAAGAAATCTATAACTCATACATTGATCTCCAGCAGGAGCAGGAGGGAGATTAGCAATTTGCGAACGATCTGTAACTAACTGAAGAGTACAAGAAGAATAATAATCATCAAGTGTACCAACAGATACAAATTCTGCACCTAACCCGGGATAACTAATAGCCATAACCGTATCACCAAAATCTGGATCACATGAATATCTCCCACGCATATATCTATAAAAATCTCCAGACAATTGCCTATTACCCTGATGCGGACTTAAAGACGAAAGAGCTGGAGTCTCTTCCCCTGAGACCGTTCATTTTCGGGTGCGTAGAAATGCGAAATTTGCTTTAGTGTAAGCC
>CAYFOI010000005.1:0-48709 GCA_964344725.1 uncultured Candidatus Peribacteria bacterium
CCACATTCACCTTTGTAGGTGCCTCCGAGTGGTACAAAGCTTGAGCGTCTGTATTAACCGCAATAAACTCAATGCCTTTGACATTAGATTTAATCATGCGGTTTACAGCGTTTCCACCTCCTCCCCCTACACCGATCACTTTGATTGAAGCAACAGGAGTAATATCTGGAGTGACCTCCATGTTTCTTTTCCTGCTACTAGCTCCAGAAAACAAATTCTTAAGAGCGTCATCAGAGCCACCAGTCTTTTTATCGTCGTTTGTCATGGTTAATGAGTTTAGGAGACAAATAGGGGGTATATATAAGTATTAAGTTGTAAGGTTGTTAAGTGATGTGCATTCTTGGCCGGAATCCATCCCAACTATTAGCTTCTAGTTATTAGTTAACAAATAATCTTGGCCTTAAATTTTCAAATCTACAGTTTACAGTCTACTCTCTACGCTCTAAGGCATCAGCCCTTTCACCCAGCTCTTTACGCTTCCCCATGCCTTATCAATTTTGAACCCTTTCAAATCAATTCCATATCCACTGTGGCCTTCGAATCTAGCACCCCAGATAGCGAGACCAATAGCAGTTGCATAAGAAGGATCATCAATCTTATCGACAACGCCTTCAAAGTTTTGAGGGAATCCAATTTGAACAGGTAAATTAAGAGTGTCTCTTGCCAAATCAACAGCACCTGGAATCTTGGTGGCTGCGCCAGTCAAAATAGCGCCAGCCGGAAGCATCCCATCACGACTAATCTTGGCCAAATCATCTTTCACCATACAGAAAATCTCGTGATACCTAGCCTGAATGATCTCAGAAAGCTGTTTCTTGGAAACAGTCTGCGTGTCGATTTTGCTTAAAAGCGAAAGATCAATAGTCTCACGGTCATTTACATCCTCAGGGATACAAGAACCGTACTCAATCTTAATCTTCTCAGCAGTATCAATAGAAGTTCTAAGCCCAATCGCAATATCGTTAGTCACGTTTTCACCACCAACAGGGATAACCGATGTATAAAGAGTGGTTCCTTCTTCAAAAACAGAAACCGAAGTTCCGCCACATCCAATATCGATAACAACAACACCAAGCTCTTTTTGCCTCTTAGAAAGAACAGATTCAGAAGCAGCAAGTCCCGATGGAATAATATCATCAATATCAACACCAGCTTGATGCACACATTTCTCGATATTCTTAACAGCAGGAGCAAGTCCTGTAATAAGATGAGCTTCAACCTCAAGTCTGATGCCTGTCATGCCGACTGGATACTTGATGCCTTTCTGCTCATCAACAGTAAAAGATTTAGGAATGATGCGAAGAATCCTCCTATTACTAGGGATAGAAACAGCTTGTGCAGCTTCAAGAACGCGATCAACATCATCTTCAGTAATTTCATTGCCGCTATGCGATACAGCAATAACGCCCTTGCTATCTTGCGATGCAAGATGAGTTCCACCAATTCCAAGGAAGACATGATGAATAGGTTCTCCAGCCATTCTTTCGGCATCTTCAAGTGAAGACGAAATACTATTTATAGTTTCTTCTACATCGATAACGCTTCCCTTTCGAAGACCAAAGGAAGGCGCGACGCCAACACCAATAACATTAGGCACAGCTCCTTTCTCCTCAAGCGTACATACAACAGTGCGAATCTTAGAGCTACCAATATCGAGACCGGCAATTAAACGGCTTTTAGACATATTTTTGATTTTAAAAATTTTTCGAGTGGAGTCTACGAGGAATATAAACAAAAAGCAAAGGGTACTTCAAGGCCTTGTACACCTTTTTTTGCCAAAAAACGGCTTAGACAAGCCACGCGTGCTAATTTTTTATACAGAATCCAAATCTGATAAACGCAAAAAAACCGTCAAAAACCAACGGCGAGAAAATGGCTAGCAAAAGCCCAAAAACATGTTAAAAGTCAGAACGAAAACCACGGGCCATTGAACAAATTTTTTATACTCCAAAAACAACAAATAATTTTTTTGTTCAGCGTGTCGCAAAAAGCGCTTGTATAAGCCACGAGTTGCCACAAAAAAGTTCTAGGCGGGCAATTCTCGCAGCAAAGAATCTTTGACGAAGACGTTGTTTGCGCGCCAAGGACGAGAATCTCGAAAAAGCGCTTAAGCAAGCCAAAAAACCGGATCCGAACGCGCCAAACTATAGTAAGGACACAATACCGACATAATGACAACCTAAAACAAGCTCATCTGATTCTTTTTAAACTCCTCGTCACGCTTATTGTGCTCCCATTCTCCGTGCAATGAATTGAATCTACGAATCAAGCTATTGAATTCTAGTTTTTCAAAAAGTGCCAAAATCTCATCACGATTAACTTCGTGAGTGACACAATGTTCTAATTCAAAATCCAGCTCAACATCATCAACCAACTGCGCCAAATCCCGACTAAAAAACGCCATCTTTTTATGCTCCTCAAGCTTGTCCTTCATTTTCCCTTTCACTTCATCAATATTGTCATAAATTCCCTCAAGAGTTCCGTAAGCCTGAAGCAAATTAGCTGCAGTCTTTGGCCCGACCCCAGGGACCCCAGGAATATTATCACTAGGATCTCCACAAAGGCCCTTGTAATCAACGACCTGATCAGGCCTCACGCCCAATTTTTCAACAACCTTCTCGTGGTCATAATAAGCAACTTCTCGATAACCTTTTCGAGGCGAAGCAACAATAACTTTCTCGTTAACAAGCTGAAAAGCATCTTTGTCACCTGTAACAATCACAACTTGCAAATCTTGGTCACGAACCTCTCGCGCCAAAGTTGCAATTAAATCATCAGCCTCGTACCCACTTTGTTCAAAAACAGGCATATTAAAAGCCTTCACAACCTCTCGAATCCGCGGGATCTGATCATAAAGCTCATCCGGGGCCTTCACACGCGTTGCCTTGTAATCCTCAAAAACCTCATGCCTATGAGTCGGCCCCTTCTTGTCAAAAGTCACCGCAATATACTCCGGGGTCTCCTCCTTAAGCACGCCCATAAGCACAGTAGTAAACCCAAAGACAGCATTCGTCATCTCGCCAGATGCAGTAAAAAGCGGAGGTATCGCATGAAACCCTCTGTGGATAAGCGCATTCCCGTCAATTAGTACGAACTTTTTCATAAAAACAATTAAGAGATTTTGTTTTTGTTTAGAGCGATCTAGCGATTAGCCTCGGGAGCGAAAAACAAAACACAAAACCGTATACGAATTTCTTCATACCGGAAACATACATCAACTTCGAGGCTATCACAACCCTCGCAATCTTATTGTTCGAATCCCTCAGGAGGCACGATTCTAAAGTCGTCGTTATCGCGAAAAGCAAGAAGGGCTTCGTCATACGGAGAATCATAAGCAGCAGACAAGATAACACCACTGCTCTCATTTATAAGCTGAAATACAAGCCATTTCCCCGGACGTAGCTGTGAAAATCTTGAAATAACTGCTTGTCGACGGGCTTCAAGTTGCGCGCTTGCTTGCTCAATTAGCCATGCGAGTTCTTCAACAGACGCCCCTTCTAAGTCTCGAAGCCAATCTGCATGCTCAGGCATTCCTCCTATGGTGTTTCCGAGATCTTCTGGCAAAAGTCTATCCTTCATAAGATTTTAATTTAAAAACATAAAAGATACCAACTATGCCACATATTTAATTGCCAGCAACTAATCATGCCAAAAAACCACAAAAACAACCTGGTCAAAAAAGCCAACAAGCCTTATCACCTCAAACATGTTTGCGTTTCACAAAAACACCACTCTACAATCTACAGTTTACCTTTTACCGTCTAATCCAGGCTATCCAACTTATCCGAATTCTCAGTAATACCTGTAATAGTATCGATAATATCGCCGAAGTTAATATATTTGATGATATCAAGTCCCATAGCTCGACCAACAGTACCAACGATAACAACAGACAGTATTGTCACGATCAAGCCAATAATCGCATAACGAATCGTGCTCACGGCTTGCTTGATTTTATCCTCTTGGCCACCTGAAAGAATGAAAGAAATTCCGCCAAAGAAAATAAACGCAACACTCAAAAAACCAGCGACAATGATTGCATAAGCAATACCCCTGTTAATAATCTCGATAACATCATAAGTCTCTGCTGCATCCACGATAGAAGTATCCGCCATATTGGTAAAGGTTAATGTATTAAAAGCACAAAAATTCTACTGCTCTTTTTAGGAGTAAGCAACCTATAAACTATTGCGCTTTCAAAAAAAGCCCTTAAAGTTCTCCATCTGACGAAAGAGTAACTTCGGACCCATCCGGTTCAATGATTTTGAGATTCACTCTTGCATTGTGCTTTGAACCAATCACGCGCAAAAGAACACGAAGCGCCTTCGCGGTTTGCCCATTTTTGCCGATCACCTTCCCCATATCCTCTTTTGCAACCTTGAGAGTGATAAGTACCCCCATCTCATCAACAATCCTATCAACAACGACCTCATCAGGATTTGTAACGACCTGTTGAACAAAATACAAGATAAAATCCTTGTCCGGACCAACAGAGTGATCATCAGTAGCATCAGTCATTCGCGAGTTATTTAAGGAATAACTATAGGTATTATACACCTACAGTAACGTGACGCAACAATTCGAAACCAGCTCTAAGCGGCTTCCTCTTCTTTTTTGTCCTCTTCTTCGGATGGAGCTTCTTCTTTAGCCTCCTCAGCAGGTTCGTCTTTTGCCTCTTCCTCTGCTTTTTCTTCCTTCGGCTCATCCTTTGCTTCTTCAGGCTTTTCCTCGGCTGGAGCTTCGGCAGCAGCAGGCTCGTCAGCAACTTCTTCAGCAGGCGCCTCCTCTGTTGGAGCAGCTTCGTCGTCACCTTCAGCAGCAGGTGCTGAAGCTTCTGGAGCTTCCTCTTCCTCACCTTTCTTCTTCCTCTGTTTGTCTCGAGGGGCAATATATTCATCCATTCCTTCCATACCTTTGCTTTTGAGAAGCGAAGCAACTGTATCGGTTGGCTTAGCACCAACAGAAATCCAATATTTGATGCGGTCTTCTTTAAATTCTAGCTGTTTTGGGTTCTCGATCGGATTATAAAATCCAACAACTTCAATAAACTTACCTTGGATAGGTGCTGTATGCTCAGCGACAACTATTCGATAAGATGGTCTGTTTTTCTTTCCCGTGCGGGTTAATCTAATTCTTAGCAATTTTCTAAAAGTTAAAAAATACTGATTTGTAAGCGAAAAATCGCTCCCATAGTCTATCGAGAAATCTAGTTAAGTCAAGGGAAGTAGCGAGTTTTGCGTTTGGTAGCGAAGGCAAATTCGCACATTTGCCATAGCGAACAAGCATTTCCAAGAAATTAAAGAAGATTTTTGAGGATCCGCAGAAGGGACATATAGCGATGGGCTTGGTTCAGACTTAGAGATAGGCCTATCCATCAAAGCAACCGCAGCACCTATACTAAATTATAGTTATTGCAGCGGATATTTTGGGTCGTTTGTTTACAAAGTCCGATATACCCATATAGGTTTAAAAAAGGCAGCAACTATACAGGTAAAATACTTCAAAAAGCAACCCTATCCAGCAACCTTAGTTCGAACTTCCTTTATGCCCAAATCGGATCCGATTAATTCTATCAACTCTTCTTTTTTTAAAAACACCTCGCGTCCCCATGCCGAATCATCAACTTCCACAGTCAAAACACCGTTCTTAAAATACAAAGGACGGATTTCAGAAACGTCGCTTCCCCAAATATCTCGTACAGCCTGCCTGGCACGATCCCGCACCAAAGCAGATCTCACCTCTCGCTGCATGCCATATTTGCCAGCAGCTTTTGGTAATAAATCCTTCAATTGTGTAAATCCTCCACTCATACTGACTAAATCCTACTGACTACTGACTATCGGCTGATACATCCCAAGAATTTCTCTCGCCATTTTTCGCCAACTAAACTCTTTGACCCGAGCATGTCCTTTTGCAATCAGCTCATCTTTTAGCTGTTCGTTTACCCAAATTTTCATAATTGCATTGCTCATATCTGTAGGATCATAAGGATCAAAGAAAACAGCATTCTCTTCTCCACAAACTTCAGGGATACAAGCAGCTTTAGAAGCGGCAACCGGAGTACCACAAGCCATTGCTTCTAACGGCGGCAATCCAAACCCCTCGTATAATGACGGAAAAACATAAACTTTAGCCGCACTATACAAAGCGGACAAATCTTCCTCGGGGACCATGTCGGTGAAGATTATATCGCCTTCAAGCTCCAGATCTTGAATAGTCGCGCGAACCTCTACATATAAAGGATCCTCTTTGCCGGTAATAACAAGCTGGCCATCGAAATTCTCATCTTTTTTGAGGTATGAAAACGCCTTAATCAAATTAACCAAATTCTTATGGCTGCGCCACACTCCAGTGTAGAGAAGAAACGGCTTAACAATGCCGTATTTTTTCTTCACATTTGTCAAAACATCCTCGTCTTTGATTTCTCGAAATTCCCTGTCTACTCCCTCGTAAACAACCCGGATCTTGTCTTCAGGAACTTTCGTAAGTTCTACGAGATCTTTTTTCGTATTTTCCGAAACAGCAATAACACGAGCGGCATGTCTCGTTACAGATTTTATAACTAACTGATAAGCAAGTCTCCGATGAAACGAAGTCATCTTCTTCCCTGGATAAAAGTGGAGGGTCAGATCATGAATAGTCACGATAGAAGGCCGACGGTACAAAATCGGTGCATTAAAATGAGTAAAATGCATCAAATCGACATCCTCCTTGCGCAATATCCACAAAAACTTAAGCTGTTCAGCAAAAGAATAATGAGGAGCATTTACAAGAACTTTTTTGACACGCTTATTAGGCTCCTTAAACTCATCAAACTGAGGATTATTCATAAAAAGCACATACTCATTTTTGTCATCAATCTCCAAAAGATTCGAAACAAGCTCGTAAACATACCGACCTATCCCAGTAAACCCAGTTCCATATATGCGAGCATCAATACCTATTTTCATAAAGCAAAAATTATTTAGTGGGGCAATGTTACCTTTAAGTTTCTAATAATTCCAGCGAACTTAGCCCTTTTGATAGGGCTTTTTTGGAATTTTTTATTAAACTCTTCTTCACTCTTCGGGATGTCGCCCAAAGACAAATTACTCAATTGCTGCCCTTTGCTATCTGCTATCTGCGCTCTAACGTTATGAGGACAAACCTCCTGGCAAACATCGCATCCAAAACAAAAATTCTGACCGGCAACCATTGCCGATTCTGCAGGCGTAAACGCGCCCCTTTTCTCAATTGTTAAATAGGAAATACATTTTCTTGCATCTAAACACTTTTCAGACAATGCCCCAGCTGGACATGCGTCAATACATCGTGTGCAATCGCCACAATTTCCGGTGCACGACCTTTCGCTCTCACGCAGAGCTAATTTTGTAATCACAACCCCAGCAAAAACCCAAGAACCAAATTCTTTAGTAATTAAGCAGGTGTTCTTGCCAATAAAACCGAACCCAGCTTTTACAGCAAAATATCTTTCAAAAACAGCACCTGTATCGACATACCATTTCGCATCAGGATCCCCTAACTCATTAACATGCTGAGCAAGAGCCGTAAGTTTTTCTCCCATGACTTCATGGTAGTTATCGCCCCACGCATATCTCGCGACTTTCCCTCCATCATTTTCATGATCACCAGGATAATAATTTTTGCCAACTACGATAACGCTCTTAGCCTCTGGCAAAATCTTGCAAACATCCCCCCTCTTTTCCAAAGATCGTTGAAGCCAGTCGCTCATCCCTGCGCCCTTGCCGTCATCAAGCCACTGACTAAAAAACGCAAACTCTTTCTCGTCAACATGAGTGTTGGTTATGCCGAACAAGTCAAAGCCCAGTCTGGTAGCACAAGAACGGATTTTTTCTTCAATTCCCATAGCTTTACACAGATGTAAGTGGCTCGTATTATAACAACGACAAATCCCATAAACAAAAAAACATGCAGGTAAACATTGTTACGAAACGGCTAGGAGAGAGGGATAAGAAGGAATTCACAGACTATTTAGAGAAAAAGTTGTCTCGCCTGGAAAAACTAACTACCCACTTTGCCGAAGACGCAATATTACTCACGGCAACCATGGAACACTTTGAGAAACACGATGCGTACAAAGCCAATCTAAGGCTAGAAATACCTTCCCATACATTAGTCGCAGAAGAGTCTTCTCATTCCATAACTAAGGGGCTGGATGATGCTATCGACAGACTAATAGCTCAGCTAAAGGATCATCTGGATAAATTAAGAGGTAGATAAAAAGCCTTGCTGTACTGGACGATAGGCATATAAGTTAGTAAACTGTGGCTACTAATTATTTTATGTACAATGGAAGCAATTAATATATTACTGATAATAGCGGGAACTGCTATTGGTGCTGGAGTCAGCTTTATCGCTGTCCGTATCAACAAATGCTACAAAGAAAAACTTGCTGAGCAAGAGCGAGAAATTTTAGCCAAAGCAAAAGAAGAAGCAAAGAAACTTATAGAAGAAACCAAATCCAAGACAGAAGAAATCAAGAAAAATGCACGCGAAGAAAATACCCATATGGAGAAACAGCTCGAAATGCTAAAAAAAGCTCTGAAATTCAAAGGGAATATTTTGGATAAACGCGAACAACGAAACTCAAACATCAAAAGCACTCTCAATGAAGCCAAAAGAGATATACGCAAGTTCAAAGAAGAGATAGACGAAACAGAGGACAAGATGGTCGAGAAGCTGAAGGAAAAAACTAAACTCGATGGGGATAGCGCAAAAAAAATAATACTAGATAAATTTGATGCTGAGATGGAACTGAAACGAGGCAAGCTGCTTCAGAAAACAGAAGAAGACTTGGAGGAAGATCTTATCAACGTAAGCAAAAACATCTTAAGAGGAGTTATCCAAAAAATAACATCTCCAAGTTCGGTCGATAAAAATTCAACAGCCGTCAAAGTGAAAAACGATCAATTCAAAGGTAGATTGATTGGCAAGGGAGGTAAGAACATAGAATATTTTGAAAGCTTACTTGATAGTGTAAGCATAATTTTTAATTTGGAACCCAACATCATTTATGTAGGGGGCCTTAATTTGGTGAACAGAAACATAGCCAAATTAGCGATAGAAGAATTAAAGAAAGGAAAGAAAGCTTTTGGCGAAACACAAATTAAAAAAGCTATTGATAACGCTCAAAAGAAAATCGATAAAGTAATCCTAAAAGCAGGGAAAGAGGCCATCCAAAAAGCCAATATAAAAATGGATGTACCAGAGGAATTAATAAAACTTGTAGGACGCTTGAAATTCCGAACAAGTTTTGGGCAAAATGTACTTCAACATTCCATAGAGATGTCTGCTATGGCGGCTCTTATGGCTTCCGAAATAAATGCCGATGTCGAAAAAGCAAAAGTAGCAACATTTTTCCACGATATAGGCAAAGCAATTGACCACGAAGTAGGAGGGTCACACGACGTATTAACAAAAGAAATATTAGAAAAATATAATTTCGATCCAGATATAGTGCATGCAGCATACGCTCATCACGATGCTGAGCCTCAAAAAACAGCAGAAGCAATGTTGGTCAAAGCAGCGGACGCAATCTCAGCAGGACGCCCAGGGGCAAGGCAAGAATCTCTAACAAGCTACCTTGAAAGAATTCAAAAACTGGAAGAAGTTACAAAAGGATTTGAAGGTGTCAAAAAGTCTTATGCAATTTCAGCAGGACGTGAGGTAAGAGTAATTGTAGATGAAGAAAAACTCACCGACGAAGCTATGAAAGAACTAGCAGAGAAAGCTGCAAAACAAATCGAAGAAGACCTGGTTTACCCAGGCAAAATAAAAATAAATGTAATAAGAAGAACAGAAGCAATAGATTACGCGAGATAAGCCAGCGAAAATAACATTCAAATCGCATGACAGAAGAAGAAAAAAACAAGAAAGAACATATCGGTCACAAAGTCGACAAACTAGTAGTTGGTGCGATTATCGGAGGGGCTATCGGTTCGGTACTAGGTCTAACACTTGCCCCTAAAGAAGGAAAAAAAATTCGCAAAGACATAGCAGGAAAATCGAAAAAATTTATTAAAAATCATCAAAAAGAGATCAAAACAGCAGGCAAACTCACAAAAGAGACAGCATACGGACTGTACAGACTGTTTCGGAATACCATCAGGAAAAAATAACAGGAATGAAAAAACTCAAGATCAACTTCAAAATTGCGGCTACAACGGTAGGAGTATTAACTATTTGGGCAGCTGTTTATATAGGGCAATTCGCTTATGCTAGCGTGATATATCCCAACACGTTCATAGGAGATACAAACTTGGGTGGAATGACACAAAATGAAGCAGAAGAATCTATTGAAGCGCAGCTCAGCATGTTCATGTCTGAACCAGTCGTCGTAATTAACGGGGATCAAACATTTGAATTTAGCGCTGAAGAGCTAGGCATAATTTATGATTATGAAAGTATTAAAAACTCCTTGCCTACACTTTGGAACAAAAAAGGAGTGCTAAACGGACTGTACTATTCGCTTGCAACCAACGATATCAATTTAAAAGTCACGATTGATGAAGAGCAATTAACAAGCGCAATATCGATTCTCTACACAGAATCAGAGCCACAAAACGCGTATTTATACCTCGACCAAGAAACAAACGAAATAATTATCCAGGAAGAACAAAACGGGCAGACGCTTAATGCCGAAGAACTCGTTACAAGTCTCGAAAGTAAATTCAAAAATCTCACGGAAGATGCAATAGAGCTTCAAATGGATACGTTATATCCGAACGTTACCACGTCTGACGTAGAACCATTTGCAGAGCTAGCAAAAGACGTATTTGCAAGCGTTATCACGATCTACTATGAAGACGAAGAATGGCTATTTGATCCAAATCAATACGCAAGTTCAATCACTTTTGGAACAAAATCATCTTTAGATCTAGAAGGCGCATTCGAGCCTATAGAAATAACATTAGAAAACACACAAGATCCTGAGGAAATAAAAAATAGCGACCTGATCAACAGCTCTCTAGAAATACAGATAGAAGAAAGCGCCCTAAATGACATAAACAGCCAAATTAGCGAAGCAATAGAAGTGCCAGCAGAAGAAGTAGTCATAACAATAGATGAAAATGAAAACATATCTTTTGAAGGATCTGCTGTCGATGGAACAGCAATAAACGAAACATCTTTTAAATCTGCGCTAGAGCTTGCGTTAGAAAACGGCATTTTGGAGGTAGAAGTTCCAACAATGACAATACAGGGAGGGGTAAATATCCCAGAAGCGCTTCAGGAACTTGGCATTACGGAGCTTATAGCTACAGGCTACACAAACTTCTATGGCTCTCCGTACAATAGGCAAATGAACATCGCCGTAGGCATGAGCAAATTCAACGGGGTACTAGTCGAACCAGGAGAGGTTTTCTCGTTTTTAGATACGCTGGGAACAGTAGACGCTTCTACAGGATATTACAAAGAGCTAGTTATAACAGACAACGAAACCAGGCCAGAATATGGAGGCGGACTATGCCAGGTGTCATCAACGATGTTTCGCGCAATTCTATACGGAGGACTTCCAATAGTAACACGATATGAACACTCATACGCTGTTTCATATTACGCCTATCCAAACGGATATGGACTCGATGCAACAATATATCAACCATGGCCAGATTTACAGTTTGAAAACGACACAGAAAACTACATCTTGATACAAGCTTACTCAGAAGGAAGTGACGCTTATTTTAAATTCTATGGGACAAGCGACGATCGAACAGTAACCATGGATGGTCCTTACTACAGCAACTATACATCACCACCAGCAGACATATTAATCTATACAACAGAACTAGAGCCGGGTGTAACAATCAGGGAAGACAGCGCCCATACAGGGTTCGATGTTGATTGGTATCGGACAATAGCATTCGCTGACGGAACATCCGAAACAGAAAACATACACAGTCACTACCAGGCATGGCCAGCCAAATATTTGGTGGGGGTATCAGAAGAAGAATATGCTGAAATGGAAGACGAAGAAAATGTCGAAGAATAGCGAGACAATAAGAACCCGTAAATAGTAAGAAACGGGTTGACAAAGTTCAAAAAAAGAGTAAAAATACCGCCTAAAGTTTTAATATCAGCTCATAATGGTAGCAAGGCCAGAAGAAGGCGAAGAAGTATATACTGAACCTGGTGAGGCAGATCCGAGTTTGCCTGACGTCCCAGGGGATGCGCAATGTGGCGTAGATCGGCAACCACTAGGAGATCTAGAAGGTGCAGAACCGCCTGACGCAACATCACCAGGCAATGGAGTTAGACCTCCAAGCCATGTTTTGAGGGTGCAAGCAGGTGACCCAGAAGAGCTAGAGCGAGTTCATGGTGAGCTACAAGCTGTACTAGCTCCATTAATTAAAACAGGTAAAGTAGTGTTAAATGTCCATAATGAAGACACCATTATTTCGGGACATAAGGCTATAAGGGATAGGTCAGAAGACGCTGGGAGTACAGAGATGAGTAACTACATAGACATTGAAATGTATTTAGCTACGGAAGAGGATCACCCATTCTATCAAGAAATGCTTCGCGATCCTAGGAAGGGAGTTTTTCGCATGATAGGTGACGAAATTAAACATCTGAATGATAAAGGAGTTAAACATCCTAGGCTTGTAGATGTTGGTGCAGGACCGGGGATTATTTCGATGATGATAGCAGAGGAATTCCCAGAACTGGTGGTAATGCCTGTAGAGGTAGATGTAAAAGAGTACAATGAATACCTTCTGCCGAGAACAAAGGGGTCGTTTTACATAATGGATGGACGAATCAAGGTGGAGCAATTCCCGCCAAACGTATGTCCGATAATGGCCGACATCAGAAATCTAGAAATACCAGAGCCAGGAGCTCATATAATTGTGTGTACATTTGCTTTCCACCATTTTAAGCCTTGGGAAAAATGTCGAGCTATGAGACAGATGAAAAAAATGCTTGACGCTGCTGTAAAGCATAACCCTGATATAAAACCAATAATAATAATCGCAGATGAGCACATAGGAGGCAATAGAATACCAAGAAATATGCAAGAAGCAAAAGACTGGGTAGGGAATCTGCACACGCACTTTATCAGTCGGATGCGAAGAAGAGGTAACCAGTTAAACAAAGCATATAAACAACTTTATAGACGCGAAGGATTTCAAGGCGAAGATGAATGGATAAGCGCATTGCTAGACGTACAAACAGAGTTAGAACGAAAACAATCTATAGAAGAAATTGAAGGGCAAGGGCATTTAATTACAGAGGAACGAAGATTAATGAAGATAGCAGAAGCTCATTTAGAAGTGTTAAAGGCTAGAGCTCTCCAAAGAAACGAAGAAAAAAACCAAGAAGTCGGAGAAAGTAATTTAGAAGATTTAGCTAAATTCTTAATCAAAGCACATAAAGAAGGGCTACTAGAAGGCATAATAAGCGCAACAGAAGGCCTTGATGAAATAATAAGCAGCCTTGATGAGGCCGAAGATATTGACAACGCAATAGAAGACCTTATAGAAGATCTTGGCGATGATCCGAGTTCGGTGTTAGCAAGAATACCTTATCCAAGTCCGATTCAATGGGAGAAAATCGTAAGAAGATGGGTCATAATGAGAGCAATAGATCAAAATTTATCACTACGTGACACAGATAGTACTGATAAAATGAAATATGCAGAAGAATGCAGTGACGAAGAAATGATCGCATTAGAAGAAGCGCTGCATGCAAGAGGAATAAAATTGCCAGAAGTTGGAGAATGCAAAATAACAGCCCAAGAAGAGCACCAATGTGCAATAGCAGCAGGGCTGAAAAGATGTGCTTTTCACAGAATAGGTCCGCCTAGGCAAGAAACAAATCTACGCGCAGTCGATGGTGCTCATAATGAAGAAGGCGTAGACACAGCAGCATATTACGATCCGCGCGAAATATCAGCACCAGCTGGAGCAAGTCTTGCAGAAGAATAAATACCAGCTTGCCTTCCTAAGCAAGCAACTTCTTAACATCCTTATTATAAGGATCCAATTCTAAGAGTCTCTTTGCTGCAACGCGCAACTCATCATCCATGCCAAGTTTTTTGTAATACTCAGTAAGTGCCCAAAGATAATCTTTATTTCTAGGTGATTTGCGACTAGCTTTTTCAAAATTCGCAAGAGCCTTCTCGTCATTAGAGAGCTCACGATAAACGTGTGCCAAATTTGCAAATCGTGCTGCCCGACTATCATCCATAGACAGTGCATTCTCATAAGCCTCTGCCGCTTCGAACAGCCTACCTTGATTATACAAAGCCAGTCCAAGGTTGCTGTAATAAACAGGATCTTTTTTTAGATTAACAAGTTTGTGAAAAAAGAACTCTGCTTTGGAATGATTCTCCTGCTTCAAATAAGTAAGACCTAGATGCAAATTAGCATCAATATGAGTCTCATCTATAGCTAGAATTTTGATAAAACATTGTTCAGCCTCATCAAATTCTTTCCTGGAAAAAAGAGTCTCCCCTTTTTTAAAGAGCTTGCGAATATCATCAGTCTTAGGGATTTTTTTGGTAGGTTGTTCAGGAACCTCTTTATCTTCTGCCTCTTCGTTCTTCAGCTCTTCTCTCTTCTTTCTCTGCTCATCTCTCTCGAGCTTTTCTTGCATTTTGTTTTGTGCAAGAACCAAAAAAAGCCTCCTAACAAATGTTATGCTAAGAAAAATAGTGCCACCTAATACAATAATAAGTTTTAATAAAAACATAGATTTCTAATTAACATCACCATTTAAACTGGAATCTGACGACTCGTCCTTGGGAGGAGTAAATTTCTTGATATCTGACGTAGATGCTGTAAAAAAATCACCATCCTTCTCAAGACGTATCTTCTGGTTCAAAACGTCTGCACCGCGCAGCCTTCCTTTTCGCTTATCTTTCAATATGACCTCGCTCATCATCGGAGGAATGTTTTTTCTAAGCTCGCTGTATTCTTTGGCTTCATAAGAAAGACAACACATAAGCTTCCCGCAAACTCCAGAAAGCTTCTCACTACCCTTATTAGACATGCCTTGAGCTCGGACCATATCCATTGTAATACTGCCTAACTTGCCTACGACTTGTCCGCAACACAAAGCCCGACCACATTTGCCAAATCCACGAATAAATCTGGATTTGTCACGTGGTCCTATCTGCTGAAGGTGAATTTGCTTTTGGAATTTTCTTGCAAGCTCCTTAACTAGCTCACGGAAATCAACTCGCTCATCGGATGTAAACACGAAATTAATCTTATTGCCATCCAAGGAATATATCGTATCAACGAGATGCATGTTGAGCTCAAATTTTTCGATCAACTCCCTGCAAACCGATGCAGCCTGCAAAGCAGACTCTTTGTTAGCGTTAAGCCTTTGCACGTCGTTGTCGGTAGCTTTTCTTAACACGGAATACCCATCCGAAACATCGTCTCCAGCAGCTTCAGTATTAGCCATGATAACCCGGCCCATTTCATTGCAGCCTTCATCATCCGAAAAAACAACAATGTCCGATTTTTGATACTGATCATCTTCCCCTGCTGCGATATAGATAGTTTTATAATGGAAAAAGGATGATATGCCATGAACCTTAACTTTTGTCATGTTTAAAAACTTAACATTAAATTTTCTAAAGCGAGCTTAGTATTCACATTTCGACCCATAAGATAGCGCGTTTCCTCAATTTTGTGAATCAAATTAAGCAAATTATTTTGAGAAAAACCAACAATCTCTGGGAAATCATCACTGCTGTCATCATCTGACTCCAGCTTCGCGTTCAAAAAACTACGAGCAATATGCAAGAAAATTTCCAAAAAAGTAGCACGATCTTTGGGGTCAACATCCTTATCCGTCAAAGACTGCACATACAAAAAACGCTTCGCCAAATCCTTATCGCGAAAAAAAGAACGAATATCATTATAAAAACGCAAATAAGCACTCAGAACATCTTTGTCGCGTAGTAGCTCAATAGCTTTACCAGGTCTGCCAAGTGAAAGCATGCACGCTCTCTCAAGCATTTCAGAAGTCGCATCAATCTTTAGCTCATGCTGCATTTCCGTGATTTTTGATTCTAATTTTCGCTCAGCAATAGCCGGGAATTTCATAACACGCGACCTCGAAACGATGGTAGGCAATAGGCCATGAACATTAGTAGCAGTCATAAGAAACAGAGTCTTTTTAGGCGGCTCCTCAAGAGTTTTCAAAAAACAGTTAGCAGCTTCTGGAGTCATCCTGCCGATATTATCCAAAAGGACTATCTTGTAATTCCCTTGAGCGCTCATATGGAGCGTTGATATCAAATCACGGATCTCGTCAATTTTCACAGACTCCCCATTATCCCTCATCTCGATAGTATCTAAATGCACACCTTTATCAATCTGCAAGCACACAGGACATTTACGACAATAATTATCACTACATTGCAAAATCCCAGCCAAAGTTTTCGCAACAAGAAACTTACCTACCTTATCCGGCCCAACAAAAAGATAAGAATGACTTAAATTGTCGTTCGAAAGATCACTCTCTAACTTCTGGAGCTGTAATTCGTGCCCGATAATTGGCCATTTGTATAACATGTAGTGAGTAGTACGTAATACGTAGTAAACGGGTGCGAATTATAACACAAATCTCCGAAATATTTGATGAATTGTTGAGAGAGCATCAGCAGCACTCCTAGCTTCTTCGAGCTCGTACATGTTAGAGCGAGAAGAACAGGACGCGATGCCGCGAACGAAACAAATCATCAAATACCCTCCCATACACTATCCTGTCTCACCAAAAGTTCCCTGGCCCTTTCAGGCTCAGCCATAATTTCCTTAACACATCTCTCTAATCGCACCTTGTTCTGAGAACCCTTTACAAGTATAACGTCACCAGCCTTAAGCTTGTCTCGCAAAAACTCGCCAGCATCCTTAGCGTCCATAAAACTCCATGCATGATTTTTATCCAAACCTGCTTTCAAGGCCTCTTCAACATACAGCTTAGCATTGTCGCCTACAGATACCAGCATATCAGCAACTCTGCCAACTTCCTTCCCCACTTTGCGGTGCTCGCTATCCGTCAAATCACCAATTTCATTCATATTGCCGAGAACGGCAACTCGACGACCAACACCTTTTGGAACAACTTCCTTAAGAACATCTAAGGCAACAGCCATAGTTGCAGGGGAAGCGTTGTAAGAGCTATCAATAATAGTGCTTTTTTCTAACCCAGAAATCAAATTCATACGACCCGGAGGCAAATGAAAATCCTCAAGACCGGCCTTGATAGTCTCCCATTTAAACTCATTCAAGAACCCTATAGCAATAGCTGGTAAAACAACATAAATATGATGTTTCCCAATCAGGCCTGGCAAATGCACAGGGACAGTTTTTTCATCAAAAATCAAATCAAACTCAAGCCCCTTGTCGCTACTTTGCACATTCACAGCTCTAATATCTGCGCTTTTATCCATGCCAAAAGTAATAACATTCGCATCCAGTTGACTCGAAAGCAGCTCAAGGTAATGATCATCTGCATTTAAAATAGCCCAATCGTTCTTGCCCATCCGCTTTACCATTTTTGATTTCTCGGCAAGAATCTCTTCCAAATTCTTAAATTGTCCCTCGTCGAGATGAATAGGCTTAATTGCAGTAAGTACGCCAATAGTTGGCTTAACAACTTGCAGAAGCACGTCCATGTCAGTAGGCTTGTCGACTCCCATTTCGAGGACCATCTTGGTATAAGGAGTCCTATTAAAAAGCGCAACTTTAAAGGCTCTCCAAAAAACAGACAGCCACTTGAACGGGGAAGAAAACCCAGAATTTTGATTCAAAATCGCCAAAAGCAAGCCAAATTCCGTATTATAACTCTTCTGATTGCGAAGAACTTGCTGACGCCTAGCTAAGACATGATAGATAGCCTCTTTAGTACTAGTCTTGCCTACAGACCCAGTTACACCAATGATATCTGGCTTGAGCCTCTTAAGCCGATATTTAGCCAAAGCTTTCAAATACCACAGCACAGCTGATTTCGCCTTGTTTTTAGCCTTATTAATGAAATTCATGCATACATTCTGCCGAAAACTCGGGAAAAAAGAAATTGACCATCAGACGCCAAAGACGTCCCATATAATTTTTGGAAACACGCCACTCTGCGCGAAAATGTTATAATACAAGAGAAAATCCATCACTACCTACTGCAACTACAACTACCTCTACCCCACCGTGGCAGCATACAAACTACAAATCTCAGGCAAAGTACAAGGAGTTTTCTTCCGAGACTTCACAAAAAAACACGCCACAATCCTAGAACTTGCTGGCTGGGTTAAAAATGATCCCGATAAAACAGTAACAGTTTATATACAAGGAGAGCAGGACAAAATCGATGAATTTCTAACACTGCTATGGGCCGGCCCCGAATCATCCAAAGTACAAGATATACAAAAAGAGCCCTCCGAGGAGGACCCTGTAATTACCATGTTTGAAATCCACTACTAAACCCCACAAGCTACCAGCTAAAAAGCTACCCCCTAGCTACCTCAACAATCTTCTTGAAAACCTCAGGCTTGTTAACCGCAATATCTGCTAAGATTTTTCGATCCAAAATGATTTTCTTCTCGGATAATGCATTCATGAAACGGCTATACATCCACCCTTCGGCACGTACAGCAGCATTGATACGAGTAATCCATGTCCTGCGGAAAACTCGCTTCTTTTTACGGCGATCAACATAAGCATGCATGCCAGCTTTAGCTACAGCGTTTTTAGCTGCTCTAAAAAGATTTTTTCTTTTGCCTCGATAGCCTTTAGCCATCTTGGTCATTTTGTTATGCCTCCTGCGGGTAGTTGTCCCGTGTTTAACTCTAACCATCTTATTTAAGTGTTATTTTTAATAAAAATTACGACAAAAGAGCGTTAAGCTTCTTCTCGTTTGTCTTAGAAACGCATAGCTTCTTGCCACCAATTTTCTTTTGGCGCTTAGACTTTTGTGCAAGAAGGTGTCTTTTACAAGATTTTTCCATACGAATTTTCCCAGACCCTGTCTTTTTCGCGCGTTTTTTTGTTCCGCTGTGAGTTTTCTGCTTCATGATTATTTGAAAGTTATTAGTTATTAGCTCCTAGTTCCTAGTTACCTAATCGGACTCAAAATCATATTCATAGTGTATCCTTGCTTCTTCGGCTCTTGATCAACTTTTGCGATATCGGATAATTTTTCTTTAAACTCTTCCATCTTCGCTAGTCCGAGATCCCTGTGGACTATTTCACGTCCCTTGAACATCAATTGGACTTTTAAACTGTTGCCTGCTTCTAAGAATTTCCTTGCTCTCTTAAGTTTTACCTCCATGTCGCCGACATCTGTACGGAGAGTTAGCCTTACCCCTTTCATTTCACGCTTTTTTTGAGCTTTCCTCTGCTTTTGATCGGCTTTCTTCTGCTGATATTGATACTTTCCATAATCCATAATCTTACAAACGGGAGGTTGAGCTTTGGGAGCCACCTCTACTAGATCTAAACCTTTCTCTTCTGCTAGGGCACGGGCTTTATCTGTCCCCATTATTCCTAGCTGTTCCTGCTCCTCGCTTACTAAACGAACAGTTGGAACTTTGATCTCATGATTGACTCGTGCTTTTTTAGCGATTTTTTAAAAATTATGGTGTTAAAAGCTACTCCTGTAGCGGAAAGCTCCGCAATCTTATGAGAATTCTTGATGTTAGTCAAGTAAAAGAGTATATTTGGCAAGCTTTAATATTTGGCTATGGAAAGCCGCATTGTAAAAATCGGGAACATCAAAATTGGTGGGAAGCAAAAACCTGCTATCCAATCAATGTGTTCGACAGATACAGAGGACGTCAAGGCGACAGTAGCGCAAATTCATAAACTCGAGAAAGCAGGATGTCAGCTAATAAGAGTCGCAGTTCCCACAGAAAAATCTGCAAAAGCACTTTTGCGTATAAAAAAACAGATAAATATTCCACTAATCGCAGATATTCACTTCAATCCTAGGTTAGCAATATTATCTCTCGAGAATGGAGCTGATAAAATACGGATCAATCCCGGGAACATCGCAGACAAAGAAGCTTTAAAAGAAATAATCAAATCCGCAAAAAAACACAAAACCACAATCAGAATAGGAGTAAACGAAGGCTCACTAGAAGCGGATTTGCTAGAAAAATACGGTTCACACTCCCCCAAAGCGCTAGCCCTGTCCGCAAAACGCTGGATCAAATTTTTTAAAAAAAACGCATTCCAGAACCTGGTAATTTCAGTAAAAAGCAGCGACGTTATGACGACAATCGAAGCGAACAAACAGCTTAAGAACTGCGGATACCCATTGCACTTGGGCGTGACCGAATCTGGGACTTGCAAGACAGGAACCGTCAAAAGCTCAATAGGGATAGGAGCACTGCTGGCTGAAGGGATAGGCGACACAATAAGAGTCTCACTCGCAGCAGACCCAGTAGAAGAAATAAAAGTAGCAAAAAAAATATTAGATTCATTAGACATAATAAAGCTGCCACTCAGGGTAATAGCATGTCCAACATGCGGCCGAACCAAGGCAAATGTATGGGAAATAGCAGAGAAGCTAGAACAAGACTTCAAGCCCACAAAGCCTCTTACTGTAGCAGTTTTGGGCTGTGGCGTTAATGTCGTCGGAGAGTCAAAGGCGGCAGACTATGCTATTGTCGGAGCTGGGAAGAACAAATTCACCCTCTTTAAGGGAAGAAAACCAATCATCAAAATGGCATCATATAGCCAAATTTTAAATCACCTTAAAAAGAAAACTTCATGAAGAAAACAGTCAAAATCATAGTAGCCGTGCTGTGGCTTATTGTGGTCGGTTATTTTTATTTCATAGATAATCATGCGTATTACTTAGAGTCGTTTGAATTTATAGGAAGAATTGCCTACGGCCTTATAGGTGCATTAGTAGGGGCCAGTATTTTGCTCGGGCTGCAAATAGCATGGAATCATTTCAAAAAAAGAAAATTACTCGAGTTTAAAATATCCTTGTGGAAAGCTGTGCTAGGGATAATGTTGATAACAACGGGATTGCTGTATGGATATCAAATTAATACAGACCTGGCTTTATATGAAGGCGGAACAATATTCCAGGATGAAGAATCTTGGGGAATGTTGCCAGAAGGGGTGGAGCCAGAAGAGGGTATGTACATCATCATTGAAGATGGAACAATAACAACCGATGCAAACAGCCTAATCGAAATTCTTCCAGAAGAAGTTCAAGATAACTTTACAAAAGTTGGGTTTTTCCAGAGCACATGGTTTTTGCAGTCCACGATTTTGCTAAATCTAGGAGCACTTCTTTTACTTGTTCTTGGCGCGTATGCGATTGGACACAGAGTTCTTAGATTTACAGACATAGGGAAAAAATGGAAAACAACTCCTCGTGCCCTAAGCGAATTCTTAATTAGTACAGCGATCGGACTAATAACATATATGATGGTTGTATTTGTAGCAGCGATTTTGGGGCTAGCAACGGGGACAATCGTTATAACAGCGCTAGTGATTTTAGCAGGACTTAGCTGGCGCGATGTATTAGGTGTGTTAAAGGTTGCAGCCAAAGGCTTTGTCCCAGGAAAAATCGATATAAAATCACTGTCATTCTGGGCGATAGTTGCGATGATAATTATGTTTACATACAACATGTTGAGTATCATTCGGCCTATGCCAATAGGATGGGACGATGCAAATTACTATATGTACATACCTGAAAAAATCGCACAAACCGGGAAATTGCTAGTCGAATCAGGCGGTATGTATAACTGGGAACTTGTGAATACAATTGGAGCATTCACGGATGATGCACAATTACAATTGTTTGTAAATTTCGGAGGAGGGCTTTTAGCTTTGGCAGCGCTATATTTGTTTTTGAAAACGTTTTTGAAAAAAGAAACAGCCATTACACTGACGGGGCTATTTTATTCAATCCCAACTGTAATATTCCAATCGGGAATAGATATAAAAAACGATTTACCACTGTTGTTCTTTTTGCTTATTGCCGCATATGTTTTTGTAAAATGGCTCAAAAATAACGACAATAAATGGCTCTATCTAGCAGCATTAATAATTGGAGTAAGTGTAGGAATAAAAATCACCGCAGGAATAACACTGATAATATTTATATCTGCAATAGCAACAAAACTCACAAACAGCAAAGGTGGAATAGGAGTAGGAGTTATGATGCTAGGGTTGGCCTTATTAGGTGTTGGAGGAGGAGAAGGATTTGGTATATCAGAGAAAGCAATCCAAATATCAGGATGGATATTAACAATTACAGGGCTTTTAACTGCGGGATTAGCTATTCGCGAAACTAAAATAAAAATTAATACTCTCAAAAAAGTGTTAGTATTTTTTGCGATCATTTTTGCAACGACAGCTCCATGGGTTGTAAAAAACACAATAATAGATGGGATACCCCTTGGTATTAATAGCTACCATTCGGCTAAAGCAGATACTGAGGTCTTAAGTTGGGACCCTAGTGAATATTGCGACTTAGAATATTATAATCCATATAACGAATTTGAAGATTACGTGATAGGCAGAGGGGACGAAGAAAGTAAGCTGGCAGGGCTGATAAGCCTAATCAAAATGCCATGGCAAATGACAATGAACCCTGGATTTGATGCTATTTACGTTGACCCTACAATGATCTTTTTAGGTTTATTCCCGTTGATGATGTGGTATTTAATTGAGCGTAACGACAAGACCTCCAAGAATATCGCAAAACTAGCGATCTTGTACTTCGCAATCCTAATATTCTTCTTCAAAGGGATACCATGGTACGGATACATGGGTGTCTGTGGGCTTTTGATTCTAGTTGGTAAAGTTGCTGAAGATAAAGAAGAAAAAGGCACGTTGGCTGCTTTGCCCAAAATCGCCATCACAATAACCATAATTATGGCGGTAATGATCAAAGGGGCCTCTTTTATGGGGATAAATCAATTGTCATATACCGGCAACTTAATAGATAGCGAAAAATATGTAGCTCTAAATAGCCCTGGCCTTGCAGAGACCGAAAAAAATCTCGATAGAGTTGATGATGAAGAAGCGCTAACAATATATAGAATCGGAGGATCAACCTCATATCACCTAGCATCAATAAACGCCAAATTTGTATACGACGAACGTTTAGACATATATGCATGTATGTTATTCAGTAGCTCCTACGACGAAATAGTCACAATTTTCCAAGAGCTTGGGGTAGAATATATTGCATTGGATTACACATACGCACTCAGCGACTATTTACTAGCAACAGACGCCGTGGCCAATAGGTATGCCGATCTTTATGCGTTTGGCCAGGAAAACTTGGAAGTGGTCGTCGAAGAGGGAGACTACATCTTGTTTAAAATCCCAGATCCAGCATGAAAAAAGTAATCATCTTAGGTTCTACGGGGTCAATCGGCCGTCAGACGCTAGATGTTATTCGCGCAGCCAAAAACCAATTCAAAATCGTAGGACTTAGCGCCCATGCAAACGGAAAACTACTCGAGGCTCAGGCCAAGGAGTTCAATGTCAAACGGACAACACTAATAGCTCCGGAAGACCTCGCTGCAGAGAAATGCGACATTGTTGTTAATGCAATTAGCGGTCTCGCTGGACTCCAGCCAACACTAGCCGCACTAAACGCAGGAAACAAAATTGCCCTTGCCAACAAAGAGTCAATCGTAGCAAAAGGCGACGAAATAATGGACATAGCCAAGTCTGGACAAATTATCCCTGTCGACTCGGAACACAGTGCTGTCTACCAATGTCTACAAGGACGAGATATAGACATGATAGACAAAATAATCCTGACATGTTCAGGCGGTCCGTTTTTCGGGAAGAAAAAAACAGATTTAAAAAACGTAACAGCAGAGCAGGCACTTGCTCACCCTACGTGGAAGATGGGCAAAAAAATCTCAATCGACTCAGCAACTCTGATGAACAAAGGATTCGAAATAATTGAGGCACACCATCTCTTCCAAGTCCCATATAAAAAAATCGAAACCCTGGTACACCCACAAAGTCTTGTGCACGGGATAGTACAATTCAAAGATGGATCGCTGATAGCTCATGCATCACTACCTAATATGCAGATTCCAATTGCACATGCATTGGGTGCAAAAACATCTTTTCCAACATTGAATTTAGCAGACAAAAAACTGGAATTTTTTGAGCCAGACCATGATACTTTTGAAGGAATAAAAATCGCACTTAAACATAGAGACCAAGGTGAGAAGTTGGTGGCAGCAAACGACACAGCAGTACAAAAATTCCTCGCAGGAGAAATAAAATTCCTCGACATATACAAAAAAATCAAAAAAAATCTAACAAGCTAACAAGCTAACACATGAACATCGGAATAATCTTAGCAGCGGGACAGGGCTGGCGCCTCCAGGCCGGCACAAAGAAAGCTTTTGTAGAAGTGCTAGGCAAGCCTATCGTATATTTTTCTATGGCAGCCTTTTTAGATTCAGAAGACATTGACGCAATTGTAGTTGTAGTCCCAAAGGGCTCATTAAAAGAGTTTGATGATTTTGCAAATGATGTGGCTATAGACAAAAAATTCATACGCATAACTGGCGCGGACTCAAGATTCGGATCACTAAAAAAAGCCGTAAAAATTTTGGAAAAGCATTTTCCCAAAAAACAGCTCGAAAACTCTAAAATCATCATACAAAACGCTGCCAATCCGCTAGCTACATTAAGCGAAATAAAAAAAGTATCAGACATGCTAGAAAAACACGAAGCCGCAGGCGTGGGAGTACCCTTGCAAGATACAATTAGACAAGTTTCACGTACAAGAACCGAAACTCTGCCGCGTGAAAACGTCTGGCGTATGCAAACTCCCCAAGGCTTGAAATACAAAATTCTACTAGAAGGAATCAAGGCAACGAAAGACGAGCCGACAGATGATTTGCAATTAGCAGAAAACATTGGTATCAAGCCGAAACTTATTCCAGGCACAGCCCAGAATTTCAAAATCACTACACAAACAGACCTGGATATGTTCGAAGACATGCTGCTTTCTAGACGAGAATACAACGCAGGTCTCGGGGAAGACAGCCATGCTTTTTCTGAGTCAGGCCAGCTTACGCTAGGGAGCATCAAAATCCAAAAACACCCAAAACTTGAAGCAGATTCAGACGGGGATGTCATGTTGCACTCACTTATTACGGCAATATTGCAAGGCTTAGGCCTGGGGTCGCTTGGCCCGTTTGCTGAACCCATGATCGAAGAAGGGATCACCGACAGCAAAGAGTATTTAATGCGAATTTTGGAACTGATGGACGACGAAAATTGGGAGCTCGACGGAATAGAATTTGTATTTGAATGCTTAGAGCCGAAAATAGACAAGATTTCAGGCAAATTAAAAAAATCTATAGCAAAACTATGTGGAATCGATGAAAGAAAAATAAGCATCGCAGCACATACCGGCGACGGGCTCACAGCTTTCGCAAGAGGCGAAGGAATAAGGTGCCAGTGTTTAGTAACCTTAGCAAGAATATGGTTAGAATAAAGGCCCACGCAAAAATCAACTTAGCGCTCGACATATTGGGCAAAGATCTAAATACTGGATACCATTTTGTCGAAACAGTCATTTGTGAGGTGCCAGATCTTTACGATGAAATCGAGATCCTTCCATCAAATGAGCTTATCGTAGAAACAAATATCCCAGAGCTAAACAACACAGACAATCTCGCTTACAAGGCAGCCAAGTTATTGAACGCAAATGCAAAAATAAGAATCAAAAAAAACATCCCAATCGCTTCAGGCTTGGGTGGGGGCTCAAGCGATGCAGCAGCGGTTTTGAAAGTGCTAGGTGAAGATCGGACACAACAAGAATTATCCCAACTCGCAGCACAACTTGG
This sequence comes from uncultured Candidatus Peribacteria bacterium, assembly GCA_964344725.1. GTDB lineage: Bacteria > Patescibacteriota > Gracilibacteria > UBA1369 > UBA12470 > CG2-30-44-17. Next base: position 25,826 of record CAYFOI010000005.1, read on the forward strand.
CATGGATGTGCCGTTTTTTATTCTTGGGGGAGTTTGTAGAGGCACTCATTATGGAGAACAGGTCGAGCGAATAAATACAAATCTAAAGTTAAATCCTCAAATACTCTTAGGGAATAAAACTGTGTCTACACGCGATGCTTACGCAAGCCTAGATCTTTCTAACGCAGGCAAGAATCACGACAAAACGAAAGCTCTAATAAGAGCTTTAGAAAAAGACAACATGCAAGGTGTTATTACAAATATCCACAACGACTTCGATATACAAACAGAAAGTCCTTGGCTGACGGGATCAGGTAGCGCAAGATTCCAGTTTTCTACTCAATAGTAGAAAAATTTTTCGTAAAAACAACCTGTAAAGTGTAAAGACACAGGCCTGTTTTGCATAAAAATAAACAAACAACCAAACAAGATGTATTTTGGTCGTCTTACAAGTAACCAACTCTATTATGAACAGGCCAAAAATAGCACTAACTCAGCCTATTGCTAAAGCGGGTGAATCATTGGGGATACAAAAAGCACCTGCGGGAATAATGTCGTTAGCAGCTCAACTAATCAGAGAGGGATTTGTTGTAAAAATGTTCCACGCGGAAATGAACGAAAGCTTCAGGCAAGAGTTGAGAGAATTCGGACCAAACTATGTATGTATATCAACAATGACTCCAAATGCACCTGACGGATTCGAAGTCGCCAAAATAACAAAAGGAATAAACGATGAAATCACAACGATTATGGGTGGATGGCATGTCTGGGGATGTGCAAAAGCCTACCAAGAAGGCAGTGACCAGGAAAGCTTGCAAGAGATAATGGATGCCGACATAGATTATGCAGTACAAGGGGAAGGAGATATTACATTGCCGAGATTAATACAATCACTAGAAGAAGGTAGTGACGTAACAGATTTGCCAGGACTAATTGTTACGAGGGATGGCGAAATTCATGTCAATGAGCCAAGTCGAATAGAAGACTTAGACAAGTTAGCAGATCCATCATACGAAGGACTGCCAATGAATATATATAGAGACAAGAGAACGGGAGCACTCGATCTCAGTATCCATGCCAAAAGAGCATGCAGATTTTCATGTAACTTCTGTTCTACAGCAAGTTCATACGGGAGAGGAGTTAGAAAATTCAGTCCAGACAGAACGGTAGGTAATTTAGAAAGAATTTTGGAGGGATTTAAGCCAGAAGTAATCACGTTCACGGACGAAGATTTTTTTGCCGATTTAAGATGGGTAGAGGAGGTTGTTACTCTCATAGAACAAACAGGATTGCATGAAAAGTATGGAACAACATTTGATACATTTGCATCAGCACCAGACTTAATTAGGCTCAAGAGAACAGGTCGAAAAAACCTATTAGAAAGGATGGCTGCAGTTGGTTTTGGAAGCTTTACGATAGGAATAGAATCATTTGTGCCAAAAACACTTAGAAAATACGGCAAGGAACCTATGATTTTAGCAACCATGACGCGAGACGAGAAGTCTGCATACAGGGAGAATCCCACGCCAGAAGAATTAGTAGATCAGCATTTCAAAGCTACGCAGGAAGCTATCGATTTTGCACTTGAATGTGGAATCCTGTGTGTTGGAGATTATATGGTAGGCAACCCAAATGAGACCCAAGAAGAAACGACGAAAGGATTCGAAAAATTCAGCTCATTAAGAAATTTATTCCTAGCATATATACCGACACTAACTCCTTATCCAGGAACAGCTTTATGGGGGGAAGCATACGAATCAGGCCGCCTAAAAAGAACCGACGAAGGTGGTATAGATTGGCGTACTTTCAACGCAAGCGATGGAGCAATGGAGATGCCTTACGACGTCGCAAAATTTAGAAATAAATTAGAGCGCAAATTCTACACATCGCCTAGATACATTGCGGACATGACGAAATTCCTTTGGAAAAATCCCAAAGCTTACAAAATGTTTTTAGCACGATATAAATACTTAGCAAAACGCGCTCTTAATCTTCAGTAGAACCCCAAAGCTTTTGATACTGTATAAGCTTAGCACGCGAAACTTCAGGCGACTCAATCTTGGTCATATTGATCTTGCCCTCTGAATCTTTGTAAAAACTCAAATACGTATCACCAAACAGATAGCTAAATTCCAACGGATACTCGCCATTTCTCACAAATTTAGTTTCGCGTTTTTCACCAGCATCACGTCCGGCGAGATCCTTCGAATAGTCACTATTATCAAAAATAATCGCATCGGCGAAAGCACCTTTGCGAGAACGACTTTTTATAAAATCTTTCTCAATCGTAGGCCCAAAAAACTTCATAACAGCTTCAAAAGAGCCAACGCACCAAATAAAGTCGTCAATCTTCGCAGGTATATTTAAATAAAAATCAGTAAGATCATCCTCGGAAAAAACTTCAACTTCAGAAGGCATCGAAGAAAGCCTAGCCATATCTTTCAGTTTGCCAGCAGTTCTTTGCATCTTTCTGCCATCAACTTCAAACTTTTTAGCGACCTTATCTAGAGGTATAGCTGTGAAAGTAATAGGCCCTTTTTTCTCTGATGGGATGACAAAACCTTTCTCGGAAAGGGCGTGTAATATTTTATATACACCGGCCATACTAAACTTAACTTTTCCTTTCAAATAAGAAGCATCGCAACCTGGTGATTTCAAGATAGCAAAATATACTTTAGCCTCTCCCTCGGTAAGGCCAATACTGGTCAAAACTTGTTGTAGATACTGTTTTATCCTCATAGAACGCGAACAGTACCACAAAAAACCACCTTCGTCAACCCTCTTCGCCTCCTACAACCTACAGCCTACAACCTACCAGCTACAAGCTACAACCTACAAGCTACAAGCTAGTCCTCCCACTCATCGCCCTCATAATAGTAGTTTGATCTGCGTATTCAATGTCTCCACCAGAAGGTAATCCACGAGCAATTCGGGTAATACGGACGTCATAATCTGCAAGCATTTTCCCAATATACAAGCCAGTTGCCTCCCCTTCCAGGCTCGGATTAGTAGCAATTATAACTTCCTTAACAGAACCACTTGCAATACGATTCTGTAATTCCTTCATCTTAAGCTCATCGGGCCCAATGCCATCAAGCGGAGAAATCGCTCCATGCAGAACATGATACAGACCTTTGTATTCGCCGGTTTTTTCGATAGCGATCAAATCCATCGGATCTTCTACAACACAAACAGTACTGCGATCACGCGATTCGTCTTTGCAGATATCACATTTTTCGGAAGTAGCCAGCGTAAAACATTCTTGGCAAAACACAATTCCATCTTTAACCCGAGTAAGAGCATCCGCCAAGTCACGAGCAGCAAAATCAGGACTTTTTAAAATATGAAAAGCAAGTCTCTGCGCAGTCTTAGGGCCAATCCCAGGCAAACGGTTAAATTCGGTTATAAGTTCGTCGATATTTTTTGGAAGATATTTAGCCATTAATCAGTTTTAAAAACTCGTTTCTGGTATCGGTATTCTTTTTAAACAGTCCGCGCAAAGCTGAAGTCGTCACATTGCTATTCTGTTTTTCAACACCGCGTGCCATCATACAAAGATGCTTCGCTTCAATAATAACAGCAACGCCACGTGGATGTAATGTTTCATCAAGCGCATCTGCAATTTGTTGGGTAAGGCGCTCTTGGTTTTGCAATCTACGAGCAAAAATCTCTACTAATCTTGGGAATTTTGAAAGACCAACAATCTTCCCATTAGGGATATAAGCAATATGAACTCTCCCAAAGAAAGGCATCATATGATGCTCACAAGTACTAAAAAACTCAATATCTTTAACAACAATCATCTCGTCATAATTCTCCCCGTCAAAAGTCTTGATAACCTCTTTCGGATCTTTCCCGTAGCCACCAAAAAGCTTCTTCACCATGCGCTCGACACGCTCAGGCGTCTCAAGCAGCCCCTCTCGATCAGGATCATCTCCAATAGCTTTGAAAAATTCTCTAAGATTTTGCATCACACATTTTTAAGAAATATTTATGCACAGCAGGGTCATCGGTTAGCTCAGGATGAAAAGTTGAAACCAACATACTCCCCTGGCGGCACATTATAATATCAGATTTGTATTTAGCCAAAATTTCCACGTCATCCGAAACACTCAAAATCCTCGGTGCCCGAATAAAAACCGCATGCAATAGCTTTCCAAAAACCTCAATATCAGTCTCAAAGCTATCAAGCTGCCTCCCGTAAGAATTCCGCTCAACATCTATATCCATCAAGCCAAGATTGTCAGCCTTTTGCTCGCCAGAAATAGTCTTCGCAAGCAAAATAGCCCCAGCACAAGTTCCATAAACAGGCATGCCAGCGCGGGCACGCTTCTTAATAGCCTTATCAAGACCCTCTAGCTTGAGTAATTTCCCAATAGTCGTGCTCTCGCCTCCAGGCATCGCCAAGCAATCCACTTGCTCAAGATCTTCACAAGTACGTACTTCAATAACTTCATCTGCCCCCGCCCTTTTAAGAGCAGAAACATGCTCAGTCACTGAACCTTGAATTGCGAGCACACCTGCTTTCATGAGTAGTTTGTAATATGTAGTACGTAGTGAGTAGTAAATGGTATAGCTACTGGAAGAACACTAGCTCAAGGTTTTTATAATATCTAGAGCGACCTTGGAAACGTCTCGCCGGATAATGCGAGACTTTCCCGGGAGCGAAAGATATTCATAAAAAACTCTCTACCAGCCCCGGTCAGCAAACTTATCCTCAAGTTTCCCGATCTCAAGACTATCCATCGCTTCACCAAGCCCTTCAGAAGCTTTAGCAACTCTCGCTGGATCATTGAAATGCATCACAGCCTCGACAATAGCCTTGGCTCTTTTCTTAGGATCAGAAGATTTGAAAATCCCACTTCCGACAAAAACACCATCACATCCAAGTTGCATCATCATCGCAGCGTCAGCAGGAGTTGCGATTCCTCCAGCAGCAAAATTCACAACGGGGAATTCTCCATCTTTAGCAACCTTTTCAACCAGTTCTAGAGATACGCGCATGTCAGCAGCAGCTTCTTTCCTCTGCTTAGCATTCATCTTTGTAAGCGCATCAAGCTCACGCATAATTTTCTTCCAATGGCGAACAGCTTCTACTACGTTCCCTGTTCCAGCTTCACCTTTCGTACGGATCATCGCAGCGCCTTCATCAATTCTGCGCATCGCTTCTCCAAGCCCGGTAGCTCCACAGACAAAAGGCACTTTGAATTGAGATTTGTCTACATGAGCTTCTTCATCAGCAGGAGTTAAAACCTCGCTTTCATCAATATAATCAATCCCAAGAGCCTCAAGGATTTGAGCCTCAACAAAATGGCCAATACGAACCTTCGCCATTACCGGAATAGAAACAGCTTTCATGATTCCCTTTATCATTTTAGGATCGCTCATTCTAGCAACGCCGCCGTCTCTCCGGATATCAGAAGGCACACGCTCTAGAGCCATAACAGCGACAGCTCCTGCATTCTCAGCAATCTTGGCTTGTTCAGGATCTACAACGTCCATAATAACCCCGCCTTTCAGCATTTGAGCGAGTCCTTTTTTGAGTTTCTTTGTGTTTTTCTGAGCTTTTTTAGGCATGATGAAAGTAATTTAAAGGAAAAATGCAGAGCGATTCTACCTTTAAGAAAGCGAAAAAACAATAGCCTTGATATGGCTTTGCCTAAGTATTAGCAGGAAGCACAGGTATTAACATTTTCAACTTATTTTCAGCTTCAAGAATAATAAGCCGTTTGATTTTGAGCATGTCCAAAAGCTTGTTCGGGGTACAGGGATAAAAATGTTTGATGTTATTATGACTTTTCATCTTAAAAATACCTCTCGAGCATAAGTGTTTAAGATGATTATAAGTGTCCACTCTGCTAAATTCAGCTTTACGCGCAATTACGCTAGCCGGTTGAGATCCTAGCTCCAAGGCTGCTAAATAGATTTTTTCATCCTTCGATGATAAGCCTAAAGCTTTGAAAACATCGCCTAACATAGCAATTAGAGTGATCAAATGGTAGAGAGCGATTCTAACCGCCAAATACGAATTTGTCAAGAGGCATGGTCAAGAAAAATGTCGTTAAAACCTGCTGACAAACCACGATCACACCTTATAGAAGCCTGTAACAAAACCATTACACAAGCAATGTGTCAATTACTTTGCACAAGCCATTTGAGCACTAATTGCTATATTCATCCCATCCCTTAATCTTCAGATCTTCAATTTCATACTTCTCCATAGTCTTCACCATTAACCTTGCGACCTGCAGATTGGTAATCAGAGGTATATTTAAATCTATTGTGCGACGTCTGATTTGATAGCCAGCAGTCATCTCTTCGTGACTATAATTTCGCGGAATGTTTATTACTAAATCGATACTCCTTTCTTTCAAATAATCGTCCAAGTCAGGAGATCCTTCGCCGATTTTATTTAATTTATGAGCAACTACGCCACGCTTTTTTAAGAAATCAGCTGTCCCACAAGTTGCAAAAAGTGAATACCCCATTGCTCTAAGCTTTTCTGCAGATTCAATAAATTCAGCCTTGTCTTCAACTCGCCCAATACTGAGAAGAATATTTTTCTTAGGCATCTTAAACCCAACAGAGATCATAGCTTTCAGAAAAGCCTCTTCAACATCATCACCGAAACAAGCCACCTCGCCAGTCGAAGCCATCTCAACTCCAAGAACTGGATCAGCCCCCTTCAAACGAGAGAAGCTAAATTGAGGCACTTTTACGCCAACATGATCGATATCAAGAGTTCTGTAATAAACCTTCTTCATAGTGCGAGGACTCGCTCCGAGCATCGCTTGCGTCGCAAGCTCGATAAAATTATATCCAGTTACTTTAGAACTAAACGGGAAGCTCCGACTAGCCCTCAGATTACATTCAATAACCTTAATATCATTGTTCCTCGCCAAAAATTGAATATTAAAAGGCCCAGTAATATTAAGCGCCTTTGCAATCTGCTTAGTAATCTGCCGAATTCTCTTAATCGTCTCCAAATAAAGCTTCTGCGGAGGCAAAACAATTGTCGCATCCCCGCTATGAACTCCAGCATGCTCAACATGTTCCGCCATTGCCCAAATCACAACCTCGCCTTTCGCGGCAACAGCATCAATCTCGATTTCTTTCGCACCTTTCTCAAACTTACTGATGACGACAGGCGCATCTGTAGAAATGCGTGCGGCCTTCGACAAATAAGACCTAAGCTCATCTTCATTCTGCGCCACATTCATCGCCGCTCCAGAAAGAACATAAGACGGCCGCACCAGCACAGGATATTCAACATCTTTAGCGAACCTATAAGCATCTTCCGGGCGAGAAAAATCTTTCCACCTAGGCTGATCAATTTCGAGCTGATCCAGCATTGCAGAAAACTTATGCCGATTCTCAGCCCGGTCAATATCTTTCGGGTTCGTTCCAAGAATTTTTACATTCTCACGATCAAGTTTGACCGCCAAATTATTAGGTATCTGCCCCCCAGTGGAAATAATAACTCCACGCGGCTTTTCAAATTCATAAATGTCCAAAACTCTCTCAAGAGAAAGCTCGTCAAAATAAAGCTTGTCACAAATATCGTAATCTGTAGAAACAGTCTCAGGATTGTAATTAATCATGATAGTCTCATATTTTTCTTTTGCCAGATATTTAGTCGCAGTAACACAGCACCAATCAAACTCAACAGAAGATCCAATGCAATAAGGCCCCGAACCAAGAACGATAGCCTTTTTACGAGTAGTTCTCGTAACATCGTGCTTATCTCCATGATAGGTCAGATAAAGATAATTTGTGTTAGCCGGCCATTCCGCAGCCATGGTATCAATCTGTTTAATTGCCGGCACAACTCCCATTTTTTTGCGTAATTTACGGACGGTAAGCTCTTTTTTATCTGTGCAAATACCGATTTGCATATCTGAGAAACCTTGTTTTTTAGCTTTTAATACAAGATCTCGCGGAAGTTTTTTCTTCTTAAGATCGGTTTCAGTATCGACGACATTCTTGACCTTATCCAAAAACCACTTATCGATTCCACTCAAACGATTAATCTTGCTGACACTCCACCCCTGATGCATCGCCTCAACAATTGCCAAGATCCTCTTCGGAGTCGGCACTTCAATCTCTTGTTTTAATTTTTCTGCGCTAATACCAAGTCTCTCATTGCCAGTAAGCCCATAAAATCCAACCTGCAACATACGCAAACCTTTTTGCATAACTTCTTCAAAACTTCGACCAAGGGCCATAATTTCTCCTACAGATTTCATCTCGGTAGTGATCTGCGGGGAAACTTTACGGAATTTATCAAGATCCCAGCGAGGAATTTTAAGAGCTAAATAATCAAGCGCCGGTTCAAAACAAGCTGTCGTATTCTTGGTCACAGCATTCTTCAGTTCAGGCAAGCTATACCCAAGAGCCAGCTTGGCAGCAACGTGAGCAAGTGGATAACCAGTAGCTTTCGAAGCCAAAGCGGACGACCGCGACAACCGCGCATTCACCTCAATCACACGATAATCTTCAGATTCAGGATCTAATGCATATTGGATATTACACTCGCCAACAATGCCAAGATGCTTAATAGTCTTAATCGCCAATTCACGAAGCTTGTGATACTCACTACTTGTTAAAGTCTGTGACGGAGCAACAACAATACTCTCGCCAGTATGGATCCCAAGCGGATCAAAATTTTCCATATTACAAACTGTCACGCAGTTGTCATAAGCATCACGTACAACCTCGTACTCAACTTCTTTCCACCCCTTTAGATTTTCCTCAACAAGAACTTGTGGACTATAAGCAAAAGCATTTTCAAGCAGTTTTTTGAGCTCCTTTTCATCGTTTGCGAAACCGCTTCCCTTCCCGCCAAGAGCAAAAGCAGCACGAACAATTACTGGGTAGCCAATAGCTTTAGCCGCATTAAGTCCACGTTCGACAGACTCACAAGCCTTGCTTCGTGGAACTTTGACATCAATTTCAGCAAGAGCTCTATTAAATAACTCACGGTCCTCAGTTTTTTCAATAGTCTCAACCGGGGTCCCAAGAACTTCGACGCCATATTTTTCAAGTATACCGGAATTCTTCAACGCCACTCCACAATTGAGCGCAGTCTGTCCGCCGAAACTCAGAAAAAGTCCATCCGGCTTTTCTCGAGCGATAATCTTTGCAACAAAATAAGGATTAACCGGCAAAAAATAAATCTTATCGGCAAGCTCCTGGCTGGTTTGGTTGGTCGCGATATTCGGGTTAACAAGAACGGTCTTGATCTTCTCTTCTTTGAGAGCCTTAATAGCTTGAGACCCAGAGTAATCGAACTCACCGGCTTCACCTATTTTCAGGGCTCCGCTACCGAGTATAAGGACTCTTTTAGGCTTGATTCTGTTCATGTTGAAAGGATTTTTATAAAAAAAAACGCCCCTTTGAGTGAGCGCTAGAAGGTCACCGTAATATGGAGCGAAACGCTAGATGTATTTTTCTTTAAAAACATATTCTGCGGAGGACTATACAGGAAGCGCGAATGATCCGCAATCAAAAACATCGTCGACAATTTAAATCAACACCGAGGCTATTGACAAAAAGCGCCAAAAGCGCCTAAGATAAAAAACCCTAAGCACCACCTAACCTAAAATTATTATGAAACAAGGAATAAGAACACCCAGCGTTGCAAGCTTGCGCAAACTGCTGCCCGTATTAGCAGCGCTAGCTGCAGCAACACCTGCATTTGCAGGAGGAGGAGAAGGAGAAGAAAGACGAGCCCCTGCGGTAGCAGCAGAACAAGCCCCATACCAAACCGTAGGAGCATCTCATCGTGCACAAGGACAAGTTTTAGCCGTAGCAAACGGAAGTCATGTACTTCTAGAAGCGTTTGATTTATACGGAGTTGCTCTGATAGTTTACCTGGACGAATCGAAGCCAGAAGCAGCAGGCATTAGATCTGTTTTGGACCAAATCGCAGCATCAGAACTTTGTAAAGGAAAAATTCTAGTAATCACAGCCCCACAAGCTGACGAAGCCCCTGGCGATATGGACATTAGAGTTATAGCAGGGTCAGAAGGCGCTTCAGAATCGCCAACACCTAGAGAATTATATAGCCAGCTTGGTATAAATTTTGAACCAGGGGAGCATAATGACCAGACAAAAATGGCAGGAAGATTAGTAACACTCGAAGGATTGATTCAAGTTATGAAACAAAGACATCCAGCAGAAGTAGCAAGAGCCGATGCGACACCATCATCAGCAGGAACAGAAATCGTGATCCCAGGAAGAACGGCAACTGGGCAGCAAGGAACAGAAATTCTTATTCCACCTCCTCGAACCCAAGAAGCTGGCCCACACACATATGTCGGAGATGCCAACAGAGCACGAGGCACAGTACTTAAGACAGAAAACGCCACAGCAGTACATCTAGAAGCCGCACGAAGCAACGGACTAGTTCTGGTTGTATCTGTAAAAGACCCTCAAGCAGCATATGCTCGAAATCTTGTGACAGCGACCGAAAGAGTTGCAGCATCGGCAACTTGCCGAGGGAAAGTATTGGTAATCCTTGGCCCTAAACCATCAGCAACAGATGGAGAGATGAATGCAGAAGTATTTCGAGGAGGGAATGGGAACTCTCCTACGAGCTTACACTCTTTCCCAGATGGACATTTGGAAGGAGAATCTGCAACTGTAGATGAGTGGGTTGCTTTCCTAGATGGGACAGTGCAGTATTATGCGGCTCAGGAATCACCGGGGAAATAATTCACAACACCACACGTCTGTACGATAGAGCTTCAGCAATATCCTGAGGTTCTATTTTGGGGTGACCTTCGATGTCGGCAATACTCTGTGCAACCTTTATGGTATTGAAATATCCACGTCCCGAAACAAGCTTCATTTTAAGAGCTCGTTTCAATAAATCCTCAGCTCGGGGACTTACATTGCACAGATGTCCAATATCAGCGACGTTCATTTCACCATTATAGTTTGCAACAGATTTTTCAAGACGCCTATGTTGTCTATCCAAAACGTCTGTTGAATCTAAAACAGCGCTATCATCAACAAGCTCCTCCTCTTTTAAATTAGGTACTTCAACAACCATATCAACTCTATCCCAAAAGGCGGCTGGAAATTTCGCAGAAAATCTTTTAAGAAAAAACTCTCCACACTCACAATCACCTTGATTGAGAATAGATCGCTTGCCACACGGGCAAGGATTCATTGTAGCAATTAACATAAAATCAGACGGCATAGAAGATTTGTTCCGGCCAAAAGACATAGTCACTTCCTTCTCTTCCATTGGCTTAAGCAAGGCATCAACATGTGCACGAGAAAAATTATGCAAATCATCTAACATCAGTACCCCTTTATGAGCCAAGCTCATTTCACGAAGCAGAGTAGAAACACTTATTGTATGACTTGTTTCGCGAAACGGCCTGCGAATATTGGCAGGCAAAACAGTTTCAGTTAAAAATGATTGCAATCTAGCAACATGACTTAGCTCCTCATCATTAAGATTAGGAAGAAACCCTTTTACATTTCTAGCCAAAACACTTTTCCCCATACCGGGAGGTCCAACAAGAACAATATGATGACGAAATAAACATGCAATCCGAAGCGCTCTCTTGATGATAGAATGACCTCTTACAAGAGGCTCACATTCGTAAGCCCCTGACTTCAATACGAAATCTCGAAACTCCTGGAGAGGTTTTTCACCTTTAAGATGCATGACAAGGTCTTTCAGAGACCTCGGAGCAAGAACCTGAATCCCCTTTGCCAAATTAGCCTCTGGCAAACGATCATGTCCCACGAAAACTCGTTTAAATCCAGCATCACGTGCAGCTTCGACCATAGCCAAAGTACCAGGGACACCTCTGATAGATCCATCAAGATTAAGTTCGCCAATGAAAACACTGGACTCAAGCATATCCCGAGCAACTACTTGTTTAGAAGCAGCCAGCAAGCCGATAGCAATTGCCAGGTCAAATTGGGTCCCCTTTTTGCGTATGTTAGAAGGTGCCAAATTAACTACTTTTCTAAAACGTGGAAATTCAAAGCCACTATTTTGAATAGCAACCTTCACACGATCACGTGCCTCACGCACAGACGTATCAGCCAGGCCAACGAAGACAAAATAGGGCAGTCCACGTGCTAATTGAGTCTCAACACGCACAACTTCGCTAGAAGCAGCGCGCAACATAGCAGAAAAAGTTATTGCAGACATTTTTAAGAAAAAATTAGTATGTAATACAGAAGTATTAGCACACCGACCTTAAAAAAAGCTGAAAAATAATTCGCAACATAAAGTTCCCGACAACAGGCGAAAGAACGTACTTATACGTAAGTGAAGGAACCTACCGCCAAAACCCTAACTATTCTCGCAACTCAAAAACCTCATCACCACTTTTGACATACACGGACTCACCATCACTTGCCATTACGGAATTTTCAATTTCAATGTCGAGCCCATCAACAATCACATAAACACTGCTACCATCATAGCTCCCAACGACAACTCCTTCTGCGGAAACATCATCCCCAAGTTCGGAAGCTTCAGCTAAAAAGTACAATCGATCACCCATATAGGTAAGCTGCGAAAGTCCCCAATTGAACGGCAAGCTAATAAGCTCATCATCACGCCACCAATATAAAGTGCCGACGTCAACAACATATCCATCTTCGGCAAACATAACCTCATTTAAATCCTCAAGAGTAAATAAATACGTTCTAGTATCCTCAAGAAAATTCACAAAATAAGCATCAAAACTTTCAGCATCATAAACCAATGCCCCATTCAAATCAGGTCGCACAAAAACCATACCATCACGCATTCCTTTAGTAAAAGTTGCACGTCGCACTTCGCCCTCCCATAAAGTCACATACCCAGTATCAGAATCTTCCACGAGAGAAAACAAATCATCCAAGTCGCAAACCGCGGCATCTCTATAACACATATCAAACAAAGCTTCGTCTACCTCGGAAACCGTTAGCTCGCTTTCGACCAAATCCGGGATCACTTCAAGCTCCACCACAAATTCATAAACATCATCTTTCTCCAAAGAAAAGCTATCTTGGACAACGTAATATCCTTGCTTATCTATAAATAATTCATAATCACCAATACCCAAAGCATAAGAACATTCTGCAGCATCACACTCATAGGAAACCGCCTCGGTATCCGAGACAAACTGAACCTGATATGGAAATACAGTCGAATGCAAAACAGCCTCTCCGTAAACACCTTTGAAAGCTAAATAGAAAAATCCAACTCCTAGGACAATAACGCACAGAGCCATTAATATAAGTTTCTTTTTCATGTTGATTTTTTATTAAAGCCTCGAAATTATAGCACGTTTTGCAAGTGTTCAAGCTTAGTTCCCAAAATCACCACGACATCTATCCGCCACTTCTCGTTGCCACTCAAATAAATCTCCGCTACACGCATGATCTTCTGTAATTTTCGCGCATCCACAGCATCTTCCGGCATCCCAAAATCGCTGCTCCCTCTCATTTTCACTTCTACAAAAACCACTTCATCCTTATCGCGACAAATCAAATCAATCTCGCCCAAATTTTTATATCGAAAATTCCGCTCAAGAATCGCGTATCCCAAACCCTCTAAATACCTTGCCGCCAATTTTTCACCTATATTATCCATATTTCTAAAACTCTAGAATTCTAAACCCACCCCCTTAAATTTTTATTAAAAAAAGACTTAACAATGTACCTCAAAAATGATACCTTCTGCGCCAAATAATTAAAAACACGTTATTATGGCAGGAATAAAAGCGCCAGGCGGAGGAAATTATCCAACATATACGCTTGAAACCCCAGACGACCTCAGTGCATGCAATCAAGCATTAGCAAACGAACTGCAAGATACCCAAACGCAAGAAGTAATGCGTATTTGCATAGAGAACTTACAGATGATGACGCTGTATCTAGCAGAGTCCAACCTTCTAGCAGACAGGGCAACAGATCCAACAATACAACCAGAAATGCCAAAAAGACTATCAGGTGAATACGCAAAATTAGCAGACGCAATGGGAAATATGCGTACATACACAGACACTTCAGACGACGAAGAGCACAGATTTCAATGGGAAGATTATACCAATATCGCCGAATCAGCTGAACATATTATAACAAGGGTAGACATGCCATTAGAAGCCAAACAAAGAATCGCCAGGGCGCTATATTTGTTTGAGAAAATAGCACGCATCAATACGCAGCAAGGCCCAAAAGAAGGGTTAGATGACGCAACAAGATTACAAAGAGCAGATGAAAACTATAGAATATACAGGGACATCATGGTTAGAGGACTTTTGGTGGGAGATGAACTAGATGGTAGTGAAACTAAGCCACAAATAGATGCAGCCATAGCCGAATTAGCAGATGCTGATCAGCAAAATCTCGCAGTTCAGAACGGAACAAGAGCACTCGAGCTATTGCTAAACCTGCATGGTTGCAACGGAGATCTCGAACGAATGGATGCAATTTTTTCTGATCTTGCCGGCAGTGGATTAGAAGGGATTAGAGTAGTACATAATGGCATCGTAGGGTTACATCAGCTAGGTACGCTTGAAAGACACAATTTGCTATATGGGACATTAAACTGGGTAGGCATTTCAATGATGGAACGCATGAAAACTGAGAACCCAGATACATTCTTAGAAGAATACACAACGACAGCAGCAGGCACGATAGAATACAAATAAGGATGAGCTCCATACATCACCTGCCACCGTCAAGTCCAAAAAATTGCACCACCCAAAAAAAAGAGTAAAGTACAAAATCCCTACCGTTACTTGTTTATCATGGCGCAAGACTTACAAACATCGCCTCATAATTTAGAAGCCGAGAAATCTGTCCTCGGGTCGCTCCTTTTGGACAAAGATGCAATTATCAAAATTGCTGATATGGTCAGCATAGAAGATTTTTATTACGACAATCACTGCATAATTTACAAAGGCATCTTGGAACTTTTTGCCAAAAGAGCTCCAATCGATCTGCTAACATTAAGCAATTACCTAAAAGAGAATGGAGAGCTCGAAACCGTCGGAGGGAACGCTTATCTAACAGAACTAATCAATGAAGTCGTTACAGCATCACATATTGTTCAGTACGCTGTGATAGTCAAACAGAAATCAACACTTCGCAAACTAATCAAGGCAGGTCAAGAAATCTCAGCTCTTGGCTTTAAAGAGAATGAAGAAATTGACGAACTCATCGAAGAAGCCGAGAAAAACATATTTGCGGTATCGAGAACTTTCCTAAAAGACAAATTCGTACACATAAAGGACATCCTCGCCCAAACATACGAAAAAATTTCAGATCTCCACGACCCAGAAGCAAAAGACAAATACCGAGGTATACCAACGGGCTTTAAATCGCTCGACAACATGCTGTCAGGGTTGCAACCATCAGACCTCGTCGTCTTGGCTGCTAGACCGTCAATGGGTAAGACATCTTTCGCTCTCAACATAGCTCAGAATATTTCCAAAGCAGGCAAGTCCGTAGGCGTCATCTCTCTGGAAATGTCGAAAGAGCAACTTGTAGAGCGTATGTTTTGCTCACTCCTAGCGGTAGACTCTTGGAAGATGCGTACAGGGCGTCTAACAGAAGAAGATTTCGCAAGAGTAGGGTCAATTATGGATGAACTAAATCAATCAAAGATATTTATCGACGACTCTATCAGTGGATCAATCGCAGAGCTCAGAGCTAAAGCTCGTCGTCTACAGGCAGAGCATGGACTCGACTTGCTAATCGTAGACTACCTTCAGCTTATGAGCGCCGGCAAAGGAGGTTCTTCAATCACAAATCGTGTTCAGGAAATTTCCGAAATCTCAAGATCATTCAAGTCGTTAGCTCGTGAACTCCGAATCCCAATTATCGCACTTTCGCAGTTGTCTCGTGCTGTAGAACAACGTCCAAGCAAAATCCCTCAACTATCAGACCTCCGTGAATCCGGAGCGATCGAGCAAGATGCAGATCTCGTACTCATGATGTACCGCGAAGACTATTATGAAGAAGACACAGAACGTGCTGGAGTTACAGATCTTTATATTCGAAAACATAGGAACGGTCCTGTCGGCCGAGTCGAATTAATGTTCAAGAAGGAACAAATGCGCTTCTACGACATAGAAAAGAAGCGCAAGCCAGAAGGCGCACCAAGCGCAGGACCGGTGCCGGTTGCTTTTTAGGTAGTAGCAGATGTAATGGTAGTTGTGGTGTAGTAGTGCTATTTTTTAATGATGGAATTTAACCTTAAATTTTCCTGAAAAACCACTATACTACTACTACAACCAACTACAACACTACTACTACTAACTACAACTAACCATGTTCTGGGTAGATGAGATTGCAGAAGACATTATAAAAAAATATCCTGACCAAGACACATTCATAATCCGTGACGAAAAGACTTTGTCTGGACGTGTCCACGTCGGATCACTTCGAGGACTAGTCGTCCACGGCATTGTCGCACAAGCTCTTCGCGAGCGTGGCAAAAAGGCCGAATATTATTTTGAATTCAATGATTTTGACCCAATGGACGGGCTTCCAGTTTATCTCGACGAAAAAGAATACAAAAAATATATGGGGCAGCCGCTTTATACTGTTCCATCCCCAGATCCAAATTTTGAAAATTACGCAGAATATTTCGGAGACGAATTTTTAAAAGTAATCAAAAGTATTGGTTTCGACCCAAAAATTATCCGCGCCAAAGATCTGTACATGGACGGTACTTACAATAAATGGATCGAAAAGGTTCTAGCTCACCCAAAAAAAATCCGCCAAATTTACAAAGAAGTCAGCGGTTCAGAAAAACCAGAAGACTGGTACCCTCTGCAAGTAGTCTGCGAAAAATGCGGCAAAATCGGCACAACAAAAGTTACAGGCATAAATGGCGACAAAGTCACATATAAATGTATGCCGAACATGGTCACTTGGGCAGAAGGCTGCGGACACGAAGGAGAAATCAACCCATATGACGGACGAGGAAAACTCCCATGGAAAGTAGAATGGGCAGTTAAATGGGCAGGACTTCCGGTAACAATCGAAGGCTCCGGCAAAGACCACAACGCAGCAGGTGGATCCCACGATATCTCGGAGAGGATTTGCAAAGAGATCTTAGAAATGCCGGTTCCATACAACATTCCTTACGAATTTTTCTTGGTAGGTGGTGCAAAAATGAGCTCGTCAAAAGGCGAAGGCGCAACAGCAAAAGCCATAGCCGATTTGCTCCCACCAGAACTCCTCAGATTCTTGATGATTCAAAAACCCCCACGCCGTCCAATCGAATTCAACCCAGAAGGCTCAACAGTGCCAGTTCTTTTCGACCAACACGACAAAGCCGCTGAGCAGTTTTTCAGCAAAGAACCAGAAATCCCAGATCACGGCAGGCTTTTTCATTACTCACAAACAACCGGCGCGGATCCGATTGAACACTATCTTCCGCGCTTCACTCGCGTAATTTTCTTCCTCCAAATGCCACACATGGACGCAGAAAAAGAAGTCACGGATTTAAAAGGGGAAGATCTTACACAAGAAGACAAAGAAGAGGTCTCAACTCGAGTCAAATACGGAAAAAAATGGTTAGAATCCTACGCCCCAGAAGCGTTCGTATTCGAGGTACAAGAAAAGACACCACCAGTAGAGCTTTCGGCAGACCAAAAAAACTTCCTATCAAAAATAGCTTCAGCAATGCAAGAAGAAGAGTTAGAAGGCGAACAACTTCACGCAAAAATCCACGATATCCGCAAAAACTCGCCGCTTCAGCCACGCGAGGCCTTCCAAGCAATTTATCTAGCCTTGCTCGGCAAAGACTCCGGCCCTCAAGCCGGATGGTTCTTGGAAGCTCTTGATAAAGAGTTCGTAATCAAGAGATTTAAAGATCTGCATCTGACGGAATAACATTCCCAGATACTTTTCCATTTGCGTCGTAAAACCGGAATCCCTTATCGGTCCCCGACCCTAAAGCAAGTCGAGCATACGCACTAGAATCGCCCATATAAACAACTCTGACACCTGTATTAGCTGTGGCATAAGCAACAGCTTTAGCTCTTTCAGCAGAACCACCGAAACAAACAAGCTTCGTGACGCCATCATGGGCTGTAACTTGGTCAACCCACTCAGCATCCGTGAGATTCATTACCTCGCCTTGCACCCATGTCAACTTAAGAGATTCAGCTTCATCTGTTATAGCACTTATAACATCTGGATATTCTGTACCACCCTTGTTTATAACAATGCTTTTTTTATCAGTAGATAAGGATAAATCAAGTGAGACTTCGGCTAGTCTCCCATTGTAAAAAATACTAACAACAGAAGTCGTTGTAGCCTGAGGAGTTGTACTTGCAGTGTTAACGCTCACTCTAACTCCTGTAAGTCCAAGGCTAGGTCCAAGAACCCCCTCAATAGCTGTTGGATCTAATTGCTGTTTTGTAAAACGGTCTAATCTGCGCCCAAACTGTCGAACTTCTCTTGGAGCTGCAGTACGATGAGGACTACTCGGAACAGGCGGAGGTGGAGGACTACCTGAAGAACAACGACCACTCGGAACAGGCGGAGGAGGTGGCGGCGGCGGTGCTGCAGCACGACCGTCTTCCAACAAACTTTCATAATTATCACCTACCCCTTCCGCAAAAGCGGTATTTTGAGAACCAGTACCACTATAATCGGTATCAACATTAGAGATACCGGGATCTACCTTAGTATTAATAAAAGCCAAACAAGCAGGATGGTCTTTCAGGAATTTTTTACGACCAGCCATAGTAGGATTGAACCCAAGAGCCCTCAATATTGCGACAATGCTACCAGTCTTCTTAGCAATATCGATTGCATCAGTATCATGAAGAATTTCTTGATTGAGACGACTATGGCCAAATCCAGCCTCAATCACAGCTGTATCAGGGGTAAAAAGTTTAGTTTTGGATTCAGATGCTGCCTCACCAACTTGAAATGCAAACTCAACATCACTACCAGTCATTAAAATTCTAAATTTATCACCACGACGCATGAGAGGCGTACTTACGCCAGCCTTCCTAGCTCTGAGATCAACATTAATGATCACTTTCTGTTGATTGTGATCAAGTTGATGAAATTTCTTTCCATAAAATCCTTGAGCCATCGCAGCAGTAAAACACGAATCTGCCTGTGTAACCTCAAAACTTTTAGGGAGCCCGATACCTGTCAAAGCAGTCTGCAGTTCTGCGTCGGTCATTCTCCAGGAAGGCTTATTAGCCAAATGCTCCTGGACTTCAACCTGATTTTTTACTTCTTTATAGGCCATTTTGTGTCTATTTAAATTTTTTATCTTCTAATTATAGCACAAAACATCCATCTGATCAACCCTCGTAACCTTACAAATTCCATAAAAAAACGCTAAAAATAAAACATGCCAAAAAAATCCAAGAAAAAATCCCGCCTACTACGTATTACGTACTACGTACTACCTATACTACTGACTATCCTCCTACTGACTACCTACTTCCTCGGCCCACTTCGCACATTTCTTCCAAACATGTGCAATCTAACGGGGACAATATTCGGTAGTCGTACATATTTAATACTTTTTCAAAACAATTACGAAATCAGGCCAACAGGAGGATTTATTTCAGCCTATGGTGTTTTAGAGATCAATCATGGAATCCCAGGAATACAATTTTATGATGTTTACGGAGACGTGGATGACCACGAATACATAGATCCACCACATTACCCAATGCAGGAGCTTCTTGGAGGCCCAACTTACGGGGGTTACACATTCCGAGACACCAATTACTACATCGATTTCCGAGATTCAGCCCAAGAAATCATAGATTATTATCACATTACTCGGCCAGAAGCCGAAATCGACGGAATAATTACGGTAGATTTTTCGACGTTGGAAGATTTAGTAGGTATGTATGAACCTATAAAAGCAGGGGAGTTTGAATTAACCGAAAACAACTTATTTGAAACGCTTTCTGCGGAGGTCTCAGACATAGATAGGCATAGTGTCGAAGAGATTGCAGACAGAAAAGACATCATGAAAGAAGTCGTCAAAACCCTTGTAAGAAAAGCAATATTAAATCCTTTTAAATATCACGACCTTTCCGTGCTAATTGCTGAAAATTTGGATGAAAAACACATGATCTTGTGGTTTGCCGACGAAGGCTTAGAAGAAAAAGTCACAAGGCTTGGATGGGCAGACACAATGCCAGAAGAATACGAAGATCTCTTAGCGGTTAATGAAGCAAATCTTGGAGGAATGAAAAACGATCGCTACATAACGAGAGACATTACATATGAAGTTGATATACAGGATGATGAAATATACTGCAGGCTAACTATAGAAGTAGACCATTATGGCGAAGAAAACATTCCTCTTAGCGGTGATTACAAAGGGTATTTCCGCGCATACATACCAAAAGATGCAGAAATACTAACGATAAGCGATAACGTCGAAGGATGGGAAAATTACGATGCGATTGGAAACATTGTATATTTAGATGCTACTACGCAAACAGAAATTTTAGCCGAATACAATCTCCCAATCGAACTAGTTGAAGACGGAATCTACACGCTCGACCTGATTAAACAACCGGGCACGGAAGCTGACCATTATGAAATTATTGTCCATGCGCCACAAGGTTCGACGCTTGAGAGCGACACATTCACAACACACGAAGAGCACGCATATCTAAGTACCGACTTAACACAAGATCAGCACCTCGCGCTTACAATCAATCCAGACGAAACTGAGCCACGTATTCATTCGCACGAGATCGTAGAACTCAACAAAATTTGGATAGGATTTAACGAGCCATTAGACTGCGAAACAGCATCAGATCCATTCGCATATTCAATTACAGACGCCAATGTTGTCAACGAGACGACAGACAGTGTCTACATAGACACTATAACCTGTGACGACAGGAATATTTGGCTAGACACAATCGGTATGACTAGCCAGGATGAAGAGTTTTATGAAATTGTTTTACGCAATATTCGTGACAAATCCGGCAACTATATCGACCCAAATCCACGTACAATCACGGTCGTCCAAAGAGACCTATAACTTGGTACTACCTCACTATCTCAATACCTCACTATCATGGACAAAATCGCAATTCTAGATTTCGGTAGCCAATTCGCCCATTTACTCGCAAATCGCGTAAGACGTCTCGGCGTCTACTCAGAAATTCTTGACGCAGAAATCCCGGCCGAAAAACTCAAGCCTTACAAAGGCATAATAATTTCCGGCGGTCCGTCATCGGTCAACGACCCAAATTCACCCAAAATAGACCCGACTATTTACGAACTCAACATTCCAGTCCTCGGAGTCTGCTTTGGTCACCACATCACAATGCACATCCTCGGCGGCGAAGTCCAAAAAGGTACAGTAGGGGAATACGGATTGACCAAATTTACCGTAAAAAAATCCACAAGCATCTTAAGCAAACTCGAGCCAAAAACTTACCAAGTTTACGCAAGCCACTTCGACACAGTAGCCAAGTTGCCCGAAGGCTTCGAACCACTTGGTTCAACTCCAGACGATCCACTTTCCGCAACAGCTAACGAGCAGCGCAAAATCTACACTGTCCAATTCCATCCAGAAGTCACACACACCGAATGCGGCATGCAAATCCTTGACGCATTCATTGATATAACAGAGGCAAAACGCGACTGGAGCATAGAGAAATTCATAGAACTCGAAATAGCCTCAATAAAAGAGAAGGTAGGCGACAAAAAAGTCTTCATGCTCGTTTCTGGCGGCGTCGACTCATCCGTTGCATATGTGCTTCTAGCGCAAGCTTTAGGACCAGAAAAAATATACGCAATGTACGTCGACACAGGCTTCATGCGTAAAGACGAAACAGAAGAAATCAAACGTTTTCTAGCACAAGCAGGCGTAGAAGACCTCCACATCGAATATGCAGGAGGCGAATATTTCGAGGCGCTCAAAGAGGTCTACGATCCAGAGCAAAAACGCAAAATCATCGGCGACAAGTTTTTAGAAATCCAAAGACGCGTAACCAAAGAATTAAGCCTAAACCCAGACGAATGGCTGCTCGGCCAAGGAACAATCTACCCAGACACAATCGAGTCAGCCGGCACAAAACATGCCGACAAGATCAAAACTCACCACAACCGCGTCCCAGAAATCGAAGAAATGATCCGCCAAGGCAAAATTATCGAACCGATCAAAGAACTCTACAAAGACGAGGTCAGAATGGTAGGAGAGAAACTCGGATTACCAGACGAAATGGTCCAAAGACACCCATTTCCAGGACCAGGATTGGCCGTGAGATGCTTATGCTTAGAAAAAGCTGACAGCTGTGACACAAAGGTCGAAGTCGAAAATTACAAAGCAACGGTTCTCCCAATTAAATCTGTAGGAGTGCAAGGAGACGAACGAACTTACAGACATCCTCTGGTTCTGGAGGGGGAGGGCGATTGGGACAAACTGCGAAACTTAGCTCCTCGAATCACGAATAGATATAACGATGTAAATAGGGTGATGATGACAATCGCAGGAGGTCCAGTCACCTCCGTTTCAGTCACACCCGCCTATCTAACTCCAGAACGTATAACAACTCTCCAGGAAGCCGATAAGCTTGTTATGGATTTTATCCGCGAAGTAGACACAGAAGGCCTAGTTTGGCAGTGCCCAACAGTCCTGCTGCCGATTTCCATAAACAGTGAAGGCAAGGAATCGATCGTCCTCCGCCCAGTCAGCTCAACAGAAGCGATGACAGCGAATTTCACAGAACTTCCATGGGACGGCGTCCAAAAACTCGCCCAAGAAATTCTCGAAAAACTCCCAAATATCTCAGCGGTCTTCTACGACATCACAAACAAGCCGCCGGGGACTATTGAATGGGAATAACAGATTACCCCGGGGCAATCTCCAGCTACCGTTCATTTTCGGGTGCGTAACTTGGCAAAAACTTAGAAGAATTTGGG
>CAYFOI010000006.1:0-48415 GCA_964344725.1 uncultured Candidatus Peribacteria bacterium
TCTCCTGTAGCAACACAAGCTTCTGTATCTGTATCCCATTCGTATCCGTCGTCACAATCTTCTGTAGTGTCGTATCGGATTTCTGGGTTTTGACCTTGATAGACCATCACTGCAGCTGCAGCACGAGTGATACTGTCGCCAGCTCCAAATGAGCCGTCGTCGTAACCATTAAATACAGAGTTGTTGTACCCTGTTTCAACAGCTTCGTAGTACCAATCACCTTCTGCTGCGTCTGAGAAGTGAGGTGCGTCAGTTAAGTCCGCTGCAAATCCGCCTGCCATGTAAATCATTTGAGCGAATTCTGCACGGTTTACCGGATTTCCAGGTAAGTAAGTACCATCGTCATATCCAGATACAATTCCTAGAGCTGTACCTGTGTCGATAGCCTGATAGTACCATTCGCCTTCAGCAACATCAGAGTAGTCTGCTACTCCATAGTCACCCATTTCTGCGAATGCGAGTACTACCATTTGAATCGCTTCTGCACGATTCAAAGTATCGCCAGGGCGGTATTCATCAGTATCAGTACCGACGACTTCTTGTGTTACGAGTGCTTCTACAGCTTCGTACCACCAGTCATCTTCTGATGTGTCCGTGAATGTTTGAGCATTAGCAATGCCTGCAAAACTCATTGTAGCGAGTATTGCCAACATGCTGAGCCCCGCGATGGATTTGCGAAGTGATCGCAAACTCAATGAGATATCCATACGGTTTTCTCGGTTAAGTAATATTTTGATTTATAAATATATGTTAAAGTTAGTTGTTGTTCTAACCTTATTGACGGGAAGTTTTAAGGCGTTCCCATCGAGGCCTTTTCGTCCGCCGGGTTTTCAAGGAGCTTATTATGTAAAGTGCTTTGCGTATAAGATTAGCGAGGCTTTGCGCCTCATCTATTTCTTGTAACTCTTTTTTCTTACACTATGTTTCATAGGTAGTGATGACAGATTTTCTTTTTGTTTTGTCGGTATTATTTTTTGCTTTTCTAACGGGTATGTCTAGGTGTATGATTATGGGTTTTGCGTTGCTTTCTGTGGCACGCCTTGTACCTGGATTGGTAGTCCCAACGGGACTCGAACCCGTGTTTCCGCCGTGAGAGGGCGATGTCCTAGACCACTAGACGATGGGACCCCGTGGGTAGTTGTAGTTGGCAGTGCTTACTCGGTAACCACCTCTGATCAACTTTGAGTTTTAAGGGAACATTGGCGGCTCTTAAGCATCGCCTTTTCCTAGGAACGCTAACAGGTTTTTATAACCTTGAGGATTTTAATAAGGTTCCGAACCTATTTCAACTGTTTTTGGCTTGTACAAGCCCTTCGCCACATACTGCCGTCTACCCACGCAGGCTGTTAAGCCTTGTTTTTGTATATGCCAAATGCATATTCACCAAATGCGCCTCGGTTAGACATAAACAATATCGACTATCTCTATGTACGCGTTTTTTATTTTCGACTATCCAACATAAAATCACGTTGTTTTTTTGATTTTTTTAATCGGTTTTTGTTTTTAAACCTTTTTTCAACAACTTTTGCACATATTTTTGACATTTCGACTAGCCACTGGCTTTCTGACCACATGTCGCCTATTCATGTCGACTACCCAATCCCCGCAATCACTCCTGTAATTTTGCTATTTTTATTTTATTTGGCTTATACAAGTTAAGTTGCATTTACGTAGTCGCAAAACATGGTTTAATCACATGGGATTGTGCAAAACCTATTAAAAAGTCCTATAGAGCTTGCTTATTTCGTTCCTCCTACTTAAAATTTGTGAGCTATGAAAGATTTATATGAAATTCTAGGTGTTGACCGAGGTGCTTCTGATTCCGATATCAAGAAGGCTTATCGAAGGCTTGCACAGAAATATCACCCTGACACAAATAAAGGTGACAAGAATGCTGAGTCTAAGTTTAAAGAAGTTAATCAGGCTTACGAGGTTTTGTCAGACAAGCAAAAACGCTCGCAGTACGATCAGTTTGGCAGTGCTGGGCCAGGAGGACCTGGTGGTTTTGATTTTGGTAATTTTCAACAAGGTTTTGATTTTGGAGGCGGCGGTTTCGCAGATATATTTGAGACTTTTTTTGGTGGTGGCATGAGGGGCCAAAGCAGATCAAGGGGGCCTAGGGCTATGAGGGGTTCCGATATAGAATTTGAGCTTAAATTGAAGTTTGAAGATGCTGTATTTGGCACAGAAAAAACTTTGGAACTATCCAAAGCTGAAACTTGTCCTCGCTGCAAAGGCAAAGGAGCTGAGCCAGATTCAAAAATTATAAATTGTTCTCAATGTAATGGCACTGGGCAGATCAGATCTGTTAAGCAGACGATTTTGGGGCAAGTTGCTACTTCTCGTATTTGTGATCAATGCCAGGGTGAGGGACGTATACCCGAGAAAAAATGTAGCGAGTGTCATGGTTCGATGAGAACTCGCCAAAAATCCAAAGTAACTGTAAAAATCCCAGCCGGGATAGATGATGGCTCCATCATTAAGCTTTCTGGCAAAGGAGAAGCTGGTGTCAATAAAGGCTCTCATGGTGATTTGTATTTGCATGTCAGGGTTTTATCTCACAAAGAATTTTCTCGAGACGGTATAGACATCAGGTCTGCTTGTGAATTAGATCTGCTACAGGCTGTTTTAGGCGATAAAATCAAAGTACTAACGGTTCATGGTGATGTTGATTTAAAAATCCCTTCTGGGACACAGAATGGAGAGGTGTTCACTCTGAAAGGATACGGAATTACTCCTGCGGGTAGAAACTCTACAGGCAACCATTTAGTAAAAATCCAAGTTAAAATCCCTAAGAAGCTTTCTTCCAAAGAAAAGGATCTGTATAAGCAATTGGCATCTGAAAAGGGCTTAGAAGTAAATGAACAGACAGGGATTCTCAAGAAGATCTTGAGGTAGTTTGTAGTTTGAAGAGTTGGAAGAGCTGGATTTTCTGGTTGTCATTGGCCCGTAAGTGTAATAAGATTTTAGTTGAAATAAAAATCAACATATGGATATAAGGCTTTCTTGGGATCTTTTCATTATAGTTTTCTTTTCGGTCATAATTGCGTACAGCTTTATTATCGGTAAAGACAAGACCCTGAAGGTTATTATCGGTACTTACTTGGCTATTTTGACTGCGGATGGGCTTGGTAATCTTTTCGAGCAATATTTACTGCCTTCTATCCCGTCTTTAGAGGGTGCTGAAGGGGATCAAGCTCTTATATTGATGAAAGTTGTCGTTTTTATTGCCGTTATAGTTTTGATTACTGTCAAAGGAGGGTTTTCTGTCGATGTTTTGGCGGATAAATCACTTAGCACGCGTATGATAGCTACTTTTGTATTTGGTCTGCTTAATGCTGGGTTAATTGTAAGTACTATTTTGGTTTTTATATCTGGTTTTTCTTTTGTGAACGGATTTTATGGGATGATGTCGGTTACAAGTCTTTATCAAGAGTCGGAATTGGTCAGAATGATGGTTGATAATTATAATATCTGGTTTTCTTTGCCGGCTATAGCTTTTACTGGGGTTAGTGTGATGGAGTCGAGTATGGAGTAGTAATCCGTAGTACGTAGTATGGTATTTGGTTTTTGTGAAAAATTGCTTGCTTATAGGTAGGAATATACATAGAATAGCTCTGCTTTTTTTTAGAACAATAAGGGTCAGTAGCTCAGTTGGTAGAGCAGCAGCCTTTTAAGCTGACGGTCCCGGGTTCGAGTCCCGGCTGACCCACCAGGGTAGTAGTGAGAATCGTGGTCCGAAGCAGAGTCGAAACCGCGCTTTCGACGTAGCGAAGGAGCATTTTCAATAAATTAGGAGGATTTCTTCGAAGAACACAATCCGACTAATTTAGTAGAAAATGAAGCGATTCCCTATTGCAACACATCGACTTTGTATTGTTTTCTGTTTTTTGAGGCAACCCGTATTCTTTCAAGAAATCTGAATATGGCATATCATTGAATTCTAATCTTCTAACAATTCTGCCATAGATTGTCCTAATTGACCTGTTATATCTTCTAGCCTAACACCTGCTTTCATCCTTTCAGCTGACATTCTTCTAGCACGTCTTCTACCTTTTAAAAACATACCTGAGTCATCTAATAGTTGTCGCAAAGCTATTTCTAAATCAGGGTTTTTGCTCATTTCATGTGTTATCATGCGTAGCCACATTATCTTTACTAATTCTTGTATAGCTTGTAGATCCAATCCAAATCTTTGCAATATCGGGTAGACCCGTGCACTATGCGTTATACCCATTACTAACCCTCTCCAATCCTCATGAGGAGGGTACCCCATATCAACAAGTACTTCAGATATGTAAGCATCTCTGTCTTCTACTTCGCATAATAAACTAGGATGATCTAAAATCTGTACACATGCCGTACTAAATGCTAATCCCATCGGCGTTATGTCCTTATATTTAGCAGCAGCCCCTATAAAAAGCATCTCCATAATATCTATTAATCTTTTCCATGATAATTCCCTAATTCTTGTTATAACTGCAGGCTCTCCCTCTTGTTCTTGGGATCTAGACCGCATAGCAATGTCTTGTGCCATGTTAAACTTTCAAGTATTAATAAGAATAGCGTGTAGTAATAGATTATAACGGCGATCTTTGCTATTGTCAAGGCCTCGACACCCCTTCCTAAAGCCACAAACCCCGCCTTGACTATACAAGTCTTTTTTGCTAAAAATATCCATCCAAAACACCTATACATATGGCTAACCAACTTATTTCGATTGCGGACGCTGCAGACCTGACAAACAAGTCTAGTCAAACGATTAGACGCATGCTTAAAGCTGGCAAAGTTAAATATAGAAGAAAAAAGACTCCACAAGGCTTTAACTACATGATTGACAAGGCAAGTTTGATGGAAACATGCGGCATGATGTCTCAGCCACAGCCTGAGCAGCCTAAAAAAGCTCCTGAGCAACCAACTCAACCTGTTATGGCTCAATATCAAGAGCCTCCTAGACAGCAACAACCTATTCAAGAGCAACCTTCTCAAGATCAATCTACATATACTGTCGAGACTCCTCCTGAGATATATATACTTGAGTCAGAAGATTACATCCCACCTAGTGCACCTAGTAGCTCTCGCGACGACATCCTAGAACCTGCGTATACACCTACTCAAAAAAAACCGCAGCCTGAACCCGTTATGACTAGTCAAAACTACACCTCTTCGGATAATCGTATTTTGGAGCAAATCCTCGAGCAGCAACGTATAGACAAGGAGAAGCTATATCAAGTTCTTGAAGTTTATCAAAAACGCGTTTCTGTTCTAGAAGAACAAGTTAAGCAACTTGAAGGGCCTAAGAAGAGGTGGTGGGTTTTCTGGAGGTAATCTTACCCTGTTGGACCGGCTGATTTAATATCTTCCGATACTCTCGGAAATTCTTTTATGTTTTGCTTAAATAAATTTGCGAGCTGCGTAGCCTTTTTGTCATAAGCCTCTTTGTCTTTCCATGTATTTCGTGGATTCAGTACTTCTGGTGGCACTTCTGGGCATGATTTAGGCATTTCTAGGTTGAGAATTGGGTGAGTTTCATATTCAACATTATCCAAAGATCCATCCAAAGCTGCTGAGACCATTGCCCTACTGTACTTAATAGATATACGTTCTCCAACTCCATATGGGCCGCCGGACCATCCTGTATTGATTAGATAAACTTGCGAGCCGTACTGATCCAGTTTCTTCCCTAGCAAATTTGCGTACACCATCGGTTTGAGTGGCATAAACGCTTGTCCAAAGAATGATGAAAATACTGCTTCTGGCTCAGTAACCCCTACTTCTGTCCCTGCCAACTTGCTTGTGTACCCAGATATAAAGTGATACATCGCTTGCTCCTTTGTAAGCCTGCTTATCGGAGGCATAACTCCATATGCATCTGCTGTTAAAAAAATCGCTACCGATGGATGCTGCATAACTCCCGACTCTATCGCTCCTGGTATGTAAGAAAGCGGATAAGCGGCTCTTGTGTTCTCGGTTAATGATCCATCTGCGAAGTCGAGCTTTCCTGCTTTATCTATCATTACATTCTCCAGTATCGTTCCGTGTCTGATTGCATCGTATATTTGAGGCTCGTTTTCACGAGTTAAATTTATACATTTGGCATAACATCCTCCTTCTATATTAAAGATTCCTTCGTCCGACCATCCATGCTCATCATCGCCTATCATTTCCCTGTTTTCATCTGTAGAAAGAGTTGTTTTCCCTGTCCCAGACAGCCCGAAAAACACTGCCGTCTGTCCGTCTTTACCCATGTTTGCCGAACAGTGCATTGTTAATACACCTTTTTGTGGAAGAACATGATTCATCACGCTGAAGACCGCTTTTTTGATCTCGCCTGCGTATTTTGTCCCCCCTATCAATATAGTCTTCTCTTCCATGTTTGTTACTACAAAGGCTGGTGATTTCAGGCCATAGGATTCGTAATCTTCAGGGGAACATCCTGGTGCAACTAAGATCTTAAAGTCCGTTTGGGCGTCTTGTTTTGCCGGCTTTAACAGGTATGACGTGAATAGTGCTTGATATGCGTATTCGCAAGTTATCTCGAAGTACATACTGCTATTTGATTCTCCTGCTTTTACGTCTTGTATAAACAGTTCGTCGCGACTTTCTAGATATTCTGATACTAGTTCGTGGAGTTTTTCATAATTTTTTACAGAAATCGGCTGATTTATTTTGCCCCAATCAACGTCGTCTTGTACTTCTGAGGTTTTTACGATGAATTTTGCCTCTGGTGATCGTCCAGTACATGCTCCTGTTTCCACTACTAGTGAATCCGTCTCGCTTTTCTGCGCTTCTCCTCGAGAAATCGCGAGGTTATATAGAGTTTCTTTGTCCAGATTTTTATTGATTTTTGGCATCTTCAGTAGCTAGGTATATGTTCTTGAAAAGCTGTTCTATCTTGGAAGTAGGAAGTGACGAGAAAGCTATTCTTATCTTGTCTTGGATCGCTATTATTCCTGTGTCGTATTTTTCCAAAAGTATTTGGCGGACCATTTCGGCATCTAAATCTTTGAGTTTAATGCACATGAAATAGCCCGAGTTGAATGGTAGAGGCTCAAATGCTTTCGAATATTCTGGGTGTTCTTGCAAAACTTTTTTCACTTTTTCGTATCGCAATTTTAGTGTGCGGAATTTTTCGATTTTTTCAGCTTTGTATGTATCTGACGAGTATGTTTCACACAGAAGTGATTGGGATATATTTGGTGAGTTTGAAATATTGCCGCGAATAGCTCCTGCTGTCTTCGCTTCTAGTGCTTTTGCAGCCTTTTCGGACATGCCTTTGTAGGCATACGTAAGAAATCCCACACGGAATCCCCATACATAATCTTCTTTTGTTGCGCCATCGACCTTGATGGCTAGGACTCGTTCATGGAGGTCGGCTAGACGTGCGAATATCGATTCTTTGTAAATTCCTTCTTCGTAAACCAGTCCGAAATATGCGTCGTCAATTATCGTTATGATGTTTTTGCCCATTTGTGCAGCTTCTAGTACTGCACTTTCTATTGCATCAACTTCCTGCTCCGTTGGTGTATAACCAGACGGGTTGTTTGGGAAATTCAGAATGAGGATTTTTTTACCACCTTCTGATAAAAGCATCTCTCTCAGTCCTTCTGTATTGAACCCTTTCCCGTTGAAACACTGGAAAGTCTTGATACTTGCATTATGACAGCCTTCAAAAATCAACTTGTAATTCCCCCAAAACAGATCTGGCGTGATGACTTCGTCGTTTTCGTTTGCGAATAGAAATCCTGCGATACTTAGTCCGTGTGTTAGCGCGCAAGTGACTACCGGCAGACTGATTTCTGTGTTGCCAATTGATGGGTTTTTCTCTCTAATCATTCCTTGCCAAAGTTCGCGAAGCTCTTGGCGACCATAACTTGAGGCATATGGGAAACATTTTTGCGGATCTGTGTAGACTTTTGCGCGAAGTGATTTTAAGCACATTACCGACCCGTTTTCTTCTGTGGCGGCACCTATTGTTGCGTTATAAGTCTTGCCTTTGCCGTCCGCTGTTTGAGAAAGAATTCCTTTCGCTGGAAAGAATGCGCGCAGTCCTTTTTTTGAGAGCATTTCCACAAGACAAGGGTTTGATTCCCTTAGTATATCGTTTAAATCTTGCGCTTGTTTATTAATTTGCATGGCTTCAATTTATCAATTAAACTTCGCCACGTAAACTTTTTAACACAATAAAAATGTCACTGTTTGAAAACACCATCCGTCAGATGAGACAGGCCGCTCAAATTATGAATCTTGATCCGAATGTTGAGGAGATCTTGAGTACCCCGCATAGGATTCTGGAAGTCTCTGTACCTGTAAAGATGGATAATGGTTCGATTCGCGTATTTAAAGGTTTTCGCGTTCAACACAATAATGCTCGCGGTCCTTACAAAGGTGGGATTCGTTTTCATCCTCAAGTTGATATGGAAGAGGTCAAAGCTCTTGCGACTTGGATGACTATGAAATGTAGTGTAGTTGGGATCCCTTTAGGCGGGGGGAAAGGTGGCGTGATTGTTGATCCTCGTGAGCTTTCTGAGAGGGAGCTTGAGAAATTATCTCGCTCTTATATTCGTGCAATTGCTCCTGCAATTGGGCCAAAGAAAGATGTACCAGCTCCAGACGTTTATACAAATCCTCAGATTATGGCTTGGATGGCTGATGAGTTTTCTAAATTACATCACCACAATGTTCTTGGTGTTCTAACTGGCAAGCCGTTGGAAGTTGGAGGATCTGCTGGTCGTGGTGACTCAACTAGCCAAGGTGGGATTTATGTTCTAGAGGAGATGTGCAGCGATTACAATTTGCCGCCCGAAGGAACAAAGGTCGTTGTTCAAGGTTTTGGGAATGCTGGTGCTAATGTTGCGAAAATGCTTCATGAGCGCGGCTTTAAAGTGATCAGTGTTTCTGATTCTCGTGGAGGACTTTATTCCGAAGAAGGTATTAACCCTGACGCTGCTCATAGTTGTAAATTAGACAAAGGATCTGTTGTTGAATGTACTGCGAGTGGTGGCGGAAATTGTAAAGTTATTACAAATGAAGAGCTTCTTGAACTTGATTGCGATGTTCTGTTCTTGTCTGCAATGGAGAATCAAATTACCGTTGAGAATGCAGACAAGATCAAAGCACGTGTTATTATCGAGCTTGCTAATGGCCCTGTTACACCTGAAGCTGACGAGATTCTAGAGAAAAAAGGGACCTTGGTAGTACCAGATATCCTAGCCAATGCAGGCGGTGTTACTGTTAGTTATTTCGAGCTTGTTCAGAACGAAGCAAATTTCTATTGGACTAATGAAGAAGTACAAGAAAAGCTTAAGAAAATTATGGTTGAATCTTGGAAAAACGTCGAAAGTATTTCCAAGAAGTATAATTGTACCTTGAGACAAGCAGCGTTTATAGCTGCTCTAAAGAGACTTGAGGATACTATTAAGCTTCGTGGGTACAACTAAGGTAGTTGTTGTTGCTAGTCAACGGCGTCAATTGTTGTCGACAAAACCAAGGCTTTTACAGGTTAGGATGCCTTGCGACTCGGTGTTTTTTTTGTTGTTTTTTTGTTCGCGATATGGTTTCATAGAGTCTGTTTTGCTTGGCAAATAACCCTTTAAATAATGCCTCATAGAATCGAAGTAGGCTTCCGTGTAAGTGACACGCGAGCCTCTGCCAGGACTACTCAACTGGCGCAACTGTCTTTCGGCAACGCTCTGAAAGAAGTTTTTATTGTGGATGTGTACACCCTCGACAAAGATTTTTCTGACGAAGATCTACAAAAAATCGGTAGTGCTCTAGCGAATCCTGTCTTGCAGGATTTTTCTGTAGACGAAGCTTATTCAGTCCCTGAATTTGATTGGGCAATTGAAATCGGCTTTCTCCCTGGTGTAACGGACAATGTTGGTCATACGGCTCAGGAGATTACTGAGAACCTTCTCGACGTTGAATTTGATGGACAAGAAGCTGTTTATTCTTCTCAAATCACTTATGTAAAAGGTGATTTGACTCGTGAACAAGCTCAAGAAATTGGGGAATCTATGGCTAACAAACTCATCCAAAGAATCACAATTAAGAGCTCTGACGAATGGAAGTCGAGTGGCGGCATGGATATGCTAGTGCCACGTGTTAATCTTCATCACGAACCGCAAGTTGATGAAGTCGATCTTGATATCCCAGACGAAGAGCTAATCAAGCTTGGTAAACAAGGTGTCCCAAATGCTGATGGATCGCGGCGTGGGCCCCTTGCGCTTAGCCTGGACTACTTGCATACAATCAAAGACTATTTCACAAAAGAAGGTCGCAAACCTACTGATATTGAGATTGAATCCTTAGCTCAAACATGGTCTGAGCACTGCAAGCACACTATCTTCGCAGATTCGATGGATGAGATCGAAGACGGAATTTACAACTATTATATCAAGAGAGCTACTAATGAGATTCGTAAAGCCAAAGGTGATAGTGATTTCTGTGTGTCTGTATTTAAAGATAATTCTGGAGGTATTGTATTTGATGACGAGTGGATTGTAACCGATAAAGTCGAGACTCATAACAGCCCTTCTGCTTTAGACCCTTTTGGAGGATCTATTACAGGTATTGTTGGTGTAAATCGCGACACGATTGGTTTTGGCATGGCTGCTAAGCCTATTGTTAATCGTTATGGGTTCTGTTTTGCGGATCCATCAGACGCTTCTCCTTTATATAAAGGGGAGAACAAGACCCAAAAGATGCTTCCTCCTCGCAGGATTATGGATGGAGTCATCCATGGTGTTAATGTTGGTGGTAACTGTAGCGGAATCCCTACTCCGAATGGTTTTATGTATTTTGATAAAAGATATAAAGGTAAGCCGCTTGTATTCGTAGGAACTGTTGGGCTTATGCCTAAAAAGGTTTGCGGGAAACCGGGATGGGAGAAAAAAGCTCAGCCTGGTGACAAGGTCGTCGTTATTGGTGGTCGCGTTGGGCAAGATGGTATCCATGGAGCAACTTTCTCTTCGGAAGCTATGGATAGTGGAAGCCCATCTACGGCTGTTCAAATTGGAGACCCGATTACTCAAAAGAAACTTTCTGATGCTGTTGTTAAAGAGGCTAGGGATATGGACCTATACAATAGTATTACTGACAACGGCGCTGGAGGCATCTCGTGTTCAGTCGCCGAAATGGCTAAGGAGTGCGGCGGATGCTACGTTGACCTAGACACCGTTCCTCTTAAATACCCGGGCCTTGATCCTTGGCAAACTTGGATAAGTGAATCTCAGGAGAGGATGACTTTGTCTATCCCGTCTGAGAAGCTAGACAAATTCTTGGATCTTATGAAGAGGCGTGGTGTCGAGGCTACGGTTATCGGGGACTTCAATGATTCTGGAAGATGCGAGGTTGTTTACAAGGGCAAGAAAATCATGGATATCGACATGGATTTCTTGCATGATGGCCTTCCGGCTAGTCATCTTGAAACCACCTATACAAAACCTACTCATGATGAGCCGAATGTTGATTGCCCAAGCCATCTAACAGATGCCATGCACGCCATGATTAGTCGTCTCAATGTGTGTAGTTATGATTTTGTTTCACATCAATATGATCATGTCGTCCAAGGTTCTACAATTATTGGGCCTGTTCACGGAAAAGGTCGCGTCAACGGCCGCGCAGCTGTCATGGCTCCTATCCTTGAGTCCGAAAGAGGTATTGTACTCTCTCGCGGACTAAATCCTAGGTACAGTGACATTGATACTTATCATATGGCGTCTTGTGCCATTGATACCGCTATTCGTAACGCAGTGAGTGTTGGTGTTAATTTAGATAAGCTGGCTCTACTCGACAACTTCTGCTGGTGCAGCTCCGATGATCCTGAGAGGCTTGGACAGCTTAAAGCTGCAGCTAAGGCGTGTTACGATTACTCAACTGTTTACGGAACTCCTTTTATTTCCGGTAAAGACAGTATGTTTAATGATTTCAAAGGATATGACGAGAATGGCGAGTCTATAAAAATTTCTGTTCCACCTACTCTACTTATTTCTACTTTTGGAATCACAGATGATTATCGGAAGAGCGTGAGTCTTGATGCTAAGTTCGCTGGTGATCTTGTTTATGTTATTGGCGAGACCAAAGAAGAGCTTGGTGCGAGTGAGTATTTCGACCAGCTTGGATTTGTAGGCAATGGTATCCCGCAAGTCGATGCGCAGTATGCTATGAAGATTTATCGTGCTGTGATTGAAGCTATTCAAAAAGGACTTCTTGCTTCTTGTGAAAGCGTTGTTGCTGGAGGCCTTGGTGTCAGTTTGGCTCGCAAAGCGATTGCTGGTGACCTTGGTATGGACCTTGCACTCGGAAGTGTTACTGGCGAAATGAGGCCTGATTATGCACTATTTTCTGAGACTCAAAGTCGTTTCGTCGTTACAGTTAATCCTGCGAAAAAGGATGAGTTCGAAGCGCTATTTGCAGATTTGCCTTTGTATGCAATAGGAGAAGTGCGAAGCGATGATAAATTTATTATCAAAGATCTTGTCGACACAGATGTTCCAACTTTGAACGAGAATTATCGCAAACCATTCAAAGGATTCTAAATAACTAATAACTAGTAGTTAATAACTAATAATATATGAAACCTAAAGTAATTGTCTTGGCCGGATATGGCATCAACTGCGAGGAAGAGACTAAATATGTCTTTGAGCAGTCTGGAGCTGAAGCTGACATTGTCCATGTTAATGATCTTATTGATGGGCTCAAAAAGTTCGAGGATTATCAAATCATAGCTTTCCCGGGTGGCTTCTCTTATGGGGATGACACCGGTAGCGGCAACGCTTATGCGAACAAGGTTCGTAACAATTTATGGGAAGATCTCCATAAATTTGTTCAGGAGGATAAACTTGTAATTGGTATCTGTAATGGATGTCAGATGCTTTCGAATCTTGGGCTTGTTCCTGGTTTTGATGGAGAATATGGAAAGCGTGAAATCGCGCTTAGGTGGAACGCTTCGGCTAGATACGAGTGTCGATGGATTGATATAAAAACTCAAGGTGATAAATGCGTTTGGACCCGAGGAATTGATACTTTGAGATGTCCTATTTCTAGTGGAGAAGGAAATTTTTATGGTGAGCCTGAAATTATTAAGAGGCTTAATGACGATGGACAGGTGGTTGCTCGATATGTAAAACCTGACGGTTCTCTAGCTGGTGGCGAGTTTCCTTATAGCCCAAATGGATCTACAGAAGACATTGCAGCTATTTGCGATCCTACAGGACGTGTGATGGCGATAATGCCTCACCCTGAGAGGAACTGGAATTTTTACAATCAAGACGATTGGACACTTGTTAAGGAAAAAGCTGAGCGAGAAGGCGTTGCGTTGCCTGAAGAAGGACAAGGCATGAGGGTCTTTAAGAATGGGGTGGAGTATTTTGGGTAGGAACTTGGGACTGTTCTTATTCATCTACAATATAAGTATATTAACTCTTAAAAATGAGCTTAGATCGTGCTAATCCGTTAGGTCAAGAATCCACTAGTTGGGATGATCTGATACAACTTCGGACTGTTAAAGAGTTATTTTTGCATTTTGGAAATTATATTTATGTCCAACATTCTTCTGGTGGTGGTGTTTTTCGAGGTGTCTTGAGTCAAACCCCTAGTGGTGGTGTTGTGATTAGGGACATGTGGTTTGTGGGCAGTTGTGAAAGAGAATTTGATGCGTCGGACATACCGATTAGTCCTTCCTCATATTCCAGGACCATGGACCTTCCTACTGATATAACTGACGATTATGTTCAAAACCATTTTAGAGTTAAAACTTTGCCTGGTGATGACAACTCATCCTCTAATGAAGTCTCCCTAGCAGCTTAAAGAGTTTCAAAGCTATCTTGCGCGAAGCGCCTCACTACACTATACCCTACAACCCTAACCCATATCATAAGATGACAACATACGCAGACGCTGGAGTTAATATCGAACTTGGAGATGATGCTTCCAAGGTCATGTATGAGGCTGCTAAAATAACGTGGGAGAATCGCAAAGGACGAATTGGTGAAATTGTTACGCCTAAGGATGATTTTTCTGGTGTTCGTGGAATTAATATTGGAGCTCTTCCGGAAGGGACTTTTATGTCTATGGGGTTTGATGGTGTTGGGACAAAAGTTGAGCTTGCAGAGAGGCTCGGGAAGCATGACACGGTTGCGTTTGACCTGTTCGCGATGGTTTGTGACGATGCAGTTGTTTATGGCGGCGAGCCTGTGCTTGTTGGTTCAATTCTTGATGTTAATACTCTTGGAAGTGAAGATGCTTCTTATTTGGATTTCATGAAACAACTTGCCACTGGATATGTTGCGGCGGCGAAAGCTGGTCGGGTTGCTGTGATTAATGGGGAGATTGCTGAGCTAGGTGCTCGGATTTCTGGCTATGGTGACTTTAATTACAACTGGGGAGCTGCTGTAATTTGGGTAGGACATCGAGATAAGCTTTTTACTGGAGATGAGATAAAAGCTGGAGATAAAGTTGTGACTTTGAGAGAGAAAGGGTTCCGCTCTAATGGGTTTTCACTTCTAAGAAAAATAATGAAGGATAATTATGGTGAGGAGTGGCATGAGGCGGAACTAAATGGTGCGAAGATTGGAGAGTTGGCGCTTGAGCCTTCTCAAATTTACTGTGCGGCTGTGATCGACATGATGGAGGCAGCTGAGGTTCATGGAGTCTCTCATATAACTGGTGGCGGAATCCCTGGGAAGCTTGGTCGTGTTCTAAATCGTGCTGGACTTGGAGCTAAATTGACCGATTTATATGAGCCTTGCGACCTTATGAAACATGCCATGGAGATTGGCGGGGTTGCGCGAGACGAGGCTTATCGAACCTGGAATATGGGCAATGGAATGATGGTTGTCGTTGCGCCTGGGCATGAGGAAGAAGCGATCCGCGTTGCAGGTGAACATGGGATCGAGGCTAAGGTTTGTGGTGAGATTGTAGAAGGAGGCGAGATTGAGTTTTAAACAGATTTCCCCCATCCAATCTTGTCTCTAAGCACTTTGTAGTACTTTTTGTTAGTCATGCGAATCAACTGCGCTCGGCGGCTACTTTTGCGGACTTTGATTTCGTCGCTGTACTTAAGAGGAAGAATGATTTGGCCGTCCATTGTAAGACCGATATCGTTGTCTGCGTAACGACGGGCTGTTTCGATTTTTATGTTTAGCTGTCTATTGTTTGGGATGACGATTGGGCGAGTCGTAAGTGCTGCAGGACATATAGGTGTCATTATGAATGCTGAAAGCCCAGGATGTATAATTGGCCCACCTGCTGAAAGAGAGTGGCCTGTTGAGCCTGTTGTTGTAGCTACGATTACACCATCTGCTTTGAATCTAATCATTTTGCGTTGATCGATTGTAACCGAAAGTTCAATAAGTCTTGCGAAGTTACCTTGGTTGATAACCGCGTCGTTTAGGGCTAGGAAAGTCTTGAACTTAGATCCGTTTCTGTAAACAGTTACACGCAAAAGATCGCGATCATCTAAGTGGTAGCGTCCTTTGAATATCTTGTCTATTGTGTCGAAAATTCTCTCTACTTTGTGAACTTCTGTTAGGAATCCTACATTACCTAGATTGACGCCTAGTATGATCGGTTTGTTCTTTTTGTCGGTCTCTCTGATGGCTTTTAGCAGTGTACCATCTCCGCCGAGTGTGATGATCAAATCCATATCTTTCATCTGCTTGTTACGCGTCATGTGGTTTTTACGATCGTTTAAACAAGTGGCTATCCTCGTATCGTATTTGACTATGTCGACATGTTTTTTGAGGTGCTTTAGGATCTTCTTTATGTATGTGCGTTTACCATCAAGATTGCTACGACCTACTAGGCCTACTTTTTGAATACGTTTTTTATAATGATGAGTCATATTTGATTTGTTACGGGGCTTATTTTATAACCTTCTGGGCTTGTTGTCGAGCAAGGCTACATTTACTATCTCTTGTGTTTTTCCTATTCCTTGCTTAATCTACACGTAGATTAATCTATTTGCTATGAGGGACCTTAAGTATGCGTTTTCAAGGCTTTCTCGCCCGAAAAAAGTCGTCTTGATAACCAGTTTGTCGACAGTCATTAGTTGTATACTCCCTTGGTATCACGATCTTAGTGTTTATGGTGTTTCTGATACTTTTTTAGGGATTACTGGTCCGCTTTTTCTGGCTGGTTTGTTTATTTTTGCTATGTCTGGATTTGTTGCTCTTATGATTGGTATGCCGATGATGGGTAAGCGTTTTTTGAAACTTCCTGTCAAAGGGTCTGTAATTTCTATGGTTGCTGGAATTCAGTCTTTAT
The DNA here is from genome assembly GCA_964344725.1 of uncultured Candidatus Peribacteria bacterium. Classification (GTDB taxonomy): domain Bacteria; phylum Patescibacteriota; class Gracilibacteria; order UBA1369; family UBA12470; genus CG2-30-44-17. The sequence goes on from CAYFOI010000006.1 coordinate 16,267, forward strand.
TTTTGCTGCTTATTGCTAACTCGGTATTTTATCATTCGAAATTCGGAGTCAGTATTTCTCAGAAAGGACCTGGCTTTGGTATGACTGTTGCTATGATTGCTGTTATTGGATTAATTGCTGGCAGCTATTTTTGGTATAAGGAAGAGTTCGCTTACAAAGGATTCGATGAACAGGTTGGAAGAAAAGAGCCACTTATTAGGATGAAGAGTGAAGACAGCAAGGAGCAGGTGGCGGATAGCAGGAGGCAACGATCTATTGAAGAGGAAAAGGCTGATGAGCCTTATGGGAAGAAAGCACCTAGGCGTGGTTTTGGGTTTAGAGAATCTAGCCCTAGGGAGAGCGTTGAGGACTTGGTGAAGAGTGGGAATGAGGGCAAGAGTGGCGAGACTGTTGAGAGTGCTGAGGAAGCTAGTCGCAGTGCTAATCATGGCGGCAAAGAGGAGAATATGAAGATTAGGATGGATTTGTAGTGGTAGTACGTAGTACGTAATCCGTAATCCGTAGTATGTAGTAAGTGGAATTTAATTCATATAAATATGGCTGAGGAGAAAGAAAAAAATAAGATCTCAAACATCCTGTTCTTTTGCCGAGATTGCCAGAAGGTTGTTCCAGATCCAAAGAGGATCGGTAAGAAGTATTCTTACAAGTGCAGCGCTTGTGATGGAAAGAATGTTGCTTTTGGAACTAAGAAGAGTATTTGCGATTATTTCCATTTGAAGGAAAAGGACTTGGCGTGACTAGGCAGCTATCTCTAGCATTTTTAGCACTTCATCCTCAAATTCGCCTCCTGCTACCTCAAACCCTGCCAAATGATCTAGGCTGATTTTGCCTGTTGGCACTTTTAATGGAATCTCGACACCTGCCCCTTCGGTGTCTGGAATAAATTCATGATCTTCTACTAGACTGCGCTTAAAAGCTAACAAGATACCTTGTCTTTTATTTAAGTTTGAGAAAAATTCTTCTACTTTGTCTTCCTCTACAACACCAATCAAAGCTTGTTTTATAACACCTCGCGCTGCCGAATTATATTCTCTAGATGGATGCACTGCGCTTTCTAGAAACTGCTCCCAGCTTTCCGCCCTCATGCTTTCATCTATAATTGGGTCTCCTATGGTGTTTGCAAGGCCTCTAGAACTGTATTAGGGTTTTTTATAAATCGAAACAAATTGCGAATTATTGCGTTTTTTTTAGCTACATTCCCCCACGTTGAATGTACTTTTTGTAAAGCTTTTGGAAATGTTGGCTCCACCCATTCAGGCGCCAGTAATTCTGGATGTTCTGCAAAATACGGATGCTCAATGTTTGGATAAGTAAAAAACCCTGGATGTTTGTCCATAAGTGACACTTGTCCCTCCTCAAGAATCGCTACAGGTATATAGCCTTCTTGGATACATTGCAGCAGGAAGATCAAATCTTCTGCTCTTATGACGACTACATCATCTCGTACGCTTACTAATCTGTCTTTGTGCAGCGCTCGTATCTTGTCTATATTTGCTGGAGATAGATTATCTATAATTGTTTGTTCGGCTGGTTGCATAAGACCCTTGCTGAGCCTTATCTCATCTGGTCCCGCCTCCCTTTCTGTACCATTAATACTCATTGTATTATTATACCATTTTTTAGAATTTGCGTCCATTTGCTCTTCGATGTGCGTTGTCGGAGTAGTGAGTATTATTTTTTCACGTTTTTTTAATGTTGATGTGCTATTTTCGGATTAGCGTCAATGAGTTTTTAATGAAATTTGAAAAAACATATTGACGGTGAGTGAACGCTCACCTATACTCTGAGCACGATTAGAATTCCTAACCTAAAAACAAATGTCAGAAACAAAACAAAATGAAGGTCGTAACAAAGCTCTTAACCTTGCTCTCGAACAGATTGAGAAGAATTACGGCAAAGGCGCAATTATGCGTATGGGCGAAGCTAAGAAGATCAATATAGAGACCATCCCAACCGGATCTCTATCTCTCGATATCGCTCTTGGCGGAGGTATTCCAAAGGGTCGTGTTATTGAGATCTTTGGCCCCGAGAGCAGCGGTAAAACAACTCTTGCTCTGCATGTCATCTCAGAATGTCAGAAGATAGGTGGCCAAGCTGCATTCGTAGATGCGGAGCATGCTCTTGATCCCGAATACGCTGGTAAAATTGGTGTCGATGTAGAGAATATGCTTGTCTCTCAACCTGACACTGGTGAACAAGCTCTTGAGATCACAGAGACTCTAGTTCGTTCTAACGCTGTAGATATTATCGTTGTAGATTCTGTCGCAGCTCTAACTCCACGTGCTGAGATCGAAGGCGAGATGGGAGATTCTCATATGGGTCTGCAAGCTAGGCTGATGAGTCAGGCTCTTCGCAAACTTACTGCAGCTATCTCCAAGTCCAAGGCTACAGTTATCTTCATCAATCAGATTCGTATGAAGATCGGTGTAATGTTCGGCAACCCTGAGACTACTCCAGGTGGTAATGCTCTTAAATTCTACTCTTCTGTCCGTATGGATATTCGCCGCATTGGCAAGATCGAAGGCAACACAGAGAGCGGCAAGGAGCTTGTCGGTAATCGAGTGAAAGTGAAAGTTGTTAAGAACAAGGTCGCACCTCCGTTCAAGATGGCTGAGTTCGATATCATGTACAATAAAGGTATTTCTAACAGTGGAGACATCATTGATCTAGGTGTCCAGTATGAATTCGTTAGAAAGTCTGGTGCTTTCTTCAGCTATGGAGAGACTAAGCTTGGACAAGGACGCGAGAATGCTAAGTCATTCCTTGAATCCAACAAGAAACTCATGACTGAAATCGAGAAAAAAGTTAAGGATAAGTTCATAACAAAGAAATAATCTGCGATGGATCTGTATCCTAAACTCATGGATTATGCCCTCCGTGCGCTAGGCCGGCGCATGATGACAGAGTTCGAAGTTGCCAAGAAGCTTCGAGCTAGGTGTAAGAAATTAACTGGGGACAAAGTCGACGAGGATGTGATTAAGCAAGTCCTTACACGCCTTGCGGAACTTAAGTTGATTAATGATGAGCAGTATGTTCGTGACTACATTCGGACCAAGACCCTGCTTAATCCTAGTGGGAAGCGCGGACTGCAAGCGAAGTTGCGACTTAAGGGAATTGATCATGAGTCCGTATCTCAAGCCTGGGATGAGCTCGTAATTGACGAGCAAGAAGTTCTTGGCCGTGCCTGTAAAGCTTTTATCCGCAGGAAAGGCAAGATCGACTCACAGAAGCAGAAGGAGAGGCTCATGAGATATCTGGCATCGAGGGGTTTTGAGGCGCCTTCTATCTATAAACAGTTGTCAAAATATTCATAAATATGTTATAGTCTTGACGAACTTGAGATTTATTAGCCGGGATTTAAGAGATCCTGGTTTTTTGTTAACTGGAACTTAGAGTATGAATTTAAATTCAACATTTAACCTATAAAATTATGCAATCACAATTTTTGGCAGCTATTAATCAGCTTGCCGATGAGAAAAACATCCCACGTGAAGCGGTGCTCGACATCGTTAAAGCTGCGCTTAAGACAGCTTACAGGAAAGATTTTGGAAATCGTGAGCAAAATATTGAGATAGACATCGATGAAAAAACTGAAGTTGCAACGATATACCTTGTTAAAGAGGTCGTGAAAGAGGTCGAGGAGCCTGAAACGCAAATGACTCTTGCTGAGGCTAAAAAAGTTAAGAGCAAAGCTAAGGTTGGCGATGAAATCCGTATGGATGTAACTCCTATGGAGGGTTATGGACGTATCGCTGCACAATCTGCTAAACAGGTTATTATTCAGCGTATCCAAGAAGTTGAACGCGACCTTATGTATGAGACTTTCAAAGATCGTGAGAACGAGCTTATCAATGCACTTGTACATCGTGTTGAAAACAATCAAGTTTTTGTTGATTTGGGTAAAATCACTACCCTTCTGCCTTATGACCAGCAGATCTCTGGTGAGAGATATTATGGTGGACAGAGGATTAAGATTTATCTCGACAAGGTTGTAAAAACGACAAAAGGACCGCAGTTAATTATTTCTCGTACTCATCCGAATCTTGTTCGCAAGCTTCTTGAACTCGAGATCCCTGAAATCAAGGAAGAGATCGTCGAAATCAAAGGTGTTGCTCGCGACCCGGGTGTTCGATGTAAAATCGCTGTAACTTCAAACGATGAAAAGATAGATCCGATTGGAGCTTGTGTAGGCCAAAAGGGTGTACGTGTTCAAAACATTACAAATGAGTTACACGGTGAGCGTATTGATGTAATCGAGTGGGCAGAAGATTCATCTGAATATATCAAAAGAGCTCTTGCTCCTGCAGAAGTTACCAAGATTGTTCTTAATGAAGAAGAAAAACGTGCATCTGTTTATGTAACAAGTGAACAAAGGGCACTTGCGATTGGTAAACAAGGCCAAAATGTAAGACTTGCTTCGATCCTAACTGATTGGGAGATTGATATCCTCGATGTTTCTGACATGCCAGAAGAAAAGGAGAAAGCTGCTAAACAGAAGAAAGAGGTTATGGAAATCGAAGCTCTTGGTATATCTGAAGATGCTGTTGCTAAGCTGGCTGCCGCTAATTTGACTCTCGTAGAACAGGTCAAAGGTTTGACTGCTAAAGACCTCCAAGATGTCGAAGGCATTACGGAAGAAGAGGCTACTGAGATTGTTGAAGCTTTGAAAAAGGTCAAATAATCTCCATAAATTATGCTTAACAGAGGGTGAAGGCTTGGCCTTTGCCCTTTTTTATGGTAAAATATACAGATAAAATCAAACCTATAAATGGATAATACTCAAGGAGGCCATCAGCATCAAGGTACGTCGTCGTCTGGATCTACGCATGTGGATCAGATTAATCGCAATTTTAAAGAGAAGGCTGTCTCAGAGAAGGCTGCTTCTATGCATATGGATTACGTGAATATTGGATCAATGCCAATAAATGCTGATTATTTAAATCTTGTCCCGAGAGAGGAAGCGACAGAAGCGTTTTTGATTCCTTTTTTCCGAGTTGGTAAAAAAATCAGAATAGCTATCGCCCATCCCACAAATCCGAAAACTCTTGAAATCATCAAGAGATTTAAGGAAGAGGGGTATCAAATCAACATTAATTTAGCCACCGAGGAAGGCGTTCTTGAGGCTTTGAAAAACTATGAGAGTTCTGAATTTCAGAAGGAGGATAAGCCTGCTGAAAATATCGTTGATGAATCGCAAATTGCTGCCTATGAAGAAGAAATAGAGGGGCTTTCGCAACTCAAAGACAAACTTTCGGATGTTACTGCGGAAGAAGCACTGAACCTCATAAACGTTGGCGCAATGAAAACAGGTGCATCTGACATTCATTATCAACCTGAAGAAACTCATACTACTGTGCGTTTCCGTATTGATGGCGTTCTCCAAGAGATCTTTGAAATGGACAAGAAAACTTATGACTATCTCGTGAATCAGCTTAAATATCAGTGTAAGATGAAGCTCAACGTGAATACTGAGCCGCAAGATGGAAGGTTTTATTTCAATTTTAATAAGAGGAAAATCGATGTTAGGGTCTCGGCGTTGCCTACTGAATATGGTGAGACTTTTGTTCTGAGGCTGCTAGATAGTGGCAAAAAAACTCTTGGATTCGAAGACATGGGTTATACCGGAAGGAATTTGCAGATTGTAAAGGCTGCTACCGAAATTTCTAATGGCATGATTCTTGTAACTGGTCCTACGGGATCTGGTAAGACAACTATGCTTTATGCGATGCTTCGAGATTTTAACAAGCCAGAGACCAAGGTTGTTACTCTTGAAGATCCGATTGAGTATCATATCGAAAACGTTGCACAGAGTCAGATCAATGAGAAGAGAGGTTATACATTTGGGTCTGGTCTGCGTGCGATTTTGAGGCAAGATCCGGATGTTGTGATGATCGGTGAGATTCGTGACCTTGAAACTGCTGAAACTGCGGCACAAGCTGCTCTTACTGGGCATGTGCTTTTGAGTACTTTGCATACAAATAGTGCCGTGGATACGATCCCGCGTTTACTTAATATTGGTCTCCAGCCTTATATGGTTGCACCGGCTATTCATACGATAGTCGCGCAGAGGCTTGTGAGAGTTTTATGTAAAGATTGTGCGCAAGAAGAAGCTATAAAAGATTCTGAACAAGAAGAGATCGAGAAAATCCTTGAAGGCATACGTACAGTTGCCCCAGATATGCAAGTAGCTGTCCCTGCTACACTCAAGAAATCTGTCGGCTGCCCAAAATGCAGTCATACTGGTTACAGCGGTCAGACAGCTATTGCCGAGACTTTTGTTTTTGACGATACGATTCGCGATTTAATCCTTCAAAAGAAGAGTTCTCGTGAGATTTTTGATGCTGCAAGGGCTCAAGGCATGCTGACTTTGCAAGAGGATGGAATGCTAAAAGTTATTGCAGGCGTTACTACACTTGAGGAGGTTTATAGAGTTGCGAGTGATTAATTTATAACATGAATGACACTGACACTGGTCAAGAAATTTTAGATTCCCTCGAATTAAAGGGCACTGATATGTGGCCTGATATATATGATTATTTTCGAGAAAAAGGGATCCCGCGAATGGAAGCTCAACCCCTTAGAGTGGTACAAGCTGATGAAAGGCATCTAGATCACCTTGACGCTGATGAACAACTTGATTTTGTACGTGGTTTGGCTGGCGCTAGCATACAACTTGCAGCATTTATACCAGAAGTTTTTTTTGAACAACTTGTAGTACATCTTGACGATGGTGCTGTAATTACAGATGCGCCATGCCTCTTGATGAAATAGAGGTGGATCCTGATACTTTTATAGCGTTTTATGAAGCTATGGGAGACGAGATTAATGGGGATTACGTTCCCAATACCTCTTTAGGAAAACTCTTTAAAGCTGTTAAATGCTGTCAGTGGATTGAACGCTTACAGAAGACTGGTGAATTAGAAACAGAACTAGCAGTTATGCGGGGGAAGGCGCTTCGGTTTCCGAGGAGCCCTGATGTTGTAGAAATTTAGACTCTTATGTAATGCATCGCCCCCACGTTCCGGATGTAACCAGCGATTTCGAGTTCCATGAGTTCATTGGTGAGTTTACGAGCTGGAGTTCTGGTTTCGCGGGTGAGACGGTCTATGTGGAGTGGTCTCTCTCGGTCTAATAACTCTAGAATTCTCTTTTGACGTGCTGCTAATTCCTTGTTTCTGGCTGTGAGATTAAGAGTTGTGAGCTTAAGGTCCTCGATGATCTGTGATGCATCGGTGAGGAGCACTGCTTTCTGTGATTTTATAAGATTGTGACAGCCTTCCTGCCTGTAATCGGTGATGTCGCCCGGGACTGTGTAGACGAATCTATTCTCGTGAAAAGCATAATTGGCTGTGATGAGAGCTCCTGATTTGCGTGGAGCTTCTATTACTATCGTTGCGTTCGCGAGGCCGGCAATGATGCGATTGCGGATTGGGAACATGAATTTCTCGGCTGGGACGAAAGGTGGCGCTTCCGAGATTACTGCTCCGCCCTTTCGAATTATATCTTGAGCTAGGCGTGTGTGTGGTTTTGGATAAAGTTTATCGAGGCCGTTTGCGAGAACTGCGATGTTCGTCAGATTTTCCTCTGTTGAGAGCGAATGAGCTTGTGCGTCAATTCCGTATGCGAGACCGCTGACAATTGTTATGTTGTATCTAGAGAGTTCGTCGACGATTTTGCGAACTACCCTTCGTCCATAAGAAGATATTTTGCGGGTTCCGACTATTGCGATGCATGGTTTGGATGCGCATTTGAGCGACCCTTGATAGTAGAGTGAAACTGATGGAACTGATATATTCTTGAGGTTCTCGGGATATGTGCGTTTGGTTATGGGTAAAATATTCATGCCGAGTTTACGCATATTTTTGTATTCTTTCTCTGGGTCTGCGTTTGCTTGTGTTTCGCGAATTAGCTCTATTGTTTCTTTGTGTGCGTTCTCAATTGAGCCAGGGTTGAACTGCTCCCATGCTTTCTTTGAATTAAAGTCATACTGTTCGAGAATCCAAAATAGTAACTTTGGGCTGCCGAATAAGATTTTTTGCCAAATGTGAAAATAAACTTCCTGCATAGTACAGGTAAGTTAGCATAGTGACCTTAAAAAAAACTGAAAAATCAGTTCTACCAAATCCCTTGCACAAATTTCAGAAGTCCCGCTGGAATACTGACGTGTTCTACAACTTCTCCCTGATTGGTAAGTGGATCTCCTTCCTCGAATTCTGCCACGGTTACTATGTCGTCTTGCCCATCTCCATCGAGATCTACCATCTTTGCTGCCCTTCTTATTGGCCATTGTGTTTCAGTAACAGTACATGTCAATGGTTTCCCATTCAAAGTAGCACAATCGCTCTCGTATGTTTCGGTTCCCCGCTCGTATGTATTTTCTAGTACTATTTGAAATCCTGTACGAGTGGCTATCCTCCTTGTTAGTACTTTTGTGTTAGGTCCTGCATTAATTACGTCACTAGTACGGTCTGCGCGGTCAAGTTCATAATTCAATTTTCCTGGGACTGCAGCCAAAGATGCTCCCGACAACATGAATGCTACTGCCGTGGATATTATCCATGTTTTTACTGATGGGCTTCTGCGTTGAGTGCCTTCCATAGTAAAAGATTTGACTATAAAGACAGTGACTTTAGCCCGATATCGGCATTTTGTCAACCTTTCTTCGCTATATAATCTCCACAAACTCAGGCTCATCTGCGAACTTATATCCTGCCTCTTGGCGATCGTCTGCAATTCGTCCGTCTTTCATCAATACGACTCTTTTGCGGACATTGTCCACAAGGTATTGATTGTGGGTTGCAAGTAGTACTGTAGCTCCGTTGATGTTGATTTTTTGTAGAATTCGGAGGACCTCTTCTGCACTCTCTGGGTCGAGATTACCTGTTGGTTCGTCAGCTATGAAAAGTTTTGGGTCGTGTACTAAGGCTCGAGCGATAGCTGTACGTTGTTTTTCTCCACCTGATAATTGATGAGGGAATTGGTGTGCTTGGCGAGTTAAACCTACTATCTCGAGAACTTCTTTTACTCTTTTACGAGCTTCTGCTTCTGGGATTCCGCAAACTTCCATTGCGAATGAGACGTTTTCGAAAACGGTTTTTTTTGGGAGGAGCTTGAAATCCTGAAAAACTATCCCGATCTTGCGTCTGAATTCTTGAAGTTTGTTCCGGTCTAGCTGCGTGATATCGTGGCCGTCTACCGAGATCATTCCGCGACTCGGCTTGAGTGCACCGATAAGTGTGTGGATCAGAGTTGACTTGCCAGCTCCTGATGGACCGATAAGTGTAACGAACTCTCCTCCGCTAATTTGCAGATCTATGTCTTTGAGGACTGCGCGTCCGTCGTATCTTTTTGTGACGTTTTGGAAGAGGATCATTTTGTTTCAACTAGTAGTTAATAACTAGGAACTAATAGTAAGTCTACTAGTAGTTTTGATTTTATCATAGGTAGTACCAAGTGAGGTAGTACCAAGTACCAAGTGAATGGAGTTTTTGCTACGCAAAAACGCTTATTAATAGATGTTGCGCGAAGCGCAACTCCATATATTACCTCACTACTTCAAATACTTCTTGTGTATTTCTTTTAGGCGACGATTTGTGACGTGTGTGTAAATCTGTGTTGTTGTGATTGAGGCATGACCTAACATTTCCTGGACTGCACGGATGTCGGCTCCGTTTTGGAGGAGTTCTGTTGCGAAACTATGTCTGAGTATGTGAGGTGTCACCTTTTTTACAAGTCCTGCATGTCTTGCTGTGCGACGTACTATCTCTTGAATCGTATAGGTTGTGAGACGTCGTTTTTCACCTTGGCTAATGTCGTCTTTGCTGCGTGCGCGTCCGTAGTTTATAAAAAGCGGCTCTAGGTTGTCTGTACGAGTTTTTAGGTATTCTTCGAGCCATTTAGCACAACGATCTGAGATAAAAACTATGCGTGGCTTTCTGCCTTTTCCGCGGACCATAAATTCTCGTCTTTTGAGATCGACTTGTTTACGGTTGAGTGAGTTAAGTTCGCTGACACGGAGACCTGTTGAATAAAGCGTTTCTAAGATTGCGCGGTCGCGGAGACCTTTTTTCGAACTTAAATCAACAGCTTTGAACAATCTTTCTAGCTCTTCGCGAGATAGAAATTCTACTGTGCGTTCTGGAATTTTTGAGAGCTCGATCTTCTCCGGTGGCAATGTTTTGTAATCGTTTTTTGTTAGATATTTAAGGAAAGCTCTAAGCGCGATGATGTGATAATTCTGGGTTTTTTTGCTCAGGTTTTCTTCGAGACGGTTGAGATGAAGTTGGTATTTTTGGACCAGCTGGAGTGTGATTTCGTTTGGCTTTATATCCCCAGCGAATTCCAAAAATCTCCCAAGGTAATGGTCGTAATTCTCGATTGTTTTTTGAGATTGGTTTTTGGCAATCTCTGCGTGTTCGAGGAAGTCGACTATTAGAGATTTTATTGTTTTTGTTTTCATATTGTGCGGGATTTCTTGCCTTTCGCATTTTACACATAATAAGAAAAAAGTGCGAACGTACTTGGCCCGCACTAGCTTCGTATTTCAGTCTCTCCGTGTTTAAAGTACGCTTTATTCTTAATTTGCACAAGTATAAAACTCAGCCACTATCTTCAATGGGAAATCGCCACTACAACGTCAATATGCGGTAAATCGTTTCTGCTACTTCCCCTCTAGTCACGTTGTCATCTGGGTAAAAGTAGTCTCCTGCGTCCATCAAATTATTATCTTTTGAATACTGCACATAAGGTGCATACCAAGCATCTGTGTCAGTATCGTCATATAGATCCGTGACTTCGTAATCGCTTAAATCAAGTCCATAACTTCCCATGAGGATTCTGAGGAATTCGACTTTGTTCACCATGTCTCCTGGCGCAAAAGTTCCATCCGAATAACCTTCGATGATTCCTAGATTATATCCTTTAATTACATATTTCTCATACCAACTTCCTGCCTCGACATCGCTAAATGGATTTTCGTATTCTTCCGTTAACTCTGGTACGTCGTAGCCGAATCCAAGAAGCAACATTTTCATTATTTCCGCCCTGTTAACCTCCTGATCTGGCTTAAAACTACCATCGTCGTATCCTGCTATTATCCCGAGATCTTTCAAATAAGATATTGCTGTTGCGTACTGATGGTTGTCTGGCACATCTGTAAATATCGCGTATCCCAAGACATAATCGACAATCTGGCCGTCTTCATCCACCGAATAGCTTGTCCCAATATCTTTCACATATCCTACAAAACTTTCTTCAATAATATCTGTTGGGTAATCACCTAAGTATAATGTTTCGTCACTCCTGCTTGTATAAGCTCCACAACTGGCCTGCAAAAGCCCATCTACATATATTTTCATCCCTGATTCTGTCCCGTATTCAATTTTTACCTCTGTCCATTCGTATAAATCTAGTGCTTCAGAAGAGTATATGTGATGCCATCCTGCCGAATCGTTGCAACTTGAGTCTGCATAAGGATCGTACAAGTTAAAATCTAGTATTGCGTTTTCGTCTATCCCTAATGATATAGAACCATATTCCGGCTCATCTATCCCTGTTGAATCTAATATAGTTCCTATCTCTGAGTTTTCATCTAAGTAGATTTCAAACTCAATAGATCCATTACGAGGTATCGAATAAACCGTATCTAACGCTGAGTAATAATCTGCTGACGTTAAATAATAGTCGTAATCATCAGGACCGCTAAGTGTTTCTATGTCATCTAAATAAAAATCTATAGCTTCTTTGGAATAAATCGCCACGTCCTTAAGTATATTAATAGTCCCTTTGTAATTAAGGATATATTCTTCATATGCCAGAACATTTCCCCTGTTATACTCTCCTCCTTCTCTATAAAAATTGGTAACAATGAGCAAATTGTCTGCCTTTTTTACGTAATGCAATGTGTTAGATTCTGACGTATAACTCATCATCAAATCGCTGCCAGACCCTGCTCCTGTTTTATAACTAAAACTTGTTGCAGTTTCTTCCAGAAGGATCCATCTGCCCTCGCTAAATTCGCTCTTGTTTAAAAACCCTTCGAATGCTGCATCTACTTCATCTTCCGAGCTATATGAAAGTATATACATGTATATTATTGGCAACTCGGAATACAGCGAATAGTCGTCATCGTATAGAGCTCTGTAAGTTGCTTCTATTCCATATGTTGTTTCATCGAATTCGACTTCTTGCCAATTTGAGTGATACGGAAGCCCTTCGATTTCGCTTGCTGATGGGAATACCAAGTCTATGTTGTCCTGTAATTCTTGCGCTGTTATTGAACTAGAAAAAGCGTACACCTGCTGCGAGGTAATCAGCATTAGCAATATTGCGATTATGCTTGTTGTTTTTTTCATTGTGTAGTCTTGGCCTTAACACTAAACATTTAGCATTTTTTCGCTAATTATGGAATAATTACGTGCTGAAAAATTCATAATATTATGCTGCTGTATGCTAGCTGATTACGCTGTATCAGATTCAAAAACAAAAGGACGCAAACACCTTGAATCTCCCGAAAAAGAGAGATCTGCTTTTCAAAAAGACCGTGATCGGATTATACATTGTCGTGCATTTAGACGTCTCAACCTAAAGACTCAGGTTTTTGTTGCAAATCATGGTGACCACTACCGAACTCGGTTAACACATACCCTTGAAGTTGCTCAGGTTGGTCGCGATATTGCTAGAGCTCTCCAGCTAAATGAAGATTTGGCGGAAGCGATTGCCTTGGCTCATGACCTTGGGCATACGCCTTTTGGGCATGCAGGCGAAATGGCTATGGATAAGTGTATGCAGAAGTTTGATTTGAGTTTCGAACATAATGAACAGAGTAAACGCGTGGTTACTTTTCTCGAGAGGATGTATCCACATTTCTATGGATTAAATTTGAGTTTTGAAGTTTTGGACGGTCTTTCGAAGCATCAGACGCCGTGGGACAATCCTGGCATGGAGATTGTGAAGGCGCCTAGCCTTGAGGCTCAAGTTGTAAATATTGCTGACGAGATAGCTTATAGCAATCATGATATTGATGATGGTTTACGTGCTGGCCTGCTAGATTGGAATCAACTTTCAGGTTTGTCTGTGGTTGCTGATGCACAGCAGGCAGCTTATGACAAGTATGGAGATATTGAGGATGAAAAAATATTACAAGCTAGAGTTGTCAGTACTTTGATTGGTCTGATGATTCACGATCTTATTCAGAACACCTCCGCGAATCTTAACAAATGCAACATTAACTTGCTTGAGGATGTTTATGTACATGATGAACCTTTGGTAGTTTTTTCTCCTGAAATGCGAAAACATATGCGGGAATTAAAGGAGTTCCTTCAAAAGAATTTTTATCTTAACGAGGCTGTTTTAAGTCTTTCTAGAAAAGGAGAAGAAATCATTGAAAGTCTTTTTGATTATTACTTACAACACCTTGATGAAATCCCAGAATATTTACGTGAGACTGAAGACGATATTACAGCGACAAAAGATTATATTTCAGGTATGACAGATACTTTTGCTCGTCAAAAATTCGAGGAGTTATGCTAAACTACAGACTATGAGATGCTCAAAGTGTAGACACGACAACACGAAAGTCATTGATTCGAGAGATACAAATGACAACAAAGAAACTCGCCGACGGCGTGAGTGTGAGAAGTGCGGACATAGATTCACAACTTTTGAAAAGGTTGAGACTTCTAACTTCGTGGTTATAAAGAAAGATGGAACTCGTGAGTCTTATCACCGCGACAAGGTCGCACGCGGTATTTGGAGAGCTTGTGAAAAAAGACCTGTTACACAAGAACAAGTTAATGAACTTATTGATAATCTGGAGGAAAAATGGAGCTCTACGGGGAAAGAGGTCCCTGTGATGCAGATAGGTGAAGATGTTGTCGAGAGCCTAAAGAAATTGGATGAGGTCGCTTATATCCGTTTTGCTTCTGTTTATAGGCAGTTTAAGGATGTCGAGTCCTTTAAGAAAGAACTGACTCAGCTTTTGGGATAATAGTTCGGCTTGGACCTGCTTGGGCTTGATTTTTTTGTGTTTTTGTTTTATAATTAAACAATTAAAACTTAAACACAAATATAAAAATGAACCTGTCGAAACATAAGAAAGCTGCTCTCGTTTCCTCGTGTCTTGCATTTTTACTCTTTGCGATGTCTGTATCGTTTGTACAAATGACAGATTCTCTATCTGAAGATTCTAAGACGCGTGCCGAGATGAGACATTCTCATAATTTCTATGCAAGTGTGCTACATAATAGTGATGCTGCAGCCAGAGAAACTAGGCAAATATTGCTAGTTAGAGACGAGGAAGGTGACGATCTGCATGATGCGGCTTCTGAAGAAGATGCTGATATTATCTATCTACCTGAAAAACAGGGGATGATGTCTGAATGTTTATATGTTGCACCTGATGACCCTACGTTTTCGGCAGAGATTGTGTCTGTAACAGTGCCTGAATCTATTGGGCCAGATCAAGAGTTTGATGTTGTTGTGGAAGTTCTTAATACAGGTGACATTGCTTGGTTCCAAGATGGTTATTGCGAAAACCAAACTGCAGTTAACCTTGGAACCGCTGCTGAGCAGGACAGATCAAGTACATTTGGATCTGAAAAATATGCCGTAGATGGTTGGCTCAGTGATAATAGAGTTGAAATGGATCAGGTTGTTGTTTATCCAGAAGAAACCGCTACTTTTAGCTTTACTAGTTTAAGTTCATGGGGAGACATTTGGTATAAAGAATATTTCATGCCTGTTGCGGAAGATGTTAGGTGGATGGATGAAGCTTTGGCTGAAGTGGATATTAAGATCGGCATTACTGACGAAATCGATGCAAGTATCATGGATGTTGTTGATTTTTCGACAAAAAACACTGAATTAGAGGGTGAGAAATGGCTGTACGTTAATTTGACGAGACAGGAGATGGAGCTAATGGTAGGCGAAACTTCTATCTGGACTTTGCCTGTTAGTACTGGTGCTTGGGATACCCCAACACCTACAGGTACTTATTATATTCTGAATAAACAAGAACTCCGTGTGGGAGGAGCTTGGCCTCATTACCACATGCCGAACTGGATGGGATTCACTAGCTCTGGACACGGTTTACATGCATTACCGTATCTGGAAAATGACGGCGGAGCATTCTGGTACGAGGCTCTCGATCATATTGGTACTCCAGTAAGTCACGGCTGCATAAGACAGCTCCCTGACGATTCCGAGAAAGTTTATGCGTTCGGTGAAGTTGGAATGAAACTCTATATTGAATACTAGGAGTTTAGATTTTCTTCGTCTTCCTCGTCCTCGTAAAGAGATGTACGATATTCTGCCATCATTTCTGCTGCGACGGCAGGGCCATGTTCACGACGTAATCTTTCTTCTTTTAGCCATAAATATGCTGGATCGTCTCCGTATCTTTCTCTATCAATATTGTCAGCGATTTTTGCCTCAATAGCATTAAGGACATCTGTTTCAAATGCATCTTCTCCAAGTTCGGTGCTAATTACTGCTAATAATCTGTCTGGAAACATCCTTTCTAAAATATGCGGCAGAGGTGCTGTCCCCATAGTTCCTCTCCCCATTGTTATCATTTTTAAAGCTACAGATGCTGTAAATGCGACTACACTTAAATATTTTTTCCTAATAACGACATCAAATGGTTCTTGTGTAAGATCTACCGCTATTTCTAAGTCTTCTCCAGTTAGTCCACTCATTGCGAACTGTCTTCTAGCGGCTTCTCTAGTTACTTTCCCAAATATCATTGAATCCATAACTGACGCCATACCTTCCGCTCCTGGGTCTATAATAAGCATATCGGCTACTTCTCTAGCTTGTGTTCTTGCTTGTCTCCAAGCGGATGGAGCTTCTGCAGCTAACGAGGCTCCTTCTCTTGCTCTTTCTAAGCCAGCTTCCCTAGCTTCTCGTGGATCGAATCCTTGCAAGACCATATTTCTTCTAACGCTTTCTCCTTTTTCATAATCTGATCCCCTTGTGTCATATTGTTCAAATTCTTCATCTGGAGCAATAGGTACTAATGCATCTAAATTCCCATATAATTCTGCAAATTCGTCGTCCGTTATCACGCCGAAATCACTCATTAGATCTAATTGCGCATCTATACCTTCTGTAAGACTTACTAGTAGTTCTCTTAATTCACGTTGTTCTTCTGTGAATTTTTCTCTAAAAAGCGCTGCGTCTCCGTCTTCGAACTCTTCTAGTTCGCTTGCACTTGCTTCTCTTTGCTCATCTACGATTCTGTCTGCTTCTAGTAAAAGCCTCCCTTTTTCATCTTCTTCTAAATGTGTCTCTTTTCTAACTCTTTCGTGCAGTTTTCTTAGCTCTTCGCGAGCATCATCTCCGTATTCCATTTTTTTAGGATTTTCGCCGTTAGCCATTTTTTGAAATTAGTTGTTTTCGTTTTTCGTTTTGTTCGCGAACCATATCTGTTAGATCGCTTTGTGCGTTTTTGAAAAATTGCTCCAGCTTTTCGAGTTTTTCTGGAGTTAGACCTGGGATCATGCGCATGAGTTTTTCCTTCTGTTCTTTCGTCAAGAAGGCTGCATCCCATACCAGTTTTTCGATTTTAGATTCATTCATATCTGTTAATTATACCATTTTTTTAGCTATTTAGCTAGGTTAGCTTGTTAGCTTTTTAGGTTTATTTTGATGCTTGTTTTTTATATACTGGCAGTCCCATGGTTGATACAATTATTGAAAATCTGAATGACAAACAGAAGGAAGCCGTGACAACTACTGCGGGACCTGTTTTGATTATTGCTGGCGCTGGTTCTGGTAAAACTCGTGCCCTTACTCATAGAATTGCTTATCTTATAAAGCATATGAAAGTCGCACCATGGAATATTTTGGCTGTGACTTTTACTAACAAGGCTGCGGGAGAGATGCTTAAGAGGGTTTTTCAGCTTCTCCACCCTGAGGAAGCTGCTAATATGAAGGAGTCTGAGATGGATGCGGCAGGTTTACGCGGTTATAGTTTGCCTTCGATGGGAACTTTTCACTCGATTTGCGTACGGATTCTCCGGAAAGAGGGGCATCTGCTTGGGTATGAGAATAGCTTTACTATTTATGATGCGACGGATAGCGAGGTTCTTGTAAAGCAGGTGATGAAAGATCTTGCTTTTGATCCTAAGAATTTAAATCCAAAAGCTATTTTGGCTCATATTTCTGGTGCAAAAAATCAGCTTATGGGCTGGGAAGAGTATGAGAATCAATCCCACAATTATTTTACTGAGAAAGTCGCGCAGATTTACAAGGAATATCAGAAGAGACTGAGGCAAAATCAGGCTATGGATTTCGATGATCTCATCATGCAGACTGTTAATCTTTTTAATCAATTCCCTGATATTCTCGACAAATACCAGGAGAAGTTCAAATACATCCTGGTCGACGAGTACCAGGATACAAACCATGCTCAGTATATGCTTGTTAAGCTTCTTTCTGAGAAATATCGCAATATTTGTGTGGTTGGAGATTCGGATCAATCGATCTATTCTTGGCGAGGTGCGAATATGCAGAACATTTTAGATTTTGAGAAAGATTATTCAGATGCAAAAGTTATTCTCTTAGAACAAAATTATCGTTCTACACCTGTGATTCTGGATGCGGCGCATAATGTAATTATCAAGAATCAGAAGAGGAAGGATAAGAAGATGTGGACCGAGCGCGAGGGTGGCGAGAGCATTCGAGTTTGGATGGCACGCAATGAGCGAGATGAGGCCGAGATGATTGCTGGCGAAATCGAAGATCGAATTCGTGGACATGAGCATCCTGATTTTAGTAATTTTACAGTTCTTTATCGAACAAATGCACAGTCGCGTGTTCTGGAAGAAGTTTTTATGAGATATGGCGTCCCCTATCGAATCATTGGCGGGGTGAAGTTTTATCAACGCAAAGAGATCAAAGATCTGATTGCTTATTTACGAGTCGTACATAACCCGCATGATGCCGTCTCACTTCTTAGGATCTTGAATGTCCCGGCGCGGAGTATCGGAGCAAAGACAGTTGAAGTTATTCAAGAATATTCTGCTAGGCATCAAATGAGTTTCTGGAGCGTGCTTGATGTTATTGAAGATGTTCCTGGACTCCCAGACAGCAAGAAGAAAGCTCTAATGAAGTTTGTTCGTATTATTAAGGAGGGTATGCAGACTAACCAATCTGATACTGCTAGCGCTGTGATTAAGCATTTACTTATGGCAAGTGGCTACAAAGATATGCTTCTAGATGGCTCCGAAGAAGGTGAAATCCGTTATGAGAATGTGCTGGAGCTTATATCTGTTGCTAGCAAGTATGATCGACTTGAGCCGGGTATTTCTTTGGGAACTTTTCTTGAGGAAGTTTCTTTGATTGCGGATATTGATACACTGGATGAGCGTGATAATGCAGTGACTTTTATGACTTTGCATAGCGCGAAGGGGCTTGAGTTCCCTTGTGTGTTTATCTGTGGGCTTGAGGAAGGAGTTTTCCCTCATTCGCGGAGCTTGATGGATCCGCAGGAGATGGAGGAAGAGCGTCGGCTTATGTACGTTGGGATGACCCGGGCTATTGATGATTTATTCCTGTTGTATGCGGAGGAGAGGATGCTTTATGGAGATTATAAATCTAATTCGCCATCACAGTTTTTAATGGATTTGCCGGATGAGCTTGTTGCAAGGAATCATGGAGGTATATCTGTGCCGACTATGAATGAGTTTGGCGACCATCCAATCCCTTATGAGGATGAGAATCAAGAACTTATGGATTTGGGTATTGGTGATCGTGTTTCTCATAAGATTTGGGGCGAAGGCATTGTTACTGCTGTTGCCGGAGGCGTTATTACAGTTGCCTTTAAAGATTCGAATATTGGCGTGAAAAAATTGGCTGCTAGTGTTGCTCCGATTGAGAGAATCTAGTAGTATCGGATCCTTGATCTTAAGCATAAATCGATGACTTTAAAGCCATCAAGTCTTACAGTATGTTTTGAATCTCCTGAAACGCCACGTGATTTTGCTGTTTTGATATGCATGTTAATCTGGAGCAGATTCAATGGCGACTTAGGACGAATTTTGGAGACGATAGACTCTCTTACTGACGTACATCCACCTGAGCAAATATCAGCAACAATGACAGCCTTAAATATAGCATCAGCCAGTGGCGATCAAATATCTGAGGGTTATAGTTATTTACGTGATCATTATGCTTCTATATTAATGGATGTAAGTGTGTTTGTAAGAGCTGGTGAAATCCCTGAGTACATATTGAGACCTCGTGCTGTGGTGTTATACAAAGAGATTCTCTTTGGCGCCCAATTTGACGCTGATCTTGCTACTACATGTATGCTAACTAATATTTCCCGCTATGTTTCATTGGCTACCAATTCTCGTGAAGACGCAGCAATTGTTTTGCATACGGAACATCCTGATCGCTGCCCGTATTTGGACTTGGCTGTGATAGAATATGCTCTTGAACATTCTGCAAATATCGCTGAAGAAGCTGAAGCAGATATGTATGCTAACGGATTTGTTTTGCCTCTTAGCTACGTTGTACGTACTGGCTTTTCGCATTTGTTAGAGAAGCCTTATGTTACCGTTGATGGGAGTCAAGTCATTATCCAGCCTAGGTTTTTTATGAGTAGGGGTGGCGGTAATAGCTAATCGCGATTTATCTCCTGTGAATTTAAAGCGCCACAAAATTACTTGCTCCAAGCCAAGCCATATTAAATATTGCGGTTTGGGATTCAGTGTACATGTGGCTTTCAAAAATCATCCCTACCAGCTCTTCTTTGTTCAGTGAAATTACTGCGACTTTGTTATCGTATATTGTGATTTCGTGCTGGAACCAGAATTCTTTGCGGTTTACGAATAAGAATTCCACAAAGTCTGGCGGACAGTTTTTCGGATAATATCTCTTCTTGTATTCGAATGCTTCTTTACTGGCAGGGCAGATCATTCGGGTTTTGATTCCATGTTTTATTTTCTCGCTTGTATAGCTTTGGATATGGTCTCCGAAGAGGTCGCCAAATGCTTTTAAATTTGAATATCCTAGTATCTCTTTTTTTGCTGTTAGCGTGTCTTCGAGTATGTTCTTCAGGCCTTCCATACCCTCGAAATATTTGATTTTGGGCTTGAAAGCGAGTGCGTTTGTTATTGAAAGCATTTCTGGAACTTTGCTTTTTGCGTAGTTCAGTTTTTCTTCAAGAACATTTGCGATAACTTGAGGTGGCTCCGCTGAATAAAACTTTGCACGTCCTTTTGTTACATGGGTCACCAGTCCTTTTTTTATAAGTTTTTCAATGATGTGATAGCAATTTACTCGAGGTATCTTTGTCCTTCGGGCTATTGCACTGACGTATCCCCCGCCAAGCTCTAGAAGAGCTAGGTATATCCTGCCTTCTTTCTCTGTGAGTCCAAGTTGTTCGAAATCTAAATCTAGCATTGTCGATTCACCCTATTTGTAAATATTTTTCTACAAAAATTATAACAGCATTTCTGTCGCCTTTCAACCTGTTGTCGCCTTGAGTATATTCGCATGGCTGATTCAGATATTTAACTTTTTTTTACTATCGGGTTATAATTATTTTCTGTAACCATAATTACCATGCCACCAATTACTCAAACATGCAGAGCGTCGGGACAAAAGTTCACTATCTCGGACGAAGATCAAGCGTTTTTGAAGAAGCTCGACATGCCGCTTCCTACGCTTTGTCCGGCAGAAAGAAGTAGGCGTCGAATGAGTTTTCGGAATCACAACAATCTCTACCATCGCAAGTGTAGCAAGACAGGGAAGCAGCTGCTTTCGCTTTATACGCCCGAGTCTCCTTTTGTTATTTACAACCAAGATCTCTACTGGAGTGACGAATGGAATGCTCTGGATTACGGCATGGATTTTGATTTCTCTCGGCCGTTTTTCGAGCAATTTGCTGAATTACAAAAGGTCGTTCCGAGACTCGCTATTAACGGCATTGGTAATGAGAATTGCGAATATACTAGTTATGCGGCCTGGAGCAGGAATTGTTATTTAACTTTTACGGCAGATCGGAATGAAGACTGTTTTTATGGCGCTTATTCTTTTGATAACAATGACTGCTCGGACTTTTTGTTTATTTATGATTCTGAATTTTGTTACGAGGTCACTGATTGCAAAGCGTGCTATCACTGTATGTACGGATTAAACCTCGAGAATTGTAGTGATTGCATCATGTGTCGTGACTGTATTGGGTGCGATAGTTGTTTTGGATGTATTGGACTCAGGAATAAAAAATACTGTTTCTATAATGAGGAACTTTCTAAAGATGCTTACGATGCACGACTTGCTGAGCTTAATTTAGGATCGTATGAATCTAGAGAAAATCTTAAAAAACAGGTTTCTGACTTTATGCTTAAGTATCCTCGTAAAAACCTAGATATCAAAGGCTCTGAGAATGTCCTTGGTGATCACATTAAGTTTTCTAAGAATTGTCATTATGCTTATGATATTCAAAATTGCCAAGATTGCAGATATATCTCGCACCTAGTAAATGCCAAAGACTGCATGGATTGGGATTTTTATGGAGATCGTGCTGAGATGTGTTATGAGATGGCAAGTTGTGCTAGTGATATCCATTATTGTGCTTTTTGTACAAATTCGTGGGGCAATGTTAGTAATTGTTTCTACTCTGATCTTTTAACGTCTTCAAAAAATTGCTTTGGCTGTATTGCGCTACGGAACAAGAGCTTCTGTATTTTGAATAAGCAATATACCAAGGGGGAGTACGAAGAGCTTATGCCTCGAATTATTGAGCATATGAAAAAAACCGGCGAGTGGGGTGAATTTTTCCCTTCTGCATTAAGCCCTCATGCTTATAACGAAACAATTGCTCAAGATTACATGCCTCTTACTCGCGAAGAAGCGCAAGCTCGTGGCCTCAAATGGCTAGAGGAAGAGGAGCAAGGTGGATATGAAGGTCCTGGCGTTGATATCCCTGACAATGCTAAAGATGCTGATGAGTCCTTCTGTAAAAATATTCTGACCTGCGAAGTAAGTGGCAAAAACTACAAGATTATCCCTCAAGAACTCACGTTCTATCAAAAACACGGAATTCCTATCCCTAGACGTGCTCCGCACCAGAGATATTTAGACCGAATGGCGCTCCGAAACCCTCGTCAGTGGTGTACTCGCAAATGTGCCAAATGCGGCTCTGAAATGCATACAACTTATGCTCCAGAGAGGCCTGAGGTTGTTTATTGCGAGGCGTGCTACATGAAAGAAGTTTACTAGTCGACAACTCACGTTGACTTATGACGTATTTTGACGTATAAGCATGTACTCGTTTTGTAAACTTACATCGATATGGCTCCTGACGGTGGATGCGAAGATAAAAACACGATATCTGGTCTAGATATGGCTCCGACTATCGGGTGGTATGCAGAGCATCAAGACCATCTAATGGCGCATATTAGGCAGCTTGCTCGTTTTACCGGCGCTATACCCACTGGCGGTGTCATTCATGGCTGCCCTACTCGCGTTGGGGTAGATGAACATTTGCCCCAGGATTTTGCTATTTCTATCCCTGGATTTTTATCTGCATTCCCAGACACAGCACGTTCTCGATCGATTGCCCGTACGGTTCAGGGCGGACCTTCTTTGTGGTTTCATAAAGACTCATTAACCGAAGGCCCTAGGCCCACGCCTAATCGTGACGAAGCCTTGTCAGACACTGCTATAATACCTTCTTATATCGCATATGATCGCGATCCCGAAGGCCACCTGTTTGCTGATATAAATTTATATGCCATCCCTGATGCTGACGGTATAACAGATGAAGTTAGAACAATCATTCTTGCACAAGGACTTCTTCATGAGTATGCACACAGCATTGCTATCTCTTTGGTTTACGAAGAGGATTACAAGCTTCAACTTGGTAGCACAACAATGGATGGACCTCAGGTTCTTGAGACTTTTGCGACACTAACAGGAGGCATGGACCCTATGTCTCATTATTCTTCTGTTTACAGAACAGATGGTGGAGGTTATCCGTCTCAAGATGAGGATTTAAATGAATGGCGGGTCGCTGTTGAGGAAGAACTTGTAGAATCTATTGCGGCTTATCTCCTAGGATTTGTTTTTTGTGATCGCGAGCAAAGGCGCATGGATCCTTTCGAAGATAGACCTGCTGTTAGGGATTTTGTTGAAATGTTTCTAGCAGCTCATCGAGTTTCCTGATAGACTACCTCCGCTATGAAAATCTTATTCATTGGAGACATCGTCGGAGAACCTGGGCGCGAGGCAACTCGCGAGATTTTATCTGAGCTTAAGCGTGAGTATTCGCCTGATCTTGTGATTGCGAATGGAGAGAACGTTTCGCATGGCAAAGGTATGAGCTCAGATCACATGGGTGAGATGATGAAGATGGGAATTGATTTCTTCACATCTGGGAATCATATCTGGCAACAGAAGAGTCTCTTCCCACGTCTTGATGAGAAAGATCCATCTGTTATTCGTCCTGCTAATTTCCCCCCTGACAATCCGGGTCGTGGGTGGCGAATAGTTGAGACTTCTATGATGAAGAGACTTCTTATTATCAATCTGCAAGGTCGGGTTTTTATGCATAAGGATTACGATTGTCCTTTCCGAGCTGCTGATAAAATTCTTGAAGAGGTTTCGCATGAGCATCTTGATGGAGTTTTAGTGGATTTTCATGCTGAAGCTACAAGTGAGAAGGTTGCTCTTGGGCATTATCTTGATGGACGCGTAAGTGCTGCTCTTGGTACTCATACTCATATTCCGACTGCAGATGCTCGGATTCTAGACGGCGGGACAGGCTATATAAGTGATGTTGGCATGGTTGGCTTGAAAGATGGAGTTATCGGCGTAAATAAAGAAGAAATTTTGAAAAGTTTTGTGAGTCAGATGCCTGTTAAGCACCAGATTGCTACGGAAGGGACCGTGACTTTTGGAGCTGTTTATCTGGAGATAGAGGATGGGAAGACTACGAAGATTGAGCAGATACTTAGAGAGGCGGAACTTTAGAGGGTAGACTGTAAACTGTAAACCGTAGACTGTAGAAATGGAGTTTTGCTTCGCAAAACTCCATTTTTGTATGGGCCTGTGCATCCTTCGGGTGCGGCCTGATGGAGTTTTGCTTCGCAAAACTGCTTTGAGTTTGCTATTCTGTCCATCGAAAAATAACAAAAACAAAATGAAATATTACTATAATCAAAAGAGTCCTATTAAGAAATTTCTTGCGGTTCTTATGATCTTCATGGTCGGGTGGACTGGAGCTTTTTTTTATTATGATGTTGGTGAAATTATTGATATCCCAGATTACGAGTATTCTGAGCCTGAAGACGTGACAGAAGAGGTTAGTCTTGAGCTTTTTTGGGATGTTTGGGAAATATTAGACGAGTCTTACATAGATGTGACTCTTCTGAATGACCAAGAGATGTTATATGGAGCTGTTGATGGAATGGTGGATGCCCTTGGCGATCCTTATACGGACTTTATGACTCCTGAAGAGACTGCGGATTTTTTGGAAAATATGGGTGGCGAACTTGAAGGGATTGGTGCTGAGCTTACGGTTGAGGATGGGCAGCTCGTTATTATTTCTCCTATCAAAGGCGCTCCTGCAGAAGAGTTTCTTTTGCCTGGGGACGTGATCTATCTAATTGATGGAGAGTATGCTTCTGATATGACTATTTTGGAAGCTGTTATGAATATTCGCGGAGAACCTGGTACTACTGTTGAGCTCACTATTATGCGTGAAGGTGAGGAGGATTATTTGGTTTTTGAAATAGAAAGAGATACTGTCGAAATTGACAGTGTTGAATGGGAGTTTGCGGGAGAGAATTCTGATATTGCGTACATCAGTATTTATCAATTTGGCGACAAAACTTCCGACGAGTTTCAGGAAGCGGTAAATGAAGTTCTTTTGCATGATGTTTCTGGGATTATTGTGGACATGAGAAATAACGGCGGTGGCTATCTGGAGACTTCTGTAGATGTGCTTTCTGAGTTTCTTGATGGGAAGGAGAAGGCCGTAACTGTGAAAATGCGTGATGAATCTGAAAACGAGCTCCACTACACTTCTGGAAGTTCGAAATTGATAGATATACCATTAGTTGTTTTGGTAAATGAAGGGAGCGCTTCTGCATCTGAGATCGTTGCTGGAGCAATTCAAGATTATGAAGTGGGCGTTATTATTGGTGAACAAACTTTTGGGAAAGGCAGCGTACAGGTTATAGAGGAGCTTTCTGATGGGGCGAGTCTTCGAATCACTATCGCAAAATGGTATACGCCTGCAGGTAGAAGCATTGATGATACTGGAGTTACTCCTGATATCTTGGTTATGCCTGATTACGAAACCGATGAAGACGAGCAACTCGATGAGGCTATTTCTTATCTAGAGAGTCTGTAGTTTTCTTTTTGCATTATTGCGCTTGACTTATTGCGCTGGATGTGTTTTAATTATCTTCCTTTAGATTTTAAAACTATTTTGCTATGAGTCATCCAACAGGTACTTCGATAGAACGAACTCGCGGTGGTGGATTAGCCGCTCTTGCTACAACTGGGTTCTTACTTGCTACGGGTTGTGGACCAGATGGAGACGATTTTATGAATACAGCTTTTGACACTTGTAATACTCCCGTGACATTGGAAGTTGTTGAAGGGCAAAGTATAGTTGATAAGTTCCCTACGCACCATGAGTCTGTTCAGTTTATGGCAGAAATTGCTGATAGTACTGAGGGGGATTTCCATTTGAGATGTTTCGTTTATACAGAGGATGTTGACCAAATGGGCCTTAATACTGATTCGAATTGGGTAGAAATGGATAGCCTTGATTGTTCCACTGGTGGTTGTGATGGAGTTGTCACTGCTACTTGGGAAACGACTAGAGATTGGGAGCTTAAGGATCCATGGATCCCTGTTGCTTGTGCTGTAACTAGTGTTCACGATTACGACACTCCTACTGGATATGTGCTATTTATTGATGAAGATCCGGCTGATGCTGAGGAAAGTGGTATCGTTGAAGATTGTCTAGACCCAAATACAGCTGCTCAATTTGGATATGGTGAGTGTACTGGTGATGATCAAAGCACTACTCGTGGAGATGTTTTCGATGTTTCCGAGCAAACTGCTCTTCTAATTGCTAGCGCTTCTGAATGTCTTGGCGCTTCTTGTTCTTCGGGATGCGAAGAAGACTGCGCTCCTGAATGCGAAGAAGACGATGAAGACAGTTGTGACTAATAGTTGATTTATACTGCTATTTCTCTATAATCCTTCTGCATAGGAGACTTCTTATACGTGGAGAGATGGCAGAGTGGTCGAATGCACTGGTCTTGAAAACCAGAGCCTCGCTAGTCGGGGCCGTGGGTTCGAATCCCACTCTCTCCGCCATTTGAGACGAATGGCATCTAAGGCAGCACTTTCACCGCTTTCTGCTGCTCTTTCTGCTGGTTCTAAGCTCAAGTATTCCTTTTCAAGCTCTTTGTAGTGCTCGCCAATAGGCACAAGCCACTCGTGAGGCTGCATTTCTAGCTTCCTATCGCGGATTGCGAAGATCGCACCGAATCCTTGGAGTATGGTTCTACGCCCTTCGTAGTCCTCACGCTTGAAGTTTGCTGCTGCGTAGGTGATGAAGTCGAAGGTTCTTTCGGTGAGTTCTAACCAATTCTCCGCACGATGTTCCGTATCACCCAGCTCTTCCTTGAGTTTGGCGTGCTTGGCTTGGAGCTTCTTCTTTTGCCGAATGTACTCCTCGTCGTTGATAAGGTCGCGAAAGCGCATCTGCGTGAGGTTGTCGATTTCGTTCTGTGTAGTCAGCACAGCTTTGGATTGCATCTCTTGAATCTTGCTACGCTGCTTGATCTCGCTGTCGTTGTACTTGTTAAGCATTTCAATCGCCCAATCCTTGAACTGTGGAAGAATGGTGTAGCTTGCCATTTCAGCCTTGAGTGCTTTTTTGAGTTCGCGCTCTTCAATGGACCGTTGCTTGCAGTCGGCTTCTTTTTTGTTGTGCGTGCAATGGTAGAAGACGTATTCCTTGATGTTGCCTGTCTCTTTGATTTTTTTGGTCTTACGCTGAGCTGTTACCGTACCCTCACACTCCCCACAAACTAGAAGTGGTTTGAAACAGAACTCGTGAGACTTCTCCCTTGGATTGCCTTTTTTGCCAAGAATGCGCTGTACCCTGTCGTATTCCTCAAGCGTCACCATTGGCTCATGCGTGCCTTTCTTCCATGTTCCATCTTGTTTCTTGATTAAGCCTGCATAGAAAGGATTGTTGAACATGCGGTAGATTGCACTACGGCTCATTGGTCCACCACCTGTCTTCTTGGTTTTAGGCGTACGATAGCCCCACTCTTCGTTGAGCTTCTTGAGAATCTTGGGTGGTGTGGTGCTTCCTGTGAGCATCAAATCCCAACACTTTCGCAACACGGGGAAACGCTTCTTGTCTACCGTGATGGTCTTCATACCCTTGGGGCTGATATAGTCATTGAGCCACCCCTGTGGTGTCTTGTTTGGACGGATACCCATGTCTATTTTGGTGTGCAATCCACGCTTCACATCTTTGCTCAACTTGGCTGAAAAGTACTGTGATTGCGAGAGTGCCATCTGGAGCATCATGATGCCCTCGGGAGAGTTATCGTAGGTGTACGAGCCAAATTTGAGGTCTTTGATAACTCCCTTGCGGAGCATGTAGGTGATCTTCGCAGCGTCCATCTCATTTCGAGAAAGACGGTCTGGATGCCATGCAATGATTCCATCGGCTTCACCTGCTTTGATGCGCTCCAGCATTTCGGCAAACACGGGACGTTCATCAGGAGTGAAGGCACTTTTGCTTTCTTCTAGCACGTCCACAATCTTGAGGCTGGAGAAAAGCTGCTCCGCTTTCTCTTTCTGTGAGTTGATAGAGAGAGCTTGGCGTTCTTCCGACTCTTGCGATTTCCTCACATAAACGAGGTATCTGAATTTTGAGTTTTCTGCTTGCATGTTTACTTGGTGTAAATGCCCAAATAGGACGGTCCTGAATCGTCCAACTCATGCGCAAACATGATTTTGGCAGAACCGCCCATGGTTGGGCGAAACGCTAAACAAAGTTTGCGAGAGTGCGAGCTGGACGATTACTTGGATTATACGTCTTTCCTTGGGAGAAGTGTAGTGAAACTACTCCCGCCCTTTGATTTGCTTGGTGAAGGCTTTGAAGAGCCTGATGTCTTCCTCCGAAAGTTGAATTTTTGCCTCAACTTCCTTCTCACCAACCCTGATGTTCTTCACAATTTCAATCTGACGCTCCTCTTGAATATGACCGTAACCATATGAGCCAAAGGTCGTGCCTGTATTTTCATGCCCAAGGTTTTGGCTGATGGCTTTCTTCTCTTCTTCGGTGAGCTTGGTCTTGGCGAACTCGGTGACAACCAAGTGCCTAAAGGTGTGTGGGTGGTAGTAGGGAATTTCAGCATCAAGGAAACGCTTTTGGAAGATTTTACGGACCGAGTTAGAGCTGGACCAAAAGACGGGTTCGACCTCGCCCGTGTTGTAGTAGTTGATGTTTTCCTCTCCGTTTTCGACAATGGCTTGAGGGAAGATAGGATCATCCTCCTTGAAGCCTTTGCGCTCAAGGTACTTGTACCAATCGAGGAAGTGCTTCACCGCTTGCTCATATTCAATCGGGAAGAAGGTGGTCACGATACGCTTGGCAAACTTGGTTTTCACCCCGAAGCGAGGATTTTGGTCTACCGTCAGGGTCTCGGGATCAAAGGCTTTCATAGGCAGACTGTAAATGGCAGAAATACGCGCTCCTGTAAGCAAAGTGAAGCAAATCAAGGCTCGGTCTCGCTGGTCCACTTCCGTAACTACGTCTACGGCTTCAATCACTTTGATGACATCTTCCATCGGTGGAATCTTGCGTTTGTTGGGCTGAATGGCAATGCGGGTCTCCTTTTTGGAAAGCGATAGGGACTCGATTACCGTCGGGTTGATCTTGGACTTGTAATGAGGCTGCATGGAGAGCCACTCGAAGAAGAGTCTAAGACGACGAAGCACGTGGTAGCGATATACAAGGGAGAGTGGATCACCTGCACGATTGGTGCGGTTTTTAAGCCAGTCCTTGAAAGCTCTCACTTGTTGCTTCCCGAAGCCCATGAAGTCTTTGTTCTCATGGCATTCCTGCCACAGATTGACGGCTCGTTCGTGTGCATCCACGGAGTTTGATGCGAAGCCTTTGACTTCTTTAAGGTAGAGGAAGAACTGCCTCTTCATGACCTCGTTTTGGAATGATTTTTTCATGGTAGAAAAGTTGTTATGGCTAATGTTGTAAAATGGGACATTCAGACGAGGGTTAAGAGAATCACTTAATCCTTTTGCTTGCCCCCTAAAGTAGTCGTGCGATAGTGCCGCTGCATTCTTTACATTTTGCGTAAAGTATTTCCTGATCTCTATTCTCTTTGCCGATCTTCTTACCCGTTTTTTCGACCCTCACGGTGTGAGGTTTTGCTACAACTGGCTTCCTGCACGTCAGGCAGTAATACTCATTTGGGCGGAGTTTCACTCGAGCTTTCTCCCGTTTCCCTTCGATGAAGGTTTTTAGGTCGTAGCCCATGATGAGACGTTGCTTTTGCTTGGGATCAAGGAGGGGTAAGCCCTCCTTTACCCATCGCAGCACGGTCCTCCGATCAACGCCCAGTAGAGTGCTTACCTCCTTTGGTGAGTACGCCGACTTTTCCCGAATTTTGCGAATATTATATTTCATGATTGAGTCGGATTAGAGTCTAGTAAGGAGAGTTGCCCCTTGGAGGGTTTGGGCAGCGGGCGGTAGACGAGCTTCATCATGCCCAGTAGCTTCATGGCTTTTTCTTCTGCCAATTCGAGGCTGATCTCTTCTTGAAAGCTGTCCTTCCATAGCTGCCTAAACCCCTCCAAATCTTGTGGTTCTAACTTCATTGCGTTTGATCGGGTGACTGGGGCATGCACTCTTGGTACATGTTGAGAAGTGACCTTGCGTTAAGGAAAAGTTTGTCTTCCCAGTAGAGTTCGACCGACTCTCGCAATTTCTTTGAGCCGTGGAAGGTGAAACACACTTTCTCGGCGTTGGTGTGTGGGCAGCTTTGAACCCTGAAACCTTTGACGAGCAATGCACTTGCGAGCGCACGGTCATAGGTGACGAAGGGCAAATTGTAGTTTGGTGCTGACATGTTGAAATGGGGTTAAGGTAAAAGAGCTAGAAGTCTGAATGCAGTCTGGATTTGAGCAGTCGCTGTTGCATGAGAAACTTGCGAGGTTCAACTCGAAGTTCACCTCTCCAAAAAGCATTGATGGTTTCTTCTAATTTTTTGTTCTGTTCAAAGTAGAACTCGACTCTATGTGGATTACTCCTGTCGATGCGTAAAAAACTAAAATTTAGGTAGCTCAATGTGAGAATGAGTCCCCAATCCGAAGTAGAAAATTCTTGCATTTCACATTTCATTAAGATTTGACAGCTTAATTTTGAATCCTTCAAATACTTAAAAAAGCCCTATCTCTAGGACTTTTTGGTAGATTTTTTGGCTTATTCCTGACTTATTTTGGATTATATGAGCCTAAAACCCGTAACTATGATTTCATCATCCTGTAAATGAAAGAATTTTTCTGATTCAGGAAAATCAAACCAGCCTCGGAGACTCCTGCGAAAATTGCCCATACTTTTCTTCAACTTTCGCTTGTCTTGGTCTAACCTCAAATCAAACCCGAGTTCAGATGCTTTCACCTTGGTGCTTTGCCTTGCTTTTTCAAGTAGCTTCAAGGGAAAGCCACTCTTCAAGTGATGAGATTTGCCTTTGAAACTTACCGTCCCATTTTTTTCAAAAACTATCAACTTGTCAGCATTCTTGATCTGGTAAAAACGGTTTTTAACCTTTTCCCAATCCAAAAACCAAGGAGTATGTTCATCAAAAAGCTCATAAAAATCTTCGAGGATTTTTATCCTAAAGTAACGTTCTTGTTCATACTCGCGAAGCGAAATATCCAACACCTTTGCCACATTGATCGCTTCTAGGAAAAAGACAACTGAAATAAAGTCTGCTTCATTCGAAGTTCGCCACCCAACTCTCAAATCCTTATGGGAGTACTTAGCCATCAAAGCAGATAGATCCGTCAGGAATGACGTGAGTTGCTTTTGGGGCTGTAAAATGTTCTTGGTCTTCCAGCTTGAGCGTTGCAGCTCATCGTTCATCCATTTTTCAAGGTAGTCATTGAAGTATTTCTTAATCGCGTCATGGTCAATTTCCAAAAAATACCTGTATTCAAAATTTGGTCGTCCACCTTTCTCAATTCCATCTCGATGCTCAAAATCATAAAATAGAACAACCTCCTGCTCTCTTTTTATTACAAATTCGGGTGTGTAATCGTAAACTTTCTCGAGACTGGAATCAACGACCTCTTGCTCTTCGTCATCGCTAACAACAAGCCTCCATTTTTCAACAACTAACCGCTTAGCAAAGCTATATTTTAAGCAAGTTTGCAGGTAATCATCGGCATCTTTTTGTTTCTCGAAATCATCTTCTTCATCGAAAGTCCCCCAGTAAATTAGTGTTTGGTCAGATGTGGAAGGAGAATCGTCAGGTCCAAGGATGCGGCTTGATTCTAGTCTACCCATGACATTCCATAAAAATAGGAGTTTTTCACCATCTCCGAAGAAGTAGCTGATTCTAGGTTTTTTGAGAGAAGTACTCATATTTCATTTTCATTTACACCAAGTTTACAGCAAAATACTGCATTTTCAGAAATAGCTTCGAGGCACAACATGAAGACGTTTCTTTCCGATAGGTAAAATGTTAGAATCCCTGCGTACATCCAATTTTTCGTTTTCTCAAAACTCTCTTACGAGCAGTTCGCTCATCCAGCCTTATTGGGCAGCGATGGGCGGCGTACCAATAAGGTTGCTCGTAAGAGGAAAGAGACCGTTCATTTTCGGGTGCGTAGAAATGCGAAATTTGCTTTAGTGTAAGCCGTTATTTCATAATTGAACTAGTTTAATGGCAAAAAAAACGTGGATTTGGTAATCCAAAATGCAAGTTTTGTGAGTCAGCAAAAACACAGAAAAAGGGCTCGCGAAATGGACTAAAAAGATACCTTTGTAGTGAGTGCGGAAAGAGCTTCAGTATAGATCACGAGACCGTTCATTTTCGGGTGCGTAGAAATGCGAAATTTGCTTTAGTGTAAG
>CAYFOI010000007.1:0-47064 GCA_964344725.1 uncultured Candidatus Peribacteria bacterium
AAATTCTTCTAAGTTTTTGCCAAGTTACGCACCCGAAAATGAACGGTAGCCTTGTATTATACCATTAAGTTAGCTTTTTGGCTAGGTAGCTAGTTAGCTGTCTAGCTTTTTGGTATGATGCTTTTGTCTTTAACAATCTTCTTATTATGACTAAAAAATCTAAGCTGTTATTTGTTCTCGAAGTTGTGTTTTTGCTTTTTGTGATTTCTGGTGTTTTTGTTCAGACTGAGCTTTCGGAAGTTGTTTATGGGGTTGGGAGTTTGAATTTTAATATTTCTTGGGGGACGGGAGCGGCGAATGCTTATTTGAGTACGGCAGTTATTGGGTATGTGTTTGCAATCCTTTACAATGTTTCTCTCGGAGAAAAGGCTAAGAAATGGACTTATATTCTGGCTGTTATTGGTATTTGTTCTTTTGCTTTTGAGTTCCTTAAGGTGTTTTTCTATATACCTTTCATTTTTGTTTTGAGGCCGGATCTGATTATTTTGATTATTGATGGGGTGAATTTTTATAGGCTTAGGAAAAGATAAGTGCGTTGGTAGGTTGTGTATTATGTGCAAGTCAAAAAAAATGACATATGCTGTGTTTTGGTGTTTCTTGACCTCTGTCATGAGACCAGAATACTCTACAGGTAGGACTGAAACAGTTCCTAGCCTTGTTGATTTAGCCAAAAGGGCTGTCGAAATTGAAAGTTTTTCGGGGAATGAAGCTGCTATAGTTGATTTTTTGGCAGAGGTTGCTGAAGAGGCTGATGCTGGACTTCAGGTTATTAGAGGACCATTTGGTCTTGTTGTTATTGCGGAAGGTGCTGATGGTAAAGATGCTCCTTTGTATTTGTTTGATGGACATATTGATACTGTTAATGTTAGAGATGGGGAAGAGGAGCAATGGACTGAGAGTGGGCCTTTTGAGCCTAGTATTCGTCCTGATGCTGATGGGGTTGAGTGTTTATATGGGAAAGGATCTGTTGATCAGCAAGGTGGGTATTTGGCAGCGTTTAAGGCTGTTTTGGAGATGGCTCGGAGTATTCCTGCTGAGCAAAGGCGTGCATCTGTCGGTATTGCACTTATGAGGTTTGAAGAGCTTGCTGAAGGTGTTGCTCCTAAGATGGCTTGTGCTCACTTGGAGGAGCTTGGTTATGGTAGGCCTGAAGGGGTGATTATTACCGAGCCTTCGAACTCAGAGGTTATGATTGGGCAGATGGGGCGTATGATGCTTCGTATTAAAGGTGATGATTGTAGTCCTGAAGATCTTTGTCGTGTTATAGAAGAATTGGCTAAATATGAGCGTACGTCGAGTATTACTGGACGTAATCAGGCTTTGGTGCTTGTTGGCGGAGATCTTATGGATGAATATGGTGAAACTACTTATTCACAGGTTGCCGATAGAGCTGTTGCTAGGCTGGATGTTACAGGGATTCGTGATATCGATGGTGTGCTTCGTGGTATTGAGAGTGCTTTAGAGGCTCTTGTTGGTGGGCAAGAGTTGAATGGATTCAATTTAGATGTTCAGAATAATATTGTAACTATCGAATTCGTTGGTCAGACTGCTCACTCTGCTTTCCCTGAAGAAGGTATTAATGCCGGTGAAGTTATGGCTAGATTTGTTCGACGAATTCTTGGAGATTATTCTGAAGCTATTTTGCTTGGTGGTCGTGTTGGCGAAGGTGAGGTTTCTGCACAGGCAATGGGCGAAGGTGTTTTGTACTATGATTATCGTAGTGATGTAGGGGAGGATCCTGAAACTGTTTTTATTCCTGAGATTCGTAGAAGGCTTGATGGTTTGGAGCTTCTAGGTCTTCTGAATATCTCTTTACACTCCCAAACTGTGGAATGGGATTCTGAGGATCGCGAGGTTGAGCAGCATTTTCCTGCTTGGGTTTCTCCTGATTCTGGACTGTTACAGGTCGTAAAGGATGCTGTGTTGGATGAATCTGAGCCAGGATTTGAAGTTCCTACTGGTTCATGGGTGTTCTGTACAAATGGTAGTAATGGATATGATGGAGTTCCAAAAATCGGTATAGGACCTGGCAATCCTGCGCATTCACATAATCCTGATGAGAGGTGTCCTTTGGATCAGATGGATCGAGTTTCTCGTATAGATGCTGGCATTGTTTGGAGGCTTATGACAGAGGGTGGGTCTATCTAAGTAGATTCGTTGACAAATCTTGACGACATCGCTTTTGCAGTAGTTTTGTCGCTTGTGCAAGCCGATTGTTGTTGACTTCGTATCCTTCTGAAGGCATAAAGGACTCCTTTAATCTTTCATTATGAATTTTCTTCCTAGTCTTGGTGTTTCCCGCTTGAAAGAAGTTCTTGGCCCTCGTCAGTCTGTCGAAGAAAGTGGTGCGGCTGATTATGAAGACATGTCAGAGGGGTTGTTGCGTACTGTGTCTTTAGAAATGGTACGTAGAGCTTCTGGTGTTGTTGGAGGTGCTACTGAGCTTGGGAAATCTGTAGCTCATAAGGTGGTTGATTTGCCTTCGAGGGCTATGGGACATCTTGCACCTCGTACTAGAGCCTTCCTATTGTCGGGTCTTGAGGGGGGATACAGAGCTTTCTTATAGTCAGGAGATGAGTCTTGAGGCTATGAAGGTGTTACTTTCGGCGCTCAGACCTCTAGCTGATGATGAAATGTATCGGCATAGTGTTTTGCCGTTGCTTCATGAACTTGAGCATCAGGTTGTTGCTACTGAAATTGTTGCTGGAAGGTATGAGGTTGAAAGAGGCAATTGGAGAGAGTGTGTTGCTGCGAGTGGTTTTGAAGTTGTTAGTCATGAGGAAGCGGTTTCTAAGGATAGAATTTCTTCTGGATCTCGTGTTTATTCGAACGTACAGACCACTGGTCCCTATCGTACGATGCAAGCTCTTAAAAATGTTGTCAAAGGCGAGTGGGATCGTGACGAAGATGATAAGCGCAGAGGTTTGGAAGTAAGTCATATGGCTCAGCTTATGAAGGCTCCGTATGGATGTGGTGTTTGTACGGATCATGATTTTCCGGAGGAGGCTATAAAGCCTCGGCACTTTTTTGGTACAACTTTGTGTCCTGTCGGTGATAGAAATGGTCGTGGTGTTGATTTGGGTCTAAGTGATCCTTCTCGGAAGTGTATAAACATGGAAAGAGGCAAGTATGGAATCAATGTTGGAGTTGTGCAGATACCACCTCCTGTTAATGGCAAGATAAATTTTGGGCAGGATGTTGGTATCAATATGTCGCTCATCAAAGGGATTCTGAGGAGTGGTGGTACTATTATCTTTGAGGTTAATGAAGCTTTGCCTTATCTTCCTGGCAGGGAAATGGAACTTTCTGAGCTTCATGCTGATGATGTTAATGTTTGTTTTGTTGAGGGTGCTGGCCATTTGGATATGATGCCGGATTCATCTACTGCTATTAGAGAGGGGGTTGTCCCTAGTGCGCCGTCTGAAGCAGATTTGGTTGATTATGGTGATAAACGTCGTCGTAAGGCTAGTGCGGAGGTTCAGATCGCTATAAATATTGCTAATATGCTTCAGGACGGAGATGTTATTCAAATGGGTATCGGTGCTGTTCCGACTTGGGTGATGCTATATTTACGTGAACAAGAAGCTGATGTTGATGTTTGGTCGGAGGTTATTGATGATGGTGTTGCGGCTTATTTTGATGATAGGACGGAGCAGGGCCGAGCGAATATTGAGAGATTTATTAGGGAAGGCAGGAAGATTACGGCAGGGTTTGTTATTGGTAAAGATATGCTTTTTGATCTTATGAAAAAATATCCTCAGCTTTTCTATATACCACCTACGATAGAGGTTAATGATCCTAAGATTATTGGTTTGAATGAACATTTCCATGCGATAAATGCTGCAACTAAGATTAGTATGGCTGGTCAAATAGCAGCGTTTACTATTGATGGTAAGATGCGGTCAGGTATAGGGGGGAATCATGATATGGCTGAAGGTACTGGTGAAAGTTGGCTTCAGCATTCAGAGGATAGCGAAGAGGAAAGCAGAGCAGCTTCTGTTATTGGAACTTTGTCTGTTAGAGTTGTTTATATGGATTCCTCTGCTTTTACAGATATAGATGATGCTTATGAGGTTCCAGAAGATGGTAGTAGTGACAATTTGTATTGGAGAGATTTGTCTGCTTGGTCTGATACGGTGGCTACTGATGGGAAAGTTCCTGTTCTTGTTTCAAAAATACTACCTGGGCTTGGTAAAGATGCTGCTGCTCAGAGGATGTTTGATTGTGCGATGATTGTGACGGAATGGGGAGATACAGGTGATCTGTCTAGTATGAGTGTAGGAGAAAGGATTACCGCTATTTCTGGTGTTGCACATCCTGTGTTTAGAGAAAAGCTTCGTGAGATTGCTCGCGCTGATGGATGGGAAGTTAATGGGGATGCTTCTTAATCAGGTTTTTAAAAGGCCCCTCCTTTGGTGGGAGGGGCTTTTTTTATTGATCTTCGTCGTTTAAGTGGTCTCCCATATCCCTTTCAAAGTCACAATAACATTCGCATTTTGGGGAGCCGCAGTATTCACATTCTCGGCATCCCTCGCCGCATTGGCAGTAGTTGTTCATGCTGTTTTTGTGAGGTGATAAAAGGCGCCTCAAATTATCTCCATTTTTTTTGTAAAGGTCAATAGATGGAAGATGGCTTTTTGCTTATGTTATTTTGGGCTTCTTTTTCTTCGTCGTGGTCTTACAATTATACTTCCTAGAAACAGGAGTGCAGCTGTCATTAGTGCTGCAGGTTCTTTTACGCATGGCCTCTTCTTCATACTCAGCGACAAACACCACAACTTCCCCTAGCTTGTGTAGTTAATGACACTGTATACTCGGGCCCAAAATCAACATACAGATATGTTTAAACGAACCAAGGAATTAGTAAGAAATCTAGGTGCAGCAACCGTCTTAACTTTCGCAGCAGGATGTGGCATAACAGAAGACCACGTTGGTATCTTGCATACGCATGAGGTGGGTGTTGTAGATGTTGAAGTCTTAAACACAGGAGAAATAGTAGACGATGTACCGAGAGATACCTTGTTAGCAACAATAGAAGATGAAGATAGACGGGATCAAGCAGAGAGTCTCATGAGATTAAGTTTTGAAATAAGAGTAAAACTGACAGAAACAAGCACATTCGACCCTACAGACGGAGGACTCACATTAACTCAAGGAGACTGGTGCAGCATGATGACCGCCATGATGAATTATGACCAAAACTTCTCTGGTGACCCAGAAACATGTACATCAGAAGACACGGCGGCAACTCCTTAGAAATCAAACCAAAGCATATCGACAATGGCATTGTGAACTTCGATCAACTGATCGTAGTAATCGAAAGCAACATCGTAATCACTGCCGGTTTCTTCGGTTATAACGCCGGCTTTACCATCTTCAATAATCTTTGCGACTTCCTCTTCAAAGCTAGTTAATATACCTAGATAACTTGTTTGAAATGCATCAAATACATCAGAGTATTCGTCATCATAAAGTTGGCTAACTTCGTACTCCTCTTCAGCATGAATTTCTAAGAGCTTATCATATAACTCCTCGATTCCATCAATATTAGGATCTTCAAAATCCCAATAAGAAAGCTCATAAACAAGCTCATCAGCAGCACGATAAATAAGAGTCATAGAAACAGAGATCTTTTCCAGTGGATTCTCAGTATCTTCGTCAAGGTCTCCCATGACGTCAATTTGATACGTTGATATCAAATTAATAAGCTCCATTTGCGCAGCCGCTGCAATGTAATAATTATCAATCATAACAGCGTCAATCTCATAAGCCCCATCGACATCCGTTTTATGTCCCTGATCTGAATAGAATTCTGCAGCTTCATAATAACCAGCATAAAAATTCGCAAGTGATGCAAAGAAATTGTACCCATAGCTCTCAATCTCTGATTGTCTTTCTTCATCAGCTATTTCCCTCTCTTCAGAGGCCAAGTCGATTTGAGCCTGTTCAAGATTAGCTATAGCTGTACTGTAATAAGTGGCATAAAAATCGATGTCCTGTTCAGGATCAATCTCCTCAGGGACACTAGTAAGATAATCGTCCATAGCATAATCCAAATCATCAGTGAGTTGATTGATATAATCTATGAAGAGATTGTAATACTCCATCTCGTCCATTTTGAACCAAGAACAACCACTTGTAAGAAGCATTGTGCTAATAATCAGTGTGGATAGTATCTTTTTCATTTTGTTTTGTTTAAAGAAATTTATTGAATTTTAAAATGCCCAGAAGACCTCGTTTTTTATATCGACCTCAGGCACACCTTGCTCGACAAAGAACTCTTTTACGTGATCAATCATAGACTTGTTGCCACAAATGTAAACCTGAATCCGACTAAAATCAAAATTCGCTTCAGGCAAAATCGCAGTTACACGACCAATATGACCATTCCAGGACTCATCTTCGGGTTGGGAGAGAGTTAATTTAAAATCAAAATTCTCATACTTTGACGCTAGCTCTTCAAACTTTTCACGCCAAAAAATATCTTTTATATGTCTAACACCAAAAAACAAAGTCATATTACGCAAATCGCCATTCGCAAGTAACGATCCAATCATAGAATGCATAGGCGCAACACCTGTACCAGTAGCAACAAACACAAGATCTTTGTCAGAATCCTTGTCTATAACAAAATGCCCAAAAGGACCCTTCATATCCAAGGCATCTCCTTCTTTTACATTAGCTAAGAATTTGGAACCACGTCCGTCGGGAAGAAGCTTGATAGCCAAAGATAGTTGATCGTCATTAGGTGTACTAGCAATTGAATAAGCACGGCTGGTAGATGGCTCATCCCCATCATCAATATTAATCATAACAAACTGACCAGCCTCAAAATCGATACTAGGCTCAAATGTAAATTGCTTAACATCATGAGTTAGATCTTTTATCGAAACCAGTTTTGCTTTAAGCTCTTTCATAGCGGGCACCAGTTTAACAGAAAACACATTCCTATGAAATATTGCTTGCCAATTAAGGCCAAAACTTTGAAAGAGATTGAAAAAAAAGCTTCTAGTAAAGCTGATATTATTGAAATATGGCTCGATCAACTGGAAGAAATAGATTTTGAAGGATTAAAAGCTTTAAGAAAAAAACTCAAAAAACCATTTCTATATGTATGCAAAGGCAAGCGCGAAAAAGGCAAATTCAAAGGTACAGAAAAAGAAAGAATAGACATCCTTATAAAAGCAAATGGAGATTACACAGATGTTGATATCAAAACCAACAAAGACCTGATCGGGAAACTTAAGCAAAAAGCCAAAAAACTCATCATCTCGTATCATAATTTCGAGAAAACACCGCAAGACCTTGGGAAAATCTACAAAAAAATGCATGCTTTCAAACCTGATATCATAAAATTCTCAACAAAAATCAATAAAAGCCGAGACATTGGCGAGCTTTTTAAGTTAATAATAAAGGCGGAGCAGGACGATCAGGCAATAATTACACTGGGAATGGGAGAAAAAGGAAAAATCACAAGAATCCTTGCCCCAAAACTGGGAAATTACTTATACTATGCTCCGATCAAGAAAGAAGAAGCGACCGCACCAGGCCAGCTGACATATAAAGAATTGCAAGAATACTGGAAATAGCTAACCTGTCCGAAGGACACCAACTGCTACTGACTACTCTCTACTGACTAACAACTAAAATGGGCTTAAAAATAGGAATTGTCGGACTCCCAAACGTAGGGAAATCAACACTATTCAACGCACTTACCAGAACAAAAGGCGCTGAAGCTGCGAACTATCCTTTCTGCACAATTGAACCAAATGTTGGGATTGTAGAAGTCCCAGACCACAGAATCCAGAAACTGTCCGAAATAGTTAGCCCAGAAAAAGTCATACCAACTGTCATAGAATTTGTTGATATTGCTGGACTTGTAGAAGGTGCAAGCAAAGGCGAAGGACTTGGGAATAAATTCCTCTCGCACATACGCGAATGCGATGCAATAGCACAGGTTGTTAGAGTTTTTGAAGATGCAAATATTACTCATGTCCATGAAAAAATAGATCCAAGACGTGACATAGATATAATTGAATCAGAATTATTACTTGCAGATTTGCAAACCGTTGAAAATCGCCTAAACAAGGCAAAAACGGCAGCAAAATCCAACGACAAGGATGCAGTCAAATACGCAAATTTAGTAGAAAAAATTCACGGCGCACTCAACGAAGGTACTTTGGCTCACCACATAGACCTAAGCGAAGAAGAAAAAGCTACGATAAAGGACCTACACCTTCTCACAGCAAAGCCAGTTATGTATATAACCAACATGCATGAAGACGAAGTCGCAAACGCCAATCCAGAGGAATTACGCAAATTACTTGAAGCGCACGAAACATCAAAAATAATTCCGATTTCAGCACGTATAGAAGAAGAACTTGTAGGATTCTCAAATGAAGAAGCACAAGAATTCCTAACAGATATGGGGCTACAAGAGACGGGACTTAACGCACTTATTAGAAATGCTTACGACCTTTTAGACCTTAGGACTTACTTTACAGCAGGTCCAAAAGAGGTAAGAGCATGGACAATCAAAGCAGGGGATTTGGCTCCACGAGCCGCAGGTGTAATTCATACAGACTTCGAAAAAGGGTTCATCCGCGCAGAGGTAATTAACTGCGAACATTTTATAAACCATGGAGGTGAGACTGGCGCAAAAGAGAAAGGTCTGCTAAAAATAGAAGGGAAAGATTATGAAGTACAGGATGGGGACGTTATGCATTTCAGATTTTCTTCATAAAAATAGCCTAATTTTCAAATATCCTTTAACCCAAATCAAAAATGAAAAAGGTTTTATCACTACTAGCAGTGACAGCTATGATAGTTGCACTAACAGGTTGTATCAACATTGAAGTTACCCCAGAGGATGATACTACGACTACTACAACCACAACAACTACAACGACTGCTGACTCAGAATGGCCTGAAGATTTTCCTCTAAACCCAGATTGGGAAATCACAAGCGAATCTAGCTCTAACTACGGTTCAGATGTCTACCTATCTGTAACTCAGACTTGTGATAGCTGTACTGCAGACGAAGTTATCGAACATTACCGTGGCGTAATGGCAGATAACGGATGGACAGAGTACTCATACTCAGAATCTTCAGACGAGTATTGGGGAGACTCTGTAATGATTAGCTTCGACAAAGGATACGACAAATATGCATCTATTGATTATAGCGTTTACGATTACGGTTGGGGAGATGGACCTGAAGTTTCTATCTACATCAGTTACAGCGAATACTACTACTAGACAGTAGAGAGTAAACTGTAAACTGTAGAACTACGTATTACGGATTACGTACTACGTACTAAAATAGAAACAGTTTAACACAGACGAAAATAGCATAAATAGTTACTAAAATTGACGCCTCACCTCGATTAAGGGTGAGGCGTTTTCTATGTAGTAAAAGAAGTGCTGCAACAGAAGACACAAACCAGAAAGGTATATCAAAACTCACAAGATTCATATCTGCCTGAAACCCACCAAAAAGAGCTCCAATACTAGCAGAAAGCATAGGATCTGTGATGTTGCTACCGATAAGAGTTCCGATGCCAATGCCAGGAGCTTTTTTGACAGCGCCAACTATTGCAGTACTAAGCTCAGGCAAGCAGGTTGCAACACCGACAATCATCACTCCAACAAAAGACTCTGACATTCCCCAAGCTTCAGCAATTGATATAGCACCATCTAGAACTATGTCAGCAGATAGAATAAGAAGTCCAATGCCAAGCGCTAGAAAAAGCAGTCTAACACCAAGAGGATAACCTTGCGGGTCATGTTCACCTCGATCAGCAGCCTGCTCAGCAAGATTATCGTGCTTAGTTGTAAAAATCAGATAACCAATATAAACAGCAATCAAAAAAACAGCCTCAAGCCGAGTCATCTCTCCACCTGTAAACAAAGTCAGCCAAAATAGAAAAATTGCTATAAGCAACATCATGCCATCTATCCGCAAAGCTTTTTTGTCAGCTTTAATCGTATGAATGACGCCCGATATACCTAAGATCAAAGTCACTTGAGCCATACAAGATCCAACCATGGTTCCAATCGCAACATCAGATGTCCCTTTAATCCCGGAAAAAAGCGAGACCATAATCTCAGGCAAACTTGTTCCAATACTAACAATCGTGAGTCCAATGAGCATCCCAGATACACCAATCCTGTGAGCAATAGCTTTCCCAGAACTTACGACGAGATTAGATCCTACCCATAGACCAATTAATCCCCCAATCATGATAATTATTTCTTGCAGCATAGATGTTTGTTTTTAATTAAATGACCAAGTATGATTATAGTATGGAAATTATCCCAAGCCTATACCTTCAAGACGGAAAGATTGTCTCGTGGTACAAAGGTCAGCAAAACGAACAGAAGAAAATCTACTACAAAGAGCCGCTCCACATGGCCAGATTCTTTGCATCAGAAGGTGCTACAAAGCTACAAATCATAGATCTCGGCGGAACTCTCTCAGGCCAACTTCAACACACAGGAATCATTAAACAAATATGTCGCAACATAGACTCGGAAGTCCAACTAGGCGGTGGGATCAGAACAATGGAAGAAGTTGCGCGAGCATTCGACCTAGGAGCAGGCAGGGTGCTTTTGGGAGTTTCTTCAATAAAAATCCTAAAAGAAGCGCTCGAGAAATACGGCCCTGACAAAATTGTCATGGGTATAAAAGGCAATTACAACAAAGTAGACACGGATTTCACAATGGACGGAGGAGTTCCCGAGGTTACAGATCTAGCAAAAGAAGTGCAAAAAGTCGGAGTCACTCAACTTGTCTACAAAGATATGCAAACAGAAGGCGCTCTCTACCACCCAAACTTTGATATGATCGAAAAAATCATCTTCGAGACAGAAGGCAAAATGGATATATACAGCTCAGGTGGAACCGCAGACGAATACGACCTGAAGCTACTTCGCGAGGCAGGCGCAAAAGGTGTCATAATTGGTCGTGCATTCATGGAAAATGCACTGGATTTCAAGAAATTAATGGAAATGTACAGCTAAAGAAGGGAATTTCGGGCGCGCCCGAAATGGTCCCGGGACCAAGTTCCAGCCTATAAATCTTGGGTTAACTCGAAACTCAAACTCGCAAAACCTTGCAATCCACAAGATAAGGCGAATTAAACTCAGTCATCTCGCCAGCTTTTTTGCCTGGAACAGGAAAGACTCTTGCCGACAAAGGCTTATCTAACTTGATCGCTAAACTTGCAGTATCAAGAAGAACCGCTTCCAAAACCTCAACAGAAGTGTCTCCAGGAATCGGAACAGTATCCAGCCCACATCCACAAACAGACGAATATAGAAGAAGATTCGATATATTATAAGTGCCCTCATTCGCTCTCTTCGCTAATCCCGCATCCTCACACACAGGAAGCATTAACCCAGAATAACCACAAGTTTTGACAGACAAGTTTTTAAGAACGCGAGTAATTATAGAAGAGATTGTAAGAGTACCTTGATTAC
The DNA here is from genome assembly GCA_964344725.1 of uncultured Candidatus Peribacteria bacterium. Lineage (GTDB taxonomy): Bacteria > Patescibacteriota > Gracilibacteria > UBA1369 > UBA12470 > CG2-30-44-17. The sequence continues at coordinate 11,482 of CAYFOI010000007.1, forward strand.
CAAACTTCCCGATTCCCAACTTCTCATAAGCAAAAGCAATGCTCTCGTGATCTTCTAACCCCGGATTCAGGGAAGCATCGATCCCGCCATAATTAAGCGAAAGACCCTCAGCTATCTCCTCAACTTTTTGTAGCTCCTCCTCAAAAACAGCTCTCAAATTCTCTTCAGCCTCTTCCAAAGACTCAGACTTAGAAAAAGCTTTCATCGCCAAATCACCACACTCCAATCCTATCCTAAAAGCGGTCTCTCCCTCATGAAAACCGGCAGGGAAGAATGGAATGCCTGGGCGGCAGTTAGCCGCAGCACAAAACCGGAAATTCCCATAACCATTCTCTGTCCCATCGGCAATTTCCTTAATAACTTTTGCCGCAGCTTTGGCATTTTCATAATTAATGCCACTTGCCTTGTCGCCAATCTTAGCAGAACACGAAATTATCGATGTCTTGCGATTGATTTCTGGCAGAAGTGCAATCTTCTCTGGAAAACTCGCATATCCAATATTGAAAAAACTAACATCTAAACCTTTCGCCTCTTCCTCGATTTCTTGAATCTTTTGGATAGCATCTTTATCTGATAAATCTCCCAAATAATCTTCCCAAGAGTTTGTTGCAATCCTAGTTGTTTGAACTTCGTAACCAGCTTTCTCAAAAGCTTCTTTCGCTTCTTTGTTAAACTCTGCAGCTTCTTTGACCATACCCAAGTCTGACAACGACTTAAGGTGGATGCCAGTAGTAATTGTTCGAATTTTCATGATTATTTCTTAAATCTTTTTTTCAATTCTACCAAAACATCCGAAAATCCCATATCTCTTTCCGCAAGTAGGACTAACGTGTGATAAAAAAGGTCAGCTCCTTCTTCGGCAAGCCTTTGATCAGACTCTTTTAAAGCAGCTTGTACGACCTCAGCAGCCTCTTCAGTGATTTTCGGACAAATCCCATCAAGACCTTTCTCAAATAGGGAAGTCGTGTAAGACCCTTCAGGCATTTCTTTCTTACGATCCTTAATAAGGCACTCAAGCTCCCGTAAAAAAGCATCCGAAAAACAACTCACACTACCGGTGTGACACGTTGGCCCAGCAGGTTTAACCTTAACCAAAATAGAATCTGAGTCACAATCATCAACTATTTCAACAGCGCGCAAAATATTTCCAGAAGTTTCACCCTTCATCCAAAGCTTCTTACGGCTCCGACTCCAGAAATATACTTTACCCGTCTCTTTCGTAAGACGCAGCGCCTCCTCGTTCATGTATGCAAGCATCAGAACTTCAAGAGTATCTGCATCTTGGATAATTGCTGGCACTAGGCCACCCATTTTTTTGAAATTAATCTTCATCGTACAAAAATGTTTTTAGATTTTAAAAATTCTTTAGCCTCTGCGATCGAATATTCGCCATAGTGAAAAATACTAGCAGCGAGCATCGCATCAGCTCCATTAATTGCACCCTCGTATAAATGCTCAAGATCCCCGACTCCACCAGAAGCGATCACAGGGATCCCCACACTTCCTGAGATCAATTTAAGAAGCTCAAGATCATAACCATCCTTAGTCCCATCGGCATCGATAGAATTAAGACAAATTTCTCCAGCTCCAAGACGCTCAACTTCTTGAGCCCACTCAAGTGCATCAATGCCCATTGGAGTTCGTCCACCATTTATCACGACTTCAAAGCCACCAGAGGTCCTCTGAACGTCCATACCAACAACAATACATTGTGATCCAAAAGCATGCGCTCCATCACTTATTATCGCAGGATTTTTCACAGCAGCAGAATTAACAGAAATCTTCTCTGCTCCAGCAAGCAAGACTTTGCGCATGTCCTCTACCGTGCGTATTCCACCACCCACAGAAAACGGAATAAAAATCTCCTTAGCGACTTGCTCTACAACATCGAGCATAATTTCATTGCCTCTAGGCGATGCAGAAATGTCATAAAAGACAATCTCGTCAGCACCTTGCTCGTAATAATCACGCGCAGCCTTAACTGGATCACCAATATCGACGTTGTTTTTAAACTTTATGCCTTTAGTAAGGCGTCCGTCACGAACATCAAGACATGGGATTATTCTTTTAGCTAACATGATAATGCGGTTTTAAGATCTAAATTCCCCTCATAAAGAGCTTTGCCGATGATCGCTCCGTCCACTCCGAGTTCACGTAATTTCTCAATATCAGAGATACTAGAAACGCCTCCGGCAACTATGATTTCAAAACCCTGACCTATAAATCCCGAAATAACATCAGGATTTATGCCAGAAAGCATGCCGTCACGACTAACATCGGTAATTATTAGAGTCTTAATCCCGATTTTGCACATCTTATTTAAAAACTCTTCTATCGAAATGTCTGTAGTTTCTATCCATCCGCGAGTCGCAATTTTGCCATCTTTGACGTCCAAAGAAATCACAATTCGATCAGCTCCAAAGTCACGAATAATACGCGCAACAAGATCAGGGTTCTCAACCGCAGAAGTGCTCATAATAATCCTAGTCACGCCAGAATTAAGAAGCTTCTCTGCATCTTCATAAGTGCGAATCCCTCCTCCAACTTGTTTCGGCATATCTATCTTAGAGATAGTCTCGAAATTCATTGGCCGGCCTTCTTTCGCACCCTCAAGATCAACGATGTGTATCATTTCAGCACCATCTTCTTGGAACTCGCGCGCAACTTCTAACGGATCTGCGCTGTACTCTTTGACTTTGTCATATTCGCCACGAGTTAGACGCACACATTTGTCGCCAATAATGTCTATTGCTGGATAAATCAGCATAATTCACAAAAGTTACGTAATAATCGAAGTCCCACTTCACCAGATTTCTCAGGGTGAAATTGAACACCGTAGAAATTGTCTTTTTTAAGAATAGAAACAAAAGATTGACCATACTCAGTCTGTCCTAGGACAGAATCGGTCTGAACATAGTACGAGTTCACAAAATAAAAATAAGAATCGTCAGGAACTCCTTCAAACAGTGGATCATTAGCAATCTGCGAAACCGTATTCCAGCCCATCTGAGGAATCTTCAAGTCGCCCGTAAACTTCTTAACAGAGCCATCAACAACGGAAAGACACTTCGTATCATTTTCCTCCGAATACTCGGTCAAAAGCTGCATTCCAAGACAAATCCCTAGAAATGGCTGCTTTAAATCCGGAATAACTTTGTCGAAACCAGTCTCGCGTAACCTAGACATTGCACTGCCAGCCGCACCAACACCGGGAAAAATGATTTTAGCATCATCACGGAGCTGCGAAGGGCTCTCGATAATCTCGAACTCTTGTCCTAATTTTTCTAGCGCATTCGCAACGCTTTTCAGGTTGCCGGCACCATAATCTATAATTTGAATCATAATTTTCCTTTGGTTGATGGTAAAAGATCTGGATTTTTCACATCCTTAGCAGTAGCCATCTTCATCGCTCTAGCAAAAGCTTTGAAAATAGCCTCGATCTTGTGGTGTTCATTACGTCCGTATTTGACCTCAATGTGTACATTAGCCACTAAGTTTTCAGCTACTGCTTGGAAAAAATCCTCAAGAAGTTCAGTAGGAAGTTCGCCAACATATTCACGTTTAGGTTCGTAGTTAAAGACTAAGTAACTACGCCCACCAAGATCTACAGCGCACATAGCAAGAGCCTCGTCCATTGGGAGTAAAAAGCCATATCTTTCAATACCTTTCTTGTCGCCAAGCGCTTCGCGCAAAGCTTGGCCTAGACATATTCCAATGTCTTCTACAGTGTGGTGTTCATCGACTTCAAGGTCTCCATTTGCCTTAATAACAAGGTCGATCCCAGAGTGCTTCGCAAAAAGCTCAAGCATGTGATCAAAAAATCCAATTCCAGTATCGATATCTCGATCTCCTTTGCCATCGAGATTCACAGAAACCTCAATTTGGGTCTCATTAGTATTGCGTTTAACTTTAGATGTTCGCATTTGCAAGTGTGGTTAAAAAATTACCATTGAGTTCGCCTTTGACTCCGCGAACTCCAATGTTTTTAGCAAGTTGCATGTCACTATCACGATCACCGACAACAAAAGATTCGCCATAGTTAATAGGTGTTTTATCGAGAAATTCACGTACCATACCGATTTTCGGTTTACGACATTCGCAATCATCTTCTGGGAAGTGAGGACATATGAAAACTTCGTCAAACTCTATTCCTGCAGTCTTCAAATCTTCGATCATTTTGTTCTGAACGAGCCAAAAATCATCTTCCGGGAAGCTGTCTGTTCCGAGACCATCTTGGTTTGTCACCATCACAAGAATATACCCCTGTTCGCGTAGCTTCGTAAGCCCTTCGGTTACACCAGGAAGCATCTCGTATTTCTCAAGAGAATCGTTTTGATAATCGATTTGATTCTCAAAAAGTATCACACCATCTCGATCGATAAATGCTATTTTTGCAAGAATCTTCTCAAGTTCTGCAAGAAATTTGTCATTCTCTTCAGATGTGCCAATAGAGATACGTAAGCAGCCTTCCATTTTAAGCATCTTACTTCGATCCCTAATTACAACACCATTTTCTTGAAGGCGACGTTGTACTTCTGAAGCTGCAGCAATTTTAAAAACCAGAAAATTAGCATCAGAAGGTAAAACTTCAAGCCCGAACTCTTTAAGTTTAGTTTCAACACGATCGCGTTCTTTTAGGATTTTCTTGATGTCCAATCCATTACGCAAAACTTCGACCGCAGCTTCTTGTGAAGGTACAGGCACATTGTAAGGAGGCTTAACCTTGTTAAAAGCTGCAATAATATCTTCACAAGCAATTGCAAAACCAACACGCAAGCCGGCAGCACCCCAAGCTTTAGACAAGGTTCGAGTTACAACAAGATTGTCGTATTCAAGTGCCTTTCCAGCCAAAGAAGCATCACCAGCAAACTCGATATAAGCTTCATCAACAACCACAATCCCATCAAACTCCTCCGCAAGACGCAAAACATCCTCTTCACGCACAAGATTACTAGTAGGGTTGTTCGGACTACACACAAAAATCATCTTAGTGTTGCTGGAAACAGCTCCAAGAGTTGCATCAACATCAATCTGAAAATCATCAGTAAGTGAGATTTCTCTCACCGCAACATCATTAATATCTGCAGAAACTTGATACATCCCATAAGTCGGCGGCAGAGTGATGACTTCATCTACAGAAGGCTCACAGAAAATCCGAAAAAGAAGGTCGATAACCTCGTCTGACCCACTCCCAGTGAAAATGTTTTCACATGGCACCGAAATAAACTCACTATAAAGCTTCTTAACCTCAGTGGCATACGGATCGGGATAACGATTATACATCCCTTCCGGGTTTTCATTAGCGTCGAGCAGAATGCCAGTTTCCGCATTAGCTGTGTGCCTTGCAGAAGTGTAAGCCTTCAGACTCGTAATGTTTTTACGGAATAATTTTTTGACGTCTTTCATGATTTTTTAAGATTAGAAATCCTTAAAGAAATAGATTTTGCGTGAGCAGGAAGACCTTCAAGCTCAGCAAATCTTGGGACATATGCAGCGCAATTAGGATCTGTCACCTCTGTGTACTCTGTTCGAACCATAAAATCTTCAACAGAGACAGGGGATTGGAACCTAGTAGCACCGGAAGTTGGAATAACGTGATTAGAACCGCTTACCCCATAATCTCCCATAGGAACAGAGCTGCCAGCTCCAATGAAAACGGCTCCACCCTGAATCTTCATAGCATCGGTGCGCGAATTCGCTGTAATTACCTCGGTGTGCTCAGCTCGATATCGGTTCGCAAATTCAATACCTTTCTCAACAGACTCAACTAGAACAATAAATCCATTCGCATCGAGATCCTTAACCTCCTCAGCTAAAGTACGACTACTAGTCACCAAAACACACGGACTATCAGGACCGTGTTCTAGTTGAGATAACAAATCAGCTTTAACCAGCTCAGAATCAGCGGTTTTATCTGCCAAAATAAGAATCTCGGAAGGCCCAGCAAAAGCATCAACTCCACATTTATCACCAAGCATCATCTTCGCACTAGTAACATATTTATTTCCAGGCCCAAATATCTTATCTACAGGCTGAATCGAATCAGTACCATAAGCCATGGCAAACACAGCTTGAGCCCCTCCGACTTGATAAACCTCATCAACCCCCGCAATTTTAGCTGCTGCCAAAGTGATAGGAGGTATTCCATTATCACGACCATTCGGAGGAGTACAAAAAATCACACGACCGCAGCCGGCAACTTTCGCAGGAATCCCAAGCATCAGCACAGTAGAAGGATAAAAAGCCAATCCCCCGGGCACATAAAGCCCCACGTTCTCAATCGGACGAGATACCAAATTAAACTGATATCCGTTACCTTTGAACTCAACATCATTACGACCAGTCAAAATAGCTTCATTTACTTCGCGTATCCGAGATGCAGCTGTCTCCAAAACCTCAATATCTTCTTTCGATACAGATTCATAAGCTTCATCGATCTCCTCTTTTGTAACCAAGAAATCCTCAACTTCAACGCCATCAAAGCGAGAAGTAAGAGCTCGTAATGTCTCATCTCCTCGCAAAAGCACATCCTTTTTAATCCCCGAAACGACATCACGCGTAGCCTCAGGGTCGAAAGAAACCCGAGAAATTCTCACCGCATTTTCAAAATCTAAAATTTCCATTTTTTTGTAGAATTAGGATTAGAAATAAGTACAGCTTCCGACTCCATAACTGTCGCAATTGGAAGCAATTTATTCTCCTTAAGAGTACGACCGGTCTGAACAAGATCGCATACAGCATCGGCTAGACCCATAGCGGGCATAACCTCTACAGATCCCCGAACTTCAATGATCGATGCATTAATCTTGTTTTTCTTCAAGAAAGCCTTAAGCGAATTAGGGAAAGAGGTAGCAATCCTTTCTCCGTTTAGATCGTCGATAGTTGTTTCATCCGGGCCAGCTATTACAAGCGAACATTGAGAGAATCCCAGCTTACTAATAACGTCAACTTTGGATCGCTTTTCATAAATAGAATTTTCTCCAACTATCCCAAAATCTATAATCCCGCGTTCAACAAACTCAGGGATATCTGTCTGTCTGAGAAACAAAATTTGAAAATCTCCACAAACAATCATCAGTTCACGGCCATTTTCTGGGATATCAATTCCAAGTGAAGTGAGATACTTAAGACTCGGTTTAGTGAGTCTGCCATTTTTTTGTATTCCAATTTTATACATAACCTTTGATGTAAGAAATTAATTGATTAACAGGTATGGTTTTTTGATTGCCGTTCTCCATAAATTTGACTGTAACTTCGTCACGACTGCGTTCGTCTGGTCCACTTACAACAACAAAAGCGATATTCTTCTTGGCAGCATACTTAAATTGCTTAGCTAGTTTCGTTGGCTCAAAATAAATTTCCGAATTTATACCAGCTTCAACCAGCGAGTTGTAAATAGCTAAAGAATTTATACTGCTTTCCTTGTCAAAAAGAGTCACAAGTACTTGTGCATTCAAAGGTACGTCCTCAAGTTTTCCCATTTTTTCGAGCGCAAGCATTATCCTTTCAAACCCAAATGCTACTCCAACACCAGAAAAATCTTCCTTACAAAACAAACCGCACAAATTATCATATCGACCGCCTGCACAAAGGGTTCCGAAATCAACATCGTCACTCACAACTTCATATATAATACCTGTATAATAATCTAGACCACGCGCCAAACAGGGATCGAATTCGGTATATTTCTCGTCAATCCCGAGCTCGGAACAGAACTTCATGAATTCATCAATCTCACTCATGTCGTAAGCCGAAAAGTCACCTTTAGAAAAAGCATCAAACAGTTCAGCGATTTTGTCATCGGCAACACCAGCCTTAGATAGCTCCTCCTTAACTCCTGCCTCCCCAATCTTATCCATTTTGTCGATGATGCGGATAACAGCGAGAGGATTTTCTTCAAATCCAAAAGACTCCAAAATAGCATTCATAAGCCTCCTAGAGTTCACCTTGATCTTGAAATTCTTAAAACCAAGATCTTGGAAAACACTCACAATGATTCGTGCAATTTCCGCTTCAGCAATCAGGCTTCTAGTCCCAATTACATCAATATCACATTGATAAAACTCTCTCAGTCGACCTTTTTGAGGTTTCTCGGCACGCCATACTCGCTGAATTTGATATCTCTTAAAAGGCATCGGTAGATTTTGCCAATTTGCTGCGACAAGACGAGCAAAAGGAACAGTTAAATCGTAGGGGAGAGCAATGCGTCGTCCACCAGAATCATCAAAATTATAAGTAAGACGATCACCCTCGTCTCCATATTTGCCAAGAATAGTTTCAGCGTAGTTAATTACAGGTGTCTCAATTGTGTCATATCCATATTTTTGAAAAATACGACGCATTAGACCCATAACATAGTCACGTTTCGCCATATCTTGCGGCAGAAAATCACGAGTACCTTTTAGAATTTTTGGATCAATAATTGTTTTTTGCATATTGTGGATTGATTAAAGATACAAAAAAAGCTCGGAATCGAGCTTTGATTAAAGTGAGTACGCAAATATAAAATTAGCGCCTCACCTACATGTGATGGTGAATAGCATATCTTGTGACCGAGCTGTCTAGTCCAACCGACATAACGTTTTAATAAATTACTACATAGCATATGATATCATCGGTGATTTGATTTGTCAAATCTTTTTGTTATAATTAACTAAATCGGCCAAGGCTAACCTGATTATCCATTAACCACTATAACCAATGAAAAAAGGCGAAGATAAACATAATTGGCAAGGAGAGATAAAAAATCTCTGCAAAGCACTGCTTAGTCTAAAGACACCGGAAGAATGCAAAAAATTTCTGAGAGACGTATGTACTATCACCGAGATGAGAGCTATCACAGAAAGATGGCAAGTTGCGAGAATGATAAAAGAAAAAATCCCGTATAGAAAGATAGCGGAAAAAACAGGAGTAAGTACGGCAACGATAACCAGGGTGGCGCACTGGCTAAAACACGGAGAAGGAGGCTATGAAATCGCCCTAAAAAGGCGCAAAAAATAGACCTTTAAGAATCTCTATAAACTTTTACAACATCTTTGATGCTTCGAATAGCACGCAAAGCTCTTTCAAAATGGTCTAAGTCATAAACTTCAATCTTAAGATCCATCCTCTTTATATCTTTTTTCTTGGCATTGCGGACGCCAACTTTGTATATGTTTACTCCTAACTTGGAGAGTTTCATCGCAATGTCTCGCAACATTCCTACTCGATCATGTGCATCTATGGAAACATCAACGCGGTATATTCGTAGAGCATCTTTGTTAGCCTTCTCAGACAATTCTTCATTGCCGAGAACAATAGACATTGCGCGATTAATACGATCTTTGGAAAGCATATCTTCATTCTGAATGTTGTCCATGACAGCAGGTTTACCCAAAAGTTCTTCGGGCGTATAGAATTCACGAATCACATTGCGAACGTTTATGCTGCCCTCGCCGATAGCAGTCACAAGTTTCTTCATGTCTTTTACTTCGAATTTATCGAGAACTTCTTGAAGAGCTTTAGACGAAACTTTTTTAAGTTTCTTTTGGCCAAACATCTCAAGCTCATTATTAAGAAGCTTAAGACCGGCTTTATAATTCTGTGTAGAGCCTTGATGCTTGAAATGATCTTTGATTTTTGTACGTGCATGGTTGGTTTTTACAAGAGATAACCAATCACGCTTAGGGCGAGATTTATTGTTTGTAATGATTTTGACAGTATCTCCAGTCTGAAGCGGTGTTGCAAGAGGAAGCCTCTCCCCATTGATCTCGGCCGATACAGCTTTATTTCCTACGTCGGTATGAATATGGTAAGCAAAATCAATAGCATTAGCTCCGAAAGGTAAATCAACAACATCCCCCTTAGGAGTAAATGAGAAGATCCTATCCTGAAAAACATCAAATTTCAGATTAGCGACAAAATCGTAATCATTTTTAACTTCTTTTTGTATTGCCAAAACTTTCTTTGCCCATTCGGCATGCTTGGTGAATGCAGCTGGAACAGATTCCTTTTTGTTTTTTGAAGATCTTCTCTTGGCATCATAAAAATAATGAGCAGCAATACCATATTCAGATTCGAGATGCATATCTTCTGTGCGAATTTGAAACTCAGTAATAGTGCCATCAATACCAAAAACAGTAGTGTGTAAACTTTGATAACCATTAACTTTCGGAACAGCTATATAATCCTTAATGCGCTTATGTTTGGGCTTAAAAGCCTGATGAATAACGCCAAGAGTCCTGTAACAGTCATCAACATTTTTAACAATAATGCGAAGAGCAATTAGATCGTAAATATCATGGAAAGTTTTCCCCGTATAAAGCATTTTCTTAAAGATACTATAAAGACTCTTCCGCCTTGCTTGAATCTTAGCTTTTACTTTCTTGGCCTTCAAAGCGTTCTTAACTTTTCTTGCAGTAGATTTTAAAATATTATCATTCTGAAGAGCACTTGCTTCAACTAAATCACGAGTTTTTTCATAATCTGAAGGATAAATATATTTAAAACAAAGATCCTCCATTTCAGATTTTATCTCCCAGATACCAAGTAGATTAGCAATTGGCACATATATCTCGAGGGTTTCTTTAGAAATACGAAGTCTTTTCCCCGGAACATTAACGAACTCAAGCGTTCTCATATTGTGTAGACGATCAGCCAATTTAACCAAAATAATCCTAAGATCCTCGGCACTGTGAATAAAAAGTCTCTTAAGAGACTCAATCTGCCTTTCAGCCATATTGTGCTTATAGTAAACCTTCGAAAGCTTAGTAACGCCTTCAACCAAATAAGCAACTTTCTTCCCAAACCTCTTCTCAATATTCTTTATCGTATATTCAGTATCTTCAGGGACATCGTGTAAAAGGGCGGTGAGTAATGTGTCCTCATCCACCTTGTAATCCAAAAGAATAGTACATGTAGAGAGCGGATGGATGATATAAGGGCTGCCATCATTTCTTTTTTGATCCTCGTGAGCCTTTTTAGCAAATTCATAAGCTTTAATAAGACGATCCTCATCGAGATCTGGCATGTACTCCTTTGCAAGTTTTACAACAGTTCCAATTCTCATAACTGAATTTCTTATGATAAAGTAATTATCGCATAAAGATTTATACAATGAAAGTTGCTATCGCAATGTCAGGGGGAGTCGACTCATCTGTAGTAGCCGCCCTTCTGAAAAAACAAGGACATGATTGTTTCGGAGTCCACCTCGATGTAGGAAACGAAGGAACTGAAGCAAACGTCAAAGACGCCCAAACTGTATGTGACAAAATAGGGATTAAACTTCACGTAATAAACCTGAAAAAAGAGTTCAAAAAGATGGTCATTGACTATTATATAAATGCATACAAACAAGGCGAGACACCAAATCCTTGCGTTATGTGCAATCCGAGGATCAAATTTGGCGAACTATTGAAACGAGTTCGGAAACTGGGTGCAGATCACATCGCAACAGGTCATTACGCACGTATTAAGGAGCGAAAAGGAGCTTACGAACTTCACAAGGGCATAGATGTAAAAAAAGACCAAAGCTATTTCCTATACAGACTAACGCAAGACAAGCTTAAACAGATACTTTTCCCATTAGGAGACTTGAAGAAAACTAAAACACGCAAAATTGCCAAAGAACTCGGATTAAAAATCGTAGAAGAAAAAAAAGAAAGCCAAGGAGTATGCTTTATCCCAGAAAAATTTTATACAGATTTCCTGAAAAAACACCTCGATGAATCTTATTTCAAAGAAGGACTAATTCTAGACACAGATGGGAACAAATGCGGACGTCATCGCGGGCTGCCATATTACACTTGTGGTCAACGCAAAGGAATAAGAGTCGGGGGCCTCGCAGAAGCACACTATGTAGTCAAAACAGACCACAAAAAAAACGAACTCATCATCGGAACAGACGATCAGCTTTGGTATAAAGAGATCACAGCTTATGATCTGAGTTTTATCTCAGAAAAAGTCCCAAATAAACCTTTCAAATGCCAAGCTCGAATAAGACATCTCGGCGCATTGCAACCAGCTCAAGTCTCGATTGAAGATGGTATCGCGCAAGTCAAATTCCCAAAACCTGTCCGTGCATTCACGGAAGGCCAATCAATAGTTTTCTATCAGAGATCAAAAGTCCTAGGGGGTGGAATCATGAGATTCGTTAACTCCACTCATCAGAGCAAATAAAGTATCGCGCGTATGAGCAGAAACAGCAGGACATTCTCTTGATAAACTAGTTCCAAGAGCCGTGTCATCAGGACGGCATGTACCATCTGGATCTACATGACCCGGGGTTGCTGTAACAGCGCCAGCTTCTGCATTTAGATTAAAATCAGCATCAATATGCATACAACTAGTAGCACTAGCATCTCCTACTAAATCAAAATCAAGATTAGCGCGACCAGCCATCGGATCAATCACAAGCGATCCATTATCAATAACAACATAAGGATGAGATTCAGGCATATCAGTATCAAAATTGAATCCATCACTCTTGGTATGAACAGTCATCTCGCCTCCTCCGGAAGAGTGGCGAGTCATACTCTTAGGATGTTTGGCCATAGTAACGCCAGTAGCCTCAAGAGCTTGATCAGCAACACTCCACATACCACAAGTCCCATCGTAAAAATGAAGATCATCTAAGGAAGAATAGTTCTCTCCAAGAGCCACATCTCCACACGCCGGACCAGTTAACGGTCTCAAGCCTTGCGGACATACTTCCTCAAGGTTAATCCCAGAACCAGGTGACAATAGGCTGGCAGGTGGAGTGTGTGGAGCACACCCAGGTTCAGCCAATAAAGAAAATCCAACCGCAATAATTTTTGGTGCATGCCTTCGCATAAAACCATCAGTAGAACTACGCATAATTTTAAAATTAACAACTAAGGTAAATAATCATAAGACACATACAGAGATCACGTCAAACACCCCTAATTGAAAAAAAACACAAAAACAGGTATAATATATGGATAAAATTGCGCTTATTGAACCTCAACATGACGCACAAAAAAACAATAGAAGAGATAGTGAAAAAGGTCGATCGAAAGATCGAACGCGCTCGTGAAGACGAATTTTATAGAATCGACTTCCCACCACCTGGTGAACCTTTCGATATAAATTCAGTACTTGCATACGAAATTTCACCAGATCCATCTGTAGTGTTTTCAAAGAAAGCATCAGAATTCATAAAAATACTAGCGACATCGGTGGTTTTATTCATACTTTTCTTCTTTTTGTTCAACGCATCCGCATATTTTCAAATAGCCAAAACAAGCCTATTCGAAATAGCAAACATTGCCCAAGAGAATATGACAGAAAAATACTCGCAACCAGAAGAACCAAACGAACAAGAATTGATCGCACTTAGCAAAGACCCAACAGAACAAAAACAACAATTCCCAGAACTAAATCTAGACATCACACCACCAGATAATCGCCTTGTAATCCCAAAAATCAACAAAGACATCCCAATAGTCGAAGTAAACACTAGTAACCTCATAGAAAACAATTGGACCAAGCTCGACGACGACATCCTAGAAGCTCTAAAAAACGGAGTAGTAAGATATCCAGGCACAGCTATGCCAGGCGAGGAAGGAAATACATTCATTACAGGGCACAGTAGCTATTATTTCTGGGACGATGGTAACTACAAAGACGTATTCGCACTGCTTCCTCAGCTAGAAGTAGGGGATCAGGTTGTCATCTACTACAACCAGGAAAAATACACTTACCAAATCAAAGAAAAGAAAGAGGTCGCTCCATCAGAAGTCGATGTCCTATCACAAACACCGGGTGTAAGCGAACTAACCCTGATGACTTGCACACCAGTTGGTACTAATCTTAAGAGATTGATCTTGGTGGCGGAGCTTTTGGATTAATATTTGGATTAATATAAAGAAAAATTCGGGCGCGCCCGAAACTTACAGGCTGGGACTTGGTCCCGGGACCAGATTTTTTCGAGCCGGCCCCAAAAACACGCCTAAATAGCTAACTAGCTAACAAGCTAAAAAGCTAACTAGCTAACATCACACATCATCCAACTGAGACAAGATATCTTCTTCAGTCTTAGCTTCTTCTTCCTCAGCTTCAGCTTCAGCTTTTTGTCTATTTTCACGAGCTTTCTTAGTCTCAAACTCTTTCCATTCAATCATATGCTTATCATTGATCCTCTTGAGCTCTTTCTCGTATTCCGAATCAAGCTTAGTTAACTGTTCTTTTTCTTTTGTGAGAATTTTCTTGAGTTTGTCGACTTGTTGATCATTCATTATTGGCAAAATCTGGAACCAATAAATCTTCTCAGCATCTGTCATAGATTCGGTACCCTTGATAAGCTCAACAAGCTCAGGATACTTAGTCTTAACCTCATCAGAAATATTGTACTTAGTATCATCCTGCTGAGTTTGAGCAGAATCATCATCGCCAGCACCCGCCGCTCCTGCGCCGTCTTGATCTTTTAGATTAATTGTACTTCCGTCGTCTGCCATTTTTGTTTTTGTCTTCAAAGGTTATTGTATGTGAGTTTTGGAAAAAAGCAATTTTTAGCCGGCTGAACTAGCGTCAGGATTACTATAAAGGCCTGGAGTTGTAGCAACATATTCAGCCAAATTCATGTTGTCTTTTGTAGTATCTGTCCCAAGAGGACCAATAACTTCATTGTATACGCCACGAATAATATCAAGCTCTTCCATAAGGTCAGTAGGAAGGTCCTCTTCCTCAATTATTTCTGGATTTTGACCTTTAGCTGCGATCTGTTTGAACTCTCCAATAGTAAACTCAGAATTGAATAAAGCTCTAGCAACATTCCTCTTAGGTCCGACCTTATCACCATCAATCCTAAGTTGTTCTTCAAGCCAATAAGTAGCTCTTAGCTTATGACCTCTCATAGTTTCCCAAGTAGCAAGAGCAGCACCTTCATATCTTTTATGCTTAAACTCACCATCAGCCATCAAATCTATGAAATATTCATCTTTATCGGTGTCTTTAATGTTACCAAAAGATTCAGGACTACTTGACCTAAGATAAGTAGCAAGAAATCGAAAAAGCCCACCAATAATAGGTATAGATGACAGATTCATAAGGGTCTGAGCAATACTACCTGTCTCTTGCAAGTCAGCCGCAAAATGTTGAGCCATCTCCCCCGGATCCAAAAAGCTTGGCGTGTTGTCTCCGGCCCCATCTCCAGTACCTTCACCTCCCGTAGGATTCTCAGGAGGTTGATTTGTAGAGGTAGTAGTAGGTGCAGCAGGAGGAGCTGCCGCTTCAGCGTCCGCTACATCTAATTCTGCAATAAGAGTACCAAGCTCGTCCAAGAATTCTTTAGGGTCATTCATAGCTTCTAACGCGGCAATTTTATCCTCAGGAGCCTCTCTGCCACGAAGCTCACCGAGCTTTGAAGCCTTATAAAGAGAAAAAATATCCGTGAGACGTCCTGTAAAATCGGTAGCTTTAGCTTGTAAATCTGCAGCAATTGCTTTGTGATCGTCTAAGGTAAAAACAACGCCCTCTAGTCCCTGATTAATTTCCCCGATAACCCCAGTTACTTGAGCTTGAACATCATCAGGAACTTGAGCATGCTCTACCATTTCAGAATAGCTAGCCTTCAGAGCTAATAGCTTTTCTTCTTCCTTTCGCATTAGTTGCATTTTTACAACTTCTGCCTGATAAGTATTCAAAACATCTTTGAATCCTATCATAGCCTGAGTCACTTGGTCAGGAGTGCCAGCCTTAGCCAAAGCTCTAAGAGCATCGCCGTGCTGAGAAATATTAGCCATAGCTGCAGCAACAGCACTTTCAACAAGCTCAGGACGATAAGAATGCCCAACCAAAGCTCTGAAAGTAGTGCTCGGATAACCCTCGTTACTAAAATAATAACTAGAGATAGACTTAATAAAACCTTCTTTCTGTTCTGCTGTCAGATAACCGTCCTCCACGCCCTTATCTGCAAGCGCTTGTAAAAAAGCATCCAAAGCAGGTGGCAAAGTTGTCATAACCTCGGCATCCTCTTGTCCTTCGGCGAGAACGTCTTGGTCTTCTTGGCCTTCATCTGGTTGTGGTGCTGGAGCATCTGTCGCGCCCATATATCAAAAATTTAAAATACATAAACATCACCAATCTCATTTTCAGTTTGCTCCTTCTGTTCGCGAAGTTTTTGAACCGTATTTTGAAATTGATAACTGTTGTTTGTGAAATCTGATTGATTGTAATTGTAAACTTCTCGAACCGTAGAAAGCATATTAAAAGCTTGCTGATCGACTCGGCCTTTTTTTTCGTCGTCGAGACCGTCATAAACTTCCTGATTTATGAGGCTAGAAGGTTGATATAGATTGATTTTTCCTTCATCAATAAGATTTACAATCATATTAACAAGCATTTGATCGTCCCCGTCCATGCCTGTTGGATCTTCAATTGGATTGTTTACAGCTTGCTGCGTCTCGTCAGATATAGCTGCATTGTCCGTAGCCGGATCATAAAGCGGATTATATTTTTGTGGTTTCTTTTGGTCTTTTTGATCGTTCATTTTATTGAAAGTTATTAACTATTAGTGCCTAGTTACGCCCCATTGGATCTATAGCTTGTCCATTAATTCTTATCTCGAAGTGTAGATGAGGTCCTGTTGATTTACCTGTGCTGCCGATTGTCCCAAGTTGCTCACCCTTATCCACTCGTTGTCCCTTACGAACATTAATACTGTTTAAATGCGCATAACGAGTTTCTGAGCCATCTGGGTGTCTAACTTTGACCAGATTCCCATAACCACCGGCAACTCCAGCAAAAATAACTTCACCATTTCGCCAAGACTTAACAGGAGCACCGAGAGGTGCACCTATATCGATACCTCTGTGCGGTTTATGTACATGATCAATAGGATGAAATCTCATGCCAAAAGGAGAAGAAAGACGAATACTAGGAGAGTCAACTATCTCAGACATTTTAACTCCGCCCATAAGCACCCGATCAATTTGTTCACGAGTAACTGGCCTCCTGGTATGCTTGCGTAAAGACATACCACTCATATATTGATCAGCAAGTTGTCGGCCTTTTGCTATCTCATCTTGAACATTACTTGGAACACTTTCTCCTCGATATTTGAAATAACTTCTGTGAAGAGTATCAAATTTATCTGTAGTTGCAGAATCAGGTGAGTAAACTTTTGCAAAATATGACAAAAATGTGACTGAATATTTGCCACCCTTTAGAGCTCTTTCTCCAGAAATAGCCTTATAAGAAACCTCATGTTCTCTAATATTTCTAAGCATAAGCTCGAGCTGTATGCCAAACCCTAGAGCACCTTCTTGTGGAGCACCAAAAAATCTGCCACCACTGCCATTTTCAAGCTTCAAAATAGCCATTGTAAGGTAAGGATCAACACCGTAATTAGCCGATGTCTCAACAATAATTTTAGCTACTTCTGCAGGATCCTCAGAAATACGTCTGTATTTCTCATTGTCGAGCATAACCATCACATCCTGGAACCTAGGATCATCTTTCGAACTTTCAAAATCTGCAACAGCATTATCTACGCGATCTCGCAACCTCATAAGAGCTGGCGAATTATCAGCGAACTCCCTTACAACAGAGACGCGATAACCTGAATGTATTTCGACATACCCTTCTTTATCATAAAAACTACCCTTGAATCCCTGCCTATGACCGGTACGACTATGACCACCCTTTACAGCCGGATAAGTGACTTCTACAACTCTAATCCCAGGCTTGTGTTTTAGAATCCAACTAAGACCTATAAGGCTGTCAGCAGCTCGATTACCACGAAAGTTAATCTCAAAATTCTGGTCATCCCCCTCGGTGAAAAGATCCATCAAGGCTCCAGGCTTGCGAGCCTCAATCTCATTTAAAACCTCAACAGGGATATAAGCTGCTACCTCAATAGCATATTCTAGTTTAAAAGTTCCATCTTCTTCAAAAAAGGTATCAACACTTGCAACTTGTTCACGAATATCTTCAGCAATTTCGGCGACAGCGCCATGAGTAACATCGGAAAGATCCTCATGCGCTTCTTCTGCACGTTGACCTTCGGCAGTAGGTGCAGCTTCAACTTGTTCTGCTCCTTCTTCAGGAGCAGCAGCCTCTACTTCTAACTGTTCATCAGCTTGCGGTTCTGCCATAAGTTTGTTTTTTGTGTTTTTTTATCCTAAGATTATATCACATTAACAGATAAAACTCAAGGGTGGATAAGGTAGAAGCGCGCAGGCGCATAGAAAAACTCAGAACAAAAATAAATGAGTTGAATTACAAATATTTCGTTCTAGATGAGTCAGAAGTAGACGAATCTGTTCGTGATGCACTCAAAAAAGAACTAATCGAGCTAGAAACCGAATTCCCAGAGTTCATCACTCCAGAGTCTCCGACCAGACGAGTTGGGAATGTACTTTCCGGCAAATTCGCAAAAATAACACACAAATCACGCAAATGGAGTCTCCAAGATGCTTTCTCAGAGGAAGATTTGCTATCCTGGGCCGAAAGACTAACGAGATTTGCGCCGAACATAACCTTCGATTTCGTCAGCGAGCTAAAAATCGATGGACTTAACGTCACTCTCTGGTACGAGAAAGGAAAATTAACTAAAGCCATTACCCGTGGTAACGGGCGAGAAGGAGAAGATATAACACACACAATCCGTACAATCAAAAGTGTTCCACTAGAGCTTCGTGAACCTGTCACGATAGAGGTGTCTGGAGAGGTTTATATGCCAAAGAAGAGCTTCGAAAAACTCGATGGTTTCGCAAATCCACGTAACGCGGCTGCAGGGACAGTCCGTCAATTGGATCCAAAAGTCGCAGCTAGCAGAGATCTTGATCTGTTTTTTTACGAAATCGGACAAGGCGACATGCAGCCAAAGACTCAAGAAGAAGTAATGGAAACTTTGCAAAATCTAGGACTCAGAACAGACACCCATTATAAACAGCACAAAGACATGAAATCGGTCCTGAAATTTTGCGAGGATTGGATTGGGAAACGCACAGACCTCCCATACGAAATCGACGGTGTAGTCATAAAAGTTAACTCACTAAAAACTCAAAAAGCTCTCGGGTACACAGCCAAAGCGCCACGTTTCGCTATCGCATACAAATTCCCAGCAGAGCAAGCGGTTACAGAGGTCCTCGACATAATAATTCAAGTAGGTCGCACAGGGGCGCTCACGCCTGTTGCTGTTCTCAAACCAACGCTTGTAGCTGGATCAACAGTCGCGCGTGCAACTCTACACAACGAAGACGAAATCGAACGAAAAGATGTCCGCATCGGCGACACCGTGATCATCCAAAAAGCCGGTGACATTATTCCAGAAGTCGTCAGTGCAATGACAGATCTCCGTACAGGCAAAGAAAAGAAATTCAAATTTCCAAAAGAGTGCCCAGTCTGCGGTGCAGAGGTTGTGAAACCAGAAGGGGAGGCGGTCTCACGCTGCAGCAACAACAAGTGTGGAGCAATTATGCGCGAATCTCTATCTCATTTTGTAGGAAAGAACGCATTCGACATCGATGGGCTTGGAGAAAAGGTCATAGATCAACTCGTCGATGCAGGATTAATAAGTGATGCTGCAGATATTTTTAGGCTAAAGCGGTCGGATTTGCTAGGATTAGATCTTTTTCAGGAAAAGCGTGCAGACAACCTGTTAACTGCTACTGAAAAAGCTTGTGATATACCTCTAGATCGCTTCTTGTTTTCTCTCGGGATTAGATACATCGGCGAACAAACTAGCCAACTCATTGGAAGATTTTTACAAAAAAAAGAAATTCCAACCGATTTCATGAAAGCCCCAGCCAAAAAACAAAAAGCCCAGACATCACTCTTCGGCGAGGAAGAAAACGACGAAGACATCTTCCCAATAACAGCAGTTATGTACGCTATGAAAGAAACGACTCTGGAAGAATTAACTCATGTAGAAGGAATGGGTGAGAAGGTAGCAACATCATTTTGGGAATGGTTTCAGGAGGATGAGAATTTACAACTACTTAAGAAATTCTTCGAGAGCGGAGTAAATGTTTTGCGTATGAGGAAAATCGAAGGGAAAGAAGGAGTGCTAGGAAAAACTTTCGTCCTAACAGGTACATTAGAGGGCCTAAGTCGCGGCCAAGCTAAAGACATGATAGTGAAAAACGGCGGCCACGTCTCAAGCTCAGTCAGCAAAAAGACAGACTACGTTGTAGCGGGCGAAAGCCCAGGGAGTAAGCTCAAAAAAGCCCAGGAGCTAGAGGTAAGGGTTCTTGATGAGGAGAAATTCTTGAAATTATTTTAACCTTCCAGCACCATTCCAGGATGCCATGATTCGACATTATGCGAATCACTCTCGAATCCGGCAGTTTTCAAGATCTCATCTAGAGGCTTGCCTGTTATTCTTGATATAACTTCTGCATGTTCCCTCCCAATATAGTTGTCTCTGCCAGCAAGAGTGACTCTCGTAGGCATACCCTCGAGTTTTTGGTCTAAACCTGCTAAGAACTGCCAAAACCTTGTGGAAAAGAATCGACAATGCTGTTCAAATAAACCAGATGCACCATAGTCTCTTTCAGTTCCACTCAATACCTCTCCTAAGATGGTTTTTGCAGGTGTATCAAGGGATGACCCGGGTAGCCCAGGACCATGAATATGAAGAGGATATCTAGGATCATCAATAGAAGTACTAACAAAAGGAACCAAGAAATCTGCTGAAGCAGGAGGTACTAAGATCTTCAAAGCTTTTAACAAAGCTGATCCACCATAAGATTGGCCAACAAGATGTAGATCAGATCTATCAGAAATAGCTTTGCGTATCGAATTAGAAATGCCAGCAAATTCACACATAAATCGACTAACAGAAAAGTCAGGACCAAATAAATCAGGCCAAAATCTAGCTATACGGTCCAAATCACCATCATCAGCTAGTCCTAAATATCGTGCTTCTCGTCTGATGCCAGACGTAATAGCAAGTACAACAGCAATATCATCTGTGCTCTCAACAAGTTCGCGAGCTTTTTCTTCTATGCCAATACGCCAATTCCATCCAGGGAGACCATGTTGTATTGCAATAACTTTCTTTGCTTTGTCAGGGTCGGGCCCAATCCACTTGCCACCACAAGGTCCATTTTTAAACACATTCTCAGGAACCATGGTTAAGTGGCGCTCTATTGGTAATAATTCAAAAGCCATGTGATTTTAGATGAAAAAAGGCTGGAATTATAGTACGATTAGACGGTTCTGGCAACAACAAAAGGGTGAGCACACCCTCACCATGCAAATTGTCCAGCCAGATTGCTAGACCACTCCTGTTAAACGTGCTAGTTTTCGAGTATGAAAGATTTGCATAAACAGTTTGTTTTTTACGGAGAAAATGCCAGAAAATGGATGAGAAAATGCGAACTGCTTTTGCCCGAGATTGAAAAACAAAAAATTTGGAAGAAAAAAGGATATGGAAGTATTTATGAATATGCAGCTAAACTAGCAGGAATGAGTAGAAGTAAGGTAGACGACTGCCTTTGGATTCTTAGTAAAATTGAAGATAAACCCGAAATACGCAAAGTCGCAGAAGAAAAAGGATTAGGGAGAGTCAGGCCAATTGTGACTTTAGCAACTTCAGAGAATGAAAAATTTTGGGCTGAAAAAGCACGAAAAATGGGGAGGGATACATTACGAGTTTATACTCGCGAATTTCGGGCGCGCCCGAAAACTCAACCTGAAGAAACAGCAATTTTAATGAGTTTAAAACCAGAAATCGCACAAAAAATTCAGAAAATCAAAGGCGACTTAAGCTGGAATGATCTCATGGAAGAATTTTTGGAACTCAGAGAAGAAAAACTAAAAAAAGAGAAACCAAAACCAGTCAAAACAACCTCCCGGCACATACCGAACAAGATAAAAAAACATGTCCTCAAAAAGACCGGATACAAATGCGTATATCCGACCTGTAAAAAAGAAGCAGAAGTGCTCCATCATACACGAAGATTTGCCCTCAATAAAAACCACGATCCAGATACTATCGTCCCATTATGCAAAGATCATCACAAGATCGCACATCTTGGTCTCATGGAGGAGAATACATGGCAAATTCACAAACATCCGGATACAGCTGACCCTAGATATAAAATCGACCAATTAGTCATGGAATACGGATAACAACCTCCCAGACCCACACACAACAGGCACATACCCATCCGGCCATGCCCCCGGTATTTCGCCGACCTCGCCAAATTCAGCAAGCTCGTCCGCAGTCATCGCGCGCTCATCGTCCATGACAACAAGCTGCAATTTATCGCTTCCACGCACAAGTTCATCAATCACGCCTTGCGCATCTTTCCCGCGCAAAAAACTCATCACAAAAAAGAACTTCTCACCCGGGAACTCCCGTTCAAGACGCTCCCGCAGCAACTGCGCACTAGACCTAGTATGAGCCATATCAAACACACATCCATCACGCTGTTCAAACCGTCCAGGCAAAGGCTCCGGACTACGCGGGGACCCATATCCAAGATGCTCAAGAACTTGAGTAGCCAGCTCCTCATTGCTACCATCCCGAAACAACTTCGCATCTCCACGAAGAACTTCAAGCTTCTCACGCTCAATCTCCTCAAGAGTTTCACCAAGTAGATCAGTATGTTCCATCTCGATCTTAGTAAGAACAACAATAGCAGGTTCACGCGCAACATTAGTCGCGTCTAATCGCCCGCCAAGCCCGGCTTCGATTACAGCGTAATCGATACCTTTGTCGGCGAAGAATTTAAAAGCACAAACAGTCAAAAACTCGAAATAAGTAAGTCCATCAGTCGGCACCTCAGACACAACGCGATCAAAATCCTCATCCGAAATCTCCTCGCCATTAATCCGAATTCTCTCATTCACACGATAGATGTGAGGGGAGTAGTAAGAACCAACAGTCAAGCCAGCCTGTACCAAGCCTTGCTCAATCAGCCGTACAGTTGACCCTTTGCCTTTAGACCCAACAACATGAATAATCGGATATTTATCTTGTGGATTTCCAAACCCATGTAAAACTTCTCGAACCCGCTCAAGTCCATCACCAAAATTTCCAGCGACCCCGCTTTTTTCATATCCACCTAATTGATCAAGAATTTCTCTATAATTCATAAATAATAAAACTTTAGGATCTTGATAGCTTAAAATTTGCCGCGGTGCAAAAAAAGTTCATCAAGATCCAACTTCATAAGTATATCTTCTTGTTTTTCATCTCCCATATAAAAATCAGCCTCGCCACATTTTTCAAACCCAAATCTCTCATAAAATCCGATCCCATTCTCGTTTTTTGTCCAAACCTGAACCCATACCATCGACTTCCGCTTTTCTTTTGCTATCTCAATCGCTTTCTCAAGTAAAAATCGTCCAAGTCCTAAGCCTTGAAATTCGCGTTTCACATAAATCCTTTGAATTTCAAAGGAGTCCTCCTCTTTTATCTCGGTTTGGGCATCGCCTTCATTCGTCTTCATATACCCAGCAATTTCATCATCTTTAAACAATAGAAAAAAATCAGACGCAGGATCCTCAATTTCAGATTTTAATTTAGAAGTAGAAAACGCCTCATCCAAATAAGCATCCATGTAAACAGGAGCTGTAAAATCTTTAAAAGTATCAAAATAAGTCTCACGACCTAGCGATTGCAATATCTTGAGATCTTCTATACCGCATTTTCTGATTTGGATATTCATCATCGATGAGATTTTATAATTATTGAGACTATTTCTACAAAACAATTAATGTTGATGGGATTATTTTTACTATTGAGAATATATCAGCAGTGCTCATAGTTATTTGAGGCCGTACATGTTAGGCCGAAAATAACAGGAAGCGATGCCATATTCGAAATAGTAACAAATAATCTAGATCTTGTCCCATCCAACTTCCTCTACAGCCTCTTCTACAGCCTTGGCAGCAGCCTTGTCTTCCTCATTCTCCGGCTCCTCAAACGTAGGCTTAATATTAACTTTCAAAAGTTCGCAGTCTAGCTTGATGTTTTTCCCGAAAACTTTCTTGAAAGCGCGCTCAATAACATCATGTCCTTGAACATTGTTAACCTTGTCCAAATGGAAATTACTCGCGAAACCAACCGTAATAGTACTGCCCTCAACTTTCGTAACACTACCAGTCTGAAAAGATCTTTTGATCGATGGGGTAGTGACGTTTTCAAGAATTCTAGCGAAATTTTTCTTAACATTGTCGAGTGAAAGCTCAATGACTTTATCAGCTTTCTCTTGTTTGACCTCAGCGATGGGTTCTTTTTTAGGTTCTTCCTTATCCTTAGGTTCCTCAGCCTTCTCTTCTTTCTTCAATTCTTCAGTCTTCTCTACGACTTCCTCACTACTGACTTTAATCACCGCAACCTCAAGCGGTAACTGCGGAATCACAGCGGTCCTCTCTTCTTCATAAGCCTCTTGGAACCTCTCAATCATATCCAAAATAGCAGCAATCTTAGCGTGGTCTCCAGCCTTCACAACCTCGATCATTTTTTCTCTCAAAAATTCAAGAAAATCCCTAGTAAATTGACTCAAATCATAGCCGTCAAAATGAATTTCGCTTACAGTTGAAAGTGCCTTGCTTGTATCTTTGGCAAGTAGTTGCTCATAAAGCTGCTCTATAGCCTTGTGTCCAGTGATTCCTAAGCTCTTTTTTACATCTTCGTAAGATAATTTCCCGTCAAAAGTAATCTGCTCCAGAAGTCCAATCGCATCACGAAGCCCACCATCCACATTCCTCGCAATTAATTCCAGCGCATCAAGCTCAGCATCAATCTTCTCATGCTGCGCAATATACCCGAGTCGAGCGACGATCGATTTAACATCAACACGCTTAAAATCAAAACGCTGACACCTAGAAATAATAGTCTCAGGCACCTTGTGCGACTCAGTTGTAGCCAGAATGAAATAAACATGTGTAGGCGGCTCCTCAAGAGTTTTCAAGAGAGCATTAAAAGCATCTTTCGAGAGCATATGCACCTCATCAATAATATAAATCTTAGACTTAGCTCGAGTCGGGGCGAACTTGATCTTCTCTTTCAGTGCACGGATCTCATCAATACCACGATTTGAAGCAGCATCGATTTCGATAAGATCTATAAGCTTGCCTTCAGTTGCAGCAACACAAAACTCACACTTTTCACAAGGCTCGCCAGCTTCGGAGAGGTCTTCACAGTTCACAGTCTTAGCGATCAGCCGAGCCGTGGTCGTCTTACCAGTTCCACGTGGCCCACAAAACAAATAAGCATGCGAAATAGAGTCGCCCTTCACAGCATTAAGGAGCGTTTGACGAATATGATCTTGTCCAACAAGATTGCTAAAATTCTGTGGTCTATATTTTCGATAAAGCGCGATGTCAGCCATTGTTCAGGTGTTACAGGAGCCTAAATATACCCTTTATTTAAGGCTTTTTAAAGCTTTTTTCATATTGCCAATGAAAACTTCACGATCAAACGTAAGCGCATGCTTGCGAGTATTCATAAACTTGTAATTCGACTCATTTAAAAGCAGTCGAGCTAATCCATCTTCCATGGATTCGGCAGTTGGCTCATCAAAGAACTCACCGGTCACACCTTCGATAACAGTCTCAGTCGCACCACCAGCACGATAGGCAAGGACAGGCTTTCCACAAGCCATTGCCTCAACCGGCACAATCCCAAAATCATCCTCGCCAGGGAACAAAAGCGCTCGACAGTTCTCCATATACTCCTTGATAACAGCATCAGACTTAAACCCCATGAAGTCGATAGTAGGTCCAGCAATGCTTTCAAGATACTCGCGGTAGCTTCCGTCACCAATAATCACAAGCCGACGCCCGAGCCGATTAAACAAAGAAATAGCCAAATCAATCCGCTTGTAAGGCGTCAAAGTCGACACAATAAGGAAGTAGTTTTCATGAGTATTACGCGGACTAAAACGCCGCACATCAACAGGAGGGAAAATCACATCCGCATCACGCCTATAGTACTTGCGAATACGTTTTCTCACAGTCTCAGAGTTAGCAACATAATGATCGACACGATCAGATGCAGTTCGATCCCACATCCGCACTTTTTCAACCCGCTTCGAAACCATCCTTTTCATAAAATCGCTCATCTTCTGCTCAGCAAGATAGTTATGAGTCCAGTCCCACGCATATCGCATAGGGGAATGACAATAACAAAGATGTTTAGTACGTAAATTCGGCACAATCCCATGCGCATAAGCGTTGCTCGAACTAATCACAACGTCGAACTTAGACAGGTCAAACTGCTCAACTACCGCAGGCATAAAAGGGAAAAGATATTTATGTCTTTTGCGCACAAACTTAGGTAATTTATGCAAAGCAGAGGTCTTAACTCGTTCACGCGGAAATGTTTCGCCGGCCACTTTTTCATCATAAAGCAGGGTGTAAATCGGAGCCTTAGGGTACATCTGCGCAAGTTCGTGCAGGACCCGTTCAGCACCACCCATTCTTATCAAGAAATCGTGTACAAGTGCGACGTTCAATTGTTTGTTTTTGTTAAGTACTCAATATCTCGAAAGTCTTCTCTGCAGTCTTCTCCCAACTAAAATCAAGAAGCCTTTCCGCTCCCATCTTAACCATCCTTTCGCGCATCGACAAGTCACGAATCATCTCGTCCATACCTTGGCGGATATCATCTTCATCAAGAGGCTGCACCGGATAGCAAGCTTGCATCCCAACTTCTCTCAAAACAGGTGTATCAGAAACAAGTACAGGGACCTTAGCCTGAAAAGCTTCCAAAACAGGAATCCCGAACCCCTCATACAAGGAAGGAAACGCAAAAATCCTAGCATTTTCGAGCAAACAAGCCTTCTCTTCCTCACTAATGTAATCTGTAAAAATAATCCGATCACGCGCATTTGATTTCTCTGCGACGTCCATAATATCGCGAACGCCATAACCTCCCTTCCCAGCAAGAACAAGCTTCCAATCGCGATGCGGAAGCCCAGAGAAAGCACGTACAAGCCGAACGAGATTCTTTTTATACTCAAGTCTTCCAATAAAAAGTACATATTTCTCATCCCGCATCAGTCCAAACTTGTGCAAGTACTTATCATCAGCTTCTGGCATCTCACTTGCGCCGTGATATACAACTTGAATCTTCTCAGGAGGACATTTGTAAACTTCTTGAAGCTCATTACTTGTAAATTCGCTTGGAGTCAAAATAGTAGAAGCATGTTTGACCGCATATTTCGTACTCCAATTAAGATATCGACGTTGCTTACGGGAATAAACCTTCGGATATCTCTTGAAAGCAATATCATGAATCATAATTACGCTTCTCTTAGGCCTGATTAAAGGAAGTACATGGGATGGGACAAATAGTATATCTGGCCTCTTGAAAAGCATTTTAAGAGAAAGCCCAACAAGCGTCCAAAGCTTCTCACGTTTAATGACAACCTGATGTTCCGGCGGAAAATCAGCAAGAATCTTGCGGATATACAAGCGGACTTCATGTCCCTGGTCTATTGCCATTTTGTAGACGCGATTAATTATCTCAAAAGAGTACTTTTCGACTCCTGTCGATTGTTCATGACCGTACCGAGATGCGTCTATGCCTATTATCATAACGCAAATAGTATAACAGGATTGGCTAGTTGACTACAGCAGAGTTTCTCGATAGACGAAAGAACGTACTTTTGTAAGTGAAAGAGTTTATCGCTAAAAATCTCATCCATGTCCAAGCACAACCCCCCAAACCTCTCTCGCGCCAGCTTCTTTGAGGGCACGTGCGCATTCAGATAACGTTGCGCCAGTTGTGCAGACGTCATCGATTAATACGATCTTTTCGCCGCATATATCTACACAAACCTCAAAAGCACCTCTCAAATTCTCAAGCCGCGTATTACGACTAAGCTCAGCTTGGCATTTCGTATGACGAACTCGCTTGATTACGGGCAGTCCAGTAGTTAATTCAGCAGCCTGATTAAATCCTCTCCACTTCTCCCGTTTAGGATGTAAAGGTACAGGCACTATCAAATATCCAGACGAAAAATTTTCCTCCAAAAAAACCTCAAGATCCGTACGAAAATACTCAGCAACACCCCGAATCAAGCGATATTTCAACGCTTTGACAGCTTTCTGCAAAACCCCACCATCCTCGTACCGATAAAGCGCATAAACACCATTCAAATAGGGGACAGTAATCAGTTCATCAACCCTCTTAATCTTGGAAACACATATTTCGCACAACAGCTTACCCTCAAGCCCACATGAAACGCACTTAGATGGGAACATGAGTTCGAGCAGCCAGCTTCGAATTACAGATAGATTTAAAACCATATAGGATAGCTATGTCTTACTGGAAGATGACATTGTTAGGAAAAAATAAACAAAATTTTCGATATATAAAGCAAATGCGACGCAGGCGTATCGAATTAGATACGGCAAGGAGTATTTGCAAAGTAGATCAAAAATTTTGTAGTTTTTTAGCCATAATGGTATTTTCCAGTAAGACCTATATAAGCACACAAACATTAAAAATTTATTAAAAAGTCGCTACTGACTACTGATTACTGACTAATAACTAAATCATGGCCAGGGAACACTCCGCAGGAATAATAATTTTCCGTAGGATCCAAGATAAAAAACTATATTTGTTGCTGCATTACGAAGCAGGACACTGGGGGCTGCCAAAAGGTCATGTCGAATATGGTGAAAGCGATACGGAGGCAGCACTTCGCGAAGTTACAGAAGAAACATCGCTTTACAACATCGACATCGATCAAAATTTCAAAGAAGAGCTCAAATACATGTTCCACAGAGGCGATACAAAAATTCTCAAAACAGTCACATTTTTTCTAGGGGAGACAAACCAAGAAGATGTCGAAATCTCAAAAGAACACAAGGACCACAAATGGCTGCCATTCAATATGGCTTACAAAATGCTTACATTTGAATCAGCCAAAGAAATTCTGAACAAAGCAGAAGACTATTTGAATGAAAAATCAGACGAAAACTTGCAATTCGGTGCAGAAGAGCTTGAGGAAGATCAAAGTTTAGACTAAAATTGCGCCAGCCCGAGGAAGCGAAGCAATTTGCGAGCAAAAAGCTTTCCAAAAGGCACATTCAAAAATCGGGCGATTAGCTCAGTTGGGGAGCCATCAGCTCCTAATATAGCGTCAAAGCGCTCTAAGCCAACTGATAGAAGTAAAATCGTCAGGAGGAAAAAGCTTCTTAGAAAGAACATTCAAAAATCGGGCGATTAGCTCAGTTGGCTAGAGCGCATCGTTGACGTCGATGAGGTCACTGGTTCGACTCCAGTATCGCCCACCATTCAAAATTCAGCTGACCAAATAGGTCAGGTGGATTTTTGAATAGGAGTGTTATACGGATTCGAAGTTTATACCCCCTTGCGGGGTGAATCCACTATCGCCCACCAGAAACTCGATACAGAATCCGAACTTTTTAGACTAATTACGGAATACAGGGTAAAATTTCCTAGAACTTTTAACAAAAACAAAATGAAGAAAAGACTCAAACTTATTATCACCACTTCAATTTTAGCAACATTTGTTCTTTACCCAATCGCACAGGCGGTACCACCACCAGATTTTATCTTTGCGGCTGGAGCACAAATTGGGCAAATTTTCGCGATAGTAGCCCTCTTTTTGGGAGCAGTATTTAGCATGTTTTACAATTATATTAAGGCCAAAATAATTTTAATAAAAAATCACAAACCATCTTTCGTCGCTGTTTCACTCTTAGGCATCGCACTAATCTCGATAGGCATCGCATACGGATACGACGCTTACCAGCAAGACAAAGCTTACAAAGAGTGGCTCTCCGAAAGTGAATCTTACGCAGAGTTGTCAGAAGAAAGAGATCAATATCTAGCTGTATCGGATGAAACAGATATTAGTCTGCTGGATTTGGATGCAGAACCTGGGTCGGAAGAAATAAATTCAGAGGAATCTTTTATATCATATGTTGAAGATTCGTCAGAGGACATAGACTTCATCGAAGAATATTATAGAGCGATAGCAGAAGGAGATTTGCAGCATGCTTATGAATTATCAAAGCAATCGGCCTCGCTAGAAACATTCCAAGGCTGGTATGCAGATACAACCAAAATCACACTGGATGATCTGACAAAAATAGACGAAGAAACATCCTCACTTGAACTTACCCTATACGAGAGTGATAACTACACAAGATACGGCGTGTTAATGACTCTCAGATACGAGGAGGCCGAGCCGGTACAAATAGCATCTTCAACTGTCAAAGTCCTAAGCGAAGGAACTCTTGAAGAAAAGGGCGACACATTGGTAGCAACAGCAAGCGGAAGCAGTACGGATTTTTATGAAGAAAATGCAGACGCTAATTACAGTATTAGTAACGAAGAGTTTCAAGCGGTCCTGGATAGCGGGCGAGACGATTATATAGTGCTAGATGCTAGAGAGGATCTGGAATACGAGAATGGATATTTCCCAGATAGTACGCATATCAGATATGCTGACTTGCAGGCTGGTAAATGGATCGAAATTCCGGAAGATACATTCGTTTATGTAATATGTTGGTCTGGTATTAGAGGGTCAGAAGTTGCAGAATTCTTAAGGACAAAAGAAATTGTTGCAATGTATCTTGAAGGTGGAGCTAGCGAATGGGTTGATAATGGGGGTACTTGGGTAGGTAATATAGACTTTGGACAAAAATATACCGAGGACAGATATTCGGTAGTTTATTCAACCGACGAAGTTCATAATTATGTAGACGACGGAGTTGTGTTAGTGGACTGTCGTGAGCCATGGGTATATGAAGAATGGCATATAGACGGAAGCTACAATATACCGATAATGTATACGCCCTCGGTTGATGTAGAAAGCGCATTTGCACAGGTGCCGGAAGGTAGTACCGTAATTACAGTTTGTGACGGTTACGTGAACTGTTTCGATGCCAAAATAACGGGAGTGGAATTGGAGTCGCGAGGATATACATTTATAGGAAGATATAATACACCATGGGCCTATTAGGAGCTAAAACAAATAGATTAAAAGAGCTTAAAGATTTAGGCCTCAATGTGCCTAAATTCGCAGCGATAGACAACAAAAAGATCTTAGCTGAAAACTTCTCTACCTTAGCCAATGACGCTCACAACAAACTCAGCTGTAAGCATTATGCAGTAAGATCTAGTGCTCTGGTGGAAGATTCGGCGAATCAATCTTTTGCAGGTCAGTTTGAAACAAAACTAGATGTAAAACCGGAAGATCTCGCAGAAGCTATCAAAGCTGTAGCCGATCAAGCAAAAGATTTCCTTAAAGGAGACCTCTCAAAATTTTCAATTATCATCCAAGAGTTCATAAGTCCGGATTTTTCAGGTGTAACATTTACAAGAAATCCGCTTGGCGGCAGAGAAATGATCGTGGAATATCACAAAGGTGTCGGCGAAGAACTAGTAAGCGGAAGAATAAAACCGGAGAAAAAAGAGTTCTATTGGCATCAGCAAGACCTACCTTTGCCAAATGCAAAAAAAACGATTGAAGCTTTCCAGAAAATCGAAAAACATTACAAATTCCCTCAAGACGTCGAATGGTGCATTAAAGGAGGCGAATGGTTTTTCTTACAAACAAGACCTATCACAACGATAGACGAAACAGAATACAAAAAATCTCTATACCTCGACGAAACACTGCCAAAAGACAAAAAATTCCACTACGAAAAGACAGAAATATCAGAAATAGCACCGAGACCAACACAAATCACAAAAGATTTACTCGAGATGATATACGGGCAAGACGGTCCAATCAAAAAAGTTTATGCCAAATATGGCATATCATATGAACCGAAAGATATCCTCCAAATAATCGGAAATGAACTGTTCATAGATAGGTTAGAAGAACGAGAAACAATCTTGCCACAAACAGGTTTATTCCGATCTATAAAAAACACCCTCAAGCTGGGCAAAATCCCATTAGACGGATACGAGGAGCTGTATAAGAGGATCAAAGCCCGCATAGAATCCAAGGACTCTGGTGAGAATGCTTTGGAGGTCTTTCTGAAAGATTACGAACTGGTTTTCGAGGTGAATTTCTTGACCGGTTACGCGTTCCAAAAAATCAAAGACAAATCGAAGCTTGCAGAGATAGTAAGCGGAGAAATTGGGATCGATTGGGATATAAAACTTGATGCAGAAAATCTAAAAGGAAATGCACTTGAGATTGCTGACGAATCGGACTTCGTATATCACGCACCAAAATGTTCTGGCGACTTGCCAGAGGGTGAAGAAAAATACGCAGTAATTTATAATCAACTACGCGAATTCAGCAGATGGCTTGTTGTGAAAAACATAAACCTGCTAAGAGGATTGATCATGAATAAAGCTAGCGATTTCAAGGACAAAAAACTGGTGTATTTCGCGACACTGGAAGAAGTCGCGCGCGGTGAATTGTCAGAAGAAACATGTAAAAAACGTGCCGATGCATACAAAAAGTTCGATGCCTTCACATTCCCGAGCAAATTAACGGAGAAGCCGATAGTACAGTCAACAGAGCTCTTAGCAGTTTCATTAGGCGAGGCCGAAGGGACTCTTGTCGACGTCATCAAAAATGACGGTTCAAAGCAAATCCTATACACACAAAATCTTGAACCAAGTCTCGCTAAGCATCTCAGTCAAATCAAAGGTGTCGTATCCGAACACGGCAGTATGCTTTCACATTTAGCAATTATAGCTAGGGAAGAAGATATCCCTGTAGTCGTGAACTTCTCTCTGAAAAACTCAGGACTGAAAATAGGGGATAAAATCAAGATCCAAAATGATCCGACGAAGGTTTTGAGTGTTTAGTGCCAGTGATCTTGATATCTTACTTCGCTTTACAGGCTCGAGCACCTACTTTACCCTATTTGTAAGCAATCCTTTAAACAGGCTAATCGTGTGGCACGTATACATGCTGAAATGCGCTGATGGCACATTTTATACAGGAATTACAACAGATTTAGAACGGCGAGTAGCCGAGCACAATACATCTAAAAAAAGTGCCAAATATACGCGAGGCAGAAGACCTGTAGAGTTGATATATTCACGCGAGATGAAAAACAAAGCACAGGCCTCCAAAGAGGAGTACCGGATCAAGCAATTATCCAGAGAGGAAAAAGCAAAACTTGTATATTAGTAATTCTCTTCCTTAACCTGGAAGTGAGCTTGAGGATGCAAACAAGCAGGACACATCTCAGGAGCGCTTAAACCCTCATGAACATGGCCGCAGTTATTACATTTCCACCTAACAGGTTCGTCTTTCGCGAAGACAGAACCGTCTTCGATATTTTTAGCAAGCTTCTTGAATCTTTCCTCGTGCTCTTTTTCAACGTCGGCAATATTTTTGAAAGCAGTAGCAATCTCGTCGAAACCTTCCTCTTTCGCAGTCTTAGCAAAATGAGGATACAGGTCTGACCATTCATCTTTCTCACCCATAGCGGCAGCCTCAAGATTTTCATGAGTTGTACCGATTTTACCTGCAGGATAAGCAGCCTTGATCTCGACCTCTCCTCCCTCGAGGAATTTGAAGAACCTCTTCGCATGTTCCTTCTCGTTCAAAGCTGTTTCCTCAAATATTTTAGAGATTTGGACATAACCTTCTTTTTTAGCTTGTTTAGCAAAATAGTCATACCTCATTCGAGCTTGTGACTCGCCAGCAAAAGCTTTGAGCAGATTCTGCTCTGTTTTTGTTCCTTTTAAAGATGTCATTTAGATTTTGGTTAAATTTCAAAGAGATCCTAACACCAACATATCAATTCGCCAACCTCTTCATCTCTTTCCTCATCATAAGCACAGTAATCACAACAGCAACAACATCCGCAGCAGGGAAAGCATAAAAAATACCATCCAAATCAAAAAATACAGGGAAAATCAAAACAAAAGGTAGCAAACAAAGCACCTGCCTAAGTATCGACAAGAAAAACGCAGGACCGGCTTTTCCAATAGCTTGATAATAACCACCTGATATAGCTTGAAATCCAACAAAAGGAAGCACAAGCACAACGATTCGAATCACATAAACAGATAATTCAATCAGTTCAGTGTCAGAGCTGAAGATTTTCGTAAGCGATTCTGCGAAAACAAGCAAAATCAAAAATCCAATAAAGGACATCGCGGTAGCAACCTTTATAGAAAGCTTTGTCACCTCCTTAGCACGACCATAATCTTTGGCACCATAATTGTATCCCAAAATAGGTTGTAATCCTTGAACAAGTCCAAACATAGGCATCAAAACAACCATAAAAATACGATTAATGACCCCATATGCCGCAATTGCAATGTCTCCACCATAGAAACCAAGAGAATTATTTACAACAATTGCCATTAAACTACCTGCGACATGTCTGCCCAAAGAAGAGGCGCCTATAGCAAAAATCTCCTTAATCGTTCTCATCTTAAAGACAAGATTCTTTATGTGGATATACACGCCACTTTTACCTGTTACAAAATAATAAAGAGCACAAGAGGCAGAAGCAATTTGAGCGATTACAGTAGCAATAGCAGCTCCTCTTATCCCCATATCAAAACCAAAAATAAAAATCGGATCCAAAATAACATTAATAACCGCTGACATAATCATGATCGTCATCGCAAATTTAGCATTTCCTTCAGCCCGAATAACGCTATTTCCACCCATTGCAAAGAATATGAATAAAGTGCCCCAAAAAATAATGCTCATATACTCTGTGGCATAAGGCAAAATCGTATCTGTAGCACCAAAAGCAATAAGAATTGGTTTAATACAAACGAGTCCAATAATTGTAAGAAGTACGCCACCCAAAAGAGAAAGAGAAAAGAAATTCCCGAGAACCCGCTCAGCTTTTTTAAAGTCCTTTGAACCAAGAGCCCTAGAAATAATAGAAGAAGCTCCAATCCCAACAGTTTGAGCAAGAGCCATAACAATCATCTGTATTGGAAATGCAATCGCAATACCAGCAATCCCAAGTGTTCCAACTCCGTGACCTATAAAAATCGTATCTGCAACATTATAGAGACTTATAACAAGCAAACCTATCGTTGCGGGCATAGATTGATGGAATAGAAGTTTTGGTATGTTCTCGCTACCTAATCGTTTCTGATAAGCTGTCATTGATCGTTGTTGGTAAATAAATTGCGCCTTAGTATAGTTGAAAATATAAAAATAAGGTATTCTAAAACCACAGAAAGAAATGAAATAATTATGAAGAAACGAACGAATCTACTATGCCAAGGTTGAAAAACTAACTTTACCCCTGGACTCCCGGCGTCTTTCGTGGTATAATTTAATATGAATTTGTAAATCTATTCATGGATAATACAAACCCAGCAGGGCAGACAAAAAACGATGGTAACGGAAGGAACGATAACGGTTCTTATACTCCGCCAACTTTTTTGCAAAATAATCAGAGTAATGCTGGAACAGGGGCAACTCCTCCTCCAGCAGGAGGCACAAGTACGCCAACCCCACCACCGCCACCAGCGGGAGGATTTGGAAATACACAAGGTGGGACAACGCCACCACCTCCGCCGAAGCCGGTGACACCACCGGCACCAGGAGGATTTGGAGCGCCAACGACTCCGCCACCTGCACAACCAGCGGCGCCAAAACCAGCACCACCTGCACCAGGAGGGTTTGGAACGCCAGCGACTCCAGCACCTGCGCCTACGCCACAACCAACAACACCTACTCCTCCACCAGCGGG
>CAYFOI010000008.1:0-45170 GCA_964344725.1 uncultured Candidatus Peribacteria bacterium
AGGAATGATTCCTAAGCTCCACAGGGTTACTTTATTTTTGTTTTAGTTGTGAAGGAACGATTGAGTTGAACTTAAGTGTTCGGATGATTGTATCAAATATTTTTCTAAAGTCAAATATTTCGTACTTGATCGATCCATGAAGCTGTTTTTTTATTCGACCCCTAACAGGTTTGGATTGCTTTTAAAAAAAGGGCTGTGATATAGTTGTTTTCGCACGAATAACTATAAAAACATGTACAAAATAGCTGTCCTAGCCTCTACAAATGGCACCGATTTACAGGCTATTATCGATGAACTCCAAGCTGGTACTCTGCCTGATGTTGAACTTTCCGTCGTAATTAGTAATAAGAAGTGTTATGCGCTCGAACGTGCTAAGGAGCAGGGTTATGAGGCTGTTTATGTTAATCCTAAAGGTAAAACGCGCGAGGAATTTGATATGGAGATGGCTACTGTACTAGATGAGCATGGAGTCGATCTGATCGTTCTTGTCGGTTATATGAGAATTCTTAGCGAGCCTTTTGTAAAAAAATACTGGAGAAGGATTATCAATGTTCATCCTTCCCTAGTGCCTAAGTACTGTGGTGAAGGGTTTTTTGATGCGAATGTCCACCAAGCCATCCTCGATGCTGGAGAGAAAGAATCTGGGATGTCTATAATGTTTGTAGATGAGGGATGTGATACCGGAGATGTAATTGTGCAGAAGAAGTGCGAAATTGAACCTGGCGAGACTGTAGATAGCTTGAAAGACAAGGTTCAAACTCTCGAGAAAAAATGGTATCCAGAAGTCATTCGCATGTTTCAGCGAGGGGAAGTTTCTTGAGGCAAGGCGGTTTTTGCGTATAATTGGAGCCAGACTATCTTTAATATTTTTGCTATGGCTAAAGTTAAACATGATCGCGATGGATGCATAGGGTGCAGTGCTTGCACTATGGTTTGTCCTAAGTTTTGGGAGATGAATGATGACGGGAAAGCTACCTTAAAAGGGAATACAGATAATGGACTTGAAATAGGCGATGAAGATGTCGCTTGCAATAAAGAAGCTGAAGCTTCTTGTCCTGTGAATGTAATTCACGTCGAAGAGTAAAGACTCTACTGTCTACTGCTTACTGATTACTGTCTAAACATGGATTTTACGTGGAAAATTGGGGGTGAAGCTGGCTATGGCATTCTTGTTACAGGCCAGATGTTTTCTCGTGCTTGTATGAGGACTGGTAGCTGGACTTATGACTATGCGGAATATCCTTCGTTAATTCGAGGAGGGCATAACACTTATCAGGTTCGTGTTGCAGATCGAGATATTAGCTCTCAATCTCATGACGTCCATTTGCTGGTTGTTTTGGATCAAAAGGCTTACGACCGTCACAAGGATGAACTTGCTGATGATGCGATTGTACTATTTGATCCCAAGGATGTTGAAGCTGAGGGTTATGAGCTGCCGATGACAGAGATCGTTGAGAAGCATGATGGGAAGCCTGTGATGCGTAATATGGTAGCTTTGGCGGCTTCTTTGGCGCTCTGTGGAGTGGAGTTCTCTATACTAGAGGAGCTTATTAAGTTTTCTTTTGGCAAAAAAGGAGAAGATATCGTTCAGCATAATATAGAGGTTGCTCGTGACGGCTATGATCTCATGAAGAATAAAGAATTTCCTTATAAAGCTCTTCCTGCGACTCAAGAAAAACGCATAAATATTGGTGGTAACGATTCAATTGCCATGGGTTGTATGAAGTCTGGATGTAAGTTTTTCTCTGGTTATCCCATGACGCCGGCTTCGGAATTCATGCATTTTTATGCAAAGCACGAGAAAGATATGAACGTGATGATGAAACATACTGAGGATGAGATTTCTGGGATTCTGATGGCTATTGGTGCTGCACATTCAGGAGCAAGAGCTATGACCGCTACTTCTGGCGGTGGATTTGCGCTTATGACTGAGGCTCTTGGGATGGCGGCTATGACTGAAACACCTCTTGTAGTTGCTGTGGCTTCGCGGCCTGGACCTAGTACGGGTTTGCCAACTTGGACTGAACAGAGTGATCTGCGTTTCTGCATGCACGCTTCGCAAGGGGATTTTCCTCGGATTGTTTTGACTCCTGGGGATCATGAAGAATGTTTTGAGGCTGGGCTTCAGGCTTTTAATTATGCTGAGAAATATCAAACTCCTGTTATCGTTCTTACAGATAAATATTTAGGATCTAGCTCACGTAGTGTTGCACCTTTCAAGGTGCCCGAAGGATGGTCTGTCGATCGCGGAAAGCTGGCTTCTGATCCTGGCGCTGATTATGAGAGGTATGCATTTACAGAAGATGGTGTTTCTCCTCGCGCCAAGGCTGGAGATGCTGTGTTTGGTGCTTTTTCTAATGAACATAATACGAATGGGGATTTTACCGAAGATCCAGA
This sequence comes from uncultured Candidatus Peribacteria bacterium, assembly GCA_964344725.1. Classification (GTDB taxonomy): domain Bacteria; phylum Patescibacteriota; class Gracilibacteria; order UBA1369; family UBA12470; genus CG2-30-44-17. Next base: position 2,398 of record CAYFOI010000008.1, read on the forward strand.
GATGCGCACCAAAATGATGGAGAAAAGAGATAAAAAATGGGCGTTGATGGATGCTGAGATTGGTGGTCGTGTGCGATATTATGGGCCTGAGAATGCTGATGTTACCGTATTTTCCTGGGGATCTACGAAGGGCCCAGTTCTCGAGGCTATGAAACTTGCGGAGACTGAGGGGCTTAAAGTGGCTTTGGTTCATACTTTTTGTGTTTTGCCGTTCCCTACTAAGGAGATTCGCGGTTACCTGGAAAAAGCTAAGCGCCCAGTTCTTATCGAGGGAAATATTGGAGCACAATTTGGTGGTGTGATTCGTGAATATACCGGTATTGAGATTGAGGAGAAGTATTTGCGGTATGATGGAAGACCTTTTTATCCTGAACAAATTTTAAAATGGCTACAGTAAAGGATTTAGATACAAGTCAGAAGGGACGTGAACCGGATTGGTGTCCGGGATGTGGAAATTTTGGGATTTTGATGGCTTTAAAGCAAGCTGTAAGCGAGCTCGAGCTTGATCCTGCTAAGACTGTTTTGGTTTCTGGGATTGGATGTGGGCCTAAGATGCCACTTTGGATTGATGTAAGTGGATTTCAGTCAATTCATGGGCGCACTCTACCTGTTGCGGCGGGGATTAAGTTGGCTAATCATAATCTCAATGTTATTGCGACTAGTGGCGATGGTGATGGATATGGGATTGGAGCGTGTCATTTTGTACATGCGATGCGTCGTAATATTGATATGACTTATATCGTGCACAATAATCAGATTTATGGGCTTACGAAAGGACAGGCCTCGCCTACTAGCGACACTGGCTCTAAGTCTAAATCTACGCCTTTTGGAGTAATCGAGGTGCCTTTTAGGCCTCTTTCTCTCGCTATCACAAGTGGTGCGACTTTTGTTGCGCGTGGTTTTGCTGGAGATTTACCGCATTTAAAGAGTTTGATTATGGAGGCTCATAAGCATCGTGGTTTCGCACTTATTGATGTTTTGCAGCCTTGCGTGACTTTTAATAAAGTTAATACTTACCAATGGTTCCAGGAAAGGGTATACAAGCTTGAGGATGAGAAAGATTATGACCCTGCTAATCGTATGATGGCGCTTGAACGTAGCGAACAGGGGGATGCCAAGATCCCAATTGGTGTTTATTATCGTGAGGAGCGCGAGCTTTATACTGACAAGTTGCCTGAGATAAAAGATGCCCCGCTCGTTGAGCAAGACATCTCTCGTGTTGATATTGAACCGCTTTTTGAGGCTTATTCCTAAGTTTCCATTCTTTGCTCCAGTCTTTCCTCTATAAATGTATGTAGAGAATCTTCTTCTATGCCTAGTCGTTTTGTTATCCACCTTCTTGCTCCGACAAAGACAGTATCGTAATCGTACTCCGTAAATCTTTTTTCTTCATCAGATCTGCATCTTTCAAGAACACCAGCCTTTCTTGCATCTGGGTTAACCGTATCTGAACCTTCGGTGCTACAGTCTGCTATGTACATCAGTAGTTTTAGCACCTCCTGAGTGGAAACTTCGTCGTCGTCTTCCAATCTCCTTGTTATATCCTCCAACGCCTGATCGTAATCCCATGCGAATCTAGGGAATAATTCTGTCATCTCTGGACTCACTCCCCATTCTTGTTGCAACACAACATTTGCCTTGTCAAATTCTGCGTTTATAACTGCAATTGTCTGGTTAGGATCATCAAGTTGTTGCTTAGCTACTACTTCCGCTCTTTTTGCAGCGTTATGAATAAGTCCTGCTATCTCCAATTGATCTAAAACTGCATCATCTGTAATGCCTATTCCTTCCGCGAGAATACGTGCTGTGGTAGCCACAATCACCATATGCTCAACAATATTGCTCCATGCTTCTTCGGGTGCTAATGATACACCTTCTTCTCCATCCTCAAATGCTGCTGTCAAAGTGTCAACTGGGGTGTGTTTTGTTTCTCCAGGATACAGTCCGAATTGCGTCCATATTTCGCAAGCCTTTATGCCAGGGAATTTCGTCTCCAGGCTTTGCAATCGCTTGAGTCCTGCTTGGATTATTTGCTCGCCTCTGTCTTCATCGGGTAAACGCATCTTTTTAGCAAGGTTAATGATTATTCTTCGTTATCTCCTTCAACACCCGCTGCCTCTGCTGCTGCTTCTCCGTATGTTCGGAAGCTCTTTATCGCTGCTTCTGCATCTTCAAGACAAGCTTCGTCTATGTTCGAGATCTTGAAATTGTACTCTAATTCTTCATGGATGACTTCTACGTAGATGTATTCCATGTTGCCTTCTGCATCGTACACTGTGTATTTCTTAGCCATATCGTTATTGTCAAAAATCATAACCTCTTCTGTATAACTTGCTACAGATTCAAGATCGATATCCATAAGCTTGATATCTATTTGGCACATTCCTTCTTGTGTGGAAATATAGTCAATATTGTCCTCTCCTCTCGTAACGATCCATCCTGGGTTATAGCTAACAACTGCACTTTCATCTTTCGTATAAGTATCTGTATCTTTTATGTATATATTGTTCCACATAGGCTGGAATATGTTTTCTTCCATGTAACTTTCTTCGAGAGTTGTATCTAGTATAGAGAAAGTTTCTATCATTTTGTCGAAATCTTCATGGCAAGACATGTAATCTCCTTCTTCTGGATATCTTAATTCAAGCAAGTAATAATTCTCTCCACCGTCGTCAAACTGCACTATTCTCATTACAGGCCACCTTTCTTCTTCAGAAATTGTTCTGTAAAAATAGTAATCGCTTGCAGTTGCATTTGGCAAAATCGTCATCCACTCTTCTATTACTAGATCGTCGTCTACTCCATATCCCATTGTTCCTGGCAATAGTACACACGCATCATCTTCGTATGCATTTGATGTCAGATAAATATCAGTATTGTACTCATCATTTATATCTTCTTTTACCTCCCAGTAGTCAGGTATAAAAAGCTCAAAAGCTGCATCTTCGCTCCAGACTGTTGTCGCCCTAAATACATTTCTGTTATTTGGGTCTTCTAGCAAATCGGCAACATAATATTTCTGTTCTTTCCCTTCGTATATTCCATCATTCCCTCCACATCCTGAGAACGATAGCAATAATGCGATGAGCAATGTTAGTACTGTTAGTTTTTTCATTTTGGTTAGTAGGTTAGTAAGTTAGTAGGTTAGCGAGGGGTGTGATTTTATATGTTTTCTTCTTTTTTTGCTAGTTTCTTTTGTCTTTTCTCCATTTCCAAAAATATTTAATAGCGCTCGATACGTGTAGCCAGAATGTTTTCTTTGTAAACTGTTCTATAATGCCTCCTTGGCTTAGCCTTTTGTGATAATGCACAGCTTCTACTTCTGGATAATAGACGACTTTGTATCCTTTTTGACGTACTTTTTTGCATAAGTCAAAATCCTCCATAAACAAGAAATATCTTGGGTCGAATCCCCCTACTTCGTCGAAAACTGCACGAGGCATCAGGAAGAATGCTCCTACTAGGAGATCGACGTCTTGGATTTGCTGATGGTCAAAGTCTTGCATCAAAAATCTCTCACAACGCTTCTTGAAAGGGGGAATGTGTCTAAGTGGCAGCCTTTTAATCGCCAAATCCATAAAACTCATGTCGCGCCTGCAAGATGCTTGTACATCGCTATTGTGATAGATGAGTTTTGGACCCAGAATTCCTATCTCTTTGTGCTGCTCCATATAGTCGACAAGTCTCTGAAGAGTGTCCTTTTCTACTGTTATGTCGACGTTCATTATGAGGATGTATTCGCCTGATGAATTATCTGCACCCAAATTGTGACCGCGTCCGTAACCTAGATTTTCAGGAGATTTGATGAATTTAATTGTCCCTTTTTCTGATTCTTGCTCTAGATATTCCACGCTCTCGTCCTTTGAGTTGTTATCTACGGCAACAATCTCAAACTCAAAATCTGTTTTACTCTTTTTGAGTGATTCGATGCACATTCTCGGAAAATATTTCTGATTGTAATTAACCAACGTTACCGAAAGTTTCATGCTTTGTTGTTTTTTCTGATGTCGAGTTTGTTTTCGCCTTTTACGAAACTGTTTTCTGGGATTTCGCGATCTACGATGACGCCTCCGGCGATGAATGTAGAGCCACCTATTTTTGTTCCCGGCATCATGCTTACGTTTATGCCGATCTTTGTATTTGAACCTATTACTGCGCCGAATTTATTGGTTTCTGATGAAATCTTGTTACCTTGGACTTCTACATGTATGTCTTCTTGATCTAGGCGGAAATTACCTGTTACCGCCCCTGCCCCAAGCATTACATCATTGCAGAGGATTGAGTCTCCGACATAGTTCATGTGGAGCCAAACGTTTTCTGCTAGATTGCTGCGTGCGACTTCGGAAGAATAACCTACTACAGACCCCTCGCCTATTTCAGATTCGCGTACTAGTGCGTTGTTTGCTATGACTGTGTTTTTGCCAATATAAGCTGGGCCTGAGATCGTCGCGTGTTCGAAAACTTTAACACCGTCTTCGATGATGACTGGGCCTTTGACTACTGCTGATTCTGCGATTTCTGCTGACTCCGCGATTTGCGGTTCTTTGATTTGCTCGAAGAAGTAGTTTTGAAGTTTTAAGACGTGCCATGGATACTTGATCGCTTGCCAATAACCTTCGTAAGGTACGGCTTCCACATGCGATCCTTCTTCTATCATCTGAGCGATTGTGACTTCGTACCAATCATCTTGGTCAGTCTTGGTTTCGCGAATCTTTTTGATAAATTCTAGTGGTTTTTTGTGGACGTGGAGAACGATATTGATCATATCACTCGGTTCGTTACCCTCTCCTGGTTTCTCAACTATTCCTGTGATTTTGTGGCCTTCTACTGCAACGTATCCTCCTGGGAAATAAGAGTCTACTTTCTTCGCTAGCATTAGGAGCGCTGCATCCGACGATTCTGATGCTTTTTTCATAAGCTCATAAGCTTCCTGCTCGAGATAATCGTTTGCGCTGAGTAGCAGGATCTCATCGTTTTGCTCCAGATGAGACTCCAAACTCATCATTGCACCAGCCATACCTTCATCTAAGTTCTCCTGCTGGACGACCTTATAACCAAGTTCTTGCAGTGCATCCAGATTGTGAGCTCCTCCGACTATTATGATTTCGTCGAAACCAGCCTTTTGGATGCTTTCGATCTGATATTGCAACAGCGGTTTACCCAGGAATCTTACAAAATTCTTATCCTGGACCGGCTTCATACGTTTAGAGCGGCCTGCTGCTAAAATTACGGCTTTCATATATTTAGCTTGTTAGCTTGTAGCTTATAGCTTATAGTTTTTAGATAGCTTTGAAGCGGATGTATTCTAGCATAAGTAGGGCTTCGAGTGTAGAATTATGAAGTATGGAATTAATTGAGTTTCAATCTAGGTATTTTGAGTCGTTACTATCGTTGATAGAAGATACTTTGCAGGGTGAGTTTAATTTCAACATTACTCCTAGCAAGGCGGGAAATATTGATGATGTACACGATATACAGAAGGCTTATTTATCTAACGGAGGTGGTTTTTGGATTATTATTGAAAACGACGAAGTTATTGGCTCAATTGGTTTAGAAAAAACCAGTGGATCGCGTGGATGTATTAAGAGATTTTATGTTCGAGACAGCTATCGCAGGAAAGGGCTTGGAGAGAGGCTGCTTAATATGGTTTTGGATTTTGCTAGAGCAGAAGGGATCCAGGAAGTTTATGCTAGTACCCTAAAGAATATGGATGCGGCTATTAGTTTTTATGAGAAAAATGGGTTTTCTAGGATCGACAAAATGCCTGATGAAATGCCAAGGTATATTGATACTGAGTATTTTAGATATGACATCTAAGTTAGAATTTTTTCTAGCATTCCTGCCTCTTTTGCATCTTTGATTTCCATTGCAATTCTTTCACCGTAACTTAGAGAGTCGCCGTATAGGTATCCTGAGTATGGCGTAAAACCTGTCCCTGGTGATCCTGGGATTCTCATTGAAACGTCGAAAATCACGAACTCTTCCTTCCCTTGTCCTGCTGCGACAGCCCCTTGGAGTGCGAATGGACCGATCATTCCAGGAGGGACCGTTTCTTTCATAGTTTTTACAAATTTTTCTCCGATGATGTATGCCTTTTCTACTAGGGATTCCTTCATCGTGACTGCATAGTGGCCGGTTTCGATCATTGATGGTTTGTAGCCTCCGTTAAGTAGATCTGTTTGGGTTTTTGCATCGAGTCTTAGGAATCCGTCGAGACTTGTCTGCCTTCTTGTATCTGTCCCCATTAGCTCTAGCTCCCCGTTCACTTCTGAGTAGAAGAAGTTTAAGTTGATTTGAGCTCCGATTACGAACTCTTCTATCGTTGCGTTGTCGACGTTGCTTTCCGTTGTTGTACCTGACTCGACCATTTCTTTTGATTTTGCGAAATAGTCATCTGTGCTTGTAACTACGAAGAAAGCTCTCTCATAGGATCTTGTTGCTTCGTTAGCTTTAATGAGAAGTGGCGCGCCTCCTTCTGCGAAGTGAGCGTCGAGTCTTTTTCTTGTTTCTTCTGTGTCGATGTTTTCTTCTCCGCCACGTATAATCTTTGGCAGTCTAATTCCAGCTTTTTCCAAGAGATGATATTGGTTCAGTGGCTGGTCTCTTTCTTCCAGCTTCACACCTTGCCTTAGGCCGAAAATCGGCACCATAAATCTATCTTCGATGTCTGAGAAATCGTTGAAATAAACCCAGAAATATCTATTGTGAATGAAGATTGTGTTGAGTTCGCGCAGGTTTTGTTGGACGTCTTCGCGAGTGATGTCTGAGAATTTTGGCACCATAATGATCTCATCAATGCATCCTTTGTCTCCTCTGGTTTTGTAGTACTGGGCGAAAGTTTTTTCGCGACCCTTTTGGCAAACTGCTACTGTACGGAAGCCATGTTTTTTGGCTCCGCGAGCTACGTCGAGAGCGCTGTGGCCTCCGAGGACACCGATTGTAAGATTATTAAGGTCATAACCGCTGAGGATTTCCGCAGCGTCTTTTTGTGTAATCATGTTTTTAGGATTTTAGGATTGGAGGATTTTAGGATATCAGCCTAAAATTTCTTCTAAGCGATCAGATTCTATCGCAGTTTTGATCTCCCTTGCAATTCTTCTTCCTGTGCTCATTGGGACATCATACTTGAACCAGGTGTAAGGCGTACCGTTTATGTATGGATTTGTTCCTGCGACGATTCTTGCTGATATTTCAAAAACATAGAAGTTGAGCTTAGGGTCTAAGATTGCCTCTAGACAGAATGGGCCATAGAGACCTTTTGGTACTAAATCTTTTGATTTTTTAACTACGTTTTCACCCATTTCAAAAATTTGTGGAAGAAGCGATTCTCTTATTACAACAGGTATGTTCCCTGTGATTGTATAAGATGTTTCGATCCCCGCGTCGAGCTGATCTTTGGCTGCAATACGTCCAATTGAATCGGCATTTGATTCGTATCTTTTGTCGAAACTCATTACTTCTAGCTCTCCTGTTAAATTTGAATAGAAATAATGCGTATAGACCGGGACTCCGACTATGTATTCTTGAATTGCGTAGTCTTCTTGCCCAGGATGTTCTTTCATTTTCTCGTAAAATTCTTCTGGTGATTTTGCAATGAAGTATCCATACCCTCCTTGTGCTCCATGGAATTTTACAATTACTGGGCGATCTATGTCGTCTCCGGATTCGAAGATTTTTGGCAATTTGAGCCCAGAATCAAGAAGCCAATCACGTTCTTTAGTCCTGTCTGATTCCCACTCAAGAATCCCCTTGTCCCCATAGTGCATAACGCGGACTTCTTTCATCCGTTCTGGCCCGATGTAACTCACGAATGAACCGTGTGGGATTATTATTGCATTTTTAGCGATAAGTTCGTCTTCGATTTTGAAAAAGCCATCTTTAAAATCTTCTACCTCGATAATCTCGTCTGCAACGCCATAGCTTTCGTAAGGTTTGGTTCTGCCTTTTTGGCAGATGCATATTGCTTTCATGCCTTCGTCTTTTGCACCTTTTAGTATCTGAAGGGCACTATGACTTCCTAGGGTTGCTATTGCATAGTCTTGTGTGTTTGCCATAAATAAACTCCACTAAGATATATTTTAGTGGAGTTTATCAGGTTTTTTGTAGATTTGTCTAGTTTTTCTAGTACGGAAGTGTTCTACTTCCAGGAACGCCGTATCCTGTCCCCGCGTTATCTGTTTCGAAGTATTCGTTCTCCCCATCGGCATCGTTATGACTCCAGGTGTATGTATTTCCACTTAAGTCGGATGCACACGCTTGCGTAATATAAACTTTCTTTTCATCGTCTGCTTCTCCTGACCAATCTATTCCGTCTTTTACTATTCCGCTCAAGAAAAATACCTGGGTATCACCTGTTGACATCCCATAATCACCTGGGAATTCACTTAAAGTTGCTGAATCTGCTTCGTAATATATGCCATCATCAATCTGTGTAGCAAAACCAGCATCTCCTGATGTTACGTTTAGCCTTATATCATCAAAAACTTCAGACAGGTCGTAGAGGCCTTTACTATAATCCAGCAATTGAAATTTGAGCATTTCGGATTCGCATAGGTCGCCATCGTCAGTAACTGTAATTTGCCATGACCCCAAGCTGTCATATCCATCATGGGAATATGTCACATATCCGGTATCTGTTTTTACTTCCAACAAAACAGCTATAGATCCTTCTATACTTACGTCGAGAATTGGTTCGTCGACTGCTTTTTGCCAATTATCTGTGGATTGGTTAAGAGGACCATTCTTGAAATTGAATGACCCTAGGTAATTGGTTGTAGATCCGATTACAACTACACCTAAAAGCAAGACCACTATTATTCCTAGCAGCCATTTTGTTGTGTGTTTTTTGCCCATGTTTTTGGGGTTATAGAACAATTTGTTTTTTATTCTTGTTTAAAGTTTAACAAATTCATTTCACTTCTCAAGATCTTATTAATAATTATCTGATTCACATCCCCATATCGGTCCTTCGTAATCATTCGGTACAAAATAATCTACTGGGCTACATCCCCACTTTTTTTCGCATTCATCCCAATCTGTTATCGAAGAACAAGAAGGGCTGCAACCCGAAATTGAGAGTAGACAGTAGGCTGTAAAAAGTAGAATGGTTAGTTTTTTCATCTTATGTCATTTCTCTTAAGATTTTCACCCGTTCTTCTATTGGAGGATGTGTTGAGAACCATTTTGAAACAAATCCTTTTTTGAGTGGGTTTGAAATAAACAAGTGTGCCGCACCTTTGCTCGCTTGTGCTACTTCCGAATGGCCTGATATTTTTTCTAGCGCGCTGGCAAGAGCGTGTGGATTTCGAGTTAGGAGTGCTCCGCTAGCATCTGCCAAGTATTCTCTTTTTCTGGAAATTGCTAGTTGTATAAAAACTGCTACTAGAGGTGCAACTATAGCAAGTGCTATCGCTATGAGAATTAGAACTAATTGAACGCGTCCATCCTTACGGCCACCACCTCTAGCGTGTATCGTGAATCTCAGAAACAAGTCTGATAAGATCGTTATAGCTCCAACCAAAGCTACAACTAGCATCGCAAGCCTGATGTCGTAATTACCTATGTGTGAAAGTTCATGAGCTATTACTCCCTCTAGTTCGTTTTTTTCAAGTTTTTCTATAATTCCACGAGTCAGTGCAATTGCTGAATGTTCTGGGTCTCTACCAGTTGCAAAAGCGTTAAGAGCTTGACTATCTATTATGTAAATCTCTGGAGTTGTAAGTCCACCTGCAATGCAAAGATTTTCTACCATGTTATAAATCTGCGGTAGATTCTTGCGATCTATTTTTTTAGCTCCAGATGTCGCCAAAGCTATTTTGCTCCCAAAAAAATACCCAATAAGCCCATAAATAACTGCGATTACACCTGCTAGTCCCAAGCCTCCGATGCCTCCACCTCTGGCCGTTGATTCCCCAATTATGAAACCAAACAACATCAAAAATGCCACGAAAAACACTAGCAAAAGTATAGATTTGAATTTGTTTTTTGAGATCTCGGTGTATACGAATGCCATAGGTAGTGGTAGTACGTAGTTGTAGTCCGTAGTACTTAGTGTTTCGCTTTGCGAAACATACTAACTCTAGGATTTCTTTTTCTTATCTTGTTCTTCCTCCTTCTCCGAGAAGTCAACTTTCACATTTTTTCTCTCTTCTTCGTCTTCGATTTCGAAGAACTCTCGTTTTTCAAAATGGAACATTCCAGCAATTATGTTTTTAGGGAAAACTTGAATTGCTGTGTTGAAATCACGAACCGTACCGTTATAAAAACGCCTTGATGCTTGGATTTTGTCTTCTGTGTCAGCAAGTTGTTGCTGGAGATCTAAGAAATTCTGATTTGCCTGGAGTTTTGGATAGTTCTCAGCTACTGCAAAGAGAGATTTGAGTGCGCCTGCAAGCATGTTTTCTGTTTGTGCCTGTTCTCCTGGGGTTCCGTTGTTATTCATCGCTGCCGTTCTAGCTTTTGTGACGTTTTCAAAAGTTTCCTTTTCGTGTTTTGCATAACCTTTGACGGTTTCTACAAGGTTTGGGATGAGGTTGTAGCGTCTCTTTAATTGGACATCAATGTCTGACCAGCCTTCTTCACATCTGACTCGTTTTTTTATAAGTCCGTTGTAGACGCCAATCACGTAAAACAAAATCACCGCGGCTACTGCTATTAGAACAATTAGTCCTACTTCCATGGTTTTTGGGGTTAAAGTTTTTCCAGATAAGATTCTACGCCCAACCAAGGATGATTGCAATATAGTAGCGAGCGAGACGATCTGTAGCGTGGAGAAGGCGGAACGCTCTTTCCATAGCGAAAGATGATTTGTGGACTTTGGGAGCGGATATTTTTCTTAAAGAATCAAGTCGAGTCCTATTGCAATAAGCCCTATTGCGAACAGATAGTATGCGAAAGGTCTTAGTGTGTTTTTCTTGAAGAAATGCATTAGGAATTTGATCGCAAAATAGCTAGCGATGGCTGAAGCTAGAAACCCTGCTACTAATGAGCTTGTTTTTACATCTATGGACTCGACATCTAGTGCTGTAAGCAAACCTGCGCCTGCGATTGCTATTGATCCAAGTAGAAATGAAAATTCTGCAGCCTTTACTCTTTCTATGCCGGTTAAGACACCTGTTGCGATTGTTGATCCTGATCGAGATACGCCTGGGATTAGCGCGAACATTTGGGATATCCCTATTAGGACTGCATGTTTAGTTTGCAGCTTGTAGCTTGTAGCTTGTAGCTTTAATTTTTCAGCTAACAAGAAGTATCCTCCGGTAATTATCATCACTATCCCGACTGCCAAAGTACCACGGAATATTTGATCTATATAATCCTCAAGAGTAAATCCTGCTATAACTGCTGGCACAGTTCCTATCAAGAGGAGCCATATGTACTTGTGGTCCTTGGTTAGGATTTCTAAGATTGTTTTGCGGAAATATATGAGTATTGCGAGCAAAGATCCAACGTGGAGTGCGACGTCGAAGCTTTTTAGCGTTTCCACTTCGAGATTTAGTGCTGTTTCGGCTAATACTAGATGTCCCGATGACGAAATCGGGAGGAATTCTGTGATCCCCTGGATAATGCCTAGAAATATAGCTTGTAGGATTGTCATGATATTAGCTGGTAGCTTGTAGCTTTTTAGTTTTTTGCTGATGCGGGTTGGGGCGTGCTTCCTCAGCCTAGTGCTTGAATGATCTCACTCCGGTTGTCACCATTGCAAGTCCAAGCTCATCAGCTCTTTTGCATACTTCTTCGTCGCGGATCGACCCTCCTGGCTGAATTACCGCTGTTACTCCAGCTTTTTCCGCTTCTTCAACTCCATCAGGGAATGGGAAGAAGGCGTCTGAAGCTAGGACTGATCCTTTGATCCGTTCTCCACCTTTGTAAGTTGCAATATGAACTGCATCTACACGTGACATTTGGCCCGCACCAATACCTGTTGTGACTTCTACTTCTTCTCCTGTTTCTTCGTCTTTTACGAGTTTTGCGAAAACAACTGAGTTCGATTTGACGTGTTTAACTACATTGCGTGCGAACAGCATTGCGCGGATTTCTTCCTCTGTTGGTTCTTTTTTTGTTACGGTTTTGAGGTCGTCTGCTGTGATAACTTTCTGATCTGCATTTTGGACTAGGATGCCTCCGGAAACTGTTTTGATATCACGTTCGACTGGGTTAATTCTTAGCTCTCCTGTCTCGAGGAGTCTTAGGTTTTTTCTCTTTTTAAAAATTGCTAGTGATTCCTTATCGAAAGATGGTGCGACTATGAGTTCTACAAAGAGTTTGTTGTCACGGATGTACTCTGCGATTTCTTTTGTACATCCGCGGTTTAGGGCAATTACACAACCAAAGGCTGACATTGGATCAACTTCATGCGCTGTCTTAAAAGCTGTTGTGATTGTGTCTGCGCTAACAACTCCGCAAGGGTTGGTGTGCTTGATAACTGCTGCCGTTGGACGCTCGAAATCTTTTACAAGTTCTAGAGCTCCATCTGCATCTACTATGTTATTGAATGATAGTTCTTTGCCTTGTAATTGAGTTGCGTTTGTTACGTTTGGATAATGGTTGTTTGGATTGCGGAAGAAAGCTGCCTTTTGGTGTGGATTTTCCCCGTATCTTAGGCTTTGGACTTTTTCGTAGTGAAGATCTAACAGCTCTACGTCTCCTCCGTGATTTTTCAAATAATCTGTGATTGTTTTGTCGTAGTTTGCAGTTTTTTCAAAAACTTTCACGGCTAAAGCTCTTCGCATATCGAAAGAAAGTCCTCCGTTACTTTTTAGTGAGTCGATCACCATTTGATAGTCATTGATTGCCGTTAATGCTGCGACGTATTTGAAATTTTTTGCAGCGCTACGAAGCATGGATGGGCCTCCAATATCTATTTGTTCAATAGCTTCCTCTTCTGCCACATCGTCCTTTGCGATTGTTTTTTTGAAAGGATAGAGATTGATGACAACCATATCTATCATTTTGATTTGGTTTTCTTCGGCTTGCTTCATGTGCTCTTCTGATTCACGAACTGCGAGTAGACCGCCGTGGATCATTGGGTGCAAAGTTTTGACTCTGCCCTCCATGATCTCTGGGGATCCCGTGTAATCAGAAACTTCTGTGACTTTGATACCAGCTTCTTGGAGTGTGCGAGCTGTTCCTCCTGTTGAGAGGATTTCTGTACCGTGTTCTTCGAGAGCTTTGGCAAGTTCTACGATCCCAGTTTTGTCTGAGACGCTAATGAGTGCTCGTTTTATTGGCATAAGTCCTTCGGTGCTTTCGGGGTTCATTTTTTTGTAGGATTATAGGATTTTAGGATTGGAGGATATTAGTGATGGAGCGCTTTTTTGTATTCCGCTTTGCGGAGTGATTATTTTTATTGTGGGCCTGTGCACCTTCGGTGCGGCCTGTTCGCGCGCATTATTAGTTATTAACTATTAGTTCCTAGTTATTTAAGGTAAATCTAGTCCGCCTTTGCTCCATGGGTTGCAGCGTAAAACACGCCAAGCCGCTTTCCATCCACCTTTTATAAGCCCATATCTTTTTATGGCCATTTTTGAATAGTCGGAGCAGCTTGGTCTGTATCGGCAAAAACCTCCTTTGAAAATATGCTTTAGCGGCCCGTGGTCTGGAGATATTGTAGCCTGATACAGGCTGATCAAAGCCACGGCGAAATTGCGCGGGAGATGTAATATTTGTCGCCACATTTGAGACAAAGAGGGTTAGACCGACGCGTATATTAGTCCAAATTATTCGTCTTGGGAAGCCTTTTTGTCTAATTCTGCTAAATATGCACTTTCTTCCATAACATATAGGCCATATCCAGTCAGATACATTCTATAAGCATTTTTCCAAACCTCATCCAAAGATCCATCCCGAATCAAACAGACTCTCCTATCATTCGATATTACCACCCCTAAAACACCTGGTATAGTGCACATCCTCCCTTCTAGATCATTTGTAAATGGATCTTCACTTGAAGGTGCGAATTCTATCGTATCTGGACCACCCCTAGGTGCTATCATTGGTTTCGTTTCTTAGTGTTGCGAGTATGTAGAGTGGCTGGACGCGGATTTTAGCATATTAGTCTCGTGGAGTCCATTGATAGAAGCTTGGGCTTGTGATGCAATCTCTGAGTTTCATACGTAAGTCTGTTGGCAAACTGTTCCATCTTTTTTGCACTCTTGTACGGATACCATAGTCATAACCTATGGTATCTGGTGTTCTTAGCATCCATGCTCGACAATCTACATATTCGTATCCCATACCTGCTTTCATGATTGCCCATAAACAATATTGCTCTTCATGTGTAAATAATACTGACGGTGGATTGTCCGATCTCAGGGCTTCTTCAAGCAGTCTTGTCTGCTCAGGATCTGAGTATCTTGTCTTTCGTCTTCTTTTAATAATTGCTCTGCGGGTTTCAGGGTCTAAGGCGTTCCATTTTTCTATTAACTCTCTATCTAGACGCCATTTATTAATATCTATCGATAAATCAACTGGTGATATATGATCGCCAACACCTATGCCAATGATCTCTACTAGTCGCCCTTGCTCTCTCCCTGTTTGAAAAAACTGCTCTAATAAGCTGTCTACCGCCTCCTCCGCGGCATCTTCTGTTAATTTTGGCATATTTTAGTTAGTAGCAAATTCCTACATCACAAGCAGGAAACTTGTATCCGTTGTAACTTATCTCGAAGTGGAGGTGGATACCGGTTGCGCCATAAACGCGACCTGAATTACCCATTTTCCCAATAGATTGCCCCGCAGACACATAGTCTCCTACTGAAACATAAATTTCTTCGTTGTGGGCATATAGTGTTTTGTATCCGTTTTCGTGATCAATGATGATGTAGTTCCCGTATCCTCCATTCCATCCATAAGAAGCTGTTGTTACAACACCATTAGATACAGCAACGATTGCTGGCTGCGATCTGTCTGCGATGTCATAAGCGTAGTGTCCTGAGTAGTATCCTTGTGTCAGTGTCCCAACTGTTGGATATACAAAATCAGCAGATGCATAAGTTGTTTCTACATCTACATTCAAGTATGAAGTCCCAACGTCATTAGAATTGTAGCTTGAACTGTATGTGTAAGATGACGAGGATGATGAAGATGATGAGTATGTTGAAGCTGTGTATACAGGTGTGATTGCAACTATATATTCTGCTGCCACCTCTTCTCCTAATATAAAAATCGTGTCTCCTTCTTGGATCGTACCGTCTTCACCGATTTCGTTGAACTCTTTTGTCGCTTCCAAATCTCCGCCCCATTCCTCTACTAACGATTCTAACGTATCACCATCTTCTACATCTATGTAAGCTCCGTCTCTAGGCGGGATTACTAAATCACCTGTGCTTAGTTTGTTTGCGTTTGTCATATCATTAGCGGCCATGATTGAGTCTTGGTCTAAACCAAATCTATAAGCGATTCCTGACAAGGTGTCTCCACTCTGTACAGTATAAGTCACGTCTTCGGTTCTGTTTGTTTGGTAAGTTGCTTCACCTGTCATAGGCATTGCTTTCATCAGATATCCTTCTTGGTCTGCCAAAATGCTTGTATCCGCACTTAGCGCTAGCTCGTCTCCTTCAAACTGTACTTGCCATCCTTCACCTGCATCTAGCGATGCCCTCCCAATATCAAACGATGTAATTAAAAAGAATGCCAAGGTGAGCATAATCATGTTCTTGGCAAATCTTGATGGTGTATGGAGCCTTGACGTTGGCTGCACGAATTTTTTATCTGAAGAATTTATTGGCGAATAAGCGCTCAAATATCTTTTCACTTTTGATATCCTATGCTTAATTTTGCCTGACGTTGGTTTGGCAGCATATCTAGAGAAAAACTTTTTGTGACGTGCTTTGCGTGCTTCTTCGTTTACTTGTGACATCCGGTGTAGTTAGTAGTACGTAGTTGTAGTCGGTAGTACTTGGTGTTTCGCTAACGCGAAACATCTGTTTTTAGCTTGCGTATTTTATCACTTTAAGTTGATATTTTACGTTTTTGAGGCGTTTTGTCAACCCTAATTAGGGTGCGTTTTTATGAAGTAAATAGTAGAAATATGTAGCGAGTAACTTTTATATTTTATGGCGAGTATAAAGCCTTTATCACAATCGTTAATCAACCAGATTGCAGCTGGAGAAGTAGTCGAAAGGCCTGCGTCTGTGGCTAAAGAACTTATAGAAAATTCGCTGGACGCATCTGCAACTGAAGTTGTCGTTGAGATAGTATCTGGAGGACTTGAGGCTATCATAGTTACAGATAACGGTAAGGGCATGTCTTCTTCTGACGTACGAATGGCTTGGGAAAGGCATGCAACAAGCAAAATTTGTCTTCCCGAGCATCTTACTAGTATTTCTAGCCTTGGGTTTCGCGGTGAAGCTTTGGCGTCTATTGCTTCAGTATCTAAATGCGAAATGGAGACTAAGATGCGCGATGAGATCTCAGGTGTTTTCTTGAAAATAGAAGAAGGTGAAATTTCTATAGAATCTGAATGCGGATGTCCGGAAGGCACTAAGATTTCGGTTTTTAACCTTTTTTACAATACCCCAGCTAGAAGGAAGTATATGAAGACTGCATCTACTGAACACAAGAAAATTGTTGAGCTTGTTCAGGAATTTGCGTTGGCTAATCCTGATATTGCTTTCCGTTTGGTTAGTGATGGAAAAGTTGTGATTGATTGCGCTCCAAGTATTATTGAGGATAGGATTGCGAATATTCTCGGCAAAGAGGTTGCCGACAATCTTGTCCCTGTTTTTTATGGAGGTTCTGATTTTAAAGTTAGCGGATTTGTTGGGAAGCCTGTCATTGCAAAATCGAATCGCAAAGGACAGTTTTTGATTATTAATGGCCGTGTTATTCAAAACCACTTAATTGCACATGCCGTAAAGGAAGCTTTCCACTCTATGCTAATGCACGGGAAACATCCTTGGTTCCTTTTGAATCTCGAAATAAATCCTGAAGATGTTGACGTGAATGTGCACCCTCGCAAACTTGAAGTTAGATTTTTAAAGCAGAATGAGGCTTATCGGAATATTTATAAAAGTGTTGAGGCTACACTTAATAAGCATTTATTGATGCCAGCTGTTAGTTTGAAGACCGAAGATCGAAGTTCGAAAAGTTCTGAGGCTATCTCTATGGATCTTAGGGAACCGCGAGGGATTAAGGAGCATATTGAAAATAAGAATCGCGCAGAGACTTTTGATGTTTTTCAAAAAGGAAGACCTAACGAGGTAGAACCAAGAGGTCTACGAGCTGTAGCTCAAATTGGTAATTCTTATATATTGGCTGAGGATGAAGAAGGTCTTGTAATCGTTGACCAACATGCCGCTCATGAGAGAGTTATGTATGAAAAATTGATGGCTGCTTTACGCGAGGCTAAAGTCGTTTCGCAACCTGTTCTGGCGCCACAATCTGTAGATTTTGCTGCATCTGAAGCTGAGGTTTTGCGTGAGAATGTTGATGCTCTCTCCGAAGTTGGATTTGAAGTCGAAGAGTTTGGAGGAAATACTTTTATAGTCACTGCTGTACCTGCTGATCTTGCAACAAGTGATGCTGGCGAGGTTTTACGTGGAATGGTTGATGATCTTTCTAATGAGAAAAGGAGTAATTCCCTATCTGATAGACGTGAAAATGTCATTCATTATGCGGCGTGTAGGAGCGCAGTGAAGTTTGGACAGAAACTTAGTCACGAAGAGCAGCAAGCTTTGTTAGATCAAATTAGCGAAATTGAGCGTTGCGAGACATGCCCACATGGGAGGCCTACGATGATTCGTATGAGTTATGATGACCTGGAAAAGAGTTTTAAGAGGAAACTTTAAAAGCTTATGCTTTCTAAAACACCCTTAAGATTATCCATAGGGATATAGCCTTTTAAAAATCAATGAATGGCTGCCTCTCTTGCGTGCATCCTCCATCTGAACTCTCTAGCTCTTGCTAATATTCTCTCTCTTTCATCTCCGGCAAGAGTCATTCTACACATATCATGAATCGCTACTGCAGAATTTTTTGTCTCAGACGGGATTGCGCAGGCGGATTCACAAACTCTTATACTAGGATCTACCTGGCTAGCCATATGTATTGCTCTAGCACATAAAGTATACTGTCCACCATCTTTATCTATGAATCGTTTTTGTTGACAACCTTTACCTAGGAAAGGCATTGTGTAGTAGGTTAAGAGCGCTTATTTTACGTCTTTATTTTAAAAAGTCAAACTTAATTATATTGATATTTTATTGATAATTGTTATCATTAAGATATGTTAGAGACACACCTAAAAGGTACAAAACATAGATTAACCAGTCAGAGACGCATTGTCCTTGAAGAAATCCGCAAGGTCCGTACGCATCCTACTGCTGACGAGGTCTATCAAATGGTTCGCAAGCGCATTCCAAATGTCAGCGTTGCGACAGTTTATCGGAATCTTGATTTTCTAGCAGAGAATGGATTCATCATTAAGCTGAAGACTAAGGACAAGAAAGCTCGATTCGATGGTCATCCTGAACCACATTTGCATCTTTGTTGCAGAGGTTGTGGTTATGTTGCTGATATTTTTGATTGTACTTGTAAGCTTCCTTGTTCCAAGGAGGTCAAGGCTACCGGTTTTGTTCCTGATATAAGTTGTCTCGAGATACCTGGTCTTTGTAAAAAATGTAGCCGCAAGGCTTAAAAATAGTTTTTAAATTCTTAACCTAAAAGCAATATGCACAAACATCGTTGTAAAATTTGCGCTTGGATTTATGATCCGGCGAAGAACGATAATATCCCATTTGAAAATCAGCCTGATGACTACAAATGTCCTGTCTGTGGCGTTTCCAAGAATGAGTTTGAAGTAATTCACCATATTGGCGAAGAGTTTACAGGCGGAGAAGCACAAGAGAAGCACGTCCCTGTCATAGAGGCTGACTCCGGCAATGTCCGAGTAAAAATTGGCTCCGTCCCTCATCCTATGGAAGAGGAACATTTTATTGGTACCGTTGAGTTATATGATGACTATGGGGCTAAACCAATAAAAAAGATATCTTTGGAACCTGGCGATGATCCTGTCGCTACGTTCGAAGGCGTTGCCTATTCTGAGAAACTTTATGCTCTTGCTTACTGTAATCTGCACGGCGTGTGGGAGTCGGGTAAGTAAAAAGTTTTAAGTTGGAAGTCTTGTGGGTTTGCTTAATTATACAAATTTTTTAACCAAAAAACGTTATGTATGACGGAAACTGTTGCTGCGTCGGTCCAGCAATCCAAATAAACAAGCCGGTCCCTTCATTCAACATGGAAGGATACTATCAGGGAGAAAAGAAGCGTTACACCCTTGAGGATTATAAGGACAAATGGGTTCTCCTCTTTTTCTACCCTCTCGATTTCACTTTTGTTTGTCCTACTGAGCTTTTAGAGCTTAGCAAAAGGCACAGCGAATTCGAGGAACTAAATACGCAAGTTCTCGGTGTAAGCGTCGATAGTGTTTATTCTCATGAGGCTTGGTGCAAAGGTGACCTCGGGGATCTCAATTACCCTCTTCTTAGCGACATGACTAAGGATGCTAGCTGTAATTATGGGGTTCTTGTTGAAGAAGAAGGTATCAGTCTTCGGGCTGCTTTCTTGATCGACCCAAATGGAATTCTTAAGAGCTATATGGTAAATGATCTTGGAGTTGGGCGTAGTGTTGACGAGCTTCTAAGGCTTGTTAAGGCTTTTCAAACAGGAGAGTTATGTCCAGTTGGGTGGGAGCCTGGGGAGGACACTTTGGGAAAGGCATAGTCGCTCCCGAGGCTAATCGCTAGGTCGCTCAAATGGGAACAAAACCTTTGGTAGATTCTTATTAGTAAAATTGTTAGGATGCGCATGGAAATAAACTTTAACCCAAAATCCAATGACAAAAGAAGAAATGATTGAGCTCCTGAACAAGGATCTCACTCTGGAATACTCAGCGGCAATCCAGTATATCAACCACTCTGCGCTAGTAACTGGAGCGGAGTATCAAGCTATGCAAAAAGAGCTTGTTGTTCATGCAAATGAGGAAATCGGTCATGCACTTGTCCTTGCTGATCAAATCGCTTATCTCGGTGGCAATCCTACTATTGAAGTTGCTGAGAGACATACCTCAGATGATAGCACCGAAATGCTTAAACAAGATCTTGAAGGCGAGAAAGATGCTGTTCGCAGATATCGCGAAAGGATTGGTCAAGCTAGGGACATGGGCGAATTTGGTCTCGCTCGTGCTCTAGAGGATATCCTTATCATGGAAGAGGAGCATGAGAAAGACTTGCTCGCTGCTCTTGGTATGTAGATCAGCTTTGATTCTTACAAGGCGTCATCTACCGATGGCGTCTTTTTTATTGGACCTCTAAGTCTTTAAATACGCGACTTCCTACGGCTTTACTCTGTCCTTGGTATTTGCCATTGTATGGAACTTCTGCTGCTTGATCCATTTTACAGAAGACAAGTTGGCATATGCGGCGACCTTTCTGGAGTTTAATTGGGAGTGAATTTGCGTTGTAGAGCTCTAGAGTTATCTGGCCCTTGAAGCCCGGATCTACCCATCCTGCATTTTGGATGAATAGACCAATGCGACCGATTGAGCTACGACCTTCGACAAATGCCGTGAGATCATTGGGGAGCTCTACATACTCTTCTGTTGTTGCTAAAAGAAATGAGTGAGGTGGTATTGTGATTGAGTCGCCTTCTATCTCGCGATAGCGGATCTCTGAGTCTAGGGTAAGAGACTCCATTTGGTTATGTTCGACAACCAGGAAGTGTGATCCTAGACGACAGTCTATCGAAGCCGGTTGAATTGAATGCTTACTTAGCGGCTTCACAACCAGCTCTCCTGAGTCCATCATTTTCTGAAGTGTTTTGTCTGAGAGGATCATAGTGTTTATGGTTTAAGTGTATAGCTGGCATATATTACCATAATCTGCCAACGAAATTTATTGACAAACAATCGGCTCGCAGGTAAGAATTAAGTCTTGAAACAAATTCATCATTTGACCATATGACAGAGACTCGTCCGGTGTCCGATGTTGGCTGTGGGATTGATAGTGCTGTAGAGACGCCTGAAGCTTTGTCTACGCTAGATACTATATACTCTTTTTGATAAACGCGAGGGGCTTACTCCAGCAGAGGAAGCTGAGTCGATGGGTTGTGTTAGTGCGGTTCTTGGGACGATCATGGAAGAAGGTGCAGCCGTTCAAGACGAAGATCTTCAATGGCTGCCTGAAGGTGAAGACGAGGTGTATTTGGCGAGGGAAATCGGTAAATGTCGTACAGTTGTTCAAGCTCAAAGTGGTGGCTTGGGACGTTTGCTTACTGACGTAATGAACAGATGTAGGAATTCCGACCTAGAAGATAAAGCCAACTTGACAGAAAGGGTTAAACATCTTCGCAGAAGCATCCCTGATTCGATTCATATCCGTGAAATTGAAACATTTATTAGTGAGTTATCTGTTCGAGATTCGAGTTTGGTAGAGAATACTGATAATATTTTAGGTTCCGCACGAACTCTTGTTGGAGCTAATACCCGTTTAGGAATTCTAATTAACCAAAAAAACAATTTTCTAAGAAGGCAGATGGGTGATTTACTTGCTGGAGACGAAGGACCACGCATCCGTGGACTTATTGATAAGGTTGTTATTTCGATTCAACGATGTCGCAAGGAACAAGGACAACCTTTATATCCGAGAGATGCCTTGATAATGCTTGTTTATGAAATAGTGTATGAAGCTTATCTCTGGAGAGGACAAAGGAGAAGGGGGTCTGGTCAATATATTTTTGATGAGCACTTGCTTGCTGCTCTTGATGAGGCTGTGCGCAATGGGCGTACTGGTTTAGCTAGACTTCTTACTTTGATAAAGCATGACAGCGGAGAAGATCTTCTTATCCATCAGCCTAATTGTGAGAAACATGAATCTCTAAGAGATTTGAAAGATGATTGGTTTTATTGTTCCGATTTGTATTTTGGAAAATTAGGGATTCATCCTGTGCCAGATGGCAACGGTGGAGAGGTTGTGCCTTTTAGACAAGCTTCAGCCATAATTCGAGCTTCTACTTCTACAATACGTGGGATGACAGCTCCACCTATGAGAAGGCCCGCTGATGATACCGATTGGGATTTGGCTAGATTTTTGGCTGATGCTGACAAGGCATCACATCATTTTACTGAAATGCTGCATAGACCACACGTGGCTTCTAATAAGGCTCTAGAACAATGCTCTAATTCAGGAACTTTGATAGGGCTCGGCCGCACAAGAGGCAGGCAAAAATGGACTCGCATGATTGTTCCAAATGCGATTGTTGCGAGATCTCATTCCTTAAAACAAGCATATGTGGATCTTGTAGGGGGTGGTGTTGATTTTTTCGATACTGTTGATCGTAGGGGTATAAGAGCTGCTTATAATCGGTTACAGAGGGAACGGATCTTGCAGTTCCTTGGGGTAGGTAATTCTACAAGTAGATCTTCATTTTTGAGTAGGCTATCTGGCTTGTGTGGAAATCATACCCCAGATGATGCTGTTGCTGTTTCTTCCCCTGGTCAATTTGATGAAGTAATGTCTGAGTGGGGTGCTGTTTTCGAAGACTGTGCAGATAGATCCAATGGTATCGTTGCTGTTCAAATAATTCCTACTCCTCTTGAAGAGTATGTGGATTTATCTAGGCTACATGAGCCTGATTATGAGCCTGAGATCCCCGAAGCCGATCCATTATTTCATGTTCTTGTTTTGGTTGATAATCAGGAGCATATTCCTGCAACTGTTGATAAGACCATTACTGCTACACGTCCAAATCTTACAAGTTCTTTCGGTTCTATCCCTACTTATCCAGATCAAGCATCCATGGGTACTTTGATGTATTTGGAAGATGATGCTTTTGGCGGAGCGGTACAAGTTCGCGTAAATGCTACAACCGACGAAGCACGTTCTAGAACTGGCAATATGACTAGTAAAAATCCGATTCCAGAACATATATATGATTGGCTGCTGCAAGCACAAGCTGACACTGAGCAGTTCGGGACCCCTGTTTTAGAAGCTATAACCAGGTATGTATTCAGACGAACAATTGCTGCTACAACAGATACCTCTACTGCAAGAAAAACTGTTCTTTTGCCTCAGGGTTCAACTGGATTAGATTTAGCTGCTCATTTGCCTATGACAAGGTGGTCTCACGCACTTGTATTTGGAAATGGATTTAGGCGAAGATATCCTCGTGCTTCTACAACTTTAAATCCTGGAACTGCCAGATACTCAACTTATCCAGATCGGCTTCTTGCTGCTGTTGATGATGGTGATTTTGCATTGATTAGTCATGACGAAGAGCCTGTCTCTGAAGTTGGTCTACTTGCTAGATTGGCTTGTTGCGAAGATCCGCGGGCTTCTGCAATGGCTGCTAGGTACTTTAAAGAATCGACATTTCATGATGCTGTCTATGGTACCGATACTACCGGCCAACCTGGCACCCAGGAAAATCCTAAGCGTGACGAAGTTAATATAAATCGTGCTGTTGACTATTTGCGTACTGTTATTGGCCCTGTTTTTGGCATCAATGATTATGAAATCATCACTTTTGCTTGCATGCATATACTTGGTGTTGATCCTATTGAGGATCAGCGTGACCCTATGGTTGAATCTCAGCTTTCAGAATTGCGTGACGTAACTATAGGTCGGAAATACGAAATTGTTGAAGGAGTAGCTGCGTCTTTAGATCGTAGAGCAATGAGCCTTAATATGGACATAGCTAGGTCTCTCGCCAGGCAGAATGGTCGCCTAGCAGGAAGTGAGTTTTCATCTACTAAGTATTTGGCTTCTCGGGCAGATGTACTTAGACGAATAGGAAATGGTAATTTGGATCCAATGAAAGTGTTGGCTCTTTATTTTGATCGCGATCAACCTTTGCAACTAACTTTTACTGCTGAACAAACCCAAGAAGGCGTGCTTTCTGACATATATGCTCGTGCTGCTGCAATAGGCTTAAGTGCATCACCTAATCAACCAGGTGGCGTAGCCGAGGGTGGCGAAGCAACTTTTACGATAGAATGGGATATGTCTCGATGCCGAGCTACGGACCATGACCTCTTGAGGTTTATTTTGTCTTTTTACGATGATGATACTGTAAGTTCAGTTCGTTTAAGTTCTGGCAATATCAGATTCCCTGCTTGTTTCAGAGAAGTTTCTGGATTGGTCAATAATTGGGCTAGCACTACACCTCAATCCCCCACACCATCCGGATTACGTAACCGATTCCGAATGTTAGTGCAGCCACTCCTAGACTTATGCCAGTCATCTCGAAAAATCGCCGCTTAAAAGGAAGGTTTTTCGCAATTGAAAGATAGAACGTGAAGACAAAAATTATCAGCACGGCACTTGCTAATGCAATCCCAAGAGCCAAGTAGTAGTTCGCCACAAGCAAATATGGCGCTATAAGGATTATTACTGTAAGCACGTATGCAACACCTGTGTATATAGATGCTTTTAATGGATCTTGCTCTCCATCCTCAGTCTTCGTCGAAAGATATTCTGATGCTGCCATTGATAGAGATGCTGCTATCCCTGTTATCCCACCTGTGAGAGCTATGAGCCTTGTATCTTGTAACGCGAGCGTGAGTCCTGCGAGTGCGCCTGTTAATTCTACAAGAGCGTCGTTGAGTCCTAGCACCATTGAACCGATGTATTCGAGTTTTTCTTCGTTTAAGATTTCTATCAAGGCTTGTTCGTGTTCGTCTTCATCTTCTGCTATGTGCGCTGCTTCTGGGATCTCTTTTGCGATTTTATTGTAGTTGACTTGAGCCATTGATTCTCCTCTTTCCATTAAGCGAACGCCGAATGTTAGTCCGAAAATCTTTGCCGTTAGGAAATAAATCCATATCTTGAATACGTCGGGATTTACGTCTGTTTTTGTGTGGGTTTTCCAAAACTCATAATGCTCAAGTTCGTCTTCGGCAATTTTGTTTAATATGTCACGATTGTGTTTCTTTTTGGTTCCACGTGCGAGTTTTTTATAGATGAAATGTTCTGTGATCTCGTTTTTTTGTGCCGCGAGTAATACTTTTTGCATACTTTTAGAATTTTAGAGTTTTAGAATTCTAAAACTTTGTGCTAGTTGCTGAACACGCCTCCGAGGTGAAGTTTGCTATCTAAATCTGTCTCGAGTCTGTAGCTAAGGTCTGTTTTTTCAACCAACTCACCCTCTGGATAAAGTGCGTGATTATTTACGTTCGGTGCAACAATTTCTTTTGTAAAAGTTGTATTGATCATTCCTGGCTGTGTTTCCACATACAAGAAATAGTCGTCGACCGGGTCTAGCATGAGCTTAAAAGGCAATGAATATGTTATTTCGACCTCCGATTCCGCACCCGGATCCGTACTCATAACTGCATAAAAATAATTTAGTCCCAAATCTTCGTCATAAAGCACTTGCACGTCTTCTGGTCCTGTTAGCAATTCTGATCCGTCTGGTACATATACTCTAATGCCAGCGACGTTTGTTCCTGCGCCTAGTATGTTTTGGACTGTATCTGAAATTTCTTCGAATCCGAAACTCTGCAATGTTTCTATCTGCCAAGCGTGTACATCTTCATCCCAAACATGTTCACGTGTAATTGTTAGTTTGTTTAGTAATGATCCGTCCTGTGAGATAAGAGTCTTGTGCTCTATGTTTTGATATACATAGCGATCGGTCTTGTTTCCACCAATTCCGCTAGTTGTAACCAATAAATAATCCTCCTCTTCTCCTGGCAAATAAAGTTCTCCATCTATATCCATTCCTCTCCAAAATTCCTGCAGATCTTCGTCTAGGCTGTATCCCGCAACGTGTTTTGCTTCAGCCGCATAGAGCAGCTCTCCTATCACCGCAAATAGATTTTCTGGCTTAGTAATTTCTTCTTTTACAACAGGTATCACATCTTCAAGTACAGATTTTGGATCCTCGATTCCGCGTAATTTTGATTCGACAATATAGCTTATAACTAATTCGAAATTATCACCCGTCAACTCTCCTCCTAAGCTTTCCACATAAAGAGGTCCTACCGCATCAATAATCCCAGAGACGAAGTCGAGATCAACCATCATCACATGGTCTACAGTTGGCCCACCTTCTTTCTCAAAAAACCAAGCTGTAGCTTCGGAAGACACCGCGTAATCGGGTGAATAGTTCGCATCCCGCAGACCCCAGCAACAGGTTAAATAAGCGATTTCCTCCACTGGTGGCTCGATATACTCATTGAACTGCCCATCATATTCATAAACATCATGGAACTCCATGTTTTCTATATACCCGTCGTTCAAATCAACTATCAAAAAGCTGCCTATAAATCCTCCACCTGGCCTAAGTTCGCTATTATTTTCAAAAAGGATCATATATTTCTGCGGATATTTGTCTCCAAGAAGTTCAAGGATTAGCGGAAAATTCAAAGACAATTTCTCCAGGAAAGAGTTGAGCGTTGTTAGTTGATCTATAGCAAATTCTACGTTAGCCTGATATTCATCCGGTAATACATCTATATCAATCTCTTCGAGATGTGATTGTGCTTTTTTTAGCTCTCCATGAGCCTCTAGCAAATATGACGTGTATGCACTGTTAAGTGCTTCTGTGATTGATGGTTTCCCTTTTCCTATGTCTTCAAAAAGGTTCTCTGCTGCGTCTTTCACGTCTGATACGAAATATGCAAAAAGCTGTCCCGCACTTGAAATAGACTCTCCTGCATCTAATAAGTTTGTTGCTGTTTTCAAATGCTTATTGGAGTCCATTATTCCTCCTTCTTGATCTGTTAAATACCAAATCGTTTCTTCTGCGATCTCGAATTGGATTAATGCGGATTCAAAAGCTTCTCCTGTCCTCTCCATGTCATTTGGATCAACTTCCATCAAATTCTCTACGCCTGCATATGCCGCATCTAGAGTTGCGTCTTTTGTAGTCATCGCTTTTGACCCCATCTGGGCTATGTTAAGCAATAGGACTATCGTTATAGCTATTGCGCTCATCCTGAGGAGTTCGCTCTTCGCGAGTAAGCTTTGTTTTTTCTTTTTTGGAATTATCTTTGCTGCTGCTTTTTCTTGTTCTGGGTCAATAACATCTGTGAATTTTTTCTTATTTGAAATTTTTGATGGGTTTTCGAGCTTCAAGACATGCGGAGAACTTTGAGGCTGTCCACCCTGTTTTATTTCACTGTCATCCGGCAATTTGATTGTTCGTGGGGGCAAGGGAGTAGGTTAGTAGATTAGGGGATTAGCAAATGGAAAGTTGCTATGCCATCGTCGAATATATTTTTTGTTGAGCTGATCCCTGAAAAAGCGTTGAAGAAGTCCATTCCCCAGAATTCCGAATCGCGGAAATCTTCTAGATTTATGTAACTTGCTTCGTCCGCAGACCTCATGATCAAATTAATCGCCTCCATATCAGGGCTAGCGCTCAGGCTGCCATCTGGCCCTTTCATAAGATCTATTGAGTGCTTCAAAATATCAAGATCTGTTGCAAATGCGAAAGTGTCTGCAAATACGGTCATATATCCGAGGGTCTCTTCGTTAGACAGATAGAACATCGTAATATCAACGCCTTCGTAAGCTAGGTCTGTGCTAAGTATTTCTGCTAAATCGGCGACAATTTCTTGTCCTGTTGTCCCGTCTTCCAAAGTGTAAGTTTGTACATAAGGTTCACTATAGATTTGCTGCTGCAAAAACCCTTTTTCCAAGCTGTCTATATATATCAACTTGTCATCTTGGCTTACCAAATCCAGCATACAGAGATAATCCTTGTTCCCTTCTTCGTTTTTGTACATCGTAAGCGCGTATTCGTTCTCAAAAAGCGGGTATATGTCGTATTCGAGACTTGTATTTCCACCAAAATATTCTTGTGCTTTTGCTCTCAAAATAGCTTCAAAAATAACTCCTGCAGATTCGTGGAATTCATCAAAAATTTCTAGAAGTCTTTGTGTCTGACCATATAAATCATGTCCACCCCAGAATATCGCTTCGTCTTCTGGGATATATGCTGCCAGATTTGCTCTGTATTTATCTGGGAATGAGAAATATGCTTCTCCTCCAAGTAAATCTTTCTCTACGGACGTATAAGTTTGTATATAAAGTCCGTCTTCTGACGTCTGCATTGCTGCTCCGAATGAAGGGAAAATTGCGAGCACCGGGTTAATCAGAGATTCTGGCACTATTTCGTAAATTGGCACATGGCCTTCTATAACTTCTGGGTATTTCTTGATGTCCCAGTACGTTATAGCCGTTGCATTGTAAGGCAAATTATCTGCAACTGTGTTGTAGTAAGAATAAGATTTTAAGTTTGAAGAGTCGCCATTAGCTGTATCGATTATTAGTTCCAAATCCTCCTGTTCTTCAGCTATAACAAGATAACTGCCTGCAAATGTTGCTGAAAAATTTTGACTTAAAGGATAGCTATAAATTGTCGAACCTTCGTATTGAGTTTCTTCTAACTGCTCTTCTGCAGCTGTTAAAGACTCAAGAAAATTCACAGCTAGAGCCCTGTTAGCATACTCGAAGAAATAAACGTTAGAAGTTTTTTGATTAGTACCCATAAGCATCGCCATTGCAGCTTGCCCACCAAACCAATCCGTAAACATATCAAAACTCTCTTGCCCAAGATACATAGCCACGGTATCTGATATATTCTCTGGACTATACGCATAATCTACTGGCAAGTTCCCATTCATCGCCAAGTCGTACATATCTACAGTCACAAACCCAACAGTTTGCTCTGCAGGGAGGACTCTCGCTAAGTTGGTTGGCTCGAGAAGCTTTTGAGTCATAAAGAACGCTAGCAGCGAAAATGCTGCGAGAATTAGTAGAAGTATCATTCCGTGCAATAGCTTCTTCTTAATCTGGAATTTCTTTTTCTTTGTTTGTTTTTGCTTTTTTGTTTTAGGAGGAGCTTTTTTTTCTTTTGTTTTTTTCTTTGTCATTTTTGATAAGGATTTCAAGGTAAACTTTGGTATTTGATATTGTATCAAGTGATCAGGTCTAGTGAAAGGTTAGTTTTTGTTTGACAGAACAGAAGGCATGGCATGATAATATCGCCTTATATAATTAACCCAATTAATCATGGCTAATCATGCTGAAGGCTGGAATCTAGGGCTAGACTGTGAAGTTGATACGATAACAGAACCCGAAGGTGGCACATATGGTCGGTGGTGGACACACCCTAGTGATAGCGGTAATGACCACGTTAAGTTAAGTGCGGATTTCAGCTTACCAGAACACGGCGGACCCCCTGTTGAGTCTTTAACATCAGATAGAGTTCTTGATCATGGCATAGCTCATATATGTGGTGATCGTATTCATGTCCGCGGAAGAGATGTTGAACAAACGGCACCAACAACTGTAATTACTGCTCTAAGCAATCATTATAGGGGGATATTTGCAGTCTCTGGCAGCGTTCCTCCGCCACCTGAGTATGATAGATCAGTACGTCAGGAATTTGATTTTTCATAGGTTTGTGCGCTATAGCAGGATATCAATAAATTTCGTTCAGATAGCATTGCTCACAATATACTTTCTCAGGCCTGTCTGGGGCATATGTTGTTTTGATTGGAGCTGTGCATTTATCGCATGTTCGATCCCAAAGGTTGCGCGGGTTTTTTAGTGCAAGCAGTGCTTTGGATCTGCATTCTGGGCATTGTCTTGAGATTGGAATTCCAAGTTGGCGATATAATTTTAGCTCTTGTGCTATTACCCTGTAGTTGCGTCCACATTCTTCGCAACTTAAAAGTTCGTTTACGATACTATCTTGTGTTTCAGTGATGTTTAGTGGAACTTTGACTGTAGCTGGGCTGTATTGCTTCGGATCGATTTCTTTCCATTTGTAGCCTTTTGCTAATGCTTGTTCGCGAGTTAACGGGAAATAGTCATAAGCTAAGGTTTGATTATATGGATATGGCGAAAGTCTTATTGGCAAAAACTCTCCATATTCTCCTGTTTTCTTCATGTGCTCGATGATTTGTGTTTTCATCCATTTATAGTCTTCCGGCGAATATTTCTTGTTGAGAATACAGTTCTGATTTCTAGCATGAAAACCGTCACAACCGAAACTGTCACTCAAATAAAAACATGCATACATGTAGTCCGAATTTGGACTAGCAACAGTGCAGTATGCAAATTTTAGGTTTTTGTTACTCTCTCCTCCGGAGCTTACCTCGTAGCAAAGTTCTATGTCTTTATCATGCATCGACAAGTCCATCGAATCCTTAACGTTTACTGATTCGATTACATATTTACAGTCTTCAATATCGAAACAATCATAGCATTGGTGTGCATGATTGCAGCTTTGTATATAATCACCTGATGAGTTTTCGCAATTGAGTTGGTTTTGATATTTTTTTGGGATGGATTGACTGAATTCCAGGAATTCTTGTTTGAGTCTTTTTGGATCCTCATTCTTTAACTCTTCAACTTTTCTTTTGTACTCTTCTTCTGAATATTGTTTGTTTTTAATCTTAAATTTACTGCTTGCGATCCCTGCACACATAAAACAGTACTGACATGCCGATGAGTCAGCCATGTATGCACAATCTGAACAAGAACGACAATTAAGAAGATTATTGCAATTGTAACATTCTTTGCAGTTCACGCTCGATGCTACTAATTCACAATGATCTATAAGATCGTTATTCGCGCAGTCTTTGCAGTATTGGCTCTTACGACAATATAAACAGTCTTCCATAAAATAGCTGCCGGGACTCATGTATGTATTCTTGCTGTAAGCTACGAGGGCATTGTATTTTGAATTTTCGTTGTTGAGCTGAAGGACACTGGCTTTTGGTACTTTGTTCATCAACTTCTCAAATTGTTCAAAAAAAGGCTTCGTAAAATCGAAGTCTTGTCCATAACTTGCTGGATCCCATTTGTCACTCCACCAACAATCTGGACAATAAACCGGGAAAGTCGTATCTGCATCGAAAGTTGAGACAATATCATTTTGGCACATATCGCATTTGCGCCTAAACAGATACCTCTCATTGCGATATGCAATCCTGCGTTGGAACCTACAGGCTGGGCAACGAGTTGGCTCTGGAACTTGGATTTTTTGATAAAAAGTTCTATCCCAATCGTCTATCTGGAACTGAGCTTGGCAATTTGCACAAGTTTTTGTTGTCATTGATGTTGGTTTATACAATGGCTGGGTTTATATGATTCTAGAAAAATTTCTAGAGCTTTCACTAAGTCGTTTTCTTTTATAAGTGTTTTTTTTATTGAAAAATCATGGAGGAACTCAATTGCTTTTTTGGTACATGCCGTATGTACAAATAAGTAAGGAATATTTAATTTATACTTCTCAAGTGCGTATATTGTGCGATAAATCCAACCATTGCATGAATATTGTCCTGGGTCATCAGAGATTTGCGGATCGTAAGGAAGCTTTTTTTTATTGAAAGCCTCTTCTATTTTTTCGAGATCCCAATATTTTAAATCAATTTCAGCCTTCTCGTGAGCAGGTTTTTTATCGTCAATTCGTCGTTTGTTTTCGTATTTCGGGCAATATTTTTCTAGTTCTATCCAATTTGTTGCACTTCGTTCAATACGAAACCCTTTTACTTCTGATGCCATCCCGAAAGAAATTATTACGTCGGCATTTATTTCAATAGCTTTTTTAACGATTGTTTCTCCATGATTTTCTGCATCTCTAGGAAGACGGATTATTGATGGGAATACCAAACTATGAATCTTATGCCCATTAATGACTTTGCCTTCGGCTTTTAGTGACAACCACTTTGTAGGATTGAAAATGTATTTCCCGAATGTTTCTGACCCTGTGATCAATGCAGTTTTCATCTTTTTAGCTAGTTAGGATTGTCTACAAATGTTCATGTATACAACTATCCTCTGGTGGATAAGTCGATTTGATAATATCAAGATTATATAAATTTTGCGATTTCAGCTCTTCTTTAATTTCTTGGACTTTTTTGTAATATTCGTCCTCTTGGTAGGGCTGATTTAAGATATGGAATTTTTTCGCCTGGAGCCCAATACATCCGAAACAGTTGTGGCAGTTGAAACAAAGTTCGCAGAATTCCAAATTGGAGCAGTTCCAACAGATATTACAAAAGTTGAGATTATATCCATCGATGCTAACGCATTCGTAGCAGAGTTCATCGTCCATGAGAAACGAACAGTCCATGCAATTCTTAAACCCGCTTACGCCTCCATCCATATACATACAATCTTCCGCATAGTTAGTATCAAAACACGCATGGCAGCCTTTTACGTGGAAAATGTAGTCGCCTGTCGAATCCTCATTATGGAGTGTGTGCGTGTATAGACGTGGTACAGATTTTTTCAATTCTTCAAGTCTTCTGTTTATCTCTTCTATCTTCAACTTTTCTCTCTTCTTCTCGTATTCCTCTTTTGAAACTTTCTCATTGAAAATATAAAATTCTTGGCGTCTAAGACCGACGCATCCAATGCAATTATTGCAGCCGACACAGTCGTAGCACCATTCGCAATCATGACAGTTTTGGCAATCCTGGCAGTAGTCGCAGCTATAGCACTTGGAACAGTCGACCACCTCGTAACAAAGTTCGCAATCAAAGCAGTAAGAGCAGTCGAGCATGTCTTTTGATCTATAGACCCAGTATGTATGCATAATATCCTCATTGTAGTCTGAGGCGATGTGCATATAGCAGTTCTTATTGTGGCGACTTAAATTTCCGTATTCGGCGTTATGCGCGTCGATATTATGCAGTCCGACACGTGGAGTTGTCAGTTGGAGAGCATGGAATTGTTGGGCGAAGTCGGTCATTGGCTAGAGAGTAAACTGTAGAGAGTAGAATGGTGCCTTTCAGGCAGGTTGTTTTTTTGGCCCGGTAATCGCTTACGCTTTCTCGGGCTAGGGGCCTGTGCTCCTTACGGAGCGGCCTGCCCAAAAAGTTGGTAAGCCTTGCTATCCTCGTAAGGATATGGATTGGCTAGAATATATTTGTTTAGGTCGTTTGCAGCTTTGATTTTACGGATTTTCTCAAGATATTCTTCGCGCGAGTAAGGTTCGTTAAGAATGTGGTATTTCTTCTTGTGAAGTCCGACGCACCCGAAGCAATGATCGCAGTTAAAGCATTGCTCGCAATGTTCACAATCCGAACAGTAGTGACAGCTATAGCAGAAATTGCAGTTAACAAGTTGGATTGCGCTCATGATTTCGTAAGAAAGTTCACACCCGAAATAGCAGTTTGAGCATTCATAGCAATCTTTTATCTGAATACAGCCATCGCAGAAGCTGCAATCCTCTAGTTCTTTTACTTCGAAACAATAGTGTGCGTTTTTTGAGTTTTGGATATAGTCACCGGTGCAGTTTTCTGTATTGATTTGGCGTGATGCTACTCGTGGCGTTTTTTGGAAGACCTCTTCTGAAGATGGCTTCTCTTCTTTCATTCGTGCCTCGTACTCTTCCTTGGAAAGTTTTTCGTTCAAAAAATAATACTGTTTATTCCTGAGCCCAGCGCATCCGTAACAATTTTGACAACTTCGACAGTCGAAACAATTCTCGCAATCTTGGCAAAATTTACAATCCTGACAATCGACGCAACCATAACAGTTTTCGCAATCAGTACATTCATAACAAAGTTCGCATTTGTAAGTGTTTTTGCAATCTACGCAGTCACGACAAAAATACAGCCAATTCCCATAATAGCAGTCCTCGTCATGCTCACTTCCAATCAGCAAATAGCAGTTCTTGGTGTAGCCTGAGTATTGGCAATACGGACTATTCTCCAGCCCTATATTCACCTCGCCTAGGTGAGGAGTTTTAAGTTGGAGGGCGTGGAGTTGTTGGATGAAATCGGTCATATGGCGACTTCTAGAGTGTAGCTGTAGGATAACAGTTTAAATGCGGGGTTTACAACGTTTTCGTTTTGCAAATAGGTATGTTTTGGTTTACATTTGCTTTTGGTTCCTTGAAAACTTGCGATGCAATCACGGTGTTAGTGAAATATCTCGCTGCCATCAGGCAGCTGCTTTTTTGGACCGGTAGGAAACATGAGTTTCTCTGTGTAACGCTTACTGAATTTATAGTAAGAATTATCAAAGACATTCATGCCATCTACAAAATAAAAACAACGACATTAATATATACACCTTAAGCTAACGCCACAGGTGTTTTTGTAAAAAATAATATTAAAAGTTTTATATGGGAACTTTTGAACTTCTTGCTGTGCTTGCATTAATTTTTCTAGCATTTGGTGACTTAATTGTAGGTGTCACTAATGATGCTGTGAATTTCCTCAACTCTGCTATTGGTGCGCGTGTCGCTTCTCGCAAAGTTATTCTTGGTGTTGCAGCTATTGGTATTCTTATAGGTGCAACTTTTTCGGATGGGATTATTGAAGTTGCACGAAAAGGTATTTTCTATCCTACGTCTTTTGGTCTCGAGGAAGTGATTTTGATCTTTACCGGAGTTGCTATCGCAGATGTTATTTTGTTAGATCTTTATTCTACGTTTGGGCTTCCTACTTCAACTACTGTATCTGTTGTCTTTGAGCTTCTTGGGGCTGCTTTGGCTATTGCTTTCTGGAAATTCGGGAATCTTACCGAAGCTTGGGGAGTAATCAACAGCGCCTCTGCTACCAAGATTATTCTTGGCATAGTTCTGTCTGTTGGCATCGCTTTTACGATTGGCTTGATCGGACAATTTATTACTAGGCTGCTCTTTACATTTGACTATAAAAAACGGTTGCAGAGCTGGGGATTTATATGGTGTGGTTTTGCCCTTTCTGTTCTTACGTATTTCATAATTTTGAAGGGTGGCAAACATGCTTCATTTATGACTGATGACGTCAAGACTTTTATTTCCGATTATACATGGATGATTCTTGGCGTGATGTTTGTGCTGTTTTCACTACTCTCACTAGTACTTGTTAAATTGAATGTTAATGTTCTCAAAATCATTATTCTGATTGGGACTGGGGCCTTAGCGATGGCGTTTGCAGGTAATGACTTGGCGAATTTCATTGGTGTATCTGTTGGAGGTGTGCATGCTTATTTCGGTGCTGACTTATCGGGTGATCTTGCAACTCCAACATCGATTCTTGTTTTGGCTGGACTTGTTATGGTGTTTTCTATTTATCTTTCTAAGAAGGCTGGATCCGTGGTTTCTACTTCTATTAATTTATCTAGTTCGAAAAAGCAGGTTACTGGCGACTGGAAAAGTTTTTATATTGTTGAGAAAGTTGTTGATGGCGTTCATTTTGTTTATAGACTTGCTTTGAAGCTGATACCACAAAGTATGAGGAGTTGGGTCAATAAAAGGTGGGACGGCCATGAATCGTGCGATAATGATTACGATCTTGTCAGAGCTTCGGTAAACCTTATGGTCGCTGCAGCTGTAATATCTTATGCTACTTCCCAAAAACTGCCTCTTTCAACAACTTATGTAACTTTTATGGTCGCAATGGGAACTTCTCTTGCTGATAAAGCATGGGGTAAAAATTGTGCTCCATATCGTGTTACAGGAGTATTCACAGTTGTTGGCGGTTGGTTTATGACAGCTTTTTTTGCATTTGTAATGGCTGGGATTACAGCATCAATACTTTTCTTTGCACAAATCTATGGACTTGTTTTTCTATTCATCGTAATGGCTGTAATTACGTTTAAGCTTTATCGCGTACACCACAAAAGACGCATGCATAGACTGCGTGCTGGAGCTGTTACAACCATTATGGGTTAGATCTCGAGTTCTGGATTGTTTTCGTCAAGAATGACAGACTTGAGTTCGCCTTCGCAATATTTCCCGATGAGGCCTTGCAACTCTTGCAAGGCTTTTTCTATTTCTTCGCGAGCTGTCGGAGGCATGCCTTCCACAACTATGACTGCGTTTTTTGTGTCTTTTGTGAGCTTTGTACGATCGCCTTCTCTCCAGTTGAATTTTCTGCAAATTATTCCCGCGTCATCCTTATAAACTACTTCTCCCGGTTCTGGCGGTCTGTTTTCTGTTGATCCTAGTTCGATGAACTCTTCGCTGCCGTCTGCATATGTTAGTTGTATGTCTCCCCTGCATAAGTCTAAATCTTCGCCACCTGCTGGGACAATATATTTGAGTGAAATATAGTTGTATAGATCAACGAGTTTGTTGATGTTTGGAAGTTCTCCACCTTTGACTACTCTTCTCACTATTGCTTGTACAGAAGGTGCTGCTTTCTTGGGGCTTGAACCGAATTTCCTGTGAGCTTCTCT
Organism: uncultured Candidatus Peribacteria bacterium; assembly: GCA_964344725.1. GTDB lineage: Bacteria > Patescibacteriota > Gracilibacteria > UBA1369 > UBA12470 > CG2-30-44-17. Next base: position 38,529 of record CAYFOI010000008.1, read on the forward strand.
CCATGAGTCTATTTTGGGAAAGCTGTTAACCGGTTCTATGTTCGGGACCTGTCTGATTTCTTGCTCCGCTTTACGAAGGAGTGGTGCGATTTCCGGGTCTGAGCCTTGGTTGTTTACGTTTTTTGCGACAATTACGCCGATGTGTAAACCGGGATAGTTTTGGAAGATTTCTGGTGAGATTTTGAATTTCATTTTAGTAAACTGTTTGCAAATAACATTGTTCGCAGTATACCTTTTCTGCCCTATTTGGCGAGTAGCTTGTCCAAATCTCTGCATTGCATTTAGAACATGTGCGTTGCCAGAGTGCGCGTGGGTTTCTTAGTGCAATTCTTTCTCTGTGTCTACAATCTGGGCATTTTACCGGGCTTGGTAGTCCTAATTGTTTATAAAGTTTAAGTTCTTGAGGGATAAAACGGAAACTTTTTCCGCATGACGAACAAGATTCAGCATTTTCTACTATCTTATGTTGTTTTGGACCTGTGTCCCCGCGAGGAAAGTATTCTTGAGCAACGGTTTCTTTGTATTTCCATAGTGATAATTCTACCGGGAAAAATTCGCCCCATTCACCAGTTCCTTTCATATGTTCGATGATTTTAGGTACAAGTTTTTCGTACTCTTCTTGTGAATATTGTTTATTTAGTATGCAGTATTTTTTTTGCCGCATTCCGATGCATCCAAATAGGAAATTGCTGCTATCGCAACTGTTGCAGTAAAAAACGTTCCCACAGTAGTGGCTGGCCATGTTGAAAGCTGAGTATCTCATACTTAAGCTGCTAATTGTCTCGTAAGCAACTTCAGGTTTATACAAAGAATAGTTCATATCTTGGCAGTCTTTGGCATCGAGAACGTCGTACATGTATTTGCAGTCTTCACAATTTACAGCGTTGAAGACGTAGTGACAGTTTTTCGAGTTTTTGATGTTGTTTCCGGTGCAGTTTTCCGTATTTGAGCTGTACATGTCGCGGTGAATCGCTTTTTGTATCATTTCTTTCCATTTCTGAATATCTTCTGGATCAAAATTGAGCTCAGCCAGCTTCTTCTCATATTCTTCTTTGGAATAAGGCTTATTTCCAATGTGATATTTCTTCTGTCTTAAATTTGAGCAAAAAAGACAATCGCTACATCCTTTTAAGTCATAACAAAAAGAGCAGTCATGACAGTCTTCCAGGTAAATTCCGTATTTGCATGTGTGACAGTTATGACAATTAATACATTCATAAAGTAATTCGGAATGATAAGCGAATGTGCAGTCGGCACAATTTTTCGAATATTTTACAAAAAGGTTATAGTAAGAGTCTTCATTTGCTTCTCCAGCTATGTCCAAATAGCAATTCCGATTATCGCTACAATAATTGCAGTAGTTACTGTTCTCACAATTTACAATATCTATGCCAAGGCGAGGAACTTTTAGCATCAATTCGTACCATTGTTCGAAAAAAGGACGGTTAAAGTCGAAATCACGACCATAATCTAGTGGATCCCAATTGTCCGACCACCATTCATCAGGATGATAAACTGGGAAAGGCGTATCTTCTGGGTAAATCGCGATAAAATTCTTGCCTGTTTTGTCGCATTTGCGGTTATAGAAAGTGCGATCATTCCGCCAAGCCATACGTCTCTGATTTCGGCATTGTGGACAGAGAGTAGGCGCCGGTACATCTAATTTGGCGTAAAAAGCTCTGTCTTCATCGGTGATGAAAAATTGATTTGGACAAATTTTGCATTGCTTAGTATCCATAGCGCCTGTATCATAAGCACGTATTGACGAGTGGTCAATACCACCACGCGGTGATCGTTGACACCATTAATCTCATGTACACCCAAATTTTTACCGAAATCGGACTGTCGATTAACGAAGCGAAGATCTACGAAGCCCTCCTGCAGGAGGGAGAAGCAGCCGTTGGACAAATAGCTTTAAAGAGTAATATCCATCGCCGAAATATATATGATGCTGTAAATCGCCTTATAGAGAAGGGTTTGGTTTTTCAGATTTTCGGCAAAGGGGAGAATCTATATAAACCTGTAGATCCTGCCAAATTAATGGAGCTTGTTGACGAGAAACGAATGAAATTAGAAGGCATTATGCCCCGTCTTGAAAAACTTCATGCCAGCACTCCGCAACATGAAGCTGCATATATTTATAAGGGTGTTGAAGGATTCAAAAATTATTTACGTGATATTCTCAGCGTTCAGGAAGATACGTATTTTATAGGCGCAAAAGGCTGCTGGTTTGACCCTCGTTTGCAGACTTTTCTCGATAGGTTTCTTGTGGATGCAAAAAAACGTGGCATCAAGTATAAGCATTTGTTTGACTACGAGGTAAAAGACCATGCTAAGCATGTTCCAAAAGCTGTTGGCAAACCTTATAAATTTCTTCCAAAGAAATATTCAACCGAGTCGATGGTCGATATCTTTGGAGATCACGTTGTGTCTTTTACGGGCGCGGGTTTGGCACAAATACATGATGATATCACTATCTTTGTCATCATTAGTAAGCCTATGGCTGAGAGCTACAAAACCTGGTTCCAGTTCATGTGGGATCACTGCCCTACTCTCTAGATTTCTGCTATTACTCTGGCCGGCGCACCATCTGCGTTCGTTAGGTTTAGTGGAGATATGTACAGATTACATCTATCTCCAATTTTTTCTAGGTTAACTAGATTTTCCAGACTTAGGATATCTTTTTCAAAAAACATTTTGTGTACAGTGTACGGCTCGTTATCAGGAGTGAATGAGTCGATGCCTACTATTCTAGCACCTTGGTCTATTAGGACTTGCGCAGCCTCTTCGGTAATGACCGGGTTGTTTTCGAAATAGTCTTCATCAAAAGCTTTCTTAGAATGGTCCGTTCTTAAAAGAACTATTGGAGCTGGCTGGAAGCCCCCTAAATTCTCCGCTTGGATTTTCTGGTGACCTCGGACGTCTATAGTTACAGCCTCCCCTATGAAATAGTCTATCGGGAAGTCCTCAAGTTTCTTGCCATCTGGATCCATGTGATAAGGAGCATCTACGTGAGTAGACACATGTGTATTCATGTGCACTCTTCTTTCGTTCCATAGTGATCCGGGCATTTCGTCTATGGTTTCGATCTTGATCTTTGGGTCTCCTGGGAATATTGGAGTCTGTTCGGAGACCTCCATTGTTAAATCTATGTACATGTTATCGCTTTAAGTGTTGCTTCTATAGCCGGCTTCTGTTTTTTCCAGTCTGATCCCCCTTTTGATTTGACCTAGTTTTCTTTTCAGTCTCGCCATCCAACATGGAGTATACAGGTTCGGCGTTTTTTTGAAATAAATGATTGTTTTCTGTACAATAACCTTTGTTTAAAAAAATAAAATCAATAGAAATGAAAACTTACCGTAGGCTCTCGATTCTTTTTGTATTGTTTGTGCTAATTCTATCGGCATCTTCCCCAACAAGTGTTGACGTTGCTAAAGCTGGCTCTGTTACTGTCAATTGTACTGGAACTGCCGGAGCTCCAACTGATGTAAATGAAGCCGCATTTAATCCAGATGATGATGTGACTTTTGCGGATGCCGGTGGAGATGGGTATTGCGAGCTTAGTGCTGCAATCTCTGTCGCTTCTGTAACTGTAGACAGTGGTGTCGTTTTGACTCATGCTGCTGCTGATACTACTGGGGTTGATATTAGTGCTACAGGAAATATCACAATTAACGGAGATATAAATGTTGACGAGAAAGGCTACCCTAATGGCGGTACTAATACAAACGGTACTGGTCCTGGAGCCGGGCTTGCTCAAAGCTATACTGGAGGTGGAGCAAGCCACGCTGGTGCTGGTGGAAATGGTTGTAGCGTGACAACAAACGGATCTCAGACATTGTATGGTTCTTCTTGGCCACAAGGCTCTGGCACAGGTCCAACTACACTTGGTTCGGGTGGTGGTGGTGGTTACAACTCCGCTGGCGGAGATGGCGGCGGTGCTGTGAAGCTTTCTGCAGGTGGTACTCTAACAATGGATGGAGATATTTCTGCTGATGCGGAAGCTGGTGAAGATGATGGTAATGGAGCTGGTGGTGGTGGATCTGGTGGAAGCATATACATTGTTGCTGATACCTTGTCCGGTGCTGGTACCTACTCTGCAGATGGTGGTCGTGGTGGTAATGGTACAGGTCGAGACAGCGGAGGTGGAGGTGGTGGTTACATTTACGTTGAGTATAACTCCACTGATATAGGGTCGCCTGAGAGTGCTTTTGAAAATATGTTTAGTGCTATGGGTGGTACTGTAGACAATACCAATAGTCTTTGTAGTGCTAGTCAAATCGCTTATCCGGGTAATAATGGTAGCGTTATTATCGTAGACAAGGTTTCTGAGGCGGATTTCACTGATGCCGATGTTTATGTTTATGATGGCGCTCTATTTAGATCAGGTGAAGAGAATGGCGTTTCGAAATTCCTGTTCAATAATTTGTATGCAATTGGTACTACAGCTGGTACCGATGATGCTTATATCTTGGCTACTGGGTCGACTCCTTATGTAGATGTTGATGGCACTTTGACCATGTCTAATGTGACTTTGGCAGGATCTGGAGCGACTTCTTTTCAGTTAGATGGAACTACTGTGAATATAAGTAGTTTGACTGCGGATGATACTTTCTCTGTTGAAGATGCTGGGGATTGGACTTTTAACGTTACGAATTCTGTTACATCTATTTTAGATAATTTAACGATTTCTACAGATACGATCGACTGGAATTTCCCAGCTGGTAACGACATCACTATAACTGATTCTTCTATCACAGCGACCGATACCGAAGTTATTAGTACTTTTACTATCGATGATGCCTTGGATATTACGCTTGGTAGTGGGGATGATGCTAATCTTACAGAGATCTATGGAAATGTTGATTGGTCTGTCGATAATGTGACTATTTATAGTAGCTCTCTGATTAATGCGGACTACTACGGGTACGCCGGGCCAACCGTCGACAACACTAACGGTACAGGCCCTGGAGCTGGTATTGCCAACGGCAACTGTGGAGGCGGTGCAAGTCATGCTGGAGCTGGTGGAGATGGTTCTGACTCTACAACAAATGGGGCTGAGACCCTCTATGGTTCGTCGTGGCCTCAGGGTTCTGGGACAGGACCTACTACTTTAGGTTCCGGTGGCGGTGGTGGTTATAATTCCATTGGTGGAGATGGTGGCGGTGCTATCAAGATATCTGTCAATGATACATTTACCATGAACGGAGACATCTCGGTTGATGGTGAAGCTGGTGAAGACGATGGTAATGGAGCTGGTGGTGGTGGATCTGGTGGAAGCATCTATATCTCTGCTGATGCCTTCTCTGGGACAGGCACTTATTCTGCAAATGGTGGTCGTGGTGGTAATGGTACAGGTCGAGATGGCGGAGGTGGAGGTGGGGGTTATATTTATGTCGAATTCAACTCTACTGACGTCCCTACCCCTAGTACCACTTTTGATAGCATGTTCAACTCTGTCGGTGGAACTGTTGATAATACCCATAGTATTAATCCTTCTAACCTAGCATATGCTGGTGACAACGGTAGTGTTTTCATTGTAGATAAAGCGTCTCAAGGCGATTTTACAGATGCTGATGTTTACACTTATGATGGTATTCTTTTGAGGTCTGGAGAAGAAAACGGAGCTTCTAGGTTCCAATTCAATGACTTGTATGCAATTGGGACAACGGCTTCGACTGACGATGTGCGTTTCTTAACTACTAGTTCGGCTGCTTATATCGATGTTGATGGCACTTTGACCATGTCTAATGCAACTTTATCAGGTTCTGGCGTTTCTTCATTGCAGCTTGATGCTGACACCGTGAGTATGACCGCTTTAACTTCTGACGACACATTCTCTGTAGAAAATGTTGGCGACTGGGTTTTTAACATAACAACTTCTATCACTTCTACTCTCGATAATTTAACGGTGACTGCTGATACAATTGATTGGGATCTTCCTGACTCAACCGATCTTACCATAACTAACTCTTCAATTACCGCTACTGGGGTAGCTACTGGATCTTTTGCCATAGATGCATCTTCAATAACATTGGGTAGCGCTGATAGCGCTGATACTAGCGACATATATGCGAATGTCGATTGGGTTTTGGATAGTTTGACCGTTTATCAAGGTTCTTCGATCGATGCTACTGGACTTGGTTATTCTGGTGCTACTACAGCAAATGCCGATGGTGACGGCCCTGGGGCTGGTGATGGTAACAGTAACAACTGTGGTGGTGGTGCTGGTCATGGTGGAGCTGGTGGCGTTTGTACCGATGGTGGAGATATTGGTCCTACTTATGATGACACTCCGCCTCCTACTGATCTAGGCTCTGGTGGTGGTAGTGCTCATAGCGCAACAGCTACAGCCGGCAATGGTGGTCGTGGTGGTGGTGTCATTAGTATTGACGCTCTATCTGGGACCGTTACCCTGAATGGATCCCTTATCGCTGGTGGTGACGATGGTACTGTCAGTAGCTCAAGTAATGGTGGTGGTGGTGGTGCTGGTGGAAGCGTCTATGTACAGGCAGGTGCTTTTGTCAGTGGAGCTAGTGCAACTATCAATACTACTGGTGGGGCTGGTGGAAACGGTGGGTACAGAAGAGAGACCGTTCATTTTCGGGTGCGTAGAAATGCGAAATTTGCTTTAGTGTAAGC
>CAYFOI010000009.1:0-42079 GCA_964344725.1 uncultured Candidatus Peribacteria bacterium
CTTACACTAAAGCAAATTTCGCATTTCTACGCACCCGAAAATGAACGGTCTCTTAATTGAACGTTCGGGAAGTTTTTTATTTTCTAATTTATAAAAAATGCCGCAAATCACAGTGTCCAGCAAAACTGGATATGGCAAAAGAATCGTATCATCCCTGGTTGGAGTAATTTTTGGGGTTGTACTTTTCTTCGGGTCATTTTTCGTTCTTTATATGAACGAAGGTAGGGTAGATATGTCTGAAATTGCTGCTACTGCTACTGAAATGCAGTCTGATGGAAGCTCTAGCGTTGAGGATGGTACTTTGGTTTATGTTAGTGGTCAGGTTACGAGCGATGACCAGATAAGTGATGGTGAATTTTTAAATGTCGGTGATTATGTTGTAGTCGAAAGGGTTGTCGAGATGTATTCTTGGGTTGAAGAGACTTCGACTTCTACTGAGAAGAATATCGGTGGTTCTGAAACTACGGAGACAACTTATGATTACCAAAAAGAGTGGACTCAATACCCGCAAGATTCTAGCGAGTTTTATGATACTACTTATTATAATCCGTCGAAATCTGTTGAAGATTTTCTTGATGTCGCTTCTGTGGCTAAAGTCGGTGAGTATTCTGTTTCTATGGATGCCGTGACTTTGCCTGAGCTTACTGCTCTTTCTTTGAGTGAGGATATGCTTGAGCTTACTGAGGATGCTGAATTAAATGGAAATTACGTTTTTATGGGAGAAGGTAGTTTGTCTACTCCTGAAATTGGTGATGTTCGAATTAGTTATAATGTTCTTTATTCTGGTACTGACGTGACTTTATTTGGAGAAATCAGTGGTACTAATATTATGAGTTATACTGACGAGAAGACTGATACAGATTTATATCGTATGTTTACTGGCAGTTATGATGCTGCTGTTGACCAAATGCATGGTGAGTACGTGATGATGATGTGGCTTATGAGAGTTCTTGGTTTCTTTATGATGTGGATTGGAATGACGCTTGTTTTGGGGCCTATTAGTACTCTTTTAGATGTTCTTCCTTTCTTGGGGTCTGTTAGTCGATTTGTTATTGGGATTGTTACGTTCATTGTGGCTTCGGTCCTTTCTATCGTTACGATTCTTATTTCTATGATTTTCCATAGCCTTGTGGCGGTTATTGTTGCTGCCGTGATTGTGATTGCTGCTGCTGTCGTGATTCTTAGGAGTAAAGGAGATAAGATTTTTAAGAAGTAGTACGTAATCCGTAGTACCTAGTACGTAGCGAATTGAGAGCGCGTGGCTTTGAGGGCTGCGCGCTTTCTAAAATGCATGGCTTGTTTTGCAGGCGTTATTGTGGTATAATTAAGTGATGGATTTTAAATTTTAAAAACAAAAACTATGAAAACTTCTAAAATTTATCAGTTCTCTGAGGGGCGTATGATTTTCCTTAAGGGTGGGCCCAGTGAGGAGTATGTTCCGGTGCCAGATGTAGGTTCTGAAGAGTTTGAGCAGGAAGTGGCTAATCTAACCGCTGAGGTTATGAGTGAAGATTTGGATACTCTCAAGTCATTGCAAGAAGCTTTGAGCGTGGTAGATGATTCTGTAGAGGACCGTCTTACGTCTCAGTTAACTGCTAGGTATGGTATTAGTACTGCTATTGATACTTTAAGTAGCATTAGCGAACATTCGCCAGAGCAGGTTGATGTTCAATTTATGGAGACCTTGGCCGATGCTAGACTGTATTTGACATTTGCGAGACTTTATCAGAAGAATCCTGATGTATTGAGGTATGTTGAGGAAGGTGGTTTGATGTCTGCGGTATTGAGCGGGGAGATAACTGATAGTGAGTTCGTTGATTTTTATCCGAAGTTTGTTTTGGAGAATCTTAGAGGAGATGGTTGGTATCAGATGTTGGATGCTGATATGAGTGAAATTATTGAGTTTGTTGGGAAAGATCCGTATGAACTACTTGTTAAAATGGCTGGAGAGAAGCCTGAGATAGTTGCGGAACACTATGATAAATTGGTGGATAATTTTGAGCTAAGTCGAGAGCAGCAATTGACTGTTATTGATCTTGCTATGGCGGAATATTATCAGTATATAGCGGATGCTAAGAGGGAGAATCCTGGCAAAGATATGACGGATCCGTTTAATGGTTTTAATGTCGTAGAGAATTCCCAATCGCATATTGCCAGACTTCAGTCTATTCAGGATGGTATTTAGTAGTACTTAGTGAATTGGGAGCGCGTGGCTTTGAGGGCTGCGCGCTTTTTAAATATAGACAGGTTTGACATCGAGCGCAATTCGTGGTATAAATGTATTATTGTAATTTTCGAAATATGTCTCTTGATAAGAATTTACAATCTGGTGGTGATGTGGGGGGGGGCGTAGAAGAAGAATTCGATCCGACAACCGCTACAGATCCTGCTGCTTGGGAGAGATATTTTGCGGATGAAGAAGGGTTGTTATCGGGAGAACAAGAGGTTTTTGATCCTTGTGCTGTTGATGCTGGAGAGCAGCTTGTTTCTCTTGATGATCAGGATAGGGCTGTTGATGAGAGGCTTGCTTATTATGATGGAGAGGGTGTTAATGGTGGGGCTCCGACTGATTGGGTTTCAACTTTGAGGTTAGTTGAGCAGCATGTTGCGGAACTTGGTGGTGTTGGTAATGTTGGTATTATGCCTCATGTGAATTGCTTGGGTGGTTCGAATATGATTATTGTTTATGCGCCTAAGGGTGAGAGGCGTTATATTGATTTGAGAAATGTTGAAGGTTTTAGTTGGGAGAAGTTTGGTAGATTTGTGATGGGTAGGTATGGTATTGATATATCAGGAGTTTAAAACAAAAATACTATGCCAATTATTGATGTGATGCGCGAACGGCGTTCGGTTCGTTCTTATAAGTCTGATCCGCTTTCTGAGGATCAAATTAAGGCTATTATCGAAGCAGGATGTCTTGCGCCTTCTGCTCATAATCATCAGCCTTGGAGTTTTGTTGTGATTACGAGTCGGGATGTGATTAATCGCTTAAGTATGTCTGCGCAGGGATATCTAAAAGGTCGTACTGAGGCGGATGATGCTCTCGAATATTTTGGTTCTGAGGAGCGTCTTGAACGTGTTAAGACTCGTCTTGCTTTAGAGGAGGATACGGTTTTTTATGGGGCTCCTTGTGTAATTTTGGTTTGCGTAGACAAAGATCATAATGAATATGCTCCGATGGACTGTGGTATGGCTGGGCAAAACATGGTTCTTTATGCACGCGAGCAGGGGATTGGAAGTTGTTATATCGGTTATGCTAGGCATTGCGAGCATGAAGAGCTTGTAAAGGCTGGTATGCGTGAAGATCAGGAGCTTATGTTTGGAATGACGTTTGGTTTTAGTGATGATATGGAAGGTAAGGGCTTGAAGCGGGATTTTGATAAAATGCAGGAGTGGGTGAGGTAGTTTGTAGTGGTAGTGTTTTTCTTCGAAAAACTTTAATAATAGGCTTTGAATGAAAAATGTGGTGATATGTCATTGTTATGGATGCGCGCCGGATAGTAACTGGTTTCCTTGGCTTAAGAGGGAGTTGGAGGCTGAGGGTGTTGCCGTTTTTGTTCCTAATTTTGGGCAGGTTGAGGTGCCTGATTATGACAAGTGGCATCAGGGGCTTTGCGATGTTCTCGACGGATTAGATCCTTCTGAAACCGTTGTGGTTGGGCATAGTTTGGGAGCTGCTTTGATCCCAAGGTATTTGAGTCGGTATAATGGCGAGTCTTTTTTGGCTACTTTTCTGGTTGCGGCTCCTTTTGATAATGTTGGATGGAAAGTTCTTGAGTCTTTTTTTGAGAAAGGCAGGCTTGATAAATCTGCTAGGGAGAAGATGGGTAAGCTTACGCTTATTAATTCTGATGATGACCCGTATGTTCCGCTTAATCATGGGGAGAAGTACAAAGAGCTTTTTGGTGGAGAAACGATAGTTGAGCATGCGATGGAGCATATTTGGCAAACCACCTATCCTCGACTAAAGAACTTGCTTTTATCACTACATAGCACTAAAATATAAATGTAATTTAACATGCATTTATATGTCTGATAGTGATTTTTTTACGGCTGAAGAGGCTGCGAAGCGGCTTGGTGTCCAGGTTAGAACGCTGTATCTTTATGTAAGACAAGGGAAGATCGAGGCTAAGAAGATTGGCAAGACGCTGCGTGTTTCGCAGCAATCCGTTTTTGACTATTTGTCACAAAATAGCACAAAAGGTGTAATTGTAGTAAAGGTTGGGACTCAGGTGCTTTTGGATGAGGATGATCAGCTCGATCTTAATGTCTTGAAGCGTTATGCGCATGATATTTCTGAGGTTTGGAAGGATGGGTGGAAGGTAATTTTGGTTAGTAGTGGTGCGATGGGTGCTGGGCTTGAGGTTTTTTCAGGTCAAACTATTAAAGATCGAGTTTTGCGTAAGCAGGTTCTTGCTGCTGTTGGACAGGCTAGGCTTATGCAATATTATTCTGATTTTTTTGGTAAAGAAGGGTTTAAGGTAGCTCAGGTTCTTCTTGAACGTGATAATTTTTCAGATAGGAAGCGTTTCCTTTCGATGAGGGCGGTTGTTACAGAGGCTATTCATAATGGGATTGTGCCAATTGTGAATGAGAATGATGTTATTGCTGATAAGGAGCTTCGTTTTGGTGATAATGATGAGCTTGCGTCGCTTCTTGCTGTAATGATGGATGCTGATAAGCTTGTGATTTGCTCGAATGTTTCTGGGCTTTTTGATTGTGATCCTAAAAAGAATGCTTGTGCTCAGGTTGTTAAAGAGGTTTCTGATATTGATGAGGAGATTTTTCAAATGTGTGGGACTTCGATAAGTGAGCATGGTATGGGTGGTATGTTTACAAAAATTCAGTCTATGAAGATGGCTACTCAGGCGGGGATTGAGGCTTTTATTATTAATGGGAAGAGAAAAGGGAACCTGGTTGCGGCGGTTTCAGACGAGCATTTTGTTGGGACAAGGTTTTTGGCGAAAAAAGGGGGTATGAAGAGTTTTAAAAAGTGGTTGCATGCTGGATCTCTATCGTTTGGTCGTATAATTGTGGATGATGGTGCTGCTAAGGCGCTTTCTAAGAAGAAAAGTCTGCTTCTCCCGGGGATTAAGTCCATATCTGGTGATTTTGAAAAGAGAGATACCGTTGACGTTTATAATGAACAAGGAGAGACTATTGCTGTCGGTTTGACGGATTATTCTAGTAGAGATTTGGAGGCAGCTTTGCGAAGTTCAGATAAGAAAGGTAAGAGAGAGGTTATACATGTGGATAATATTTTGTTGCTTGAACTAATAACTAATAACTAATAACTAATAACTAATAACTAATAACTAGTAGTTAATAACTTAAATTGTATGGAACTTACAGAAATACTTAAAAATTCGGCGAGTGCTGCGCAGGTACTTAAAAATGAACCTATGTCTAAGCGGGATGATTTCTTGCTGATCTTGAAGGCTCAGTTGGAGGATAATGTTGATCTTATTATCGAAGGTAATAAAAAGGATCTTGCTGGTATGGATGCTGATAATCCAATGCGAGATAGGCTTAAGCTTGATGAGAAGCGTATACTTTCTATAGCACAGAGTCTTGAAGATATTAGAGGGATGGATGATCCTTTAGGGCGTGTGCTTGAGGAGCGTGATGTTGATTCAGGATTGCATCTCAAGAAGGTTTCTGTGCCTCTTGGTGTTATTGGAATAGTTTATGAGTCTAGGCCAAATGTGACTATCGATGTCGCAGCTCTTTGTATTAAGTCTGGAAATGTTGCGGTTCTTCGCGGTGGATCTGATGCTTATGAGACGAATAAGGTTTTCGATGAGCTTATAAATAAAGCGCTGGGGCAAGCGGGTCTTTCTGTCGATTGTGTGTCACTTTTAGGTACAGATCGCGAACTTGTAAAAGAAATGCTCAGAGCTGATGAATATATCGATGTGATTATTCCACGTGGTGGGCGAGGGCTTATTGATATGGTGCGTGAGAATTCACGTGTGCCTGTTATTGAAACTGGGGCCGGCGTTTGTCATACATATGTAGATTCTAATGTAGATATTGAGCGTGCTGCTTCGGTTGTTGTGAATGCTAAAACTAATAGACCTTCTGTTTGTAATGCGCTTGATACTTTGATTGTGCATCAGGATGTAATGGAGAGTTTTCTTGAGAAAGTTCTTCCTGGTCTTGAGGAGTTTGAGGTTGAAATTTTTGCTGATGATGCTTCTTTTGAGCTTGTTTCTGGTAAATACAATCAGGAGCTTGTGCAGTTAGCTAGTGAAGAGCATTTTGGAACTGAATTTTTGTCTATGAAGATGTCCGTGAAGGTTGTTTCTAGTCTTGATGAGGCGATAAAGCATATTACGGAGTATTCTTCCAAGCATTCTGAAGCAATTCTGACTTCTGATGGAGCTAATGCGAAGGAGTTTTTGGAAAGGGTTGATGCTGCAGCGGTTTATGTGAATACTTCAACCAGGTTTACTGATGGTGCTGTTTTTGGACTTGGAGCGGAAATTGGAATTAGTACGCAAAAGTTGCATGCGCGTGGACCTATGGGGATAGGTGAGCTTACTACTTATAAGTGGCAAATCGAGTCGCAGTATGTGACTCGATAACTAGGAGCTAATAACTAATAGTTAATAACTTTAATGTATGAAAAAAATTGGAATAATCGGGTGTGGGAATATGGGAAGTGCGATTGTCCGTGCTTCTGGCATGGTTTCGGTTGGATTTGATTTGAATCGCGAAAAGGTTGAAGGGCTTGGATTGGAAGTTGCGGTGAGTGTTGAGGCGCTTGTTGCAGATTGTGATGTTGTGATTTTGGCAGTCAAACCTCAGACTTATAGGGAGATGAGTTTGGATTTTGGAGATAAGCTGGTGATTTCTATTATGGCTGGAGTTTCTCTTGCTGATTTGCCTAGGCGTGCTGTGAGAGTTATGCCTAATCTTGGAGCAATGGTAGGAGAGAGTGTTAGCTCGTGGGTGACTTCTTGTGATGAAAAAGATTTTGTTCGTGAGTTTTTGAGAAGTTTTGGTGTTGAAATTGAAGTTCAGAGCGATGATGAGATTGATAAAATGACGGCTTTGACAGGTAGTGGGCCGGCTTATTTGTATGAGTTTATGAAAGCTCTTACTTCCAAAGGTGAGGAGATGGGTTTTGATAAAGATATTGTGAGAAAAGCGGTTGACGGGCTTGTCTCTGGTGCTTTGAAGGCTGCCGATGGCAAAGATCTTGATGAAATGAAGTTGCGTGTTGCTTCAAAAGGAGGAACAACGGAAGCTGCTCTTAATGTGCTTGGTGACGAGTGGGGGGGTAAGCTGAAAGAAGCGGTTAAGGCCGCTTATGATAGAAGCAAGGAGCTATAAATTATTTAGCTAATGTGTAAGAGTCCTTACCAACCTTCTTGAATTGAGGTTTGTTTTTGAGGTTCAAGTAGATGGTGATTGTTTTAACTTGGCGTTGTTTGAGGACCGCTTTGATGATCTCTTCACGGGTCATTGTTTTGCCGCCATCGAGAATCTTCTCGATGATGTCTGAGACAGTTCCTGGTTTGTAACCCCAATGTGATAGGGCGTAGATGCCTCGTCCGATTAGGATGAAGTCGTTATTGCGGATTAATTCATTGTGAACTGCTTGAGTGTTGACCATCTTGCTATCGAACCTAGCTTCACTTATGAGGTTGGCGATTTTTACGAAATGAAGTGGTTTACCTTCTTTTTCTAGGATGAAATTGATCTTGTCGCGGAGTGTTCTTGGGTTGATGTGGCGCCATGTTTTTAGGCCGACTCCTTTGTCTGTAGCTTTGATTCTCTTGTCAATTTGAACTGTGCTGATAATCAGTTGTGGGTCGTGTTTTTCTCCCATTTTCTCCAAAACTTTTGCTGCTAGAGCTTCTGGAGTGATGACATCTCCTTTTTCGTTTAGGACTTTTAGTCCTAGCTGAGTGATCTCTTTTACTAATTGGAAAGGGATTGTCTTAAGTCTCCAGTTTGGTTCGTAGTTTATTGTGTTTGAAATCTTCTCTAATTCTGGGTCGAGTGTTAGTGCTAGTTTGAGCTCATTGATCTCGGTTGCTGAGATGTTGTTTAGAGAGTTTAGTATAGTTGCGACTAATTTCTCTTCTGTTATTACGCCTGCGTGTTTGCGGATGATGTTCTTTGCATATTCGTTTAGGATGCGAAGGTTTGTGTTCTGTGCGTTTCGTGAAAGCTTCTTGAGTGCGTTTTTTTCGATTTGTCGAATTCGCTCTCGAGTTACTGAGAACTTTTGTCCAATTTCTTCCAGGGTTTGCTTTTTGTTTTGTTTTAATGCGAATCTTTTTTCTATGATGTGCTTCTCTTTGTCGTTCAGTACGATAAGTAGATTTTCTATAAGCTCTTTCAATTTAACGTCGGCTGCTGTTGCGCTTAGATTGACGGTGAAGTTTGGAGTAGTCATATTTGTTTTGTTTTAAAGGTTAGGGGAGTGGAGTGCATGTAATTTACCACACATATATTATGCGAGTAAAGAGTTGTGGGTAACTTTTTTTTATTGTGAAGTAGGTCTTGGGTTTCAGAATTTAGAATGTAGAATTTGGGGGAGAGCTTGCCATGCTTTGAGATCGGTGAAGTTTTTGATTCCCATATACAAGATACTAAATACTAAATACTAAATACTCCCTACTCTCTACTCTCCAAGGCGATAGCCGACGCAGGGGATTGTGTGGATTAACTTTTTTGTGAATCCTTTATCGATTTTTCGCCGTAGGCTTGAGATGTGAACTTGCAGTGTATTGCTTAGCATGGTTGTGTTTCTGTCCCAAAGGGTTTCTGTTAGTTCGGTTTTTGTGATTGTTTTTCCTGGATTTCTCATCATGATTTCTAATATGTCGTACTCTTTGTTGCGCAGTCTTGCTTCTTTTTTTTGTCGTTTGGCGATTCTTTTATGTGGGTCGAGAATGAGATCTTTATATTTAAGTTTTTTAAAAGCCCTCTCGTGAGGGCGTTTAATTAGGTTATGTATGACTTTTGATAGTGTTGGCTCTGTAATGTCTTTTGGGAGCAGGAAGATGTTTTTACTCTCTTGTTCATAAGGATGAGACGTTAGTAGTGGGATGTACCAATTTAGATTGCGTATTTTTTTTATTAAATTCTCATGTTCAAGGTTTTCTATTGAGTTGTGAATGTAGATTAATTGATATTGAGTGAGCCATGCTTTTTCAATATTGTTTGTTTCTATTATTGTCGTGCGGATTCGGAGGTTTTCTAGCAGTTGTTTAAATGACTGTATTTTGTCGGGATCTTTTGTGATTACTAGGATTTTCATGGTTTTGGAGTTGTGAAATGGTAAAGTGCATTATTTTGTTACAACTACTCTAAAGTTTTCAAGGGTGGTGGGCCGAAAATCTGCTAATAGATTGTTACAAAACAATTGATCTTTATTAAATAACAGGTTTGATATACGATTACTGTTGTAAAGAAATAATGACAAATTATGAAAGATTATGAGGACTTGAAGGAGTTTTTTGCGGCCGAAGGGCATCCACCTTTTCGTGCGGATCAGCTTCTCAGAGATGTTTGCAAGAGAGGTGTTTCGGACTATTCTGAGATGACTAATTTGCCAGCATCTCTTCGCGAAGTTCTTGAGGAGAAGATGCCGGTTTTGTTTTTGGAGGAGAAAGAGGTTTCTTTGGCCCCTGATGGGTCTGTTCGCAAGGTTCTTTTGAGATGTAAAAAGGATGGTAAAAAAATCGAGGCTGTTTTGATGCGTTTTCAAGATGGTCGGCGGACAGTTTGTGTTTCTAGTCAGGTTGGATGTGCTATGGGGTGTAAGTTTTGTGCGACGGGGAAGATGGGGTTTAAAAGGAATCTTACTTATGAAGAGATCGCGGATCAGGTTCTTTTCTTTGTTTTGGATTTGAAAGATTATGGGGAGGAGATTACTAATGTGGTTTTTATGGGAATGGGTGAACCTTTTAATAATTATGAGAATGTGATGAGGGCTGTGCGACATCTTAATGATCCTCGTGCGCTCTCCCTTGGTGCGAGAAATATGACTTTGTCTACTGCGGGGATTGTTCCTGGTATATTAAAATTGGCGGATGAGGGATTGCAGGTTAATTTGGCGATTTCTTTGCATTCACCAGTGCAGAAGTTGCGTGAAAAATTGATGCCGATTGCGAAGAAATATCCTCTTGATGAATTGATGGATGCTGTTTCTGAGTATACGCGGAAGACTCATAGGCGAGTTTCTTATGAGTACGTGATGCTCGCTGGGCGAAATGATGATGTTTCATTGGCTCATGAGCTTGGCAAATTGTGCAAGGGGCAGCTTTGTCATATTAATTTGATTCCTTATAACTTTACTTCTGGAAATCGATTCAAGAGGTCGATGACAGATGATATTGATGAGTTTAAGCGCATTTTGGAAACTTATAATATTCCTGTGACCGTGCGGGTGAGTTTGGGGCAGGGAGTTGATGCGGCGTGCGGACAGCTTGCTTCTTAAGCAAGGCTCTAAAACGGCTTCCTTTCTGTTATTCAGTGTCCAATTTTATCGAACTCTGAATAACAGAAGCGTGCAGAATGTTTTTTCGCCTTGCTTAAGAAGTAGAAACGAGGAGCGTTGCTGATGTTTGTTCGATAATTCTTAGAAGCTTTATGTTTTTTTAGGTTTGTGCTTAAATGTAGGTCGTAATTATTCTTTAATTTGAAAAACATGGCTGACAAAGCACAACAAGCTGGAGCTCAACAAGGACAAGTTAAAGTCGTTGTTACTGAGGATGCTCAAGCTGGGATTTATTCAAATGCGGTTTCTGTTAATGTATCTGGTAATGAGGTCGTTGTAGATTTTGGTTACTTGGTGCCTGGTGGTGCTGAGAAAGTTGTAAAAGTACTTCAGAGAGTGAATATGACTCATATGACTGCTGAATCTTTCTTGAAGGTTTTCCAGAATGCGGTTTTGGATTTTCGAAATAAGCAAAAAGGTGCTGCAGATCAAGCTCCACCTGCGGCTTAATTAGTCAGTAGTCAGTAAGCAGTAGACAATAAATTCTGTTTCTAGTTTCTAACTCTTAGTTCCAAGTTAGCTTATGAAAGCTGTTTTGCAACGTGTCAGCAAGGCTTCTGTTAAAGTCGATGGCGAGGTTGTCGGTGCTATTGATGATGGTTTTTTAGTGTTTCTTGGTGTAGGACATGGTGATACTAGGGAAGATATCGATTACTTGGTTAGGAAGGTCGTTAATATGCGGGTTTTTGGGGAGGAGAAGTTTGATTTGTCTATTAAAGATGTTGGTGGGTCGCTTCTGGTGGTTTCGCAGTTCACACTTTTTGCTAATACTAAGAAGGGTAATAGACCGAGTTTTATTGATGCTGCTCCCCCTGATATGGCGGAAAAGATGTATGAGCAGTTCTGTGAGGCTTGTGAGGCTGAGGATGTTTCTGTTGAGAAAGGGGTTTTTGCAGCGATGATGGAGGTTGAGCTTATCAATGATGGGCCGGTTACTATTGCTTTGGATAGTAAGTTTTAGTTGATTGTTTTTGAGATGGGGAGTATAGGTATCTCCTGTTTTGTTTAATATTTTGATATATGAGACCTTTGGAGGGTGAGGCATTTACTAATTTAGATGAGGATTTAGTCTCTGGTGAGGGGTTGCAGTTACTCAATTTGAACTTTGTTGAGTCTGGTTGTTCGCGTTGTACTTTGGCTTTGGAGGGTTGTGCAGATGTTATTATTGATACAGGTACAGTTGCTCCTGATTCTGGTGATGGAGGAGAGGTTGTTTCTCTCGAGTCCGATGGTCAAGGGGCTTTTGTTGCTCAAGGTGTTGTTGTTAGGGAGGTTGTTGATAGAGTGATGGAGGGGGTTGATGAAAAGAAGCCTGGAGCTATGAGGATTGCTGCATGTGTTTTGGCTGGGATTTGGCGTGGAGAAGATCCTTGTGAATCTTGTAATGCAGCTTTTCGGCCTTTGTGTGAAATGGCTGAAGATCTTGAGGGTTTGAATCAGGTGTTGTCTGATGCTATTGAACGATAGGTCTTACTTCTTGTTAGCGGATTTGGTATATTGAGTCGCGGTAATTTAAACAAATAAATGTTATGGCTGAACAAAACCTGATGGATAAGGTTGTTTCACTTTGTAAGAGAAGGGGATTTGTGTTTCCTGGGAGTGAGATCTATGGTGGGCTAGCTAATACGTGGGATTATGGGCCTATGGGGTCTGAGCTTAAGAAAAATATCCAAGATGCTTGGTGGAAGTTTTTTGTACGTGATCGGAATGATATGGTTGGCCTTGATGCTGCGATTTTGATGAATCCTAAGGTTTGGCAGGCTTCTGGGCATGTTGATTGTTTCAATGATGCGCTTGTTGATTGTAAGGAGTGTAAGGCTCGTCTTAGGGCGGATCATTTGATTGAAGATGCTGTAGAAGATGCAAAAGTTGAAGGTTTGTCTACTAGTGAACTTGATGAACTTATCAAGAAGCATGAGATTAAATGTCCTAAGTGCGGTAAGGCGAATTTCACTGATGCGCGAGTTTTTAATTTACTTTTTCAAACTAATATTGGTCCTGTTTCTAAGGATTCGGAGCCAGTTTATCTTCGTGGTGAGCTTGCTCAGTCTATGTTTGTAGATTTTAAGAATATTATGGATACGGGTCGCAAGAAGATCCCTTTTGGCATTGCTCAAGTAGGGAAGTGTTTCCGCAACGAGATTACTCCTGGGAATTTCATCTTTCGTACTATTGAGTTCGATTTGATGGAGTTTGAATATTTTATTAAAGAAGAGGATTGGGAGAAGACTTTTGATTACTGGTTAGATGAGATGAAAGCGTGGCTAGGAGTTGTTGGTATTGATGAGAAGCGAACACGGGTACGTGAGCATACGCAAGATGAGCTTTCACATTATTCTAAGAGGACTTGTGATATTGAGTTTGAGACGCCTTTTGGGTGGAAGGAGCTTTATGGACTTGCTTATAGGACAGATTTTGATCTTAAGAACCATATGGAGAAGAGCGGTCAGAATTTGCAGTATCGTGATCCTGTTACGAATGAGCAATTTATTCCGCATGTTGTTGAGCCGACTTTCGGGCTTACTAGATCTGTTTTGATGGTTCTTCTCTCTGCTTATGATGAAGAAGAGATTGGAGGTGAGACTCGTGTTGTACTTAGGCTTAATCCTGAGATTGCGCCTGTTAAGGTTGCTGTTTTACCTCTACAAAAGAAGCTCGAGGATGATGCAATGAAAGTTTATGACCAGCTTAAGAAGGATTTTGTGACTGAATTTGATTTGTCTGGATCGATCGGTAAACGCTACAGAAGGCAGGATGAGATTGGTACGCCTTACTGCGTTACTTTTGATTTTGAATCGCTTGAGGATTCATCTGTAACGGTTCGGGATAGGGATACGATGAAACAGGAGAGGGTTAAGGTAGACGAGTTGTCTTCATATCTGAAGGATAAATTTTAAATAGGTCAAGCGCACCTGTGAGTCGCTTGAGCCTAACCTGTTTACCAGGTTGGGCTTTTCTGTTATAATATTAAGAATTAATTCAAATAAAAATCCATGGAAATACTTTCAGCAATTTGGGAATGGGCAATCGAGTATCCTTGGTGGTCTCTGCTTATTCTTTTTGTAATCTACATGGGTTGGAAGCTTTTCTGGAAAGGTGTCCATTTTTGGTATCATTTTCATAGAGAGAAATATCGTAGATTTTTGAAAGTAACTCTTCCGCGTGAGGATTCTCAGAAAGATAAGGAGAAGGCTACCGAGAAAGACTTCCGAGAGAAGATTGGAATTATGGAGCAGTTATATCGTGGTCTTCATGAGATTCGCGAGCTTACGCTTAGTAATCGTATTCGGGTTTGGCTTTTCGATCATGCGCTTGTTTCTTTTGAGATGATTGTTGAGCAGAAAGAGCTTTCGTTTTATGTTGTTACTGATGAGCATTATGCTGATCTTGTGGAAAAGCAGATCACTTCTTTTTATACATCTGCGGATATTCAGATGTTTAACGAGGCGCCATATACTCTTGAAAATGATGATCCTAAGAAAAAAAACACGATTATTGGGTACTATCTTTATGAACTTAAGAAATATTGGTATCCGATTAAAAGTTATAAAAATATCGAGAATGATCCTCTTAATGACGTGACGAATGTTATGTCGAAACTTGAAGAGGATGAGAAAGCGGCTATTCAGGTTATGCTCAAGCCGCGCAATAATAAGTGGCAGAAGAAGGCTAGGAAGTTTGGATCAGCTTTCTTTAAAGGCAAGAAAAGCAGAGGTGATAATTGGCTTACAAATTTGCCGATTATTGGGCATCTTAATTCAGCGCTTGTAACAATTGTAATGGGTTATGACCAGGTGAAGGGTGCTGATGCGCCTGGGGCTTCTGGAGGGGATGGTTATGTGCGTATGCTTCAGACGGAAGAAGAGGTTGCGAAGAGAATAGGTGAGAAATCTAATCAGACAGGTTTTGATGCCGTGATACGTGTGTTTGCATCTTCTCCGAATCCCGTAAAGTCTGAGCAAATAATCAGCAATATCTTTGTTGCCTTTAATGTTTTCAAAGACGCGGCTTCTAACTGGTTTCAGGGTCGTCGTATGATTCTGATTAACAAGCTGAATACTCCTTGGATTAAGTGGAATTTTAAGCATAGGATGTTTAAGTTTGGGGAAAAGGCTTCGCTTTTAGTTGCTGAGGAATTGGCTTCTATTTATCACTTCCCAAATAGTAGGTATAATGAAACGCCGATTATTAAATGGCTTAAGTATAAAGTTGTTCCAGCACCTGTTAATTTGCCGAAAGAAGGTATTGAGCTTGGTTACAATTTGTATCGTGGAGAGAAGCGTTTTGTTAAGTTTAAAAGAAAAGATAGGCGGAGACATCACTACATCATTGGACAGACTGGTACTGGTAAATC
Organism: uncultured Candidatus Peribacteria bacterium; assembly: GCA_964344725.1. Lineage (GTDB taxonomy): Bacteria > Patescibacteriota > Gracilibacteria > UBA1369 > UBA12470 > CG2-30-44-17. Next base: position 14,874 of record CAYFOI010000009.1, read on the forward strand.
GTCTTTCATTAGTTCGATAGTTAGACAAGATATATGGAATGGTGATGGTGTTTGTGTGGTTGATCCGCATGGAGATCTTATTGAGGATATCTTGCAATATATTCCGAAAGAGCGTGTTCGTGATGTGATTGTTTTTGATCCGTCTGATCAGGAGCGACCGATGGGTCTTAATATGCTTGAAGCTGAAACACCTGAGCAGCAGGATATGGCTTCTTCTCAGGCTACGGAGATTTTTATTAAGATCTTTGGTGATGAAATCTTTGGGCCGCGTATCCAGCACTATTTCCGTAATGCTTGTCTTACCCTTATGGAGGATAAAGATGAGGGTGCGACGCTTATAGATGTGCCTAGGATGTTTACGGATGATGAGTTTATGAAATACAAGGTGTCGAAAGTTACGAACCCTGTGGTGAAATCTTTTTGGGAGCATGAGTATGCGAATACTGGTGATCGTGAGCGTCAGGAGATGATCCCGTATTTCTCGAGTAAATTCGGTCCTTTCATTACAAATACAATAATGCGTAATACGATTGGTCAGACCAAGTCGGCCTTTGATTTCCGCAAATGTATGGATGAGAGAAAAATTCTACTTATTAATCTTTCGAAAGGTAAGCTCGGTGCGCTTAATACGCAGCTTCTTGGTCTTGTCGTTGTGGCAAAAATTCAGCAGGCAGCGATGAGTCGTGTTGATACGCCAGAGGACGATAGGGCGGATTTTTATCTATATGTGGATGAGTTCCAAAACTTTGCTACTGATAGTTTCTGTTCGATTCTTTCTGAGGCTCGTAAGTATCACTTGAACCTTATTATGGCTCACCAATATATTAATCAGCTTGTTGTTTCGAAGTTTGGTAATTCAAGTTCGCAGATTAGAGATGCGGTATTTGGTAACGTTGGTACGCTTCAATCATTCAAGGTTGGTGCGGAAGATGCGGAGTATCTTGCGAAGGAGTATGCTCCTGTTCTTACAGAGCAAGATATTATCGGAATCGCGAACTATAAGGCTTATTTAAAGCTTAATATTGATAGTTCTGTTTCGAGGCCTTTTTCTTTGGAAACTATTTACGATGTGTCTAAAGCTAATCAAAAAATTAGAGATATTGTTAAGCAATATTCTCGTATGAAGCATGGTCGCAAGAAGGTTTTTGTGGATCAAGAGATTACAGCTCGTATTGGTATAGATATTGCTGCTGCTAAGGCTCCTGATAATTTTGAAAAGAGATTAAAAGCTAAGGGATTACTTTCAGGCAAAGAAGATGGCAAGGAGCAGAAAGCAGAGGGTGAGAAGGATATTAAGAAGATTTTGGGTAGTAAGAAAGCTGAAGACGGAAAACCAAAGACCGAAGATGTGCCACCACCACCAAAGCTTGGTGAAAATTTAGATACAAAAACTAATTCTGAAGATGCAAAACCTAAGAAATGAATTCAACAATAAGGTTCATAATGCTATGGGCAGGGCTCATCTAGGCTCTAAATTTAGTCTTATGGAGGCAGCTATGGTGTCTGTTGTTATGGCTATGGTAGCTGTGTTTGGTGGGTTTTTGTATATGAATCAGGTCTTTTCTGCAGATTTGGATGCGAAGGACATTCAGGTTAACTCTTTGATTCAAGAAGTTGGTGATTTAAAGGATGAGAATCTAGCTCTTTATCAGGAGATTCTGGCTGATCAGAGCGAGGTTGATGGGCTTTCTGAAAGTATTGATATTCTTGGGGAGGAGCTTTCGATGCTTGGGAATGGAGAAGTTGATATAGATGTGCTTCTGAGTGATATGCAATCTCTCGAAACACAGATTGCGGAGCAGAAAAGTGTTGTTGAAAGTGTTGTGACTGAGAGTGCTGAGTTTGCTAGGCAGTCTTATATTTCTGCTGATGAAACTTTCGATATTCTTATTTTAGGGACTCACGGGACTCTGACCGATACTTTGATGGTTGCGAGTGTGAATCCTACTCTTGAGACTGTTACTTTGATTTCGATCCCGCGTGATCTTTCTGTTAATGGGCGAAAGATTAATGAACATTACAATTTGTATGGAGCTGATCAGATGAAAGAAGCTGTTTATGATCTTCTGGGTATTTTGCCTGAGAAATATGTAGTTGTTGATATGCAAGCTTTTATCGATATAGTTGATGCGGTTGGAGGTATTGATATAAATGTTGAAAAGGAACTTTGGGATAATCAGTACCCGAATGGCTATGGTGGTTATACGACTGTTTATTTTGCTGCAGGAGAGCAACATATGAGTGGTTCTGATGCTTTGCAATATGCTCGTAGTCGTAAAACTACCTCGGATTTTGATAGAGCTGATAGGCAGCAGGATGTTATTTTGGCTGTTCGTGACAAAGTGGAAACTATGAATCTTGCTTCAGATCCATCTACGGCTGTTTCTATCTTCAGGTCTATATTAGACAATATGGATACGGACATCGGTCTCTTTGAAGGGATTGGGTATTATTCGGATTTTGCTGATTATGAAATTGAGACAGGAAATGTTTTGTCTACAGGCAACTACCTATACTCAACGTACAATGTTTATGGTCAGTATATCTTGATGCCGAGCGGGGGAGACTATTCGGATATTAAGGAGTGGGTAGCGGAGTTGATTAGTCTCTAATACTTTTCGCTCCCGGCAAAGTCCTAATTCCGCTTTGCGGAATTGGTGTTTCCAAGATCGCTCAAAGCATTAGGAAAATCATTATGTGTATATTGTGGCGGAGCTGGTTAGTACTTAACTAGGAACTAATAGTTATTGAGTTTTGCTGTGCAAAACGTCTCTTATAACTTGTTATCTAACTACTGTCAGCCACTTCTTGTATTTCGGGTTCTCTCCGTTTACGACTTTTAGGAACTCTTCTTTGAGATGCATAGAGACGGGGCCTCCTTCTGAGTATTTGAACTTTTTGCCGTCGATTGAGGCGATAGGTGAGACCTCTGCTGCTGTCCCTGTGAAGAAAGCTTCGTGGGCCTTCATGAGTTCTTTTGGTTTGATCTTTTTCTCAATGACTTTGTAGCCGAGGTCGCGGGCTAAAGTTATTATTGAGTCTCTAGTTATTCCAGGGAGAATATTGCCGGCTTCTGGGGTGTAGATTGTTTTTCTTTTTACCAAGAAAATGTTTTCTCCAGGGCCTTCTGCGACGTTACCTTGGTAGTCTAGGAGTAGAGCTTCTCCGTAACCGTTTTTGTAAGCGTCTATGCTGGCTAGGATTGAGTTGGTGTAGTGTCCGCAAAGCTTTGCGTCTGCAACTGTTGAATCGGGGTGTATGCGCATGTATTTACTGATTTTTACTTTAACTGCGCCTTCGCCGAGATAAGCTCCCCATCCCCAAACTGCGATCATTGTTTCTGGCGTTAGTCCTTTTGGAGAAAGTCCCATGCGGTTGCCGTAATATACGAGCGGTCTTATATAGCCTTTTTTGATCTTATCCTTTTTAATGAGTTTGAGGATTGCTTCGTTGATTTCTTTTTGGCTGTATTGCATCTTCATGTCGAGTGCTTTCGCTGAATAGAAGAGTCTGCGGGTGTGTTCTTTTAGACGAAAAACTGCTGGGCCTTTTGGGGTTTCGTAGAAACGAATGCCTTCGAAGGCTCCTGCGCTATAGTGAAGCGTGTGAGTGATCAGGTGGGTAGTAGCATCATCCCATTTGATGAATTTGCCGTTTTTCCAGATGTACGGGACTTTTTGCATGGTGCTTTTATTTAGTGTTTAGTATGTGGCGTTTGGCATTTTATAATTTGGATTTTAGCAGCGCTCTTATGATTTTAGAAGTTGACTTCTGAAAAATTGTATGCGATAAACCAGTGACAAAAAATTTAACTAAATTGTGAAATGAAAGGAATTAATGTTCGAGAAACTCTTAGATCAGCAGTTGAGGCCATTCCTGTTTTGCGGGAAACCGTAAATATGTTTCGTGCTCTTAAGGGTGGCAGGGCTGCAATGATCCCTGTGGTTGCTATGGTTGCTTGTGCTGATGGAGATAAAGATACTGCTGGGCAGGTTTCTATTTGCAAAGATGATTATGGATATGAGGATGCGAGTGCTGTTGTTGGTAGCTCATGTGTTCGTACTTATTGTGAGAATACGGAGCAGGGAACTACTGATGCTTTTAGGCTTGGTGCTGAGGCTTTAGAAGTTGCTGTATCTGGCGATGGGCAAGTTGAGATTAATGGATTGCAACTTGAAGATATGGATGCTGAGCCTCTTTCTTCTGCTGATGTCGATTGTTTAGTAGCTCATGATTTGGTTGCTGTTGGTGTTCCTAACACAGATACTCTTTGTGATCAAAGTTATGAAGCTGTTTATACCGTTGGAATTAGTACTGCTTCTGATTCAGATGCTTCTGTTAATCAACTTGTTTTGACGGCTACTCCTGGTTTTGAGGAAGGAGATCAGGCACATACCTGGTATATGTTTACAGGTACGTGTTCAAATCAAGTTGAGTGGCCATACGGTGGGACAGAACAAGAGGTTCAGGTTAATTAGAACCTCAGATCTGGTTTTATGAACTCTCCTTTAGCTTGTTTTGCAACCTTGTAGGCGGTTCTTTGTGCAAGTGTGTAGTGTTCGATGAATCCTGCTGATGAGTTTTGGTTAAACAAGTCATTTTTCATGAATGTAGCGAGGTTTTCGTCGAACAGAGAGTGTGGGCCGGCTACGGCTGTGATTAAGATGGACCCTTTGTAGAGTTGAACGGTTACTTCGCCTGTGACTTTTTCATTCATCTTGTCGATAAAAGCGTTCAAGTTCTCCATTAGCGGCTCGAACCATTTGGCGCAGTAGCATGTGTAAGCCCATTTCTGGTCCATCATCTGTTTGAATTCATTTTCGTCCTTGGTCGAGACGAGTTTTTCAAGATTCTTGTGGGCTTCGATGATTATGCTTGAGCCTGGTTGTTCGTAAATGCCTCTTACTTTCATGCCGATGAGCCTGTCTTCGATGAGAGGAACGATCCCTACGCTGTGTTCTGCTCCTATCTGGTTGAGAGCTAGTATTAGCTTGTGTAGAGGAAGGTTTTTCCCGTCTAGGGTGACGGGAATGCCTTTTTCAAAGCCGATTTTTACGGTTTCTGGTTTGTCTGGAGCTTGCTGTGGAGTATTGCAGATTGTCAAGATGTTCTCGAGTGGTGGCGAGACTGCTGTGTCTTCGATCTCTCCGCCTTCTGCGCTGCCGCCCCAGAGGTTCTCGTCATACGAATAAGGTTTCTCTGACGTGTTTGGGACGGGGATGTTGTGCTTTTTCGCGTAAGCAAGTTCCTCGTCTCTACCCATACTCCATTCTCTTACGGGTGCGATTGTTTTTAGGTCTGGATCGAGGGTTGTGATGTAGCCTTCAAACCTTACTTGGTCGTTGCCTTTGCCGGTGCAGCCGTGTGCGATGACTTTTATGCCTTTCTGATTTGCGACTTTTACGGCTATTTTGCTCGTGATGACTCTTCCGAGTGGGCAGAATAGGTGATAGTTGCCTTGGTAGCATGCGTTTGCTTTGATGCCTTTGCCGATTACTGTTTCTGCGAACTCCTTTTGGGCGTCGATTACTATGGCTTCTTTGACGCCTTGTTTGATGGCTTTTGCCTTTATGGCTTCGAAATCTGCTTGTTGTCCGATATCGACTGTTAGAGTTGTGACCTCTGCGTCGTATTTATCTTGGATCCATTTGAGCATTACAGATGAGTCTAGTCCTCCAGAGTAGAGAAGGAGGACGTGGTTTGCTTCTTCTTTTGAAGCTTCGTGAGATGCGACTTTGTGATACATAGGATTGTTAGTTAGTAGTTTGTAGTGGTAGTAGGTAGTGTTGGAGCGCTTTTTTGTATTCCGCTTTGCGGAATGATTATTTTTATTGTGGGCCTGTGCGCCTTTGGCGCGGCCTGTCGACGGGCTTTCATGGTTTTAGGGGTTAGTTTGTTAGAAATTTCAATAGGGCTTTGGCAATTATTAGTCTAGCGCTGCTTTGTTTGAATATGATTGAGTTCGGACCATCTATTACTTCTGTTGTGATCTCCTCTCCTCTGTGAGCAGGTAGACAGTGCATTATTTTTGTTTCTGGCTTTGCGTGGGCTAGTAGTTCTTGATTTACTTGGTATGGCTTGAAAATTTTCAATCTTTCTTCGAATTCGTCTTCTTGTCCCATTGATACCCAAGTATCTGTGTAGATAACATCTGCTTGCTGTACTGCTTCTTTAGGATTGTGTGTTATTTCAAACGTGTTGTTCTTTGTTAGATCTAATATTGACTTTGGTGGTTCGTAGCCTTTTGGAGTTGCGATACTGAACTTAATTCCTAGGATGTCACATCCGAGTAATAGTGAGTTTGCTGTATTGCAGCCATCTCCTATAAATGCAACTTTGATTTTATCGAGTGGCTTCTCGAATACATCTAATATCGTGTAGAGATCTGCTAGTGTTTGTGTAGGGTGATGGAGATTGCATAACGCATTTATGACTGGGATTTTGGAATGTATTGAAAGTTCTTCTATCGTTTTGTTTGCAAAGACTCTGGCTAAGATTATGTCTGCAAAGTTCTCAAGGTTTTTTGCTATGTCGTAAATGGATTCTCTGCCTTGTATGTTTTGTCCGCTGCTAAGTATGTCTGAACTTGTCAGATATATTGCATTCCCTCCTAGGTGTGTTGCTGCGACTTCAAATGCTACTCTTGTTCTTAGAGACGGCTTTTCGAAAATCATTGCAATAGACTTATCTTTGAAATAGTCGTTGTTTTGTCCTGTGTTTAGGTATTGGTACTGCAATGCGGTAGCTTCCTTTAATATTTGCAGGATCTCTTCTTTTGATAAGTCTGTGATTTTGGTTAAGTGTTTGGCCATAATTAGATTTGTTTAATGTATTGAACGGCGGAATTTTTGACGACGTTCTTTTCGATATTGATAACTTGTTTTAGAGATCGATTTAAGCATTTTTGCGTATTAAAAAAACTCCACTTTTATCCAGTGGAGCGGGTTGATCAATTAATTCATACAGCAAGACATCTCCACTAGATAAGTGGAGTGCGGCGTGCTTGAGATGTGAAGATTGACGTATTCATGTTGGCCGTACTTTAGCATGTGATCGTAGTCTTGTCAAATTTTTCGCAACTTCACATATAGTGAAAAAAAGGATATGATCGTGAGCGTCTGTTAGGGGTGCCCTGTGAGTCTATGTGGGGCTGAGATTATACCCTCTCTAACTTGAACCGGATTATACCGGCGTAAGGAAACAGTAGTTATGTTGAATTTTGATACTTCAGTTTGTTTGGTTGGAAATGGCGAGTTGTCTCTTGATCGTTTCGAAGCCGTTTATGATTCTTCTTACAAGCTAGTCGCTGCTGATGGTGGTGCTAATTGCCTTAGAGAGTGGGGTTTTGAGCCAGATTTTGTAGTGGGTGATTTGGATTCTGTTAAAGATAAAGAGGGAGCGGTTCATATTCCTGATCAGGATTCGACAGATTTGGAGAAGTGTCTTGGTTATGTAGAGGCTCCTTTGTTTTATGCTATGGGGTTTGTTGGCAAAAGATTTGATCATACTTTGGGGGTTTTGCATGTTTTGCAAAAATATACAGATAAGCGGATTGTCTTTTTCTCGGAGGAAGATGTGATGTTTCGGATTGATGGAATATGGCGAACGCAACTCAACGCGAATACGCGAATTTCTTTTTATCCTCTTGGGGAAGCTGAGATCTTGTCATCTCGAGGTTTGAAATATCCTCTGGATGGATTAACTATGTCTCAAGGAAAGCTCATTGGCACTTCCAATGAGACGACTGAAACCGATATTTTTGTTGAGATAGACCGGGGGTCCCTTCTCGTTATTTTACCTTTTAATACTTATCAAAAAGAACCATGGAACTAGCTACGTCTGATCACATTATTTTGGCTACTTATGTTGTAATTCTGTTTGTGTTGGGGCTGAGTTTCTCGAGGAAACAGCTTGATGAAGAGAATTATTTGTTAGCGGCTCGCAAACTTAGTTTGCCTGCGTTTGTCATGAGTCTTGTGACAACCTGGTATGGAGCTATTTTGGGTGTGGGTGAGTTTGTTCATGGTTTTGGGGTGGTTGCTTGGGTTATCAATGGGCTTCTTTGGTACATTGTTTATTTCCTTTTCGCTTTCTTCATGGCGAAGAAGCTGCACGATTCTAAGCAGACGACGGTTGCTGATCAGTTCCGCAAGAAAGTTGGGCCTAAGTCTGCCAAACTTGCTGCGGTTATGACTTTTATTATGAGTTCGCCGGCTCCTTATGTTCTTTCGCTAGCTCTTTTGGTGAAGGATATTTTTGGGCTTGATTATTATGTCGCTGTTGGGGCGGCTCTCTTGATTAGTGCGGCTTATATTTGGGTTGGTGGCTTTCGCGCTGTTGTCAGGACTGATGCGCTTCAGTTTCTGTTTATGTTTCTTGGTTTTGGAGGACTTCTTGTGATGAGTTTTGTGCATTTTGGGGGGATGGATTTCTTGCAGGCTAATTTGCCTGAGACTCATTTGACTTTTAAGGGGGAGCTTAGCTTGCAAACTATTGCTGTGTGGGGGTTTATAGCTTTCTGGACTTTTGTTGATCCTAATTTTTATCAAAGGTGTTATGCGGCTGGGTCCGGAGGTATGGCTAAGAAAGGGATTTTGATTTCGATTTTCTTCTGGTTTGTCTTCGACATGGTGACGCTTGTTACTGGGCTTTATGCCCGTGCTGCTTTTCCTGATGGTGATCCACAGATGAGTTATATGCTCCTTTCGGATGCGGTTTTCCCTGCGGTTTTCAAAGGTGTTTTCCTGGTCACTATTCTCTCGATTATTATGTCGACTATCGATTCTTTTCTTTTTGCTAGTAGTACAATTGTTTCTGTAGATTTTTTGAGATCTAAATTCAAGAAGGCTTCTTTAAAAAAACTTACTCGAGTTGGGATTGTGATGACCTTGATTGTTTCGTTTGTACTTATTTATGTCTTTGATTCGATTATTGGAATTATTTATGCGGTTGGTACTGTTGGTGTGGCAACGATGCTTGTGCCGATTCTTTTTGTTATGTTTGGGAAAAGCAAGTTGGGTGACTTGAGGGTTCTTTTTGTCATGATTATTACGGCTTGCGTCTCTAGTGCTTGGCTGGTCGAAGGCTGGTTAAATGCCGAATGGGGATGGCCGGTTTACAGGTGGGGGATTGAGCCTATGTATATTGGGATTGGAGTGAGCTTGGTGCTTTTTTTTGGGGACTTTGTTTGGCGAAAATCCTTAGCTAAAAATTGACTAAATATGTGGTAGCAGGGGGCGGGATCGAACCGCCGACCTCAGGCTTATGAGTCCTGCGCTCTAACCAACTGAGCTACCCTGCCATGATGTTATAAAAAATTTTAATAGTTAGCGACTGAACGTACTTTTGTAAGTGAAGGAGCTAACTCATTAAAATTTTGGTTGCGGGGGTGGGATTCGAACCCACGACCTCCGGGTTATGAGCCCGACGAGCTGCCACTGCTCTACCCCGCGTCGTTTCGTGTGCGGAGTATTTTTAACATATTTGCCTATTAGGCGCAAATAAAATTATCAGTATTTAAACGGATTCTCATTCAGAAAGAACTCGATCCATTTTTTAGGGTTGGACCATGAGTTGCGCATTGCGAGCGTTTGGGACTCTTCGTATTCGGCCTCTAAGATAGTGTCGTTGTCTTCTTCGGTTATTACTATTACTTGTTCGCCAGGGTTAATTAGGCCGAGGTTCTGTTTGGCGATTTTTTCAATATACATATCGGAGGTGTAGTATTGGTAGCTTTCGATTTTTTCTAGGTTTTCTGCTTCTAGCTCTGAGTTTTTTTCTTCAAAACTTTGGATATGGGTGTCGATTTGATAATTCTCGTATATCGAAACTGTTAAGTTATAGAGCATATATGCAACTATAACGAATCCGGCGATGATTATGATTCGTGCTACGTTGAAAGGAGAGTTGTCTTGTAGTGGGTTTTGCATTTGGTAGTACGTAGTGTGTAATACGTAATCCGTAGTAGTGTTTTTTGTTTCTGTGTGAGAAATTTACCATATATGATAATATTCGGGAAGCATGAATGAAATTGTAGATAAAATTAAGTTTGCAGATGTAAAGAAGGCCTTCTTTGTTGGGGTCGGTGGGCGTGGTGTTAGTGCTATTGCGCGTGTTTTGAATACAAGAGGGGTGAAATGTATTGGTTCTGATGCAGAAGATTCTAAGTATCTTGAGGAGCTACGGGGCGAGGGGATTGAATGCCTTGTTGGGCATGATGCTTCGTGTGTTCCTGATGATGTTGATCTTATGATTATCACACCCGCTGTAACTGAGGATAATCCAGAGTGGACTCGAGCTAGAGAGATGGATGTGCCTGTCCTTAATTATCCGGAGGCGCTTGGCGTACTTTCTCGTGAGTATAAAACTATTGCGATAACAGGTGCGCATGGAAAAACGACGACGACGATTATGACAGCTCTTGGGATGATAGAGGGCGGTTTCGATCCCTCTTGTGTACTTGGAGCTCCTGTTGATGAGTTTGAAGGTAAGAATTGCAGAGTTGGGGAGTCTGACTATTGTGTTATTGAGGCTTGTGAGTATAGGCGTGGGTTTTTAAATTTGCAGTCTGAGATTGTTGTGATAACGAATGTGGATTGGGAGCATATGGATTATTACAAGACTGAGGACGATTTTGTGGAAGCTTTTCGTGAGCTTGTGCGTGCGGTGCCGAGTCATGGCATGATTGTGGCTTTTGCAGATGACAAATGGACTCCTGAGGTTGTGAAAGAGGCTACTTGCGCTGTTATTACTTATGGAGAAAGCGAAGATGCGATGTATCGATTAATTGGAAATGATCTGTGGGCAAATGGGCGGAATTTGGGCGAGATAAAGGTTGGCGTCCCTGGTAAGCACAACAGGCTTAATGCGATAGCGGCTTTTGCTGTTTGCAAAGCGCTGGGTGTTGATACTGGTGTTCTTTTGCGGACTTTTGAGCTTTTCCAGGGTACTTATAGGCGTTTTCAATATATGGGGAAATCTGAGTCAGGAGCTCTTATTTACAACGATTATGCGCATCATCCGAACGAGGTAATTGCGACTCTTGATGCTGCTCGTGAGAAATATCCGGATAAGCATATTGTGATGGCGATTCAACCTCATCAATATAATCGGACTTGGCAGCTACTAGATCAGTATGCTGTGGCTTTCAAAGATGCAGATTTGGTTATAGTCCCGAGCATTTACGAGGCTCGTGATACGGATGAGGATAAGGCTGCTGTTTCTCCGGCTAGTCTCGCTGAAGCGATAGAAAAGGGGAGTAACTGTAAGGCAATGGATGGCGAGGGGTATGAAAATTCAGTTCGTTTGATAAACGAGCTTACGGATGAGAATAGCGTTGTGTTCTGTACCGGAAGTGGGGATGTGAATAAGTTGGCTACTCTTCTTCTTTGTCTTCCTTCCCTTTAGGTCTCTGGAATGGTCTTAGGAAATTTAGGTAGAATTGTACTTGGTCTCCTTCTCCTGGTTCTGTGATCTGGAGTTTGTAGAAGCCGCTTTCAGGCGCAAGTCTTTCTACTGTTTTTTTCCTCTGACTCCCTTCTTCTACTAACTTGTAAAGTATGATTACCACCTCGTCATCGGGGAATCCTGCCATAGTTGCTTCTATTCTCATTGATACTGCTCCACTTCTTTCGAACAGGGCTTCTACGGCTTGCTCTACGCTTTCACGGAGGCCTAATGTTTCTGTCATGACGTATCTACTTCGATCTTGGTCAAAGTCATCTTTCTTTATCCTGAATGCATCTAAAATTGCGAAGAATCGTTCTCTCTCAGTCCTTCGAGTTCTGTCAATAAAATCTCTAGACATTCGCCTTGCTTATAGTTCTTTTGCTGCAAAGCATAGGCGGAGTAATCTTTCTGTCAGTTCTGCTTTTGCTGCTGCTTTCTTTGCTTCTGTTCCTGGTGGGACTTGCATGTTTCTTTAATTAATCTCCGCAAACTGTTCCTATTTGGAGTTCGTCTGGGTAAGGTGAGTTTGGTTGTAGTTCGCAGTTTATGTGTGCTTGTCTTAATCTCTCATTCCAAGTTTTGATCTGCAATCTTATGATAGTTTTTACGGTGGGATCTGGCTGATCGAGAGTTGCTATTTCTCCTTGTTCGTCTATTGGGAATGCTCCAATGCCTGTACTTAGTCTGTCTCGGCTTGGTATTTCTCTGAAATTTGCTTGAAAATATGGCATATCTTGTCCTGTTGCTCCTGATAATTGAGCATACGACTCTATAAGCAATGCTTCAGCAGCTTCTCGATGAGGAGTTGATGCGTCGACGCCTAAAATTGTTGTAGTGGGTGTTGTACGGGTTGTTTTAGCTTGTCCTTGTGTGGTTTGTTCTTGAGGTTCAGGTTCTACCGCTGTTTCTCCTGTCATTCTGGCATATCCGTATGCTGCGACAACTGCTAGTATGGGTATAGCTAGTAGTTTGAGACCTCTTCTTTGTTGTGGAGAGCCAGATAATGCCATTTTAAAGTTACATTTAAAAATAAGGCCGTGATCTTATCTTTGATTTGTATTTCCGTCAACCAAGTACGCTAATTAGAACGACTCCTGCGACCATTATGGTTGCTCCAATTGCTCTCTCTTGGATCTTGATTTCTCGGAAGACCAGCCACCCGATTAGTACTCCGAAGAAGGCGGAAGTTCTTTTGACGGTAAGTACGTACGAAGCGTTGGTAAATGTTACTGCCACGAAATTGGTTATGAGCGTGAATGCAAATAAGAATCCTGTGGCTACTACTTGCACTATGTGTTTTTTTGAGAATGTTTTTTTGATTTCTTTGGTGCTTTTTCTATCCCAAATGGCTACGATGATTGTTCCTAAAATTATGTTCATAGATGTCCATGTAAGTGCATACGACGTGACGTCTCCGTATTCAATCGAGTATTTTGCTAAAACTCCTCCGATTGACATCAATAAGGCTCCTGTAATTGCGAGCATGCTGCCTTTCTCGCGGATGATGGCTTTTATTGGTTCTAGAATGCCTTTTTTGCTTTCTGATGCATGAAGCATGTAACTTCCAATTGCAACTAAAATGATCCCTAATGCTCCATATATTGTTGGTAAATTCCCGAGAGTTAGCCATTCTATAAAAATAGCTGGTATTGGGGTTAATGCGAGGAAGGGGACTGTAAGTGATAATGGCGACAGCTCGGTTCCTTTTACGATCAGAATATTTGCGATGGTGAAAGCTACTGTTGCTATGCCGGTGCTTATCATGAACTCTGGACTGTCCCATGGGATTCCTTGGAATGTGAATATTGCAAATAAAATTATGAAAGGTATTCCACATATATTCATAAGCCAGTTCTGGTAGCTGGCTGTGAAGTTCTTTGTCAGGCTTTTTGAGACTGCGAATCTGCTAGCTTGTCCTAGAGCAGAGGCAAGCGCGAGTATTATCCACATTTTTAGCTTGTTAGCTTTTTAGCTTCTTAGCTATTTAGGGTGGGTGATGCCTAAAATAGCTAAATAGCCAACTAGCTAGCTAGCTTTATTTCTTTTTCCAAATGGTCCCGTCTGCATTGTCCTCTAGAACAATGCCTTGGGCGGCTAAGTCGTCGCGTATCTGATCTGCACGTGCGAAGTCTTTGTTTGCTCGTGCTTCGTTGCGTTCTTTGATTAGTTTTTCGGTTTCTTCGTCAACTTCTTCATTTACTTCTGGCAAGATGCTTAGAACTGAGTCGAATTTTTCCAAAACATCTTGGATTTTAGGGATATCCTTTTCTGCTAGTTTTTTGTCTTGTATCAGAGTGTTTACGTCTTTTATGAGGCCGAATAGTGCTCCGAGTGCTCCTGCTGTATCGAAGTCATTATCCATATGTTCTTCGAACCTTTGGATTACGTTTTCTATTGCAGGGTCCAGTGCTGGATTTGACTCGCTGACGTTTGATTTGTAGTTTTTCAAGTTCAATAGGAAGTCACGTATTCGTGCTAGTCCGTTTTCGGCTTGGTCTAGGATCTGATCTGAGAAGTTGATAGGGCTCTTGTAATGTGTACCTAAGAATAGAAATCTTACGGCTAGAGGGTCGTATTTTTCAAAAATATCTTTTAGTGTGAAGAAGTTTCCGAGGCTCTTAGACATTTTTTCGTTGTCTACGTTGATGAATCCGTTGTGGAGCCAGTATTTAACGTACTCTTTGCCGGTTGCGCATTCTGACTGGGCGATTTCGCATTCGTGGTGAGGGAAGGTTAGGTCCATTCCTCCGCCGTGAATATCAAATGTTTCTCCGAGGATATCCATGCTCATGGCGCTACATTCTATGTGCCAACCTGGACGTCCTTCGCCCCATGGGCTATCCCATTTTGGTTCTCCTGGCTTGGCTTTTTTCCAAAGCACGAAATCGTGTGGGTGACGTTTTTTGTCATCCGCTTCGACTCGCGATCCTGCGCGGAGTTCTTCTCGTTTTTGGTGGCTGAGCTTGCCATAGTCTGGGAATTTTTCTATTTCAAAATAAACTCCATCGTCGAGTTCGTATGCAAAGTCTTTTTCTACTAGCGTCTCTACAAGTTTTATCATTTGATCTATGTACTCTGTAGCTTTTGGTTGGACGTCGGGTTTGTCTATTCGAAGTCTAGCGTAGTCTTTTTCGTATTCTGGGATTATTCGTTCTGCGAGTTCTTTTACGGTAATTCCTTCTTCGTTTGCTCTTTTGATCATTTTGTCGTCGATGTCTGTGTAGTTCGAGACGTATGTGACGTTGTAGCCTTTGTAGGTTAAATATTTTCTTATGATATCAAAGGCTACTGCCGATCGGCCGTGACCTAAGTGTCCATTGTCATATACAGTTGGTCCGCAAACATAGATACCAATTTTGTTTCCGTTTAGCGGTTTAAATTCCTCGATTTTGCCGGTAAGGGTGTTTTTTACTATTAAAGTCATAATGATAGGTAAGCGAGAAGGTAAAAGATTCCTGATCTGATTAATTCTAATCCAATGACAGCAATGATGGGTGAGAGATCCAGCATTCCTGTTTTAGGTGTGATTTTTTTTGCCAAGTTAAGCAGGGGGTCTGTTGTGTCTACTATAAATCTGACCATTTTTCCTCTTGGTGGTGATCTAAACCAACTCAAAAGAATTCTGACTATAATCAGTAGAATTAGTATTTGAATAAGGTAATCGACGAAAATTTCTAGAAAGTACATCTGTGAAAGTTAATGCGAAGTGCATTTTATCATATAGATGTATGATTATTCTATGCCTTCTTGTCTTAAAAAATTTTCTGCGGCTTGAGAATCTTCTTCTTGAGCTATGGCTGCTCGTATTGTTCTAGATTGCCATTTTATTGTTGCTATACCTGGTCTCAATAGAGCAGAAGCTTGTTCTGCTGATTCAGACGCTTCAATGGATTTATATAATTCATATCCTATAAATGCTATTTCGCCTAAGGTGGCAGTTTGGGCTGTGCTCAGTTCCTGTCTTACAGCTAGTTCTTTTGCTAATAAGTATCCTATAGTTCCTTTTATGGTTGTCAGTGCTTTGTCTTTCCACCCAGATGTTTCAATGGATTTATATGATTTATATCCTGCCAATGCTATTTCGCCTAAAACGGCAGCCTGAGCTGCGCTCATCTCTTGTCTTGTAGTTATTACTTGTCCTAGTAGGTATCCAATAGTTTCTTTTACGGCCGTTAGCGCTTCGTCTTTCCAATCAGCTGCTTCATCAAGCCTTTTTTCAATTTCGTTTTGTTTGGTGTTGGTTTTTGGCTTGTTTTGGAATTCTGGGGATGTGCTTGGTGCATTATTCATTTTGCATAAGGCCTATCTTCTTCTTTGCTTGGAAGTAAAATTGAGTGAAAACTAGAGTGAATAACAAGATCCATGCTGTTTCTGGTCCACTTTCTGGAGTTTCTTCAGGAGTCCCTGTATCTTCGATAGAAACATCTTCGTCATCAGCGCTATCGTGGAGTTTCCCCATATCCATTGTATAGCTTACTTCTTCAGCTTCGGGAGTCCCTGACATGACTGAACTCTTTTCAAGGCTTTCGACTCCTTTTGAATCTACAGCTACGATAGCGAAGTAGTAAGTTGTATCGTTGTCGAGATTTGGGATGTACCAAGTTGTACTGGAATCGAAAGTTGTTGCTGTGCTGTAAAGAAGGTCTTCGGCGTATCCGTAGTAAACCTTGTAGTGATCAATGTATGTATCTTCACTGCCTGCTATTGCAGCTTCCCATGTTAGAGTTACTTTTGTGTCTCCGTTTGTTGCTTCGAGACCAGTTACTGTTGATGGATATGCGGTTTCTTCGGTAGTCGTGTCGTCTTCGGTGTCGGCGCTAGCGTCTGTTGTGTCATCGGTTGATGTGTCGTCATCTGTTCCGTCTGTAGTAGTATCATCGTTACCTGTTTCGGTGTCTGTATCTGTGTCTGTGTCGTCTTCGTCGTCTGTAGAGTCGTCATCAGTTGTTGTTTCATCGGCTACAACTGTAATTGTTGCAGCATCGCTGTATTGGACTTCATTAGCTAGGCTATCTACGAGGATTATATCTAGCGAATATGTTCCGGCTTCACCAGGAGCTACTAATAGTCCTACATAAGTTCCGTCTGTTCCTAGAGATTCCGTTAGTTCGTATATTTTATCATCTAATAGTACTCCTACTTGATGCAAATCTGGCTCTGAGTAAACATAGATTTCGAACGTGCCTCCTGCTGTTAGGTCTCCTTCTTGGCCTATTTCTACGTAATCTAAGGTCGCAGCTTCTGTGTCTATAGTGATGCTTACCGATTCAGAGGTTCCGTATTCGTTGTCTTCGGCGTCTCTTGCTTTTACATATATTTCGTATGTGCCGTTTTCTAGTTCTATATCTGTTGAATATGTGTCGTCTGATTCTGTAAATACTGTATCGGTTAAAGTGCTGTCCACGTAAACGTCGACGTAATAGCCATAAGGTGTAGCTCCACTAACCGTGATATCGGTTGAACTATAAGTTCCTGCTTGAGGGCTTTCTATTGTGATTTCTCCATCTGCTGCTGTGTCATCGTCGTCTGAGTCTTGTGTTTGAGAAGCGCCGCTTCCTTCGGATACGACTTCTATTTCGATTTCACCTTCTATGTCGCGATCATCGATATCTGTTACCGTTAGTGTTTGAGTTCCCGTTGTTGTGAATCTTAGGGATAGGCTGAAAGTGTGGCTTCCTTGGTCTTCTGCTTCAAAAGTGTAATCTTCTGGCATGTCTGCGTTATCGTCGCTAGAAGAAAATCTTACGGTTCCTGTGTAGTCTTCTACGATTGCATCGCTTACGTCGTAAGCTGTTACTGTAAAATTGACCAGTTCGTTTACTGCAATTTCTGATTCCAGGTCCTCGACTTCGAAATGGTCGATAACGCCGCCATTTTCATCTTCTGAGTCGTCTGATGCTAATAGGATAGATGTAAATAGGTTGTTTCCACCTATTTCATCCAAAGTGCTCACGGGGCTGAAGTATGCGACCTTAGCTCTCTCGTCGAGGGTTATATTGCTTGTTGAGTCGTAAGCTGTGTATGTGGATACTCCTACTTCTTCTGAATATGCATAAAATGTTACTTCTCCTTTTTCATTAGTTCTATCTGATTCATAAGCTGTTATTTCATCGCTGCTTCTGCTAGAAATAATGTCTATTGAGTGTCCTGATATAGCATTGCCGTATCTGTCTTCTAGTTTTACTGTGAGTTTTACCGGGTCGTATCCAGAGGCTTCAGCAGTTACGCTGTCTGATGACAGTGTTGATTTGTTTAATGATACATTGTCTTCGTAAACCTTGAATGAATCTGTTTTGCCATACTCTTGGTTTATGTCGATGTACTTGGCTTTTATTTCATAGCTTCCTGCTGTTTTTAGGTGATAGCCGTCAATCTCTGCTTTTGCTTCGCCATCTTCGTCTGTTTCTGCTTCTATGATTATTTCGCTTCCGTTTGGTTTTGTTACCATTATTTCGACCTCTTTGTTCTTGAGGGCGTCTTCTATCTCGGCTACGGTTGTATAACCGGCAACTGTGTCAAAAGCCTCTACTTCTAGAGTGCTTTTTTCTGTAGCTACGGCGTTTGGCACTGCTGCGATGAGAAGTGTGCCAAGAGCTACTATTGAGAGAAGTTTTTTATACATTTTTTGTTTATTAAATCTTTTTATTATATCAGATTAGGCTCTTCCTGGCAATCTTGGTGCAATTGGCATATCCTTATGATGTGTCCTGGTTCTGTTGTAAAAAAATGGCTATTTTGGTACTATTTTTTGGAATTTAAAGTAGTTTTATTATGAAAAAAACGGTTGCCTTATTTCTTGGCTTGCTTCTGGGGGTTTTGGTTCTTGGTATGCCCTTGGCAATTGCTGAAGAGGCTGATGTTGAGGAAGAGCTGCATGATGCTTCTGCTACGTTTGAGGTAGAAGGTGCTGTCGAGGCTCCTGAAGAGTCTTTGGTTGCTTCTATTGATGCTGATTCTATAGTTATGGCGAATAGAAGTATTATTTTTGATGCTTCTGAGAGTTATGATCCTGAGGATTCGGAGCTTACTTATGAATGGCATCTTGGTGATGGGAATAGGCAAACTGGTGTTGAAATAGTTCATTCTTATGCTGAACCGGGGGAATATCAGGTTACCTTGGTTGTTCGTAGTAGCGATGAGGAGCAAGATGTTGCGACTCATACTGTTTTTGTTTATGAGAGTACTTTTCTTTTGATAACTGATAATTCTGAGGAGATTGATAAACTTGAGAGTCTTGTTGATTATGCGAAGGAGCAGGGTGTTTATGTTAATTTGGTTGGGAGTTTTGATGAGACTTCTGAGTTCCTGTCTGAAGAGGCTCTTTTGCAAGATTTGAAGGAGTCAGTGAGCACCATTAGCAAGTATGATACTTTCGTTTTGTGGACGACGGGTAGTTCTGGTTTGACTTTGGTTTCTCAGCTTGCTCAAGGGTCCGAAGATGCTAGTAGTGCTTTTGAAGGGGCTGATATTATTGTTATTTCTGATCAAAATGTTGCTACCATGCAGAATATTGCTGCGGGTACTTTTCGTACGGTTAGTCCTAGTCAAATTATTTTGACTAGGGCGGAAGCGCTTTGGCCACTTGTGGATGCGGAGACTATTGATGATTTTCTTGCTGATTTAGAACTCAGAGGAGTGACTTATAGGATTGTTGACAGTGCTTTGGATATAGGGATTACTAATTTTATGTCTTTCTTTGTGAACTACATGTTGGAGAAAGGTGTGCCGAGTAATACTCTTAAGCTGGTTTTGATGCTGCCTGTTATTGTGACTATGGTTGCTTTTTTTAAGCAGGTTGTAGGGCTTGAAACTCTTGGAGTTTATACGCCTTCGATTATTACACTTTCTTTTATAGCGCTTGGTATGCAGTTTGGTCTTTTTATTTTGTTTGTTATCTTGATGGTTGGCACAATATCCAGACTTTTTCTTAAGAGGTATAGGCTGCTTTATATCCCTCGCATGGCTATAGTTCTTACTATTGTGAGTGTTACGATTCTTGTGATGCTGCTTATGGGATCTTATTTGAGTGTTTCTCAGCTTGTTTCGATTTCGGTCTTCCCGATGCTTATGATGAGTACTTTGGTTGAAAAATTTGTAAGTATTCAGACTGGCAAAGGTCTTAGAAGTGCTCTTATTATTGTTATGGAGACTGTAGTGGTTTCTGTGATGTGTTATTTCATTGCTGAGTGGACTTTCTTAAAAACCCTTATGCTTGGGCATCCGGAGCTTATTTTGATTTTCTTGTTTGCGAATGTTGCACTTGGAAGATGGACTGGTCTCAGGCTTATGGAGTATGTGAGATTTAGGGAGATTTTCCGTTATTCTGAGGAGGAGTAGAGGGAAGAAAGAAGAATTGAAGAGAGAAGAGGTTTTACTGACTACTGACTAAATCCTACTATCTACAAATGGTTAATTTAAATCTTTCAAAAGGAATCTTAGGGATAAATGCGCGGAATCTTCTTTATATAAGGCCGTATAATAAGAAGAAGGCTGTGAAGCTTGCTGATAGTAAGCTAAAAACTAAGCACTTCTTGTCTGCGCGTGGAGTTCCGGTTCCGAAGTTGCATGGTGTAATAAGGAATCGTGAAGAGCTTGAGAAATTCGATTTTAATTCGTTGCCTGCGAGTTTTGTTTTGAAACCAAATTTTGGATATGGTGGAGAGGGGATTATACCTGTTGTTGGACGTGAGGGCGATGATTTTATTTCCGCTTCTGGCAAGAAGATACCTCTCGATGTGTTTATTGAGCATATAGGTGACACTCTTGATGGTCGATATTCACTTACTGGTTCTAGTGATATTGCGTTTTTTGAACAACTTATTATTTGTGATGATCGTGTGGGGCAGTTTGCTTACAAGGGGCTGCCTGATATACGTGTGGTTGTTCATAATCTTATACCCGTTATGGCGATGCTTCGACTGCCTACTGTTGCATCTGATGGCAAGGCTAATCTTCATTTGGGTGCGATAGCTGCTGGTATTGATATTGCCAAAGGTGTTGCAACTCATGTTGTTGAGAATAAGAAGATTGTTGAAGGTCCTAAAGGGCTTCGTGGTCTTGAAATACCTTATTGGGATGAGATTTTGCTTATTTGTTCGAAAGTGCAGCTTATTACTAATATTGGTTATTTGGCTTGTGATATTGCGCTTGATAAGACAAATGGGCCTGTGCTTCTTGAGGTAAATGCGCGTGCTGGTCTTGGTGTACAGATTGCTAACCTTGCTCCTTTGAGAAAGAGGCTAGAGAGGATCCAGGGTGTTAAGGTTACGACTCCGGAGAAAGGTGTTCGTATTGCTCAGGATATGTTTGGAAATAAGGTTGAAAAAGATATTCAGAATATTTCTGGTAAAGCTGTTGTTGGTGAAAAGGAGATGGTTGATGTGATAGGGAAGAAAGGGCCTATCAAGGTTTTGGCTTCTGTTAATCCGGTTGTCGAAGGAAGTGTTATTGATAGCAATCTCGCTGAAACTATTGGGTTGGTTTCGGATGAAAAGTCTGCGGAAGGTAGCAAAATCAAACTGAAATTTACGATGTCTGATATTCGTGTTCAGACTATTGCTGGGCTTGAGGATTTGTCTTTGAAGGATTTTAAGTTGGTTATTGGGAAACGTGATTTGTTGAATTTTCTTGTTGATCCATCTAGAACTTATAAGGAGAAGGGCAAAATCCCTGAGTTTAAAGGTGTTTCGCTTGACGATATGGATTCGTCGTCTAAGGTGAATTATGCGGCTGTTGATAATGCGCTTAGCGATATTGATAGGCAGATTAAGCTTCTTTATCATCTTCGTCCTGTGAATTTGGAGGATGAGCGTTTGAATTTTTTCAGAAGAAAGAAAAGCAACCCTCAATTTGTTTATCCTGATTTAAAATTTGATCCTTTTCGTTTGCGTGAAAAGCTTAAGAAGATTGAATGTGATGATTCGCCGCTTGGGCAGGTCTTTGAGGCTAAGAGACAAGAAATCTTGCGTAAATTGTCGCTAGTTGAACATATAGGAACAGATGCTTTCACAGACAAGTCTTTCGATCTCTTTAGTAGGCCTGATGGAGAGATTCTTAAAGCTGCTCGTGATTATTTAGCTGGTAAGCCGCATAGTTTTCCTTATGAAGATCTTAATATAGGTCATGAGGAGGCTGCTGATCGTTTTGAGAAAGTTTTTAAGGATTATGGTCTTTCTAATTGGAAAGTTAAGATTAAGGAAAGTATGGTTTCTGATTGTATGGCTGGTAAGAAAGGGGCTTTGTTTGTTCGTAAAGGTGCAATGTTTTCTGAAACTAGGATCAAGATGCTTATTGCTCATGAAATTGAGACGCATATCTTGACTGCTGAGAATGGAGCAACTCAGCCTTATAAGATTTTTAATCGTGGCCTTGCAGGTTATCTCGAGACGCAAGAAGGTCTTGCTGTGCGTAATCAGATGCTTGTTACCGATCATGACGTTGAGAAGAACTATTGGGCAGCTCTTTCTGTTTTGGCTGTTGATGCTGCGCATGACAAATCTTTCCGTGAGGTTTCCGAAATGGTTAAGGATTTGGGCTTTAGCGAGGGACGTGCTTTTCAGGTTGCTTTAAAGGTCAAGAGAGGTCTTGAAGATACTTCGTTTAAGGGGGCTTTTACTAAAGATTTTGTTTATTTCAAAGGTTTTCATGACATTAAGAAATTTGAGAGCGAGGGAGGTGATGTGAAGGATTTGTATACAGGAAAATTCCATCTCCGGGATCTTGACCTTGTGAAGGAGGTGCCGAATTTGGCTCCAGCTAAGCTTATACCAAAATGGCTTTAGGTTTTTATAGTATAAGCATTGAATCTCCGAAGCTGTAGAATCTGTATTTCTCACTTATTGCTTCTTGGTATGCTCGGTCTATGAGATCTTTGTTGGCGAATGAGCTTATTAGCATTAGAAGTGTGCTTTTCGGAAGGTGGAAATTGGTTATCATGTGGTCAACGAATCTCCATTCGTAACCTGGATATATGAAGATATCTGTTTCGCCACTGTGTGCTTTGAGTTGATTGTTAGATGCGCAGCTTTCGAGGACTCGGACTGAGGTCGTGCCAATAGCTACAATTTTTTTACCGGCTTTTTTGGCTGCGTTTAAGGCTTGAGCGGTTTCTTCGTTTAGGGTGAACCATTCGGAGTGCATTTTGTGATCTTTGACAGAGTCTGTTTTTACAGGTTCAAAAGTACCTCTCCCTACGTGAAGAGTTACAAAGTGTGTTTCGATCCCGCGGGTTTTTAGCGCTGTGAATATTTCGTCTGTAAAATGAAGCCCTGCTGTTGGTGCAGCGACGCTTCCCATTGGGTCTGCGTATACCGTCTGATATTGGTCTGGACTTGCTTTTGAGTTCCGGATGTATGGTGGGAGTGGAGTGTGACCGATGTTTTCTACTTCTTCGTGGAAGTTCTCGACTTCGAACTTGATGATTTTGCTACCGTCTTTGTTTGTTTTTACGACGTGGCCTATGAGATTGTCTGAAAATCGTATTTTTACGCCTTCTCTAAGCTTTTTGCCAGGTTTTGCGAGGCATTCCCAGGTTTTTTCTTCTAGCTCTTTTGTGAGGAGTATTTCGATGTGTTTTGCTTTCGCAAAACTAGAATTCATATGGGGCTGTGCACCTTGCGGTGCGCCCTGTTCGATTTTTCCAAACAGGCGCGCTTTGAGCACTTTTGAATTATTGAAAACAAGTACGCAGTCTTTTGGTAGTAAATCAGGTAAATCTAAAAAGCTTTTATGCTTGATTGAACCATCAGAGCGGTTTATTACCATTAATCTCGAGGTGTCTCTGGGGACGGCCGGTTCTGTGGCGATGAGTTCTGTGGGGAGGGTGTAGTCGAAGTCGGTGATTCGCATGATTCCTTCGTTTTTAGTCCGGTCTCTTTGATACCTTCTTCTTTTGCTTCTGGCAAGTTCTTTCCGTTTGAATTCCAGTCGGTGCTTTCTTGAGGAGCATCGATTTTTGCTTTTTCGCGGGTGTGTTTGACTACGATAAGGCTCATATCGTCTTCTTGAACATGGTCTTCAACGAAAATAGTAACTTCTTTTGCTACGTGATCGAAAAGTTCTTTTGTAGAGGAAGATTTTGGTGCTTTTTCTTCTATGGTTTTTTGTAGACGTTCTAGGCCGAACTGTTCGCCGCTGACGTTTTTGCATTCAGTTATGCCGTCTGAATATAGGATAATGAAGTCTCCTTCTTGGAAATCTACCTCTTGCTCTTTGATTACTGCTGAAGCGTCTGGAAGCATGCCAATGGCGATACCTCCTGACATTATTGCTTCACATTGGCCGGTTGAGGTTTTGAAATGAAGTAGGTGTTCGTGTCCTCCACCTGCAAAATGCATTTTTTTCTCTTCGTGTTGCCATCTGAACATGACCATTGTCATGAACATGTTTGGTTGTAGGCGAGGTTTGAGGAATTTATTCACACTAACTAAGAGGTCTTTTGCGGTTTCGCTCATAGTTGCGAATGTGCCTATCAAAGTATCGACCATGATCATCACGAGGCCTGCAGGAATTCCGTGACCTGTTACGTCTCCTATGTAGAAGAATGATTGTTTTTCTCGTGGAAGAAAGTCGAAACTGTCTCCGCCGATTTCTGCGGCGGATTTTGTCTTTGCTGTTATCTCTAGATGAGGGATGTCTGGTGCTTCTCGGGGTATGAGGTCGTGTTGTATTTTTTGTGCGAGGTTAAGTTCTTCGGCAATCCTCTTATGTTCCTTAAGGTCGTTTCCGATTTTCTCTAGGCTTGTTGTGATCTCATTGAAGAAGTGTCCTAGTATCCCGATTTCATCAACACGAGTTGTATAAATTCTGTGAAAATTCTTACCTGTTAATAGTAGCTTCATCTCTTTTAGAATCTTCCTGAGAGGTACGTGTAAGATTTGCCTTAAGGAGATTGTTGATAATAAGAAAAATGTTGTTAACGCTATGTATGGTGAGTACTTGATGTATTTTAGATCTGGCAGGAAAGTGTTTGTCAAAAAATACCCAGCGACGATTACTGCTAGGATTACTAGATTTGTGATTGTGAGTTTGAGTTTTAGACTTCGTCTAATCATCTTTTTTTGATTTGATTAGCTTTTTGATTTTCTCTTCTGCTTTGGTTTCGTTGATTATTTGATACAAGTCTTGTAGTTCTTCTAGTGTTCCTTCTGAAAACTCTTCTGCTTTGAGATGGCTGTTTGCCGTTAATATTCTGTGTATCAAATGTGATACTTCGTGGTGCAGATATTGAGTTAGTGTGTTTATGAATTTTTTTGGGAGTTTGTTTAGTTTCTTTTTTAAATCTTTCCAATCTTTTTTGTGTTTCAGTATGTAATCTAGGAGTTTTATTATTGCTGATTTTTCGGCTAATTTTGCGAGTGCGAATAGCGCTTCAGGCGATTCTTCTTTTTCCAGGAATTGATATAAATGTTTTTTTCTGTCTTTTAATGATAATTCTGCTATGACATATATTGCAGCTTCATTCCATTCTTTTTTCCGGCTATCGATTAATTGGTCTAAGTAGTGGTTTAGTTTTTGTCTGATTCCCCTGAATTGCCATAGGGCTATTATTGCATTTGCACGTATTTTAGGGTCCTTGTGATCTAGATATTTCTCTAGGTAATAAACTGAGTTTGGATCATGGAATAATCCGCAGATGTATATGCAGTCGGCTACTATTTTTTCGTCTTTTGACCCCAGTTTTTTAAGTAAGAATGGAACAATATCTTTTTGGTTTAATTTTGCGAGTACTTGTATGATTGCTGATCTTATTTCTTCGTTTTCTTCTTTTTCAAAAAGCTTCTTCAGAGTTGCGCCGATTCTGTATTCTCCGAATGCTGATTTGAAAAATCTTTTATCCAAGTCTTCGAATTCGCCTAATGTTTCTACAACGGCTAGTCTTATGTTTGGATTTGCGCATTCTAGGCATGTTATGAGATGAGGGATTGTTTCGGGGTCTTTAATTTCTTTTAGGGTTTCTATTGCTTTAAGCTGAACTTCTTCGTCTTCATTCTTTCTTTGGATGATTTTGATTAATTTGTCGTAATTTGTGCGGTGGCCTCTTTGTCCAAGTATTTCGATTGAGTTTATGCGAGTATGGGTACTGTTGCCCTTGTCTATGTTTTTTTGTGATTGATCTGTGTATTTAGATTGTAGTCCCGAGATTAGCACTGTGCTCAAGATCGCAATTATTACCAGTACGATGTTTATGGTCAGTGTCAGGTCTGATCCTATTAAGAAGTTTTCTAGTAACACGATTATGCTCATGCCTAAAATAGCGCCACAAGGTTTGATGATCCCCTCTAGTAGCTCCTTCATTTGGTCTATTATTTTGTCTCCGAATGCGTAATAAGAGGAATGATATGCGTTTTGAAAAAGTAGTCCGGTCATTTCTGAGGCACCTTTGGAGATAGATGCTGTGAGCATGTTAAACCTCAATGTTAATCCTGTTAGATTTAGTACGGCTACTAATGGGTGTATTGCCATACTATTGATAATTCCAAGTCCTTTCAGTATGCGGCTTGATATTAGGAGTTGCATTATCAAAGTCGCTATACCAAATATGATTTGCAATAGGCCAAGTTTTGCTGTGAGCTGTTCTTCTAATTCAGATGTGTTGTTTGAGGTTTCTGCGACTTCGAAATTACCTTCGACTATATTCTCTGATGTTTGTTCAATGTCTATTATTGAAGTGTACATGTTCTCTTCTGGTGCGATATCATGTACTAAGGTTTCTTCTGTTTCGTGGTATACGTTTTGTTGTACGGATTTTGTGTATTGAAATTCTAGTAGATTTATAAACATCCATTGCAAAATAATCACAACTATTAGTCCTTTTAAGAAAGGTGATTTTTGGGCTTTTTTGAAGTTGGATGCTATTTTACTGAAACTGTTTTTTTCTTCTTTTTTCTCTTCAAAAGAAGGTAATTCCGTATTTAACCTTTTGAAACTCAGAATAATTGGTATTACAAGCATTATCGCTAGTACCCATATGTATAAAAATTTATAGGAGGGGATAGAATGGGCTAATGTGCTTACTATGATACCTCCTGCTATGGCTCCTAGCGTTTCGGATGATTCAATTAACGGGAAGGTTCTTTGGCTTTCCAAAGGAGTAAACAGCTCTTCTATAAACAGTGAAATTAATATATTGAGTTGGGCTAGCATGATCGACTCTGCGGCCAATACAATCCCAAAAAATATCCAATTTGAGCTAGCTACAAAAATAGTCGCAGCTATTAAGAATGTGGCAGCAACCAGAATATTTATGATAATCAAAATTTCTCTCCGTATTTTTTCTATTATCTTCGAGAATAAAATAGTTCCTCCTATGACCAGAAGCGCATTTAAGATAAACAGAATCGGGAGTTTCTCGATTCCCATACGACCTACAAACATAGCTATAATTACTGTCCATCCGACGATGAACCCAACCCGTAAAAAGAAGGTAATGACCCACGACACGATTACTCGCGGCCATTCGTGCTCACTTATGTTTAGTAGTTTGCTTACGAAGCTTAGTCGCATTTATTAGGCATAATTATATCTGATAATTATACCATATAATCTGAACAATGTGAAGGGCTGCATGTGTGGGATTATACGTATATCCTCTTCTGGCGGCTTGACAAACGACGTATTTGCTGTAGAATAGGCGCTCTTGGATTTAAATTTATGCTCTCATGGGGCATCGAAAAGAACTCAAATCTAATACAAGTGTCACCAGTAGAGACCGTTCATTTTCGGGTGCGTAGAAATGCGAAATTTGCTTTAGTGTAAGC
>CAYFOI010000010.1:0-41824 GCA_964344725.1 uncultured Candidatus Peribacteria bacterium
GAATTGTGCTATAAGTTCCCTGCTTTTGAACTATATAACCCAAAGCAAAAATGAAAAAAACAGCAATCTTCTTAGCAATTGCTATGATGGGAGGTCTCTTAACAGGATGCTTTACATCACCTCAAGAGATTACATTCACAACTCCTGCGTACTCTTTTATTGTACCTGGAGAAGACACGATCGATCTCACAACAGCTTTCGACACAAACGCATACTTATCTAAAGTTGTTTGTGCCGAGGAAGATGTTCTTGATGCTGGTGGTCCTGCATTGCAAAGTGCTTATTCTCAATCTGACACTGCATCCACATCTGTATTTAACCTCGATACAACTAAACTCGAGAAATTTGAAGGAATGCTTTGTGACTTATACATCGTCGCTTCTGATGAATCTACAGTAGAAGAGACTGAAGCTGTACTTAGAGTTTACATTGGTGCTGAACCTATAGAAGTTGTCGAAGAAGAGGTTTGTGAAGATGGAACTGTTTGTGTTGAGGAAGAAGCTTCTGATGAAGAAGTTACCGAAGAAGAAGAAACAACAGAGGAAGAGGTAATAGAAGAGACTACTGAGGAAATCGCTGATGAAGATACCACTACTGAAGAGTAGTTTTTAGAGTAGATGTTTAAAGCCCCCTTTTTTGGGGGCTTTTTTTTTGTTAAACTACCTCTCGACTTACATCATTCTTATGAACAAAAAAATTGAACAATTTATTTCGCTATTTGAAGCGGAAAATCACAAGTTGAACTTGTGCAAGTTTGGCGATCGTAAAGAGTTTGTATCGAGACATATCATGGATTCTTGGGAAAGTGTTCAGTTCTTAGGAAATGCTAAGAAAGTTCTTGATCTTGGTACTGGTGGTGGTCTTCCTGGACTCGTTTTAGCAGCTTTGAATCCTGGTATCGAATTCACACTTGTTGATTCGATCAAGAAAAAATGCGCTTCTGTTACGAATATGGCGAAGGCTCTTAAACTCAAGAATGTTACCGTTGTTTGTGGCCGTGCCGAGGAACTTGCTTATGATATGAGAGAGAAGTTCGATATTGTCGTTGCGAGAGCTTTGGCTCCTTTGCCGACTTTGTTGGAGCTTGCTTCTGGTTTTGTACGTCGCGGAGGAAGTTTTATCGCTTATAAAGGGCCTAAATACCAGGAGGAACTTCAAATATCTAAGAATGCGATGACTGAATTGAATTTTCTTTTAGATAAAATCCACCATTACAAATTGCCTGATGATGATATCGAGAGGGTTCTTTTGATTTTCAATAAAAACAAAACTTTAGATCCTAAATATCCACGTCAAAATGGGCTCCCGAAAAAGAAACCGCTTTAGGGTGAAAGACAAGTACTTCCAGAAAGCCAAGGACGAGGGTTATCGCGCTCGTAGTGCTTATAAACTTAAGGAGATTATTGCACGTTACAAGATTGTTAAACGTGGTGATCGAGTCCTTGATATTGGAGCTGCTCCAGGGAGTTTTTTACAGGTTCTTAAACAGGTTGTCGGTCCTGAAGGGCATGTTGTTGGAGTAGATCTGCAAGAGATTGAGCCTATCGAAGGTGTTGCGACTGTTGTTGGCGATGTTTTTGATTATGAGCCCGAGGGAAAATTCGATGTTATTACTTCCGACTTGGCTCCCAAGACTACGGGGATTAAGTTCATCGATAATGATGATAGTGCTGAGCTTAATTTGGCAGCTCTTGAGATTTGCAAAAAGCATCTTAAGGATGATGGACGGGCTGTTTTTAAGATTTTTCAGTCGAATGAGATGAAGAAATTTATTGATGCAGCTCGAAAAATTTTTGAACGTGTTCATCTTGTCAAACCAGATGCTGTACGTAAAACTAGTACAGAAATATACGTTGTCTGCTCAGGCTTTAAGTGGTAGAATGAGCCTCGTTTTCCTAATTTTTGAAAGACACATGACTAAACACAGAACCGAGAAGGATGCTCTCGGAGAGGTTTCGGTTCCGAAAGATGCCTATTATGGTTCTTTCACCTCTAGGGCTCTAGAAAATTTCCAGATTAGTGACATGTCGGCACCAGAAGAGTTCGCGACTGCACTAGGATATGTAAAGATGGCTGCTGCTCGCACCAACAAGAAACTTGGTGAATTAGGAGCAAAAGAAGCAAAGGCTATAGATCAAGCGGCTCGTGAATTTGTAGATGGCAAGTTTGATGCTGAGTTTATATTGGATGTTTTCCAGGCTGGAGCCGGCACATCCTATAACATGAATGCTAATGAGATTATTGCAAATCGCGCTAACGAGATCTTGGGGGGCAAGAGAGGCAAATATGAACACGTTCACCCAAACAATCATGTGAATATGGCTCAGTCGTCTAATGATGTGATACCTACAGCTACTAGGATTGCGCTCGTTATGATGAGTAAATGGCTAATTGCTGAGCTTGAGGCTTTTGTTGTTAGCTTGGAGGAGAAAGGTCGTGAGTTTAAATCTATAAAAAAAGTTGGACGAACGCATCTTCAAGACGCTATCCCTGTTACTCTAGGTCAAGAATTCACCGCTTATGCGCAAGCTATCAAGAATGGCGTTAAATCTCTCAAAGAAGCTGTAAGTGATTTAAGAAAACTTGGCATAGGTGGCACCGCTACAGGTACAGGTTTAAATACACATCCAAAATTCAAAGATACAATTATTGCTGAGCTTTCAAAAATAACTGGAGAGAAGTTCTCTAAAGCCCCTAACTCAATTACAACTACTCACAGTATGCAGGCTTTTTCTAGGTTTTCTGCGTCTATGAGGAATCTAGCTATAGAAATCCACCGTATTATGGGTGATATTCGCCTCATGAACGCTGGACCACGCGCAGGTCTCCGTGAAATTAAGCTGCCTAAGGTGCAACCTGGGTCTTCTATTATGCCTGCTAAGTTAAATCCTTCTATTCCAGAATGCATGAGCATGATCTGCGGGCAAGTTATTGGTGCTGACAGTGTTGTCGCGTTTGCGGCTCAAGGCGGACAGTTTGAACTAAACTGGTATGCGCCGCTTATTATGTTCAACATGACTATGGCTGCACGTATCCTTGAGAACGGCCTTAGGATGACTCGCGAGAAATGTATTGATGGTATTAAGGCTTGTGAGGAGGAAATCAAAGAAGCTTTCGACAAAAGTCTCTGCACAGCCACAGAATTAGTACCAAAGCTTGGATATCATAAAGTTGCTGATCTGGTAAAGAAAGCTATGAAGACTGGAAAAGGGCTGAAGGAGGTTATGGAAGAATAGTTAGCGGTAATAACTCTTTCGTGGCATCGTTTCCTGTTCTTTTCGGGCTAACATGTACGCCCTCAAAGAACTAGGAGCACTGCTGATACTCTTTCGTTATTACCGCTAACCTGTAGAGAGGGATTTTTTCAGAAACAGAACCTTGACGTGATACGTATTCAGTGTATAGTTACACACTTCTATTCTAAAACTACAGATATGAAACGAAGATTAGATTTACCTAGAGTTGTCACCTTTAAAATAAGTGCTGATCCTACTGAATTTAGACATCAAGATGTCTACAATGGGATTTTGCATATTATATGTGCAGCCAATGCTAATGGAGGCTTAATTAATAGTCGATCTGTATGCCGCTGTAGCTATTTCCCTTTAGATAATCTTATAGAATTGGCTATGCGTGGCGAGCTATTTGCAGGTATTAACGGTGCTAATCCCGAATTACTTGCATATAAATTAATTGGGTAGAAACCGTTCGGGTTTATCAAGCAAAGCATGGCGATGATGCTTCTAGCTAAATGTGTACGGTATTTACTCCTCTGACGTAACAGTAATTTCAAGCTCATAGGTGTCTTTTACTCCACCTGCGTCCTCGACTTCTAGCTCGACGGTATAGATCCCAACCTCTTCGAATGTGTGAGTTGGCTTTCTGTCATAGTCTTTGTCGCCGTCACCGAAATCCCATATATAGTTTTGTACGGATCCTTCGCTACAAAGTGGGTCAAATGTAACTACTAGAGGAGCTTCTCCTTGCTCAATCGAAGCTTCGAAACAAGCGCTTAAAGAAACTGGTCTGACTGTAATAGTTACTGATTCTGAATCTTCTGAGTTATCGTCTGCTAGAACTGTTACTGTAGCTGTAAATGTACCAACTGTTTCATATTCATAAGTAACTTCTGCCGCCCCAACGTATTCGTCTGAGCCATCTCCGAAATCCCATGTATAAGCTACGATTTCACCACCAGGATAAGTTGATCCTGCCGCGCTGAATTCAACTTCTAGCGGTACTTCACCAGATGATGGAGAAACTGTTATTGCTGCGTCTAGCGATTGTGATTCTACGTCAATTGCTACTGTTTCTGTATCTTCGTTTCCGTCAGCATCAATAACTGTAACAGATGCAATGTATGCGCCTGTATCTTGGTATGTATAAGTTACCTTGTCTCCGGTATCATCGACTTCTCCATCTCCATCGAAATCCCATTCGTAATCCACGATATTGTCGTCTGCATCTGTGCTGTTTGAAGCATCAAATATTACTTCTAGTGGCACTTCTCCCTCTACAACTCCTGTTGTTTCGTCAGCTTCTGGATCTGTTACTATTACTGCCACAGGTTCTTCTGATGGGCCTAAAACTTCTATTTCTACTTTTGTTGTGCCTGTTTCGCCGGTTTCATCTTCAACTTCCAAGGTGATTAAGTAGCTGCCCGCTTCTTCGTAAGTATGTTTTGCTGTTCTTGTTGTTTCGTCTTTGCTTCCGTCTCCGAAATCCCATGTGTATTTCTCGATATCTCCGTTGATTGAAGTCGAGTCTGCCGCTGAGAATGAGTAAGACACTCCGGCATAATACTCTTCGTCTTCTGAGCTTATTACAGCTGTTACGTCTGCACCTCCTGCTACGATTTCTGTTGTTGCAACGTTATACTCTCCATTATTATCCGTGACTCTTAGAGATACCTCATAAGTTCCTGCTTGGTCGTATGTGTACTCTGCAGTTACTCCTTCTGCATCATCAAATTTTCCATCTCCATCTAGATCCCATTCGTAGGAAACTATTTCCCCATCTGGGTCTGAGCTTTCTGATGCGTCAAACTCAACTGTTAGTGGTATTTCGCCTTGCTCTGGGTCAGCAGTAAAAATTGCTGCTACCTGTTCATTGCTGAATACAACATCTATAATAATTTCTTCGGTAGCTTCTTCGCCCGTTTCTATATCTTCGTAAGTTACTGTTAATACAACTTCGTATCTTCCTGCATCTGGGCCTTTTTCTTGGAATACGTGGCTGACTGTCTCGCCTGTTGCGGTAGATCCATCTCCGCAATCCCATTCATAAGAAATGATATTGTATTCATATGGATTGAAAGGTATTTGAGATGCGTCGAACGATATTTTAGCTGGTGCTGTTAAGCCTGATAGGTCTTCTGGATCTGTTTTTATAATAGAAGTATCCTGTGCTGTTTGAGTTTCTACCTGTTGAGAACTCAAATACATGTAAGTGAATGTCCATGCAAAAGCTAGTACGACAAAAAGTGATCCTCCTATAACTGCCATTGCAATTCCTTTTTTGCGTCCTGCTTTGTCATCTTTCTTGGTCATTGAGACTTTGAACAGACCGATTATTCCAACTATGAATGCTATGAAAATCGTCATGCCAAACATAGTATTTGTCAGCGTAATCAAGAACGGATAAAAATTCTCTTCCGAAATTCCAAACATCTTAAGAAGCGGATTGTCGCTACCACCCCCCTGGGTAAGGAGCAAGAAAACCATCACTATGATAAGAACGAATACAACCCCTCCTGTGACTAACCCTGCTGTAATCGCTTTTTTCTTCTTTGCTTTTTTCTTTTTCGCCTTTAGTTCTTTCTTTTGTTCTGGTGTTAGTTGTTCTTGTGGTGTTTTTGGAGCCTCTTTTGCAGCAGGAGCTGGCTGTGCTGGTGCAGGAGCAGCAGATTGCGGTGCTGCGACAGGCTTTTCTGCCGGCTGCACTGGCTGTGATGCTGGTTTTTCGACAGGTTTTGCAGCTGGCTGCGGTGCTGGCGTTGGTGCAGGTGCAGGTGCCGGTGCTGGTTTCGCCTGAGCTGCAGGTGCAGCAGACGTTTGAGTTTCAGCTGGAACCGCTGGTTTTTCTGGCGTTGCCGCCTCTTCTGTCTTCTGTTCTGTTTCAGCTTCTGCTTTTACCGTTTCTTGTGCTTTTGCTACATCCGCTTTATGTTCCTCTACAGTTTTCTCGTTAACATAAATCTTGGGCTGTTCATCTCCGCCGCCTTCTTGAGGAGTTTGTGAATTTTGTGTATTTTCTTCTGCCATTTTGTTTTGTTTTTATTTTTGAGCGTGAAAAACAGTAGTTTTTCGTGCTTTTAATTTATCTTCCTTACAGTGTAAATGCTTGCCCCTAAAAGCGCAAATGCTGCTGCAACCATAATTAGCACAAGCCCTTGAGCACTGGATACTGGGAATAGGTTTGTAGCACCTGTTTCACTATCGAAAATTATTTCTTTTGTCACTGAATATGAGTTGCCTGCGTCGTCTTCGACAGTTAACATCATAACTACTAGTCCCCATGAGGATTCGTAATAAACATCTTGGAATGAGCCACTAGTACAATCTTCGTCTTCCAAGTCGCGATCGTTATCTCGTACGTCATCTCCATCCGTGTCGAAATAAACATTTTTATCGACCCAACATGTGATGCCCGTGCCGTCGTCTAAATTGGTTGCATAAGAAATATCTATAGTACCTGAATCACCTGTTATGTGGATTTTTTCATCACTTGGATCTGGTTCTGGATACGTAGTTAAGTAACCAACTATATCTACAATTGGTTCTTCTAACTCTATCTCTCTTATTACAAAGTCTTCTTTGTTCATAGAATCCATTACGGTTAACTTCACCGTATAAGTACCGTAATCGTCGTACTCGCAAGTTGGTGTTTCGCTAACTGAGTCTGTATCGTTTTCAGCATCTCCATCTCCATCCGAATCCACAGATGTATCACAATCCCAAACATAAGAGGTTATTGTGACGTAGTCTTCTGAAGTTTCTGAATTATTTGAAAAACTTACTGAAAGTTCATCAGCATCAAACGAAAACGCTGCTGTCGGAGGGTCTGTGTCCGCAACAAGAATTGAATGTTCCACGCTGTCCGATCCTCCAGCAGAATCATAGATAACTAGGCTAACTGTATAAGTACCTTCTGCTTCGTATGTATGTGACGGATCTGTCTCTTCAGAGTCTGCATCATCAGCTGGATCTCCGTTGCCATCTGAATCAACTGATGTATCGAAATCCCAATATGTTGCATACAAATCAGCTCCATTTGTTGAATCTGTTTCTGATTGATTTTCAAACTCAACATCAAAGCCCATGACATCATAGACGAATGCTGCTTCCGGTTCTGAAGCTAATGAATCTACACAAATCTGCATAGTTTTATCTGAGGTCGCGGACTGATCTTTTTCGTCAATGACTTTAAGCCTAACTTCAAAACATCCAACCTCTGTAGGTTCAAATGTATATGTAGCTTCCGAAGTTTCATCGTTATCGCTGAATCCATTGCCTTCAAAATCCCAAACATAAGTTAAGTCATCTCCATCTGGATCATAAGAGCTGCTCGATAGAGTTATTGTATCACCTAACATTATCATAGTATCGCTTGCGCTGAACTCAGCTACAGGAGCTTCGTTTTCGCCGTTTTCTACTTCTATTGTAGGATCTTCATCTATTTCGTCACGACTTGAAACCGTATTCCCAGCTTTGTCTGTAACTTCAACTACGATCGCGTATTCTTTCTCTTCGCCTGTACTACCGTGAGTACCAATTGTCATTGTAGTTGAAGAGTTTGTTGTTATTTGTGCACCGAGTTTTTCGCTCGTATTGCTTGTATCGTAGTAATACCAATAGTAGTTAGAAATACTTCCGTCTGGATCTACTGCATCAACTTCTACGTCTAGTTCGACAGGTGTCACCATTGAACCTGATGTCACGCTGTAACTTAAAGCGTTAATCTCTGGCGGTTCCTCTTTGATAGTTATTTCAAAAGTATCCTCCGAGCTTATAGATGGGTCATCTTCGTCACTTACAGTAAGAGTTATGTCATAAGTGCCTACTTCTTCGTAAGTATGTTTTGCTGTTTTTTCTGTACTTAAAGTACTGTCTCCAAAGTCCCAACTATATTTCAAGTCTCTTGATGTCCCATTGGTATTGAGCGATTCGCTTGCGTCGAAAGTAAATACTGTTTCTGTATTGCCTTCAACATCTAAGCTAGATACAGGTGCACCGTCTTTTTCTAGAGAAATTACCGCGATTGTTGAATCGCTATTTCCTATATATACCTTTTTTGTGTAGCTGTTTTCTTCATCGTTTTCGTCATAAACAGTAAGTGTTACGCTGTAAGACCCTGTTTCGGTATATGTGTGATAAAAACTTTTCTTCGAAGATCCTTCTTGAGCCTCTTCTTCGCCATCGCCATATTCGATAACGTAAGCTACTGCGTGATCACTTTCACCTGTAAATTCGATTTCTACAGTTCCTGTGTCGTCGTCCAATTGTTGAGCAACTCCATCTTGAACTTCTAGTGATACATCAAGAACTGAATAAACCATTATGTCATCTGTGGTCTCTGTTGTTTTGCGAAGATCTTCGTCTTCATGTTGGTCACTAACAGCCAGAGTCACTGTGTGCTCACCTGCTTCTTCGAATTCGACAATAGGCTCTTCTGATTCTTCGCTAGTCCCTTCTACGAACTCATAGTCAGTGCCTTCTGTTCCATCAAAAGTCCAAAGATATGAGATTGTGTCACCTTCATCCGGGTCATAACTGTCGCCGGCATCAAAATGTACCGTGCCAGGCTGAGAATCGTCCGGTATTGAGTAATCGAATTTAGCTACTGGCGCTTGAGACTCGACTGTAATATCGATTGTATCTGTATCTTGTTTTCCAGAGCTATCTGTAACCGTTAGTGAAATTGTATAAATTCCTGGATCATCAAATTCTGAATTTATTTCTTCTGTGTTCCCTAGATCTATTTCTTGTCCGTTATAAGACGCTGTCCACATGTAATCAGCTATATTCCCAATATCTGTTTTAGATCCCGATCCATCAAATATAAATGTCATACCTGGTGTGCCTGAGAAAAGAGGAGATTCTATTCTTGCCGCTGGTGATGCAATAACAATTGTTCCAACGTATCTATCTGTATTCCCAGTTACATCTGTAACTTCTGCTTTTAATGTATATGAACCTTCTCCTGGATATACACATGTTTCTGTTATAAGGCTTTCGCTTTCATATTCTTCCTCCCCATTACCACAATCAAGAGTGTGATAAATCGTAGGGTCTCCATTGCCATCTGTCGTACCTTCCATTGATATTGTAATACCTGATGTACCTTCAGCTTCTGTGAATTTTGCTTTTTGCTTAACTGTGTTGGTTGTGTAGTCTGCAAGAGTTACAGTGCTTGAACTTGCCTCTGCCGTTAACATGATGTTCGACTCAGGAGGATTAACTGTAATACTAATATAAGCTTGTCCCGGAGCGATATCTGGATCGCTGCTTGTGATTCTTAGGCCTACTCTGTAAGTTCCGACGTCATAATATGTTGTACTAAGTGAAGCTGAATTTTCTTCATCCTTAGATACTTCATCATATGTGCCATTACCATCTAAATCCCATGAGTATTGAGCATCTGTTATCGTCTCATCACTTGGATCGTAAGAGCCTAAACCGTCAAAGCTTACTATGAGAGGAGAACTTCCTTCTTGAACACTTGCTGTGATCACAACATCTACGAACTCGAGATTCTCGACTAGTGCATATAACTCACCTAGTTCTGAAATCACATCTCTAAGCACTGAATTTGATACGAAAGCTTTTGTGTCGCTTTGGTAACTGTCGTCGTCATTGTTTGCTTCTACAAAGTAAGTGTATATATCCTCGAACTTATCTTTGATAGTCTTGAGACTAGAACCTACTTCTTTTCCTGCCGTGTCTTCTCCTGTGTTGTTGAATAATGTGTAATAAGAGAATAATGTTTCGTAGTACTCATCCATCTTTTCGTTGAAGTCTCTGTTCGCAGCTTCTTTTATTGACTCTAACCCATTCGCCACATCTTTATCTAGAGTATCGTAATCACCATATTCATAATATGTATCGTTGTTAGCGTAAGCTGTTTTTACAAACCAACTATTGTTGTTTTGAGAATACATGACTCCCCATCTCGCATCGTAAAGGACTTCTTCTGTATAAGCTTTCAAGTCTGACGCAGCTTCGTAAGTATCGCTGTACCTATCTACTGAATCCATGATTTCTTGAGCAACATCATCTATGATTTCTACATATTCTCTAACAAGTTTCACATCTTCTTCGTCTACAGCCTCGTTCTCATCGTAATCATCTGAATCAAAAATGCTGAAGAAATCTAACATAGGTTGAATATCTGGGGCATCGTAAGTTTCTCCATACTCAACATATGCATATACGTTTGAGTAGGTTGTGAACACATCTACGTATTCCGTT
The DNA here is from genome assembly GCA_964344725.1 of uncultured Candidatus Peribacteria bacterium. Lineage (GTDB taxonomy): Bacteria > Patescibacteriota > Gracilibacteria > UBA1369 > UBA12470 > CG2-30-44-17. Next base: position 10,470 of record CAYFOI010000010.1, read on the forward strand.
GCTATGTCCTGAAGATCTTCAGCAATCTGGTTGATATTGTAAACGTCAACTTCATCACCAGTTACTTCATCACCAGATGAGTACATTGAGCCTCCTCGATCGTCCCCACCTCCAGGAGCTTCGCTAATAAGTGTATTGACTATCGCATACGAAGAAAGAACCACCAAAATACCAATGATCGCATACATGACTGATTTTTTACCTTTGTTCATTTGCTCGTCTTCACCACCTGCTGTGACATAAAGGAAACCTCCGTAGATAATCACAGCAATAGCTGCTAGTCCTAGGAATGATAGTGCGAAATTTGTCACATTCAGGATGTATTCTCGCGCAGTTTTTGCTTTTGTCAGACCATCGTCGTAGCCTTCTGCACTAGGCGCTTCAAAAGATCCTTCGAACTCCGTGAAGCTTGTGATATCACCTGAGTCATCTTCACAACTCAAGATTCCACCAGTGCCTTCTTCCATCCCTTCACAAAGTGAATCTTCGACTTCGTCTGGGACAAGGTCAACTCCGATGTCCATGTCAGCATGCGCCACGATAGGCGTCATTAGCATCACCATGGTCATGATACTGATTAGCGTTGCCGCTAGGTTTTTTCGTATACGTGTCATTTTTGTGGTTTTTATATCTATTAATTATACCAAAAAAGCCTTCTCTTTTCAAGAGGCTAGATGCTGCTTTTTTATAAAATCATTTAAGCGTCTATTCCGATGACCGTGTTTGCTATGGCAAAGGCTGCTCCTGCAAGCAATATTCCTAGGATAGCCCCCATAATAATCTTCTTTGCTTTTCCAGTGTTTTCTTCGCTTACGCCCCCTGTTAGATACATATAACCACCCGCTACCAAAGCACCTACAGAGATCAATCCGATCAATCCAGACAAGAAATTGGTAATACTAGCCATGAGTAATTTCCCTTGCGATATTCCAAGTTCTACACCTTCACCTGGCTTGTATGGGAACAGGATATCTTTTACAAGTAATTCTGAAACTCCAATCATTACAAGACCTATAAGCGACCAGAAAATATGATTTTTCGCACCATTTACTTCTTCCTCACTGTAAGAACCTGCGATCATACGAACACCATCGTAAGAGATCGCCCATACGGCTAGTGCTGCTACAAATATTTCTAACAATGTATATAAGCCTTCTATCGCTTGGTTTGCCCTGTCTCCGAACTCAAGAGCTTGTTCTTCGTCTCCGGAAAGTATTTCTCCCTCTTCTCCAAAGAACATTTCTTTCACTATCGTGTCTGCCATAAATATCAATATCAAACCTGTGATAGCCCAGAAAAAGTACTCTTTTTGTTTATTAATTTCTTCGTCAGATCCTTCACCTGCTGTAAGCAATCTAAAAGCGGAGATAAGCATAAATAACACTGCAATTCCTCCTAGAATATATTTTGCAAAATCTAGAGTGTAATATATCGCACTTGTTATTCCTGTAAGACCTTCTCCTTCGTATGCCTGACCATGTTCTTCACCTGATTCGTCATAACCTGGCAACTCAACTGTATCACCCACGTTTTCTAACATATCGCTGTAACCAATTGCAGCAGCATCTGGCACTAAGCTCACAAATTGCATGATTGTCAGCCCTGCGACTGCTAGGACTATAAATGTTGCGTATTTTTTGATTTCTTTAAATTTGTCCACTTATGATTGTTGTTACTACTGCGAAAGCTCCATAAATTATCAGAGCTCCTATAACTGAGTTCATTAGAATCTTTTTTGCTTTTCCGGCTTTTTCTTCATCGCCACCTGCCATCGCATACATCAAACCTCCTCCGACCATACCAAGTACCATTAATGGCCCTACAAATGTCACCATAAAGTTTGTAATGGCTACTATCTCGGAAACACCAGCTTTTGCATCAATACTTACAACAGCCATGTTATCGCTTGTGTCTTCGGTAACTTTAAACAGTACTTTTTTTACAACAAAATCCCCAATAATTACGAAAAATATCGCCACAAAACCACCTATTAAGTTTTTCTTCTCACGAGTTACATTCTCTTCACTACCACCTGACGTAATCATCACCATACCGGATCTAACTATTGTAAACACCGCAATACTTCCAAGTATGTATTTGAGGAATGTAATTACAAGTGTTGCTCTACTATCAAATATTTCCGCACGCTCCAGAATTGTCTCTTCACTACCTAAGAAGCTGCCATCGCTGAAGTCAAAGACCTCGGATAGTGATGCCGATATACTTATTAATGCCAAACCTATGATACCCCATATTAATGCTCTCTTTTGCTTTGAAACTGTTTCTTCGTTCCTGCCTGAAATCACAAAAACAAATCCATACATTACAATCAGTGCAATACCAACCGCCCCCATTATGATCTTAAGCGGCCCCATCAGTGATTCCAAAAGACTGCTAGCCTGCTCCACACTGGTATCACCTTCTGGGTCAGGCACACCTCCAAAATTCTCTGCATCTGGCAGATCTATAAACGCTGCATCTGCCGAGATTGGCGATGTCAAAATCAAGTATATAATCACACCGATTAAAATCGCGGCTACGATGAGCGCTTTTAAATAAGAATGTTTTTTTGTTCTTTTGCGCATTTAGTTATGCGTGTTTTTGATTTTTCTTTCTATACATTTTACCATTTTTTGCCTTTCTGATCAAACTTTCTATTGCTTTTTTCCGGGTGTTTTTCTAAAATTCGTGTGCAGATCTTGTCCGGGAGGTTTTTTGGAGGTAGATTAGGTAGCAGATAATAGTATAGATTTAAACCTTAAATAAATATGGCAAATAAATTAGTTCAATATTTCAAAGATAGTTTCTCTGAGCTTGGCAAGGTTACATGGCCTACGAAGAATCAAGCTGTGCTTCTTACAGTTGTAGTAATTGCATTCTGTGTTGTGTTTGCTGGTTTTTTGGGAGCCATTGATTATGTTTTTGGCCTTGGTCTTAAGGAGCTTCTTAACTTAGCTAGTTAGTCAGTAGGACTTAGTCAGTAGTCAGTAATTCATTTTATATTTCAAATATTAACATCCTATAAATATGGCAAAACAAGCTAAAGGTACAGGTCGTAATTGGTATGTAGTTCATACTTATTCAGGTTATGAAGATGCTGTACGAGAAGCTTTGATTCAGAGAATCGAGTCTATGAACATGCAGGATAAGATCTTTGATGTTGTTGTTCCGAAAGAGACTCAAATTGTCATTAAGAAGGGTGAGCCAAAGACTGAAAAGAAACGTCTTTTCCCGGGTTATGTTCTCGTAGATATGATTGTAGACGATGAGTCTTGGTATGTCGTTCGTAATACTCCGAATGTTACTGGTTTCGTAGGTTCAGGTACTATTCCAGTTCCTGTTTCTGAAGAAGAGTTCAAGGTTATTCGCAGACATATGGGTCAAGCTGAGCCTAAGTTCAAAATCGACTTCGCTAACGGCGACCATGTTGTTGTACTTGATGGACCTTTTGCTAATTATGAAGGAATCATCAGCAATGTTGATGAAGAGAAAGGTAAAGTTAAGGTGCTTATTACTATCTTTGGACGTGAGACACCTGTGGAGCTTGAGTTTACGCAGATTAAGAAGAAATAGCTGTTTAGCTTGTAGCTTGTAGGGGACGTGGTTTTTTGGTATTTTTTGAGCACATTTATCAAAAACAAATATGAAAAAGTTTACTATTTTTACGATAATCTTCTCGGCGATTGTTATTATTACTGTTGGAGAGCTTGTTGTGCACGACTATTTGGATCGGCACAGTGATGATGAGAGCGAGGTAGTACCAAGTAGTGATGAGTCTGAAGTGGCAAGTACTGAGGAGGAAGTTTCTGTAGAAGACGTTTCTGTTGTTGAAGATCAAGCGACAACAAGTTATTTGGCTAGTTTGGATTATGCTTCTTATGGTTTTGCGGCTGAGTATGAGCTAAAGGGCAAGAATTTCCCTGATAGCGTGTTTTATTTACTTGAGTTCGATGATGATAGCGCCGAGACCCTATATTATGAACTTTTTGAAGGTGAAACTTATGTGAGTGGTCTTTATGAGATTGTTTGCTCAGATCCAACTGAGGCTTTTACGATTTATACCGATCTTAAGCAAAGCGGTCTCGATCAGACTGACAGTGGTGAAGTCAATGAGGTGAACAACTACGGAGAAGCTTCTTTCTATTTTAATCATGCTGTTAAGACCACTAGTGTCTTCCTTGTTGTTCTGAAAGAGAATCGAGTTTATGCCTTTACATATGGTCATTCGTATCATGACCAGTTTAAGGAGCTTTTCGCTGCGTTTTAGCAAAGTTATGCTATATTTGATTTATGAATATATTTGAGCAAGTTTTTCGGGCTCTAAATAAGGAACGTATACAGTACATTGTTGTAGGTGGTGTTGCCGTTAATTTGCATGGCTATGCTAGATTTACTGGTGATCTTGATCTTTTGGTACTTTTAGATGAGAAAAATTTGATCAAAATGGACAAAGTTATGAAGATTCTTGGTTATACTGAAAGACTGCCTGTTTCCATTTTGGAACTCAAAGACGAAAAACAAGTAAAAAAGTGGCTAATTGATAAGAATTTAAAATCTTTTTCTTTTACTCCTCCTAAAAACAATCCGCTTCAAATTGATATTGTAATAGAAGAGTCTCTTAAATTTGACTCCGTTAAGAAGAAAAAAATCACCAAACGCATCAACAACGTATCCATACCTGTTATTTCGATACAAGATCTGATAAAAATGAAGCGTAAAGCTAATCGTAGTCAGGACCTGATGGATTTAGAAGCACTTATTAAACTGGAAGGATTATGAAGAAAAATACAAAGAAGCGTAATAATAAGAAATTCTCCTTGGACATAGAACAGTTGAAGCATTCCAAGAATGTCAGCACACGTGGGAAGCTTGAATGGCTTGCCAGTGCGCTGTATTTCGGTAAGATGAGGCGGTTTTAGCTATTCGCAAAATCGCCTATGCGTGGTATAATTCGCTCTCTTTTATAATAAAGTATGTCACGAGAAGGAACCTCATGTAGCCCTCCAAGACGCCTTCTTTGCCGTTTCTTAAGTCTTTTTGTCAGAGGGCAAAGGCTGGGTTGTTGTCAAGCTTCTGATATGAGAGAGGGGGGGGGAGCTTATACATATAAACACTTATGTTGCTAGAACTCAGGGTCTTGAGGCAGCCCTTAAGAGAGAATTTCCGGATCCTACTGAAGCAGAACTTGCTCAATTTAAAGAAAGAATAAGACCTGTTCTGGAAAAGACTCTTGCAAAAACGCCTCCATGTGAAGAAGAAGACGTGTGACGCCCATATTTAGGTTGACTTTAACCTTAAAAATCCATAGAATCCCTCTGCGCACTCCCGCTCCGGAAAGCGAAGCGGTTACGGAGCCATTTCTAACCTGCCTGAAAGGCTCCTATTTCTAAGGTAGTTTTGCTTCAACTTAAAAGCTACCTCTAACCAAGAAAATATTATGGCTAAAAAAGTTTTAACAGTTATTAAGCTACAGATTCCAGCTGGGAAAGCTAATCCTGCTCCACCTGTAGGTCCTGCTCTAGGTCAGCATGGTTTGCAGATTCAGGATTTCTGTAATCAGTTCAATAACGAGACTAAGGACATGGGTGATACCATCGTCCCTGTTGAGATTACTGTTTTTGAAGACAGGAGTTTTAAATTTATCATGAAAACTCCACCTGCAGCAGTTCTTATCAAGAAAGCTATTTCCCTTCAAAAAGGATCTGGTGAACCTAATAAGAATAAAGTAGGAACTATTACTCAAGCTCAGCTTGAGGAGATTGCTAAGGTTAAGGAACCTGATTTGAATGCTAACGACATCAAGGCTGGAGCTAAGATTATTGCTGGAACAGCGAGAAGCATGGGGGTGGAAGTTAAGGGGTAGAATGTAAACTGTAGACTGTAGATTGTAGATACGTAGAATTGAATTTTTATTTGTGGGAGGCCGCAAGAACGGCCGATTGCACCACTTAACACCTAAAAACATGAAACACGGTAAAAAGTATCGAGCAATGCTCGAGAAAATCGAGGAAGACAAGCTTCACACTATTGAGGAAGCTTGCGAACTTGTCAAAGAGACATCTGTAACCTCTTTTGACTCTTCTGTTGAGATTCATTTGAATCTTGGTATCGACCCAAAACAAGCTGAGCAGCAGATGAGAGACACAGTTGCTCTTCCACATGGAACTGGTAAAGAAGTTCGTGTTGTTGCTTTTGTCGGTGACGACAAGATTAAAGAAGCTACCGGCGCTGGTGCTGTTAAGGCTGGGAATGAGGATTTGATTGCTGACATTGAGAAAGGTTGGTTAGATTTTGACGTTGCTGTTGCAACTCCTGACATGATGAAAGATCTTGGTAAAATCGCTCGAACCCTTGGTCAGAAAGGGCTCATGCCTAATCCAAAGGCAGGAACTGTTACTCAAGATGTTGCTAAGACTATTGAGGAGATTCGCAAAGGTAAAGTTGAGTTTCGCAACGACAAGAATGGAAATCTTCATAATTTAGTTGGAAAAGTCTCATTTGACGCTGCTGCTTTGACTGAGAATGTTAGGACTTATCTTAAGGCCATTGTTGAGCATAAGCCAAAAGAGATGAAAGGTACTTTCATTAAAAGTATCACTTTGACAACAACTATGGGCCCTGCTGTCCGAGTTGATCACGTTAACTCTATTAAAGAGCTTTAAACATGATTAAACAGCTTTTCCCAGGAGAACATCAAAATACGAAGTTTGATGGTGGTTATGTTATTGACCCTGTAACTTCTGGGCCTGTTCTTATTCAAAACTCTGACGACAAGTGGATTCTTGTTGATCCAGGTGCTTTTTCATATAAAAACAAGCTTTTAGCTGAATTGGCTTTTCATGGACTTGTCCCTGCTGACATTGATGCTGTGTTTAATACTCATCATCATTTAGATCATACTTCGAATAATTTTCTTTTTTCTGATTATTGTCCGATTTTTACTAGATCTGCTCTTCTGTGGCCTAATGGCAAGACTTATATTTATAAAGACCCTGAAGCTCATAGACTTGAGTGGCCTACCGATATTGAGCTCATTCCTACCCCTGGTCACACTTTTGATCATGTTTCGTTTGTGTATCGTGAAGAAGGGAAAACTTATGTTTGTGCAGGTGATGCAATCCGCGAGGATATGATTCGTGGAGAGTCTAAAATCACTGCGCAACATCCTGAGCCATATGCAGAATCTCTTAAGAAAATTTTTGAAATTGCAGATACCATTTTCCCTGGACATGGTAGAGTGATTGAGGGTAAGCTTCTTGAAGAGTTAAAAGAAGTTTTTGATGCAAAAAGTTAAAATAAAAAGAGTCGATAAAGAGCTTCCATTACCACGGTATGAAACTGGTGGGTCGGTTGGTTTTGATATCATTGCGCGTGAAACTACAACTATTGAGCCAGGAACTATCGAGCTTATTCCAGGAAATGTCATTGTTGGGGTACCTGAAGGATATATGCTTATCGTGGCTTCACGTTCTAGTACTCCGCGTAAGCATAGTGTTACTCCTCCACATGGCTTTGGAATTATTGATCATGATTATTGTGGACCTGAGGATGAGATTAAAATTCAAGTTTATAACTTTAGCGGTGAGTCTGTAACTATTGAGCGTGGAACTAAGATTGCTCAGGGTGTTTTTGTCAAAATTGATAAGTTCGATTGGGAAGAGGTTGATGAGATTAGTGCCGAAAGTCGTGGTGGCTTTGGGAGTACGGGATAATAGCAGTATCTAGTATTTAGTATCTAGCCTTTATATATGTTTATTACTCTATACGGAACGAACAACACAGGAAAGACTACTCATGCTAAGAGATTAGCAGCAAAGCTTGAAGAAGTTGGACATAAAGTTAAATATGTAAAGTTCCCTGTATACGATCTTGAGCCGACGGGTCCGTATTTAAATGACTTTATAAGGGGCGGGCAGCACCAGGGAGTTACGGAAGCTGAACTTCAAATGTGGTTTGCTTTGAATAGATACCAATTCGAGCCTACTTTGAAGAAATGGCTAGATGATGGTTATACTGTTGTTGCGGAAGATTATATAGGTACGGGTATTGCTTGGGGTACTGCGAAAGGGCTTGATGCTTTTTGGCTAGAAAGTCTGAATCGGTACCTTGTCCAGGAAGATCTTGCTATTTTGATTGATGGTCCGCGTGTTTTGAGTGCAAAAGAGAAAACACATATCCATGAGGAAAGCGATGAACTTATTGAGAAATGTCGTCTTGTTCTGCAAGATCTCGGGGAAAAGTATGGATGGCGAAATGTTATGCTGCAGGACAAAATCGAGGATACTGCTGCATTAATTTGGGATATTGTAGAATCTGAACTATAACGTTCATCGAACTTCTGACATCAAGTTTTTTCTTGGATTTACTATCATGGCAGCTACCTGGCGCTGTTCAAGCTACTGTTTTTCAAAACAGCACATAAAAGGTCATCCACATGTTCTTGGCAAATTGGCACATGTGTATGGCAAGAAAAAACAAAGAAGGTATTTGAATTTTATTTGCAATAAAGTTACTTATTGCTTTGCTTTAAATCATATCAATTGCTAGAATCGACTTGCACTATTTTTCTCCTATACTCAAATGCAAATTCTTGACGGTAAGCTTGTAGCCAAAGAAGTTTTAGATAAAGTTGCAGGAGAAGTGCGCCAGCTGACTACCCCACCTAAGTTGGTGGTTGTTTTGGTTGGAAATGATCCGGCGAGCGAGACTTATGTTCGTATGAAGAAGAAGGCTTGTGAGCAAGTTGGTATTGAATGGGAGCAGATTAGTCTTGATCCTTCTGAAGTTACGACTGAATCAATGATAGAACTTATGCATGAGCTTAATGATCGTGATGACGTACATGGGATTTTGGTTCAATTGCCACTTCCTGAGCACGTTTATGCTCCGGAAGTTTTGAAAGCTATTGGTCCTTATAAAGACGTAGATGGTTTTCATGCTTACAACATCGGGAAGATGTTTTTGTCAGAAGAGTTTATGGATTTGGCGCCCTGCACACCTAAGGGCGTTTTGAAAATATTGGATCACTATGATATTGATGTTCAAGGTATGGAGGCTGTTGTTGTTGGGCATAGTAATGTTGTAGGCAAACCTATGTCTATGATGCTTCTCAACAGGAATGCCACTGTGACAACTTGTCATATAGATACTCAGGATCTCAAGAGTCATACGGAGCGTGCTGATGTACTTGTTGTAGCTGTTGGCAAGCCTGGATTAATAACTGCTGATATGGTTAAAGAAGGGGCTACTGTTATTGATGTTGGTATTAATCGGCTTGAAGATGGGCGGCTTGTTGGGGATGTCGATTTTGATGAGGTTTCTAAGAAGGTTTCTTATATCACACCTGTCCCTGGCGGTGTCGGTCCTATGACCGTTGCCTGCTTGATGGAGAATACGTTGTTGGCTTGTAAGAAACTAGGAACTAATAGTTAATAACTTGGGATGCGTCGCAGGCGCAACTACTACACTACTACTACCACTACCTACTACTAACTTAATAATAATATGTGCGGAGTCGTCGGAATCTATGGCAGTGAAAACGCCGCTTATGATCTGTATGATGCGATGCTTGTTCTTCAACATCGTGGTCAAGATGCGTGTGGAATCATTACTTATGATGGGAATCAATTCCATCTCCACAAAGACCTTGGTCTAACACGCGATGTATTTCCTCCAGAGGTAATGGAACGCCTTAAAGGCAATATTGGAATTGGACACTTGCGCTACCCTACTGTCGGCGGGGGTGGTGCTGTTGACGCTCAACCTTTTCAGAGGTCTGCTCCTTACGGGATTGGGATGGCTCACAATGGGAATTTGGTGAATTTCTGGCAAATGAAGAAAGATCTGTCGGAGAAGGAGTTAGTTTTTGTTAATTCTACTTGTGATGTTGAGCTTATCATGCATGTTTTCGCAAAAGCTTTACGCAGACAAAATCCTGGGACTAAGCTTGGACCTAAGCAGGTTTTTGATGCTGTTGCTGAGGTTCATGAGAAAATTAGTGGAGGGTATTTTGTTGTTGCTCATATTGCTGGGCAAGGCATGGTTGCTTTCCGGGATCCGCATGGACTTCGTCCTGGTGTTTTTGGCAAACGTCAAAATGGGCTTAATACAGATTATATTTTCTCCTCTGAATCTGTGGCTTTTGAGCTTCTTGGATTTGAAAGGGTCTCGGATGTTGGCAATGGTGAAGTGATCTTTATAGATAATGATCGACAGGTTCACCGTCAAACAGTTGTTGATGAGAAGTTTACTCCGTGTATTTTTGAGCATGTTTATTTTGCAAGACCAGACTCGATTGTAGATGGCATCTCTGTCTATAAGTCACGTCTTCATATGGGTAAGATGCTTGCTAGACAGATCAAAGAAGCTAACCTTGATATAGATGTTGTTTGTCCTGTACCTGATACTTCTAGATCTACTGCTGTTGCTTTGGCACATGAGATCGACGTAAAGATGCGTGAAGGTATGATTAGGAATCGTTATATAGGTAGAACCTTCATCATGCCAGGGCAGGAAGTTAGGCAGAAATCTATCAAATATAAGTTGAGTCCTAACGTTCCTGAGCTTGAAGACAAAAATGTGTTACTTGTCGATGATAGTATCGTACGTGGCAACACGTCTAAGAAGATTATAGCTATGGTGAGGGAAGCTGGCGCAAAGAAAGTTTATTTCGCTTCTGCTGCTCCACCGCTTAGGTTTCCTTGTGTTTATGGCATTGATCTCCCAAGTCGCAAAGAGTACATAGCTAATGAATTAACTATTGAAGAAATCCGCAAATCTATAGATGCTGATGCCCTCTTCTATCAAGAAGTCGATGATCTTGTTGAAGCTGTTAAGTTTGGCGATGTAAATGAGTTCTGTTTGGCATGTTTTGATGGGAAATATCCGACTGGTGACGTCGATGCTGGCACATTGGAACAAACTGAAAGCGAGAGAGACTGCGAAAGAGGTGGATGTTCGTATATGGCTGATCAGGCGCCGCTCTTGTAGTCAGTAGTCAGTAAGCAGTAGTCAGTAAGCAGTAGAGAGTAGAGGGGAATGGATTCTAAAATTTTTATATTCTAAAATTCTAATACTATGAAAAGAGTACTTGTGATAAGTAATGGTGCGCGTGAGCATGTCATTGCTGAGACTTTGCTGAGGAGTTCTCATAATATTGAGGTTGTGACTTATGGTAGTGCGAAGAATCCGGGGCTTTTTGGACTTTCTTCAGCCTATGAAGTTGGTTCGCTCAGTGATTTTGATAAGCTTAAGGAATTTGCGCGGCATACTAGACCGGATTTCGCTGTTGTTGGACCGGAAGCGCCTATTGCAGACGGTGTGGTTGATATGCTTCTTGAAGTAGGTGTGAAGTCAGCCTCCCCTCTTATGACTGTTGGGGCTCTTGAGTCTTCGAAATCTTTTGCTCGTGATCTTTTGCGCAAATATAATATCCCTGGGAATCCTGAGTTTAAGGTTTTTTATAGTTCTGATGGGATTCGTGAATTCATGGAGGAGCTTGGCGGGAACTATGTTGTTAAGGCTGATGGTCTTAGAGGTGGTAAAGGTGTGAAAGTTTCTGGAGATCATTTGGAAACTATTGATGACGGTGTTAAGTATGCTGAGCAGTGTGTCGAAGAAGATGGAAAGGTTGTTGTTGAGGAGAAGTTTGTTGGACAGGAGTTTAGTTTGATGAGTTTTGTTGATGGAAAGACTGTTGTTAGCATGCCGGCTGTTCAAGATCATAAGAGAGCTTATGATGGTGATAAGGGGCCGAATACTGGTGGGATGGGGACTTACAGTTGTGAGGACCATTCTTTGCCGTTTTTGCGGCCTTCTGATATCAAAGATGCTCATGAGATTAATGTGCAGGTTGCGAAAGCGCTTTATGAAGAGACTGGAACTTATTACACAGGTATTATGTATGGTGGATTTATCGCTTGTAAGGATAAAGTCGGTCTAATCGAATACAATGTGAGATTCGGAGATCCTGAGGCTATGAATGTTTTGCCCATACTTAAGAGTGATTTTGTCGATATTTGTGAAGCTACTATTCAAGGCTCTCTCGAGGGCATGGATATTGAGTTTGAGAAAAAAGCTACTGTTTGCAAATACATAGTTCCTGAAGGATATCCGGATAAGCCTGTTAAAGGCGAGTTGATCGAGGTCGGCGACATTCCAGAGGGCGTAAAGACTTATTACGCCTCTGTAGATCAACGTGAAGATGGCTTGTATCTTGGTGGATCTAGAGCTGTTGCTTTTGTTGGAATTGCGGACAGGCTTGAGAAAGCTGCTGAGCTTGCGACATCAGCTATGGGTAGCGTGAAAGGACCTGTCTTCTACAGGAAAGATATTGGGACGAAGGCTCTTATTGATCAGAGGATCAATATGATGAAGGAATTGCGAGGCTAACGTACCTTCTGTGCATTAGGTATTCTCCTAGTTGCTCTATCTGCTTGTGCTGTGTGCTGATGTGACAAGTCTGCTTGAGGTGCTGTCGTCCCTCTTCTGGAAAAAGTCACATCAAACTTCCCATTTACTGGGATTGTCACAGGGCCTCTCCTTGTGGCTCTTGTCATGGCATCAATTGACCACTCACTTGTTTTTGTTAAGGCATCTACTTCGTCAATCGCTGTTGCACGATCGAGTAGTGCTTCCAGAGTCTCTCTTGAATCTCGCCTTGCTTCATCAAATCTTGTTCGTCCAAGTTCTCTCTCGAGTGACTGTCTAACGGTTAATAGCTTTCGTAAGCTTCTGTTTGTAGGCCCCCTTAAAACCTCTATTATGGATGCATTGAATGCTTTTATAGTTTGGTTTTTTTCACTGTGTTCAATCTCGTATAATGTTCTTCCTGTTTTCTCTCTGAGATTTGACGTTTTACATACCCAGCATTCAAGGTCTATAATTAATATTAAAATCGCTACTGTCGCTGCTACTGATGCCAATAGTTGACTGGATGTTAGTTCCGCATAGATAGGTGCCGTTTCGCTACTTCTTGTATAAATACTCATAAAGGCAAAGCCTAGCGTGGCAAGTAATCCTGATACGTTTGCACCAAGTAACATTTTATGCTCACTAGCAAGCTGTAGTGCTCCTCTTAAGCTCATCGCTTTTTTTATTGCTTCTTCTTTCGAACATTCTTCTGCTGATAATTCAAGTAGTTCTTTTATTTCCAAACTTTCGCTAAATCTTACTATATTGCTTCCTAGGACGTCATATACGTCATTTCTAAGATTAGTTAGGGTTCTTGCTACTTTATCTTCTTCCACCATATCTCTTAATTCTGCTTCAATCTTATTTAACCAACGAATTAATGCCTTAATATCATTTGTTTCTCCTTTTCTTGCTATAAAATCGTATGTTTCATCATCTCCCGATTCTTCAAAATCACCTCTTAAAGCGTCTATCTCTTTTCTTATATCTTCTTGCACCCACCTTCCAGCTATATGTCTATGATCGTCTGTCTCTATTGCGCTACCTATTATTTCAACTAAATATCGAGCTGCATCACCCTTAGACAATATCCCTTCTTCTTTCTGCCTTCCTGCATTCATCGTGACTTAATTAATTAATTAATTAATACTAAGACTGTTATTTTAACATGCTTTTACCATGTGTCAACTCTCCGGCTTATATATAGGGTTTTCGCCCATGTAAACCTGGCAATTGTGTTGTTAGTCTGTCAACGATAACTGTTAACGCTTTGTCAATACTCCCCCAGCACTTTCAGCTTCGCTACTTTCTTCTTGATAGCCTTGAGTGCTTTCTCTGATGATTTAAGTGTACCTAAGAAGTCGACGAAGAATACATAGTCTCCTAGCGAGTGTTCTGCAGGACGTGATTCTAACCTCGTAAGGTTGATACCTGCGTCCGAGAAGTCTCCGAGAACACTGTGTAGCGATCCTGCGCTATCTTTTGAGAAATGGAAGGCGATTGAGACCTGTTTTGGCTTAGTTTTTAACCTGAGGTTTGCGTCCTTGTGCGTGATTAGGACGAAAGTCGTTGTGTTTCGTTTGTCGTTTTCTATGCTGCGATCTAAGATTTTAAATCCGAAATTTTGTGCTGCTTTTACCGGTCCAATTACTGCTGCATCTTCTAGCTTCATCTTTTTTACGTATTCAAAAGCTGCTGATGTACTAGATTTTTTCTCTATTTCAGCTTTTTTATAATTCTTCTTTATAAAATCCGAGCACTGATAAAGCGCTTGCGGGTGAGAATATATGGCCTTTATCTTCGCATCTTTATTCAAAACAGCCAGGCAATGATGTATAGGCATTTTGAATTCAGCTTTGATCTGAACATTCTTCTTGAAAAGTCCGTCCATAGTTTCTCGAATTGTTCCGTGCAAGATGTTTTCTATCGGGACTACACCTGCAAAAACCTTCTTCTTAGCTACAGCATCAAACACCGCATCAACACTTGGCAAACAACATATCTCTTTTTTTAGCTTTAAATTGGTTTTCACTTTTTGAGCTGCGAAGTACGAATATGAGTTCTTTGGACCTAGAACTGCTATGTCGTCTTTTGAATACTTTTTTTGTTCGATGGTTGGTTTTTTGTTGAATTTTTCTAGCCATTGAATGATGATCCAATCGCTCTCTTTTTGGGCTTTATACCTGTAATCGCCCAGAAATTCCGACGCTTCGTTGAAGCATTTACAGAAGCCGTCTAAATCTTTCTTTTTAACGATTTCATAGAGTTCTTCTGCTGCTTCGATGAATGTTTTTATCACATCGGGAATACGCTCATTGTGTATCTGGATATTCCCGTACAGATTAGGATCGTGAGATAATATTCTTGCTGCTATTTCTGTTTTCAAGCCTGAAGCTGGACTTGCGAACGGAAGTAAATCGTTAACTTTGACTCCCCTTTCTTTTAAAGCTTTTCCAAAAGTGAACTCTGCAAAGTGAACAAGACCCTGTACGAGGCTCATTAATTTATCGTGCTGCTCAGCTGTTAATTTGTGCAGAATCATTCCTCCTTTGTTACCAAAAATATCTTCGGCCCATTTAAGCCATTTACCAGGTCTGTCTGGGCACATTAGTATCTTCTGACCTGGACCGAAAGTTGTATTGTTACACATAGGGTGGAGTCCTATTACCGATGCTTTTCCTTTTGACATTTCGCGGACAGGCATTTCTTTGACCGATGTAAGGTCCATAATTAGCTGAGACGGCCTTAGGTGCTGTACAATTTTTTTGATCACGGATTCAGTCTTGTCTATGGGCACAGAGACGATTACGACATCAGATTTTTTTACTAGCTGGGTGTTGCTAAGCTTGGTTTTGATATCCGAGATCAAGATTTCGTAGCCTAAATTCTCGAAGAAATCAGCAAAGGCGCTCCCCATCTTTCCTTTACCGCCTATGATTCCGATGGTTAGTTTTTTGGTTGGCATAATAATTTACAGGGTTATTTTTTCTTTTTCGTGGCTTTTTTTGGAGTAGCTTTCTTTTCTACTTTTGCAGCCGTTTTCTTAACCTTGCTTGCTGCTTTTTTAACCGTTTTTCGAGCTTTTGTTTCTGCTTTTTTTGCAGTTTTTTTTGCTTTGGATACGGTTTTCTTTGCTTTTTTGGTTTGTTTCTTAACCTCTCCTTCTATCTCTGACTTTTTGTGTTTTGCATATTTGTTAGCCAGTTTCTTTAATTTTTCTGCTTTGTCATGAGCTTTTTCGACCCATTTATCGATATCTTCTTGTTTAACCTTTGTTATTTTCGCGGTTTCGCCTTTGATTTTGTCGAAAAATCCTTGGACTTCTTCTGTTTCAGCGACCTCTTTCATAAGATCTAAGATCTCTTCTCCCATTTTTTTAAGGTCGTTTCCTACAGCTTTTGCTCCTGTTCCACCTTTTTTTCTTTCGGCTCCAATTTTTTTTCTAAGATCTTTGCCTTTGCCTGGTGCAAACAAAATACCTGTAGCAGCTCCTGTAAGAAGCCCTAGTGCTAGTGCAATTTTGCCTCCTTTTTTTGCCATTTTATTTTTGTTTTAAGTACTATGGTAACTTAATTTATATCATGTTTATTAGCTCTTCATCAAACTCTTTGAACATCTGGTTTAGTCTGAACATCGGCAGTCCAACAACATTGAAGTAATCACCATCAATTTTCTCTATAAAAAGCGATCCAAGACCTTGGATTGCGAAAGCTGCGGCCTTGTCCATTGATTCGCCTGATTTTATGTAATGATCGATTTCGTCAGGACTCATTTTGGCGAATGTAACATAAGTTCTTTCTGCATAAGATTTCTTCTGCTTTATGTTGCCATCTTTGTCAGTTTCTATGATGACTATTGCTGAGATGACTTCGTGAGTTGTGCCATTTAGGATTTTCAAGATGCGTTTTGCATCTTCAAAGTCTTTTGGTTTGCCCAAAATATGATTTTGGTAAGCTCCAATTGTATCAACTCCTAATATGTATGAGTCTTGGTGTTTTTTTGCTACTTCGATAGCTTTCCCTTCAGCGTTTTGGATAGCTATTGCGGACGGAGTTAATTCTTCGGCATCTAGAATCTCTTCGTAATCTGTTGCAGGATCTATTTCAAATTTGAGTCCGATGTCTTCGAGTAATTGCTTTCTACGAGGACTTTTCGATGCGAGAATGAGTGGTTTTGACAGCATTGCGGCGTATTAAGGGTTTGCGCCAAGCAATATAACAAATGGCAAGAAGCATCGAAAGTATACTTATGACAATAATGGTTATCGTCGTATGCGTGCGTGGAATATTAAGGACATTTGCCATCATAGTATTTGGCGGTTCGTCTTCCTCTTGGGTCTCGGTTTCGATAGGTTGCAATGGTTCTATTAGGCTATCTTCTGTCGCAAGAATTATGTCTTTTTCCTCCTCCATGTATACAGTCTGGTCTATCCATTCAATATTCTGCAAATCTTCTCTTTTCCCTTCGTCATTAATTTTTGAAATTATTGGATTTTTGAAAACAAGCTCCGTATCAACCTTTTCAATAATATCAAAATTGAACGCTATGATCGTGCCGGTAGCATTAACCTCCTGATCTGCTCTTTTTAAAGTTATTCCAGCAATAACCCTGCCTCCAAGATGATTTATATCGTAAGTCACTAGATAAATCGGCTCCCCTCCGCTTTCAAAGAAAGCCCCCTCTTCGTATGAAGAATATGAGAGCACTTCTGGATCATAAGCCAAATCGAAGGCAATACCTATCACAGGTTCTGTTAAGTTGTTAGCGCTAATAACTGCTGTAAGTTCTGTATCAGACTCGTACGTGTCTATGGCAATCTGATTGTCAGCTGCTTGTGTTTTAGGCGCCGCTGCAAGTAGAAGCAGCAATACAGTCCAGATTATCATTGTTTTTACTTTGATTGACATGGGTTAAGGTGTTAAGGGAGGAGACCCGAATGGTCTTTGCGAATAAAAGGCCTCCTCCATCTATAACTACAACTATTCTGTCTCGTAAGTTAACGCCCAATTTATTCCCAAATCGATGAGATCGCTTCCATTAATATTTCCATCATAAGTTGTATCTATTAATACATCGTAATCTTCATCCGAATATGTCTCACCATAATGCTGAGCGAGGTTTTCCAAATCACGTCCATCTACTCTGTCTGAACGGTTGTTATCTCCTTTAAGTCCACGAGAATCCGAACCTGATACCGATACAGCTTCACTCTCTGAATCACCTGCTATTGTTATAATCTGGTATGAGTATGTATTGTCTGGAATTATGTATGAGTCATCTGTATAAGTAAGATCTGTAACGCTTGTGAGTTCTTCATAATCACCTGCTGAGTTTAGCTTCAAAAGCCTGTAAGAGTCTGCGCTATCTACAGCATCCCATGTCAAAACTATCGAATATCGTTCTGTTCCTTCTGCAGCTGACACATTTGATACTTGATCTACGCTTGCAGCTTCCGAACCTATTTGAGTGCTTTCAAAATCTGCTTCTATGTCAGCATCTACACTGGCTACAAAGCTGTTTGAAGTAGAAATCGTGATTGATGAACTTGAAGCGTCAACAATTAGAAATTCTATTTCGAAAAGCGTTCCGTCTCCACTGGCTCCTGTTTTCTCGTCTTGAGTACGTGCTTCACCTATTACCACAGTTCCTTCTTCGCCGTTCTCTAGCTCTGCGTTGAAAGACGTTGAGACCGAACCTGATTCGCTCAAAAAATCGCCTTGAGTCGTGGATTGATAAGTTAGTCCTGAACCATCGTAATCTATATCAAATCCATATGAGAAAAGATCTGTGACGTCCGAAATTGTTGCGGTTACCGTGACTGTATCTCCTTCACTTGGTTCTGAGTCAGAAACCTCCAGTGCAACTATTGTACCTGTTGAGCTTTCGCTAACGCTGTTTAGTGCTTTTGGTGTGGATCCACTATCATCTGTGCAGTCGCTCCAGTTGTCGCTTCCTTCAGCTGTTGAGTCGATTCTCTCCATTGAGGCCTTTGTATCGTTGTCACCTGCTGGCCATGCTCCTCCAGATGAATTAACTGTATCGATCGCCGTTCCTGA
The DNA here is from genome assembly GCA_964344725.1 of uncultured Candidatus Peribacteria bacterium. GTDB lineage: Bacteria > Patescibacteriota > Gracilibacteria > UBA1369 > UBA12470 > CG2-30-44-17. Next base: position 28,937 of record CAYFOI010000010.1, read on the forward strand.
ATCGTCGAGTAACTCTAGCGAATCACCTGAGTTAGCAAGAGAAAGGCTTACCTCTAAATCTGCATCGCTGTGATTCCCTAGCAAAAAATATCCATTAGCGGAGATTGTACCAGAAAGTTCGTAGGTTGTGCTGTCGTCATCTAGAATTGTCCAACCCGTTAAATTAACTTCTGAACTTGTGTTGTTCTTGAGTTCAATCCATTCGGCCGATGAGTCATCCTCTGAACCCGCCCAAGCCACCTCGTTGATTACAACGTCTAGGGCTGATGCGGCTTTTGCCTCGATTTTCAGGCTTGGAACTAGAAGAAGTATTAGTAACAACGTCGAAATGTACTTTTTCATTTTTCGTTTTGATTAGTTTGTAAAAATTTCCGTGTGCACAGGGGAAAGGATGCCCAAATTAGCACAGTGATATTAAAAAAAGCTGAAAAAATGAGTTTCGTGCGGATTTTGTTTGACTTATACCTTTATTTACCTTATATTCTCCCTCGCTAAACTTTTAGAAAGATTTTATGCCAATTACATCAGCAGCAAAAAAAGCACTAAAGCAATCTCGAGTAAAACAAGCTCGTAACTACAACACACGTACTAAGTATAAGAGAGCTATGCGTGATGTAGTCGATGCTGTTAAAGCTGGAAAGGTTGATGAAGCTGTAAAGGCTCTGCCACGCGCTCAAAAAGAGATCGATATGGCTACAAAAAAGAAAGTTCTTGATAAGAAAACTGCTGCTAGAAGGAAGTCTTTGCTTGCTAGGACAATTGCGAAGGCTGGGAAGTAGTTTGTAGCTGGTAGCTTGTAGGTTGTAGTGGGTGGTTTTTTTAATGCAATTGCATTTTTTGCGGCTTCACATTAAAATTGCGTTTGCTTGTTTTTATGAGCATCTTTGAAAATTTGGGCCTGTAGCTCAGTGGTTAGAGCAGTCGGCTCATAACCGATTGGTCGTTGGTTCAAGTCCAACCAGGCCCACCATGAGCTTGACTTTTGTCAAGGTCGCTGTCATAATTGGGTTTCGAAGTTAATTTCTAATGTTAAGACCTTATGACTGAAGTAAAAACCGTTCAATGCAGAGAGCAAGTTTCTGCTGCTATTAAAGCTTTAACGCATGCCAATTTAATTCCATCAGGTTTATATGGGGATACTCTTACAGAGGTGCGAGCAAAAGCTGAACAAGCTATTCTTTCAGGTTCGGATGAAGAAATAACAACTGCTGCGATACATCTTGTGAATGCATTTGATCAAGCAAATACCAATGACATGATCGTAACACATCCTGAAGGACCAAATGCTGAAGCGACGATACATGCACTAAGAGGTACATTAAATACTGACATGCAGAGAACTATTTTGACTCGTCAGCAATATGACGCTTAAATTTGTATTAGCAATTGGCCCCCATAAGTTCTAAAACCACCCAACCAGGCCCACCAGCATTGACAATGCGCTTTTTCGTGCTAGAATTTGCAACTATTAACAAGTGTTTTTATGACTGATTCCCCTATAGGATATTACTTAGTTCATCAAGATTGTTTTAACTCTGAAAGGCGCGAAGTAGAGGAATTGCGCCAAAGTCTTCACGGTTGCCAATCTCCAGAATTAGTGGCGGCTCTTCAACAAGTCATTGATGCAAGAAGAGAGTTAATCAATCATACGATGTCACATATTATGGATACAGCTAGAGGTGCTGCTATTGCTCCACGAGGTGCAGATACAGGCACTACTAGAGATCAAATATTAGAAGCTAAAGCTGGTTTTGAAGCATTTCGTCAGGGAATTCGCACAATGCTTGGAAATGAGTATCTTGTAGGTGAGATTTTTATAGCAAAATCCAGCCTAGCCCCTGACAATAATCCATCTCTTATGTTCACGCTTTATCGAGCTTGGGGAGATGATGCAAATAGCTATGATGTGTCTATTAGCATGGATGTTGTGACGCAAGATATGCAAATGTATCGAGATAGAGGAGCTCTTTCAGCACCTGAAATGAATACATCTGTTACATTTGACACTTTTGAGGAAAAATTAGCGCAAATTCTTGCAGCTTCTAATGAATAATATTTATCTTGATGGGTGTAGATGATTCATTGCCTACAGATTGGTTAGAATGGCAACAAGCTACTGATGGGGATGATAGAAAACGTTTACTGGGATCTATTCAATCAATTGATGAACTTAGAGCTCTTGCTTTAGCAGGGTTAATTAGAGGTATAAGAGAAGCTCGAATAGCATTTTCTATGATGGCTGAGAGAGATGATTCTGTGTATTTAGACTTACGGCCAAATGATGGATGGATGTTTGGTTATGGAAATGACCCTATGACTTTTGAAGTATTTAGATTAGGACGAGTTGGTGCTACAAACCCTATTGGAGGAGCCCATGTTGCTCAAATGATTGGGAATGTCCATGCTCAAGTAACAGCCGGCGTTGGAGTCCCTGATAGTGCAGAGTATCTTGATCGTGAGTATCTATTACGTGGTCAAAGATTGAAACTCCGTTTAGAGCCTAGTGTTTTCGCTCCTTCTAGGACTACGATGTTGTTTGTAAAACACATGCAGGTAAATCCTGGGGGAAAGTTCTACGAGGTAGGATTTGGCAGTCTTATTTTGAGTATTTTGGCATCTAAATTAGGAGCAGCATCAATCAAAGGGTCGGAATTAGATGAGCATGCGACTCAACTGGCGGATAATAACGCTAGATTAAATGACATTAATGATTTTGAGTTTTTTCAAACCGACTTATTCCCGTCTGATTTAGAACAGCAAGATGTAATTGTTGGAAATGTACCTCAAACACCAGCAATACTTGGTAGTGGTAACTTACACATTGATGCTGGAGAAGACGGCACATATATTGTTTTAAGGTTTTTAGAAGCAGCAAAAGATCGTTTAGCACCAGGTGGACGAATTTATGTATGTGTTGCATCGATTGCTAATGCACCTAGGGTTCGTGCATATATCGAGGCTAATTTCACAGGAGCACGGAAGCTTGGTGAGCAAGAATTACCTATTCCTTCATACGTTACTGACCGCTTGGACACTCCTCATTTCAGACAATTGATTGCGAGTGGTGAGATTTTTCAAAAGGATGGAGCATGGCATTCCCGTGATGAGTTGTATGAGCTTGCAGCTTAGACTTCATCAGCTTTCAAAAATCACCCTCGCCAGACTTGACGAATTTGCTATTTTGCTGCATAATTACATCCCTTATTAGTTTTCAAATCACATGCCTAAATCCTATCCTGGCCTCGGTCGTCCATTAGTAACTCCATCTGTTCGGACTGCATTAGTTTCCCTATTGATGTTAGCCGCTGTTGGCTGTCAACAACCCGAGCAAGAAGAGTCGACTACTCCTGCAACACCTACTACAGAAGTCCCTGCTGTAGCAGCTTCAACTAGTCCTGAGCCTACTGTGTCTGATGTTTTCCAACCTGCATCTCCTGATCCATCGATCTCTAGAGAAAATATTCCATCTATCATTGATGAGATGGTATCAGATTATGGCAGAGTTATTGTTCGCCCTGAGTCTTACGATCCTAGCAAACCTAATCTTTATATTGTCCCTAGGCTTCATTTCAAAGACCTTCATGAGCAAGATCCTAGATTATATGCTGTACAAGACCAATGTGTACGTATATTTCATGAGATGAGAAAGCTTGGTGTGGAGACAAATTTCTTGGAAGGAGCCCCAAGTATGGCAGAAATAAAACATAACGAACGTTTCCAGCGTGAAGGCTGGCCATCTTTTGATTCAGGTAATATGCCGCAATATAAAGCGACTGGCGAATTTCGCCGTGGTGATACTGTTATTGAGTATATTTATGAGGATGCTGTTCAAACATTTGGAGCTGAACCTGTTGAGTATGCAGAAATACGTTCTGAATGGGGATCCGAAAAGCCCAAGATTAGCAGAATCATGGCTAATGTAATTTCTCAAGTAGCTACTGCTTTAAGCATAGAGCACGACCCTAGCACCCTTGGAAACAGGGCTTCTTTACGCGCTTTGGGGCAACAGATTCATGCACGTGTTGGTAATGATCCTGCCCTTATGCAATCTCTTTTTGAAACTTATGTTGCTGGCAATGCAGATTTTTGTACCCATGTCGAAGCCGCTGCGAAATACTTTTATTACCAGATAAATGGTCGCAACCAAGGATATGCTGATACGATTGCCTCAAGCGATACTGGCCAAGATAAATTTTTTGCCGTAGGAACTTGGCATGCCTTAGGGACTGAGTCACTTGTCGAAGATCATAATGTTTTTGTAATACTGCCAAATGCAGTTCCTGAAGAATCACTGAGCAATTACCCGTCTCCTAATAGAGTTTCTAGTGTAGATGAAGCCCAAGATTATTGGCTTAGAGTTTATCTGCAGGATTTAGGGTTGATGGCTAGTAGTCAGTAATTTTGTTAGTTAATTATATTTTATTGCTGCCTATCCAAGCCTGCGGTTTTATGGTATAATATGCGGATATAAAATCGCTACATATGTGTTATTCGAAGGAAGTTTCTTTGGCTGCAGGAAGTCTTATTGCAACAGGCTGTCTATATTCGTGGATCAAGCACATTGGCTTTCGCATTAAGAAAGCTGCTAGTAAGTTACATCCTTTCTTTAAGTATGTACTCATTGGGCTACTCTGTGATGCTGGACATCAATTTTTTGAATTTGCATCTATCGCGACGGGTAGTCAGCTTTTATATAAGATCGGTCTTATTGTGTCGATTTCGGCTATGTATTTCTTCTTGAGGTCTTTGGAGAGTCTTACAAGACTTCGATTTGGCAGTAATGCTTTTATTCTACTGATAATCCTGACGGCTATATATATATTTGTGCATCCAATGGTTTTTGAGAATTTGCACTTTTGGGTCCGTGGTGAGTCGCATGTTGTTTGGGGAGCTATGTGGATAGCTCTTTTTGTTTATTGGAATGTCTGTGCTTTTTATGCGCGTAAGATTTCTGGTTCAAAAATAAATAAGAAATTGCTCTCTATTTATCCGTTTTTTGTCTTGAATATTTCGTTTATTCTTTCTCTTGTTTATGCGTATGTTGCGAGGTTTTTTCAGGTTAGTGGTTCGTCGTGTTCGTCTGATGTCATGTGTGTTTTTGATGTCGTAAAAGACAGCCCGTCTATTTGGTGTGTTTTTGCAGCCATGCAGGTTTTATTTGTGCCGTTTCTTTTCCGTGCTATGAAAAATTATGATTTCAAATCGCCCCTTAAAATTAAGAAAATTACCAATTTGACTAAGCTAAAACTTGCCGGGATTAGTGCGGTCGTATTTCTTGTTTTATACCTAAATATTCCGCTAGTATTTAGCGTTGGACTTAAGATGATGACGACTTAAGCTGTTCTGCTTTCGGCTTGCTGAGTTTTGCTTAGCCCCATGAATTCAAATGGGACTGGGTTTGTAATCCCTCGGCCCAGACATAAGTTGGCTATATGTCCTGGAGCATCTTGAACTGTACTTTCCCATATCGCATCTTCTACTATGTGACGACCGTGAATGGCAGCAATCCTTTCACTTTCTCGAGTTTCCTGTCCGCCTGTTAGCAGCTTTAGTACTGTCTCTGCTCCTTCTACTATCAAACGCCCATTGATAGCTGCCAATCCTTCTGCTGATTTCACCGACCTTTCACTTCCAGGTCCGTAATAATGTTCTAGACTATGGAAAACACCGGGCGCTCTCACATGTCCACGATGAGGGACCGCTTCCTGGTCAAATTCGGTAGGCATATCCTCAAATCTGTCTAATGGAGTTATTCCATCTAATAGATCCATAATAAGTCTCATTGTTGAATTATCAGCGTTGTCTCTAAGTGGTATTTCGTATGGCTCAATACCTTCATGCTCTATTTGAATTACGCCTTCTCTTGCATTAAAAGTTATGCTGCCTTGTCTTAGTTGACCTGTTCCTCTTTCAAATATATGTCCCGAAATCCTAACTACTACCGGGACATAATTGTAAATTCTTCCATCGAATTTTCCGTACCATCCATCATTCAAAGGGTTTGGTATCATTTCTTCAGAGGTTTCCATTGTTGGATTAAAAATAACAATGCCCTCTTGAACATCCATATGAGGCAAGGCGATTGAAGCTATTCTGGATGGGACATCGGTTGCTAAAGCTCTCTGATCTATTATTTGGCAATGTCCAAGAATTGAACTTCTGTCGCGACTATTGTGCTCATTAATTATTGCTATCTGTGCTCTGTCAAAAATCCCCACTTCTCTAGCGGCGTCTTCTAAGCTGCCTGTCCATTCTTTACTTGGCATGTGCAATCCTGGGTGTCCCATTTGGAGTACTGGATTCACCTCTCCTAAATCGAATCCATGCTCTGCGCAAAACTGAGGATTGTATTTTGCTCTCAGTGCATGCTGCATCACAGCATATTTGTACTGCGCATGTTGAAGTAGCAGTCTCATTAATTCTTCATTGCCTTGTTCCATTGCTGTCGTAGCAGCTCCTGTTAGAGTTACAAACTGCGTACGCAAGTCTGTAGTTCCTGCAACATAATCTCCTCTTGTATGTCCATTTGCTTGTAAAGCTACTTCCGGCACTGCTTTACCCATCGCAAAAGCTCCAGGTAATCTCTCGGCTTCAAACTTAGCAACTCCTGGAATAACAGGAATCATTTCCGGACATTCTGTCCAATTTTTCGGTCTCATTTTTGGAGAAGCGGGACGATATGCCATTAATCCTTGATCTATGCGACTTAGTCTCTCGGGACTTTCTACCGAACCCCTACTTTCGAAGCGTAGTACCATAATTTTTACAGCTAAAAAATTTAAGGTAAATTTTACCCTAGAGTGCGCATCTGTCAACCAGGCAACGACAACTATAACTGTTGCCACATCATATAGAGTCATAAGTTCGCTAAAAACAGAGTTTCATCTGATAGACACAACTTCTTCTATATGCTTTAATATCATCCGCTTATCTTAAAAAAAGCGCAACCTGTAAGTTCCTATTACGTTATTATTAATGACGAAGCGAGACGACCTTCCAATATCGGCTCAAAGACAGATAATAGAAGATTTCAAAGAGGATACTGAAGCTTTCGCCGAAGTATACAACTTCTATTATGATCATATCTTTAGATACTTAATGAAACGCGTTATGTCTGCTGACATTGCTTACGACATCACTGCCGATGCATTCATCAAGGCCTTCAAAAGCTTTCACCGCTTCAAATGGCAAGGTATCTCAATCAAGGTTTGGCTTTATAGGATAGCTATTAACACACTCAAGAGTTATTACAAGAAACCAAAGACATTCCTTCTCCCAGAGAATTTCGAGAGTCATCCCGACTTGATCACAGAGTGCAAAAACGAGATTAAAAAGCTCGACAAAACTCTCTTCGGAGACAAAAAGCTTAAAGAGATGCATCAAGCAATTCAAACTTTAAATCCAAAATACCAGAACATTATCAGCCTCTATTATTTCAGCGGCATGTCTCAAATAGAGATCGGCCAAGTCATCGGGAGATCCCCTAGCGCAGTTAAATCTATGATGCATAGAGCGATCACCCAGCTAAGAAACAAGCTTAAAACCACTCAAAACAAATGAAACAAGGCGAACTCAAAAATAGGCGTGTAGACAAAGCTTCTGTTCGCAAGACAAAGCAAGCTCTCTGGCAACACATGGCAGCTAATAAACCCAAGCCTAAGAGATTTCTCTGGAATCCTTTTGAGTCTATTTTTAAGCCTAGCAGACTTGCTGTTGTTGGTTCCTTCTTATTCTTAATTGTTGCTGTTTCGATCTATACTATCCCTTCTTATAGGAGCAATGCTTTGACCGAGGTGGATTTTAGGATGATGCCTGCTGTTGAAGTTTTTCAGCAAGGTGAAGGTTTTATTTTGATAAATTTAACTTCTTCGGCACGAATCGATACCGAGGTACTTGCTAGCAATATATCGATGGATCCTCCTTATGAATTTAGAGTAGATAAACTAGATGACAAAACGCACGGGATATTAATAGAAAAAAATCCTGAGCTAGGTGACAATATCACCATAGACATAAAAAATCCTAAGACGGACGAGAATGTTGCTAGTTTTGAATATCGAATTGTAGATACACAAACAGCCAAAGATCTAATTGGAGAAAAATTTACTCCACAATTCGGAGTTGATTTGCATCCTATCGTTGAGCAAGTCTCCCCTGGCGGCCTTGTTGAACCGGTAGCACCGCCTCCTGCTGATATCGCTCCTACATCTTCTTAAGCATTCCTCTGACGTAAGTCGCTGCTTGTTCATTTCCCATCTTATGAGCAAGTTCTAACATCTTTTGATAAGTTGAGCGATATTTGCGTGCGTCATCCATTGTTTTGACATTCTTGACTTTGCGGACGAGCTTGTTGTACTCGCCTTGATAGCACGCTTTAATCATTCTGTCATCTCCTGCTTTGCGGAAGTATGTGAGTGCATCTTTGTAGTTTTTACTGTTATAAAGGTCTACCCCTTGATTACGGGTCACTGTGTTTTGCAACTCTTGGTCCCCTGTGCGTTTTGCGAAATATGTTGCTGATTTGTAGTTCTTAGCTTTTAGATAATGGATTGTTGCGTTGTGGTAGGCTGTTTTGATGAGTTTGCTATCTCCGAGTTTTTCGAAGAAGTAAACTGCTGATTTGAACTCTTTGCGGTTCATTAGTGCTATACCGACGTTGCGATATGCGATGTCGAGGTTACGTTTGACCAGATCTTTTTTGCTGCTGATTGTGTATGCGAATTGTGCGCGTTTGACCATTGTGCGCGGATCTATTGTTTCGACTTTTTCTTCCGCATCCACTACGTCGAGCAGGTTGGTTGTGATTAGTTCAGTGACTGGGAGAACACCATCGTGCTCTTTGTAATGGTGGAAAGTTGCGTTTGTAGCCTCAACATCTATTCCTTCGAAGTGCAGACATACATGACCCGGTAGGAGCTTGATGTTGAGATCTGAAATCGGATACTTGCGTGAGTAGAGATAACTGTAGAGTGTTACGATTTGGTTACAGTCACCTATCAGCTTTTCATTGCGTGGATTTTTTAGAAGTTTTCCGAAATTAGCCGCTTTTTGGTACTGATAATGCTTCCCTGGCTTAAGGTATGACATTATCGCTGTTATGTAGGCTAGCTGCTCTTTTTTATGTTTCGGAAAAGTGAGTCCGTGCGATTCGATCTCCTCCTGGAGAGCTATCATTTCTACTTTGTGCGACGCCGCATGTTGATCAAATTCTTTGTTCAAGATTTCGACGTCCTCATACATCTTTCTACGGATCCTCTTTTTCATGTATTTATAATTCTTGTATTTTTTCTCCATCCACAAATCCAAAACAACCAGATTCTTCTGCATTAGAGTTTCTAGCTCTTTTTGAATCTTAAATTGATCGCTATTTGATTTTATTTTTTTGAAAAACTTATCCGCCTTCTTCTCGAAGGGGTGAACATAAGGCGAGAATAAATTTAGTAAGAATTTAATCATTCTATTACTATCCTATCAAAAAACTTTGCAAACACTGAAACACAAATTCTTTTAAGCTTTGAAAAATCTTATAGCCAGACGCATAAGTTTCAGCTTGCGACAGATCTGCTACGTGTGAAACTGCTGTGATATCAACCTGCATTAACACAGAAACACCAAAAACAGATGTAAGCAGCATAGTTTTTCCTACAAGTACACCGAGTGCAATGCGTTTTAAGGATATTTTTTGTTTCATTTCGAGTGGATTTTATGGTTTTATTTTTATATTATACCATAAATTTAGCTAGTTAGCTAGTTAGCTGTTTAGCTTGTTAGCTTGTTTGAGTTGGCGTGCAAAAGTTGCTTATTAATGGCCGCAATGTGGTGTGGTCTTACAGGCTAGGATTCTGTCCTAGGACAGAAGGTTGTTTTTGTCAAAGCATGCGAATACTTAGATTGCTGCTTTGACCTTCTCTTAAATTACATATATATTTCAAGTCGATGGAAACAAAGAAGACAAAATCTGAACTTTTCACACTTCTTACTTTGGGAAGTGTTGTTGTTCTGTTTTTGATGTATTTGACTGATAATGCGAGCTTCTTTTGGCTTGAACTTTGGTTTCTTCTTGAAGTTCTTATAATTACCACTTTTACTCGTACGACCAATCTTATTCAGGGATTACGGGTTTATTGTTTGGGTGCTTTTATAAGCTTTGGGCTTATTTTGCTCCTTAATTTGGTTTTTAAAATTACTGGCACAGCGGATTCTACAATTCGTAATGTGGCTATAGCGACTGGCGAAGAGTTTTTTAAGCTACTACCTGTTATTCTTGTGGCGATTTTTATTTTTAAGCGTAAGGACAAGATTCTTTTAAATCTTTCTGACTACCTGTTCCTTGGTGCATTTAGTGGATCTGGATTTAGCATGCTGGAAAAGTATTTATGGGGAGACGTTTACTTCCCTTTTACTTATGGGCCTCATGTCGGTGATTTTTATTTGTTTAGTGACGCTCTTGGCATAACTGTTAGCGGTGAGCCTTTTGGATATGTTGGGCATGCTGCTGCGACAGCTTTTGTGGCTATGGGACTAGGCCTAGGGCTTTATCTTAAAAATACCCGGAAAAAATTTGAATTGTGGTGGGCAATTCCAGCCGCATGTTTTGCTTGGATAACTATAGAGCATATTCTTTATAATGCTTATTATGATTCCGGTTCTGAGATTCTTCTTTATCTTGGAGGGGGGCAATTGACTCCTTGGCTCTGTCTTGCAATGCTTGGCGTTGGTCTCTTTATAGATTTTTCTAATCTTGTTCCTGAGGTTAAAGATAAAAAGGTTAAGAAAGGTATTGTGGCTAATTTGAAGAAAATCAAAGATATTAAGTCTTTCTTTAGGTTCTTTAGATTAATTAGGTTTACGAACCTTCATATTCTTTACAGAAAATTCCATGGACATTGATTTGCTTGATTTGTTGTCAGATATAATTGGGAAACTGCCTGATGCTTCAGATATTATCGGATTCCTAGCAGATGGGCCTGAAGCTGCTGAGACCAGTGAGCATGCTGCAGCTGCGCCTATTGCGGTAGGTGCTGCGGGTAGCGCTCCTACCTGGATCGATGTTGCTGGAAACAAGATCACCGGTGGTGATCATCCATTGTATGGCAATACTAATTCTTCATCTAACCATATACCTAGACATCCTGATGCTGGTTCTGGTGATGACTACCTCTATACTCCAGGTGCTGACAAGCCTATAAGTTCTAGCACTCCTCTATCTGACATATGGGATCCAAATAGCAGCATACTGTAATGACAAATTTCCTACCTCAAAAACCCAAAGTTAAGTTAATTGCGCATACAGATCATGCTTTTGATCTTTCGATTGCAAGTGCGCGAACTTGTTATAGCCCTAAGCTTATTGTCCCTGAGGATATTACCGAAGGACAACGCTCTAGGATCGGTGAGGCTATTTATGAAGCCGGTCATCACACTCCTTTTCAACATCCTACTTTTGTTTTTGGTTTTGAAGGTGTTTCGCGTCAGCTTATCTGGAGTTTTCTTCATTCTCATCCTTTCTACAACTCTGAGCAAAGTTCCCAGAGGTATGTCGTTCTGGATGAGGCCGCTGCTTATGTCCCGCCGATTGAGGGCGAGGCTCTAGAGGTTTATCGAGGTGCGGTTTTGGCAGCGTGGGAAGCTTATGAGCGGATTTCTGAGCTACTTAAGGAAGATAACTTCCGAATGATGGAGTCGATCGGTAAAATCAAAGGACAGAATGAGAAGCAAATCCGTACGGACTCTGAGAAAAAGGCTATTGAGAATGGACGTTATGTTTTGCCGGTTTGTGCGACTGCGAATTTGTATCATACTGTTTCTGGGTTGGTCTTGAAGAGGTACGTAAGGATGGTAAATGCTTGTGACTGTCCTACCGAGGCTCGAGAGCTAGTTTTGGCTATGGTAGAGGCGGCGCGCGAGGTTGCTCCTGATTTCGTGGATCGAATTGGTGAGGATGCGATGGAGGATATTTTGGAGGGGTCAACTGCTGGGTCTAATGATTATGTTGAGAAGTTTGATTCTGAGCTAGATGGGCATGTTTCTAAGCTTATTTCTTACGATCAAGATGCTGAGAAAATTGTTGCAAACAGCGTCCGCGAGGCTATTGGTATTTCGGGAAGTGACGAAGAGGTTATCGAAATGATTTTGAATCCAGAAAAAAACCCATACCTACTTGAGACCCTTAATAACTGGACTCTTTCCCCGGCAATGAGAGCTCTCAATAATATTAATTATACTTTCAAGAAAGAGATCAGTCACAGTGCCGATTCTCAGGAACAAAGACATCGCATGAACCCTGCTTCGAGACCAATGCTAACTCGTGTTCATACCGAAAAGCCGGATTATTACATGCCTTGGATCGTTGAAAAGAATGAAGAGGCGGCTACTCTGTATCGCGAGACTATGGAGATGCTTTGGGGTGCTAAGAATCGTCTGATTGGCATGGGTGTTTCTGATGAGTTCGCATGTTACTTACTCCCTAATGCTGTGAATATTCGGTTCACTCAAAGTGGATCTTTCTTGAATTTGCTACATAAATGGAGGCTGAGGTTATGTTTCAATGCCCAGCTTGAAATTTTTGATGCGTCTGTTGATGAAGTTAAGCAAGTCGCAGAAGTCCATCCAAATTTGGCGAAATATATTGGACCGTCGTGTTTCAATCGCAAACATCAGAAGTTTGATCGCAAAGAAGGGCCATGTCCGGAAGGAACCAGGTGGTGTGGGATACCTGTTTGGAATGCATGGCCAGGGGTGAAGAGGCCTTTTTAGTAGTATAATTCCCGGGTTGGATTTCCGTACTAGTACGGAATTTATAGGCTAGATTTGACTATATAGTGTGCCTTGCTAAGGCTACCGTTCATTTTCGGGTGCGTAACTTGGCAAAAACTTAGAAGAATTTGG
>CAYFOI010000011.1:0-39621 GCA_964344725.1 uncultured Candidatus Peribacteria bacterium
AGGAAAGGAGGTCCAACTCGACGTAGAACCTCCTCCTTAAGGGGTGCTCTTTAAAGTGATTAAAGAGCGGTGGACACTATGCCGGCTTTTTTGGGGTCATGTATGGCCCGTGATCTCTACCGTTCTTTGGTGAGTGATATTTATGGACCAGATCGCCACTGGTCAGTTTTGTTTTTGGATTTTGAGGGCTTTACTCTAGGCTTGAGGGCTTAAAATAAAGCGTTTTTGTCCAATTTGTTTTGATTTTTGTCCGCTCCGGTTCCTTTTGATTACTTTCTGGGAAAGAAATTGTGGAAGGGAGGGAACTTTTGATGGGCAAGCCGGGGCCCAAGAAAAGTAGTGATCATGTTATTATACCCCGAAATATTGATTTGCGCAAGGGGCCTTACTTGGATACAATCCTTTTGATGAAAGGAAAACTTTTTTTAATCTTAGGATCTTCAGGTTCAGGCAAGGGTACAGTTCTTGCGGGTCTTCGTGAAAAACATCCTGAATTTGTTTTTCCGAAATCGTGTACTACTCGTGAACCTAGGGATAATAAGAAAGGTGAGGAGGTTTATGAATTTGTTTCCAAGGGGGAGTTTAAGGAGATGATTGATGCTGGAGAGTTCCTTGAATGGGCTATTGTTCATGGCGAGAATTATTATGGAACTCTTAAAAAGCCTATTATGGAAGCTCTTGAGGCTGGTAAAACCGTGGTTCGTGAAGTTGATGTGCAAGGTTTGCGTTCAATTCGTGAAATTATTTCTGAGACCGATCTTATTTCGATCTTCTTAACTGTTGCGTCATGGGATGAGCTCAAGGCGCGTATTTTGAGGAGAGGAGAGATGTCTGATGAGGAGCTTGAGCGTCGTCACGAGAGTTATCTTAAGGAGAAAGAATGGGAGACTGAGTGCGATCATGTGCTTCTTACTAAAACAGGGGAGTGTGATCAGATGATTGAGTTTGTTGAGGGGATAGTTATGAGAGAGAGTAATCAGTAGACAGTAGATTTTGGTATAACGGTTTTTGTAAAAAACAATGGGGCGTCGCCAAGTGGTAAGGCAACGGGTTCTGGTCCCGTCATTCGTAGGTTCGAATCCTACCGCCCCAGCCAGTAAAAAAATACTCAACCTTCGGTTGGCTTATTTTTTTACTGTATTTGGGTCGAGTAGGGTGAGAACCTAAGGTTCGAGCTCCGAGGATAGCGAGAATTGTTTTTCTTTGTTTAACAATGCTGGAGAACTATTTTTACGTTAATCTTATCTGTGCTATATATAAGATATGAAAATAAAAGTTAAAAATGCTGTTATTGCTTTAATACTGCTGGGTGGTCTAAGTGTTGGCATTGGCATTGCAGGAAAAACCTTGTTATTGGAACAACCTACTGCGGATAATTTAGAATCCAATTCAATCGAAACTATTTTGTCGCAGGAAGATATAGAAAAAATACAAAATTATGAAGCTATTGAAGGTGTGCCAATACCTGATTTGCAGTTTCAACCATTGCAAATCGAAAAAAAGATGCCAATAACACCAAGTGACGACTATACATCTGGCGGTTTCTGTAGAGTAAACTATGTAGAGTCGCAAGAGGCTTTTATCTACACATTTGGCTCAGGTGAACTATCTGACACAGGCGATTTGGATTGCACCCCGGAGAAAGTGGTTGAAGATAGACAAATTGGCTATGCATACATCAAATACGATACGAATCTGAACGAACTTGCAACTGCTTTTTTCTTAGCTTTTAATGATACTTGTCAGGCTGGAGATTCAGCATCTGCATGGTCAGATGATGGATTTTATTATCTAACTGGTGGTCCGAACTACTTGGGCAACAAAGGCAATGCATTCGAGAATGGGATGCCGGTTTATAAATTTGATGATGAATTAAATCAAGTTGGTTTTTATCAATTGTACGCGGACTCGCTGACACAACATAAAAATGATCCAACCTTAGCTGTTGTGAATAACCAAGTTATTATTAGTGGACTATACGATGAGGATGGTTCGTTAGAAGGTGATATGAGAAACCTCCCTATTGATGAAGGACCAGGAACTTGGTATGCGACTTTGTCAAAGAATCTGGATTACAAAGATACATTCTTCCTTACAGATACGTCTCACATCAGTGCATCATCCATTTTATTTAGAGATGGTATTTATTACATTATTACTTCTGAAGTTGGTGCAGGTGGCAGTATTATAGTCATGGAATATGATGAAGATTGGAATTTTCTAGGGGTAAAAGAAATAATTGAAAATAGATTAGCGAGTTGGTCACAAGGAGCTCTCTACTTGGAAGATCAGAATATGTACGCAGTAACTTACAATGATCATACTATTCTTGGTTCATCAAACATATTTTTAGCTTTATTTGATGAGGATTGGAATTTGGTCAGTAACACAGCAATTACACAGTTTAGCGGCAATAATGCGGATGAAATAATAGCCTCTCGATCATGGATAGACTACTACGACGGCAAACTCTATTTGTCATACGACGTCGAAGATTTGATATATGCGCAAGAGGTAGGAGCAGATATTCTGCAATGTCAATTATCAGTTATTGATCTTAAGCAATTGGAAGAATTGCAATAAGAAACTGCCAGAAATAGATTCAACCAGTTTTTTTAACACTAAAGATAGGAGTTGGTTTACGCAAACACCATTGGTCTAAAATAATGAAGTATCACGAAGGATTCCGATCATCTCTTCAAGATATTTGAGCTTTGATTAGTGTCATCTCTTTACCTTGGTCGCTTTACAAAACCAGAAAATCTGGTATACTTGGCGAACCATGAAAAATACTACAGGACAAACAGTTCGGCTTTATTTAAAACATTTGAAAAAATATAAATTATTGGTTGTTTTGTCGTTTCTGGGTATCTTCATGGGGATATCAACAGATATGGTGTATCCGATGGTTATAAAGGAGTTGATTGATTTTATGACTCTTGGAGTAGAGAATGTCGATTTTTCAAAGCTGTTCTTTTACCTTGTGCCTTTAACGATTTTGTATGTTTTTGGTGGAGCTGGATGGCGGATTGCTCTCTATAGCATTGTTAAACTTGAGCCGAAAGTTATGGAATCACTTTCAAAAGAGTGTTTCTCCTCTGTTCACAAGCATTCATATAACTTTTTCAATAATGAGTTTGTGGGGTCGCTTGTGAAGCGTGTTAATCGAATGGTTCGATCCTTTGAAAATTTCTTCGATATTATTGCTTTTGAAATGTTTACGATTGCAATACGTATGATTATTGCAGTTGTTGTACTTTCTTGGCTACATCCTGTTTTTGGGATATCAATGTTTGTTTGGGGCGTGGTTTTTCTGACTGGTAATTACTATATTTCTTTATATAAACTGGAAAAGTATGATGTTCCTAGGACAAAATCTGAGAGTGAAGTTACTGGGTATCTTGCAGATACGATTTCCAACAATATTAACATAAAGTTGTTCTCTAATAGGAAATATGAGAATGCTGGTTTTGGACGCGTGCTTGCAAATTGGAGGAAGCTTTCGATTAAAGCATTTACTTTTAATGCGCATGTCGAGCTTTTTCAGAACATCATGATGCTTGTATTTGAAATCTTTATGATTTATATGGCGCTTAAATTTTGGAGTGAAGGAGTTTTGTCTCTTGGTAGTTTCGTTTTGATTCAAACCTATTTGATGGAGATTTTTATGTCTGTATGGAATTTCGGGCGTCATATTCGTAGGCTTTATGAAGCTTTTGCTGATGCTGAGGAAATGACTGTGATTTTGAATACTCCAATTGGGGTTGAAGACGTTCGAAATGCGAAAGATTTGGTTGTTAATAGAGGGAGAGTTGAGTTTGAAAATGTGGACTTCTCTTATGCGGATTTGGAAGGTGCAGAAGAAAGTGAAAGTGTGATACAGAATTTGAATTTGGGTGTGAAACCTGGAGAAAAAGTAGCTTTGATTGGGCCGTCAGGTGGCGGCAAAAGTACAATTGTACGCTTGTTATTGCGTTTGTTTGATATCAAGAATGGTCAAATTTTGGTTGATGGTCAGGACATCTCTAAGCTGCGACAAGATAGTGTGCGTGCGCAAATTGCTATGGTGCCTCAGGATCCAATTTTGTTCCATCGTTCTTTGATGGAGAATATTCGTTATGGCAATTTGGATGCAACTGATCAGGAAGTAATTGCTGCCTCAAAGATGGCTCATTGTCATGAGTTTATTGAGAGTTTTCCAAATGGATATGATACTTTTGTCGGTGAACGAGGCGTTAAACTCTCGGGTGGTGAGAAACAGAGGGTGGCGATTGCACGTGCGATTTTGAGTAATGCTAGAATTCTTATTCTGGATGAAGCGACTAGTAGTTTGGATGTACATTCGTAGAAATTGATTCAAGAAGCTTTGGAACGTTTAACGAAGAATAAAACGACTATTGTAATTGCTCATCGACTTTCAACTGTTACAAATGTTGATCGGATTGTTGTGTTAGAAAATGGGCAGGTTATTGAGGAAGGTGGACATCGTGAGTTACTTCGCAACGAGGACGGTCTTTATAAGTCTTTGTGGGAAGTTTCGAATCAAGTATAGTAGGCCAGCTTGCTTGACTTTTTACAGAGAAATGGTATGATTTCGGCATGAAATCTTCTCAAGAAGGCTGGGAATCTGGCCAAATTACAGGTGGTATACGACGATTTTTTCCAAGAATCGCTGCTACGGCACTTATTGGGTGTCTACCTGTTGGTTGTGTCGATTCTTCGGGTGATGCGGATTTTGAGCCTGTGTATCCGGAATGTTCTGAGCTTGGTGATGGTGGCGTTGCTATGTGGCAGCTTGGTTGGTTTTATGATGATCCGGCGCGTTTAGAGATGCTTGAAAATCTAGCACACTTAGATGGTGGGATAGTTTTGACGGATCCTGTTTATGCTGAATGGTTACTTAGTCAGTTTGAAGCGGCTGGTTTGACTCTTACGTTACAGCTTGTTAAGAGGGAAGATTGTCTTGCGGCAGATGGTTCTTTTGATCAGGATAAATGGAAGGCTAATCTTGATGGATATGAAGGGGTGGACTTGTCGCGATTTATTGAAAATGGAACATGGGTTGGAGTACTTCTTCTAGATGATCTTGGGCTTAATGAGGGAGAATCGATCGATTCTTCTATATTTGATTGGATGGCAGAAGAGGTCCAGAAGAAGTTTGATATTCCGGAGGGAATAGGTTTCTCGTATGATGTTCGTCAAGATCCTACGGATATCTACTCTTACAATTACGATGGTAATCCGTTGCAAGTTGTTAATAGGGGACACTTGCAAATAAATAGTAAAGATGTTCAAGATAGAGCTGGAGGTGATACGCGGGTTTTTCTTGCGGATGAGATTTATGTGGCTAATGAAATGGGCCTGGGGTGCATGAGGATAACTTTGAATTTTCCTGATTGGGTAAGGAAAGAAGAAGATCAGACTTGCACAGATTTGGGTCGACCTGAAGGGTTTCGTACTGATAGTTGTGGGATTTTGCCTGAAGAGGCGTTAGAGACTCTCGAAGCTATAGATGAAGTTGGATGTTGGGGGACTGGTATGTGGCAGATGAACTTAGATAGACTGATCTATCTGACGGATGATTATTTGCCAGTTTATAACTACATGTCTACGGTTTGTTCTTAATCTACCTCAAAAATCACCCACCATTCGCCGGAATCGCTATAAGAAGAGCCGTCGGTGCCGCTTAGTGTTGTTCAAAGAGCAGGTCCATTTGCTCGTCAAATGTCATTTCGGAAAGATCGGCAGGTTTAAAAAGACAACTTTGGGCAGGTAGTAGTAGCATGGCAAGCGCCAAAAAAGCAGTGATTTCTCCCATTTTTGTTTTGGTTTAGAAATGCGAATGTTATATCATAAGGTGCGTGATTGGGGCTTTCTCTCCATCATTTCAAAAATTAAAACAAAAAAACAAAAAAACATGAAAAAGGTATTTTATTCACTACTTGTTGTTATGTTGATGGCAAGTACGGCTTTTGCTGTGGCTACTGCATCTTACGAAGTCTCTTATTCGATTGATGGAGAGTATTATATCGATGTGGATTTTGATGGTGAGATTGATACGAATGATTTTTTGAGGATTCGTGTGACTTCTGATAGTTCTGGTGAGATTAAAGAGGAGTATATTTCGGTTCCTTCTTCAGGGAGCATTCGGACTTTTGTTATGCCTCAGTTCTTTGAGCAGCTTGATGGTGAAGGGGAGTATGATTTGGAGCTTGCTGTTTGTAGCTCTGATATAAAAGATATTGTTGGTGGGGAATATGTTTACGGTGATACCGATAGTTATTGTGAGGTTTTTGCTCAAGAGACTGTTAGTTATGAGCGTGTTGCTTTGGCGGAGGTTGTTTTGCCTTCTCCTCCGATTGCTGATTATGAAGATGGCGTGATGAGCTCTTATGAGGATTATTATATTGCTTTCTCTGATATTGATGAGGCGGATTTGGATGGGGTTGCTGCTTTGGAGCTTTATCGGCGTAATGTTATTAGTGGTTATCCTGATGGAGATTTCCATGGAGATGAAGATGTGAATCGTGCTGAGGCGGCGAAGTTTTTGATGCTTGCTCGGTATGGCTTGTATGATCTGGATGTTGATGAGGATCCTTTTCCAGATGTGGATAAGGATGAATGGTATGCGCCTTATATTGAGAGGTGTGCTGACGAGGGTATAATTGAAGGTTATCCTGATGGTGATTTTAAGCCGGCTGATACGGTGAATACTGTTGAGTTCCTCAAAATGCTGACTTTAACTTTTGACCTTGATACGGATCTTTCGTATAGCTATAGCGATGTGACTGATGATTCTTGGTTTTCTACTTATGCTGGGATTGCAGAAGAGTATGATCTTTTCCCGGATAGAATGGATGAGCTTGATCCTGCTGATGAATTGACTCGTTATGAGGTCGCTACTGCTATTTATCAGTATTTTTCTGGACGCGATGATGGGTTGAATGATGCAGCAGTCGTGGTTCGAGATATTTTCTCAGGGGTTGATGCTGAGATTTGTACGAATATTGATGAGGAGTCGAAGCTTGAGTCGTGTGGCGCTTATGCGGAAGAGATGGATGGCTTAAAAGAGGAGTTTCTGGAGGAGCTTCTTGGTGAATATAGTATGGATGATTTTTATGATGGGATGGTGCCGATGACTATTTATGTTGAGGGTGAATATACGTCTTTTTATGCGGATGGTGTTGGGGAAGAAGGGGAGGTGTATGATGGTATTGAGAGGAAAGTGATCTTGTATTTGGCTATTGGGGATAAAAGAGAGGATTTTGGTGGTTTGGATGAAGGGTTTTGGCTTGATACGATTCCTTTTGACGTTTTGGAGGTTGATGCTATCTCGTATTCATATGATGGTGAGTATTACTATGGGCCGGGTACGTTGGCTTATACGTGGAGTGGAGGAGGTTACTATGATGGTGGGTATATTGGTATGCAGCTTTTTGATTATGCGCAAACGGAGCCGTATATGGATTATACGGATACTTTTCATGTTTTAGGGGTTGAGTATGAGAAAAATACGGATACTGTGATTAATCCGATGGGACTTTTGCATTATCATATTAATGCTATCTATGATTTTGTTGATTCAAATGTGCTTGAGGATAGTGGGGTTCTTTATTATGAAGATGGATATCTTCAGAGTTAGGGGCTTTTAGAAATTGACAATTTTAATAAGGTGGGCGTATATTTTGGCCATGGAACTTATGAATTACATCAGCAACTCAAAGAAGAAGGCGGCTTAGACGCTGTGGTTTTCTTTGTATGATGTAGTTTCGTTTATATAACAGGAAGCCCAGTGTCTGGGCTCTTTTTTGTTATTCGTTTTTTTATGGAAAAATTGAAAAGACATGTAGGTATTTTGAAACACGCTGAAGTTGGTTATGCCGAGGAGCTACTTTTAGAAATTCTTCGTACACAGGGGATGGTTGCACGTGTAGTTAATCCTTGCGATGTTGCTTTTGGAGGTGAGGATGATTTGCCTGATGTGGTTTTGGCGAGATGTGAGCTTTCTACAATGTCTGATAGGGCTTTCCCGGCTTATTTGAATTATTTTGATGAATGTCGTTGGCGTGGTGTTCCTGTTGTTAATCCGGAGCAGTTTTTGCTATATGGGCAGGATAAATATCGTACGCATGTTGCTTTGCGGCGTTATATGGAGACGCTTGGCTTGGCTGATAATATTAATCCTCCGACTTGGGTTTCTCATAATAGAAGTAGAGCTATTGAGGTTGCACTTAGGGAGGTTGTTGATCGAGGCTCTGTTGTTATAAAACATCCTTGTTCTGGGCGAGGCGAGGGGGTTTATCTTGTTCGCAATGAGGCGGAGCTTTTGTCTGTTTTGAGTCGTTTTGAGGAGATGGATCCTATTTTGATTCAGCGTACTATTCAGAAAGAGAAAAATAGAGAAGGTGGATATAGAGATATACGTATGTGGGTTTGTCGTGATGATCGAACTAATGAGCCTCAGGTGGTTGCGGCTTGTTATCGTAATGCGGCTCCTGGTAGTTTTCTTACAAATATAGATCAAGGGGCTAGTCCTTCACAGGTTGAACGTATTGATGATGAATTGGCTTATTATGCTGGATTGGTTATGGATGCGACTTCTGGGGATGTTGCGGGGTTGGATTTTGTGCGGGATGTTGATGGTAGATATTGGTTTGAAGAAGTGAATATTGCTTTTGAGACGCCGAGATCTGCTGTTGAGGTTATTGGTGATGAAATTTGGAGGAGAGTAGCTTGTTTGTTGGAAGCTAGGATGACTGAGGGGTCTGGGAATATCAAAAGAATGGCGGGGTAAGTTTTGTTATATCGTTTTTTTACCTTATAATCACAAAAAATAATCCTTTTTTGCTATGGCACGAAAACAAAAAATCTCATTCTCTGGTTTGAAGAAACGAATAGCTGACAAATTTACTTTGCGGCTTTTTTTGGAAGTCCTGATGGTTTTGTCGGCGCTTTTGGCTGTTTTTTTGACTTCTGATGTTGTGAGTGTTTTTATAATTATTGTTGTTGCGCTTTATTTCTTTACGACGGAAGCGCTTCCGGTAGATATGACTGCGCTTCTTGTGATGCTTTTGGTGATTTTGTCAGGGATAGTTACGCCTCAAGAGGGGTTTTCAGGTTTCTCGAGTCCTGCGACTATTGCTGTTCTTTGTATGTTTATTTTGTCTGCTGGAGTTGAGAAGACTGGTGTGATTAATAAGCTTGGGCATTTGGTTTCTAAATATGCTGGCAAGTCTTATACTAAGCAGCTTCTTTTTATAGCGCTTTTGATAGCTCCTATATCTGGATTTCTGAATAATACTGCGGCTGTGGCGATTTTCTTGCCTATGATTGTTCATATGTCAGCGCAGCTTAAGACTCCTGCTACAAAGCTTCTTATACCGCTTTCTTTCTTGGCTATGATGGGTGGGACACTTACATTGATTGGAACTTCTACAAATATCTTGGCTAGTGAGACTTTGGCTCAGTCGGGGTTCGATCCGCTTGGTATGTTTGAGTTTAGCCATATTGGTTTGGTTATTTTGGGTATCGGTATTGTTTATTTCCTGACTGTAGGTCGATTCCTTTTGCCTAGTAGAAGTGCTGAGGTGAAGGATGACAAGCTTCTTCCGAATCAATTTTTGTCATCTGTTAGGATTGAGAAGGGGTCTCGTTTGATTGGGAAAAGCGTCAAGAATCTTCATTTTGAATCGAAATTTGGGCTTAGGGTTCTTAAGCTTGTTCGAGGCGAGCAATCTTTTTTGAAAGATCTTAACAAGATGGAGATAGAGGAAGACGATGTTCTTATTATTTCTGGCGATGAGCAGAAGATTATAGATTTTGATGGGGCTAAGAAGGGTATGCTTGTACCTTTGGATACTTTTGAGCGTCGCATGAGAGGTGGAAAAATTGTTAAAGTGATGGTTAAGTCTGTTAATTTTTTGCATCAAAAAACTCTGGGGTCTGTCGATTTCCGTGGGAGGTATTTGGTTTCTCTCGTTGGTATTCACAGAGAGGATATTGAGTCGGGGCATATTTCTAGTATGACCTTGAAAAATGGGGAGGTGCTACTTGTGCGTACTTCTGAGACGAATTTGAAAAGACTCAGGAAATCTAAAGATTTTATGGTTCTCGAGGAGGTTGAAGGTGAATATGACGAAGCTAAGACTATTTTGGCTTTGGGTATTGTGGGTGTTGTTGTTGCTTTGGCGGCTTTGAATCTTATACCTATTGCTGTATCTGCTTTGGTTGGTGTGCTTCTTATGTTTGTTACTGGTTGTCTGAGGCCTCAGGAGGTTTATGAAGCTGTGAACTGGGATATTATCTTTCTGCTTGCCGGTGTGATCCCTCTTGGTCTTGCTCTGCAAAATAGTGGTGGTGCTGACATGATTGCTGATCTGGTTGTAAAGTCTTCCACATTTTTGTCTCCTATTTTGCTTTTGATGGTTTTTTATCTTATTACGACTTTGCTTACTGAGATTATCTCGAACAATGCGGCGGTGGTGCTCCTTATACCTATCGGATTGTCTGTTGCTGACAAGTTGGATCTCAATCCTATTGCTTTTGTTTTGGCTGTGATGTTTGCGGCTTCAACAAGTTTTCTTACTCCTGTTGGGTATCAAACCAATACGATGGTTTACGGGGCAGGGAATTATAAGTTTTCAGATTTCATCAAAGTTGGTGCACCGCTTAACTTGGTGTTCTTGGTTGTTACGACGTTTCTGATTTATTATTTCTTTGGGATCTAGGCATGAAGTAGAGGCATGGTCTTCATAACAGGTCTGGTTTGTGCTATAATTATAAGATATTTAAGTGTTTTAAATATGGGTGTTGGTGCTCCGTCTGAAAAATTGATGACTCCTGATGCTTTGCAGGAAGAGTTCTCTGGCGAGGTTCCGGAGTCGTATCGTGATGTTATCAGATTGACTACGTTTGAGGGGTCTGAAGATACGTTGTACTCGAACCATATTCGTGGGCTTTGTTTGGCTGGATATCCGGAAATACAGCCTTTTACTCCTCATCCTGGTTTTGCTGAGGAGATTGCTGAGAGAGGTCTAAGCCCTGAAGGGCAAATGATTGTTGATGCTATTTCTGGAGCCAATGTTGTGGATTTTGGTTGTGGAGATCCGTCTATGTCTTGGATTCCTCGTGTGCTTGCGGAAAATGGTGGTGCTAGTCGTTACATTGGGATTGATCAGCATGTTAAGCCTATTTGGAGGGGACTAAGGTCTTTGAGTTGGGAGTTTAAGCGTAGTGATGGAGATGGGTATGACTATCATCGTCTCTGTCAGCATAAAACAGGTCGCTCCTTTGTATCGAATGGTCAAGGGATACCTATGGGATGGATGGAAGGAGATAGTTTGGCTTATATTTCTAAAGCTTCTGGTCTGGGTAAGTCGGTGTTTTTTATTTGTGGGATGGATGCTGGGTATGTTGAAGAGTCGCCCAGGGGATTACCTTCTGATCCTGAAACTGGTGAAAATTATTATGATCTACTTATTAAAGAAATTAGTCGAATTTCATCAGAAGATAGTATGATAGTAGTGTCAGGTAGTTGTGGATCGTTAGTTCGAGCTCTTGAGGCTGGAGGTTGGGTTGATTTGCGGAATTGTGTGCCTGGTTTTACCAGCGAGGCTGCTATTGTTGATTTATGGGTAAAAAGCGGCGATATAGATGCTTATCGGAGAAGTTTTGCGGAGAGGGTTGGTGTTGGCGGCGCTATGAATTAGTTTATTTGTAAATAGCTCCGACTATTGCGCCTTTGATTACATTGAAGACGATAGCTTGAATTACCCAATAGATAACTACTGTCCAAGCGATTGTCATGTAAAAAGGCATTGTAGCCATTCCGATTGCTGAAACCATAGAGATTAAGAAACCATAAGTCATTCCTTTTTTGACGCCTTTTTTGCCAGGGATACCTTTGTAGAAGATTTCGTAAACAAGTACGAAAAATAGTGACATGATTAGGCTGAGCGTGTACATTCCGATCATGTTGCCTGTTGCCATCATTTCTTCTGGTGAAATCCAGATGATTGGGGCAATCTCGTAAACCCATGTAAAGAGCCATCCACAGGTTAGCATTCCTAGGATTGAACCTGCGAGCCATACCAAGATTGTTGAGAGGACGAGTTTTTTTGTTTGCATGTTTTGGAGGATTATAGGATTTTAGGGTTGGAGTAGTTTAGAATAGTGATCCGCCCCATTCTATCACAGTGAAACCTTGGCGGATGCCAGGTTCCAATTTTTGTTCTTGGATTTCGATCGGTTCTTCTAATGATTCATAGTCAAAGAATACTCTGACGATTGTGTCAGGTTCTGGATCTATAGTTAGGGGAGCGACTCTGTCGAGTTCTTCTTGGTCTATGAATGTGATGAGATAATAAGGCGAATCTCCCATTCGTGGACTCCAGAATTCCAAGAAATCGCGAATTTCTTTTGAGTTTAGTCCCAAAAGTGCGAGCTTTTCTTCGAAAAACTCTTCGAGGGAATCTTCTTCTACGACAAATCCTTCGTTTGGTTTTGTCATTTTGGTCGAATATCCTTCCCAATATAGGTAAGGGAAGAAGCTTTTTGTTGATAGGTCATAAAGTAGTCCGTTTGTGTGGGCTATTACGTTCCATCCTTCGCCTATTTCTGGTTCTGAGTAAATGAATCCTCTATTTGGCTCTACGTTTACGAATACTTCGGTGTTTTCTTTTGGGTATAGGTAAATTACTGGTTTGCCGAGGCCGTCTATTTCGTTGTTTATTGTTATGGTATCAGATAGTTCAGATCCATCTTCATAATATGCTGTAAATACGTATGTGTTTTCACCGTGCCCGAGGTTGTCCCAGTCGTAGCTTGCTCTGTATACGAATGTTGTGTCTCCTGGGTTGAAATTTTGTAGTGTGTAGATATCTATTTGGTCTTCTTCCTCGAGTCCGTAGTCACCAGAAACTAGTTCGTGAAATGAAGCGGTTACGACGATTTTGGTCGCGTTTTCAGAGACGCTTCCGTAAAATTCTATAGGGTCTTCCATAAAGAAAGATGCTTCATCTTCAGGGCTTGTGATGTTGATGTATGATCGTATTTCTGGTTTGGTTTCTTCTGGTTCATAGGTGATTTCTTCTTCCTCTTCTTCTCCCTCGAGTTGCGCTTCGAGTTCTTCAATTTTTGCTTCTAATTCTTCTATGTTTTCTTCGAGTTCTTCGGTGTTATCTTCTTCAACGGTAGTAGTTTCTTCTTCTGGCTCTTCTTCATTGTCGAAGTCCATGTTGATTGAGCATCCGGTGATAGCCAGTAGTAGCAGGGCGGTAGTTAGCAGAGTAATGATTTTTTTCATTTTGTATGTTAGTTAGTAGTACATAATCCGTAGTCCGTAGTGTGTGGTGGTTGGTGCTAGAAGAATGTTTTTCTCCATTTTTCTCGTTTTTTGAATTCTTTCTCGTAGTGTTCTAGCATCTCCTTCGATGTCATTGTGCCTTTTTCAGTTATGATGTAGTTGAACATTTTAAGGGGTACGCGATCGTGTGAGAATTTGATTCGATTATAATTCAATTCTGAGTGTGTGTGGCTTTTGATTTGTTTTTCTTTGTATGAATGGTGCATTGTTTTTGCGTCCCAAAAGCTGCATTTGCGTGTTCCCATTAGCGTGTAAATGGGTACTACTCCGAGAAACTCGGAGACTATTGCGTTTGTGCCTGCGTTGCTGACGATGTGGTGAAAGCTGTTGAGTGTTACTGCGCCTATGAATATTTTGGAGACTTCGTTTTCGATGTGAGAGAGCATGTATTCTGGTACGACTTTAAATGGGATTTGTGCCTTCTGTAATTCTCTAATTATTGCCATTGTCTTGTCGTGTTCCTGCTCTGCTACGATGCACGAGAAGCGTTTTTTTCGGATTGCGGTTTTAAGTGCGTCCATGACTGTGTGGCTGTTGGTGTGAATCAGGATAGTGTCGCCTTTTTTGATTTCTTTGATTGCATTTTTTGCGATTTTTTTCTTTTCTTCGCGTGTTTTCTTCTGTAGTTCTTTTACTTTTCTGATTATTGCTTTCTTGAGGTCGTTGCATTTGAGGCAAGAGTCTCCTTTGTGTTTGGAGCAGTGTTCTTCTTTTTGCATTTCTTGCCAAATTTCATAGAAGTCTTCGATTATTAGTCCGATTCGTGGTGTTGTGTTTTTGATGTCTTTTATTACATTTGCAAATTTTTCACAAAACTTTTTGTCGTTAGTGATTTTGTAGTCTTTGACGGTGTCTATAAGTGCTTCTAGTACAAGCTCCGCTAGGTCTCTTGTCCCGAGATCTGCTTCTATTTCTCTGAAAAGTTGTGATAGGTGTTCGCGGATAGGATTGGAGGGTTATTAGTTATTAACTTCTTAGTTCTTAGCTAAAAACTTGCTCTGTAGACCAAATATGCTGATGAAATTATTAGAGTTATGACTGTTAGAGGGAGTGCGGTTTTCATATAAGATAAGAAGCTAATATTCACATGTTCTTTTTCTGCTATAGATACTCCAACTACATTGGCGCTTGCTCCTATTATTGTGCCGTTACCTCCTAGACATGCGCCTAGTGCCAGTGCCCACCAGAGCAGCATCGCTTGTTCAGGAGCCATGTTGAGTTGCATGTCTGTGATTACAGGTATCATTACCGCTATGAATGGGATGTTGTTTAGGAATATCGATATTATTCCAGTGGCCCAAAGGATGATGAGTAGTAAGTAAGTGAAGTTGTCAGTGATCCCGACGATATTTTGGCTGATTACTTCGAGAAATCCAGTTGCTTCTAAGCCAGCAGCTATTATGAAAAGGCCTGCAAAGAATAGTAGGGTAGGCCATTCGATTTTCAATAAGGTTTCGTGAAATTTTACTTCGGAGGTTGTGAAGAGTAGTAGGATCATTGCGCTTGCCATTGCTATTACTCCAACGGATAGTCCGAGTGTTTTTTGAAAAACAAATCCCAGAATAGTAAGGACAAGTATTGCTAGTGTTATAGCTATGAATCTCTTTTTTAGTGTCTTTTTATAAAATTGATATTTTATTTTTTTTAGCAGAATGTGGGATAGGAAGAGTTTTTTTAGGTTTTTCGAAATTGGTTTGATCTTTCGCCAGTTTATAACTGTTAGTATTGCCATTACGGCAATAACTGATCCGAGTATTGGTGGCCATAAGTTTATAACGAACTCATTGAATGATAGACCTGCAGCGCTTCCAATAAGGATATTTGGGGGATCGCCCACGAGAGTTAGTGCTCCTCCTATGTTTGAGAGCATGATTTCACCTATTATGTATGGTTTTGGGTCTATGCCCATGCCTTTGGTGAGAGCTATTGTAATAGGTACGATTACGATGATTGTCGTGACATTATCTAGAAATGCTGAGAAAAGACCTGTAAAAAATAGAAATATTAAGAATATTAGCAGGGGATTGCCTTTGGTTTTTTCTGCGAGCTTTGTGCTTATCCAATTAAAAATCTCACTGCGACGTGATATGTCCATTATCATCATCATTCCCATCAACAGGATGATTGTCTCGAAATCTATTGAATGGAAAGCTTCCTCAGGGGTGAGTATGCCGAATATTACCATAAGTAAGGCTCCTATTATGGCGACGACGGCTTTGTCTACGTGTTCGAATATTATAAACACAAGTGCTACTACGAATATTCCTATTGCGAGTAACATTGGTGTCATTTTTAGGCGACTTATTGGAGTGTTTTTTAGACTATACGACTGATTGTTTCGAATCGCAAGTATTGCTGTTTTGCGTTAATCATGGTATAATGTAGGGAATAAAATTTATTTATTATGGATAAATCTGAACTCAAAGAACTTATCAAGTCCTCAAAAGTCTTGGATGAGGCGATGCGTGAGTCACTTCTTGCACAGATTGATGGCTTAGCTCCTGACAAAATCGAAAAAGTAGCAGCATTGATCAAGACTGCTGAGGAGAAATACGTGGGGATAATGTCTGATCTTGATGCAAAAAAGCGTGAGATCAATCAGGCTTATCTTGATAAGGTTAATCATTTCTTTAGAAAAACGGTTCCTGCCGTGATGAAAGATATTGAGGCCAAGGATAAGCATGAAGAGGAGGCTGATCTTGATGAGTTACTTTCACAATTAGATAATCTATAAAATATGTTTTTAAAATCATTTCAAAAATTCGAGAGTTCTAGGTACTTGTTTCGTGAAGGGGGGCCTGAACTTGGTGGTGGAATTGAAGCGGAGGGTGAAGCTCCTAGTCGTGGTGACGAGAGTCAGGAGGGGAATCTTGATGATCGTGCGGCTGCTGCTGGGGCTCGAGTTGATGCTCGAGTCGATGCTGTTGCTAGTGGTGTTGGTGCTGATGCAGGTGAGGCGCTTGCGGCTGAGGCTCCTAGTCGTGATGAAGTTGCTTTAGGTGAGGTTGAGGCTGATGCTGATCGCCAGGTTTCTGGAGTAAGGGATGAGTTGGCTGAGGGATTACAGAGTGAAGGTATTGCTGTTGTGGAAACCGCTGAGGTTGGTCCAACGGCTGTAGATGCAGCTGAACATGTTAGGTTGGGGGAGGAAATGGAGCGTTTGTCTAAGCGTAATGCATGGAAAGGCGTTGAAGCAGCTTATCAAGATATGCTGGGGCTTAATGGTGTTGAATTGACTTATGATGATCATTTTCTTGCTGCACAGGCTGCTAGAGCTCTTGGCAATGCTGGAGATGTTGTTGATCGGTTAGAAGCCGCACAGGCTATTGATGTTACTGATGAAGTTACGGAATGGCTTGGTGATTTGGAAAGGAATTATAGCGGTGTTAGGCTAGGTGTTGATTCTAAATATAAAGGTGATAGTACCTTGAAGGTTGCTGTGATGCCTTTTGCTCCTGATCAACGTGCTGCTATAGATACTGCTATGGCACAAATTGCGGAAACTGGTTCCTATGATGGTCCTTTGCCTGCGGGGGAATATACTCTTGGTGATCAAACATTTGTTGTTGAAGCGGGGAAGCCTCTTCAGACGGTGAATTTACTTAGTGATAAGTTTAGTGAGGATTTTGCTCTTATGGAGCAAGCTTTATATGGGAATTTTGATTTTATGAAAAAGGCTGGTGGAAGGAATAATTGGCAGGCTGTCGAGGCGGAATTTGCTAAAGCGGAGCCGTTATTAAAGAAATTTGCAGAGAGAGGTGTGTCTTTTAGATATCAGGATGGCCTATATGATTATGCAGCGCAAGCTGCTAGAGCACTTGGTAATCTTGATGATGTTTATGCAAGATTGCAGCATGCTGGGGATTCTCAGAGGATTAAGGAGTGGATAGCTGATATAGATGGGCATTATGCTCAAGCGGAATTATCTTTGCCTAGGCGGTCTGAATTTAAACCTGTTGAAGGGATGCCTGCTGCTCCTGATCAACGTGCAGCGATTGAGGGTGCTCAGGCTGCTCTTGCTGAGAAGGGCAAGTTTAAAGGATTACTTCCCAGGGGAGAGTATATTGCTGGAGATGAGAGGATTGTTGTTAGCTAGGTTACTGTGCGAGTTTTTCTAGCGTTTTTGCAACAAGCATTAGGCTTACGCCTGTCGCGCCTTTTGGGCAGCAAGCTTTTCCTTCATCGGTCCACCCGGTTCCTCCCATGTCGAGATGGGCTAGGGGTACTCCGTTTGTGAATTCATTTAGGAAGGCGCCTCCCATGATTGTTCCGGCGCGGACGCCTTTTGTGTAATTAAGAAGGTCTGAGATAGAGCCTTTTGTTTTTTTGCAGTAGTCTTCGTACATTGGGAGTTCCCAGGTTGGTTCGTCGACTTCTTCTGCGGTTTCTAGGATTAACTTTGAAAGTTTTTTGTCTGTCGAGAGGAGGGCTGTGATGTCGTTACCGAGTGCTACAATTGCAGCTCCTGTGAGAGTTGCCATGTCTATGATGTGGCTTGGCTTGAACTTCTTTTCAACATAGGCGATTACATCTGCGAGGACCATGCGGCCTTCGGCGTCTGTGTTGGTTATTTCTATGGTTTTGCCGTTGTAAGATTTTATGATGTCTCCTGGTCGGATTGCATTTGAGCCTATGAGGTTTTCGGCTAAGCCCATGGCGATAATAATGTGGCCTTTGAAGTTTGTTTTGGTTAGGTACTTGAGGACACCGAGTACTGTGCAAGCTCCGGCTTTATCTTGTTTCATTGTTTCGATGTGGCCTGTTGGTTTGAGGTTCATCCCACCGGTGTCGAACGTTAGACCTTTGCCGATGACTGCTATTGGTTTCTGTCCTTTTTTGGGTTTGTTTTTGTATTCGATGCAGGCTATGTAAGGTCCGTCTTTGCTCCCTTGGCCGACAGCCATGATTGATCCCATCCCCATATTTGTCAGCTTTTTGCGGTCCAGGACTGTTATGCGTGCTTTTGCTTGTTTTGCCAGTTTGCGGCTTTCTGAAACCATTGCTTTTGGGCCAATCTCGTTCGAGGTTGTGTTTACTAGGTCTCTGGTGTAGTAGATGGCATCTTTCGTGATTTCGAGATTTTTTGCTAAAGGTGCAAGATCTTTTTCTCCGATTACCGTGATTGATTTGAGGTTTGTGTTGTCTTTTTTTGAAAGGTATTTCGTAAATTTGTAGCTACTGAGTGATGCTGCGAAGGCCATCCATACGCTGTAGTCTTTTTTGGGATTCTGGATTGCGATGGTGGTTGCTTTTGTCCCTGAAGCTACTGGTGCTATTTTCGATCCGGCTTCTTTGATTTTGTGTAGGTTGAGCTCTTTATCTTCGCCGAGGCCTATGAGCATTGCTGTTTTGTAGAGTGCTTTTGAGTCTTTCTGGTTGTGGAGGGTTAAGGTGTCTCCAAGTTCTCCTTTGAATATTTTTCGTGAGAAAGCTTGTGATGCTGCGAGTTGGTGAGCTTTTGTTAAACCTGATGTTTTAAGTTTTTTTGTTTTGAAAATAGGTATGACGAGTAAGTCAGCCTTAACTGGCTTTTCAGAAATCTTTAGTTGCATGGACTTTGTGGTTTTAAATTTTTGTTTTTTTGTATGCTAAATATACGAGGGTTTTTCGGCTTCCGCAAGAGTGGGATTTTAGGGCCTGTTAACAGGCCCTATTCTCCTGGTTTAATTTTCCAGACTACTTCTTCTTCGAGTTTGCCTGGGATTGTGAAGCCTGCAGCTTTTTTGTGGCCGCCGCCTCCGAATAGACCTGCGATCTTTGAGAGGTCGATCATGTCATCTTGGGTTCGGAATGAGCCCTTAATGTTGCCTCTGCGGTCTTCGGCTAGGAGAATGCAGAATTTGCTGTCTGGGACAGAATTGATATAGTCGATTACACCTGATAAGTCTTCTGGGTTTGCATCTAGCTCTTCGAAATCTTTTTCCATAACTGCCGAGACTGTTGCGCCTTTTTCGTTAATTCTTGCTCGTGATAGTACGCGGCCCCAGAGTCTGAGTTGATTGATTCTGTTGTGATGGAACTGTTGTTTTACGATTGTCTTGAAATCTGCACCTTTTGCTACGAGGTTTGAAGCGATTTTCAATGTTAAAGGGTCTGTATTTGAGTGTCTGAAGCTTCCGGTGTCAGAGTAGAGTCCGTTAAGTAGGCATGTTGCCATATTTCGGTTGATTTTTACTCCTAAGAATTCTATGAGAAAGTAAATTATTGCGCATGTGGCTGCTGCTTCTGGATCTACTATGTTGACGTCTCCGAAATGTTCGTTTGATGGATGGTGATCTATATTGATTAGAGTTGTTGAGTTGCGGTTTAGCAGTTGTGGGTGGTCTATTTCGTATTTCATCATGTACGCAGCGCCGCAATCTAGTGCTATGAATAAATCAAATTGAGTAGGATCTAGATCGGATTTTATTTCAGAGGCGTCTGGCAAGAACTCGGTTGATAGAGGAATCGGATCTTTTGCGAAAGATATAGCATTTTTGCCGAGGCTTTTAAGTGCCTGCATTAGTGCTAAATTTGCGCCTACAGTATCGCCATCAGGATTCTTGTGTGAGATTATTGCGATGTTGGTCGCTTTCTCAATCAAACCTGTTATTTGCCGGAATTCGTTTTCGTATTTGTACATTTTTATTAAGAAAATTGAGTGGCTAAATGGTCAGCCATTCTGCTCTTTTTTTGGTTAAGGGTCAATATTAGCGATGTCAATTCGAGTTGACATTAGTGCATTTGTTCAGTCCTTTGGCTTGTAGGCTAGGCAGTCCCAATCCCATGTTGTGTTTTTTAGAGCTGGGATTTTGGCTATTTTTTTGTCTGTATTTATTAGTATTTTCTTGATTAATCTGGACTCTTTGTAAGGTTTTTTGAAAAATTTTGCGACTACTATTCTATAGTTTTTATAAGTCTTATATAAATAATGGATCGGTTCGATTCTTATGTTGATGAAGCCAGCTTTGTTAAGCATTTTTGTCAAACGTCGCTTCGAGAAGCCAAAAGTCACATCATCAGCTTTGGATATTGGGCGATTAGGATTCATAGCTCGGAAGATTTTGCGGAAAAGCCACATGAAAGGGAAAAGCAAAACGTACTGCCATTTTGCAGGTTCGTATCCTACGAGTATGCAGCCTCCTGGTTTGAGTGTGCGGAAAATCTCGGACAATGCTCTTTTTGGATGAGGAAGGTGGTGTAGGGAAGCGATCATCCATACGCCGTCTAGGGTTTGATCGCGGAACGGGAGATTTTCCGCGTCTATAACTGCCCAAGCACCGTTTTGGTCGATTCCTAATTCTTGTGCGAGTTTCTTTGATCTTTTTGATGCGCCAACTGCAATGTCTGACTCTATTATGTTGTAGCCGTCTTTCATCATATTGAGGCCGTGTTGTCCCATGCCTCCTGCTAATTCCAGGAAGATTGTTTCTTCTTTTCCGTATTCGCGGAGTGGGGTAGTGAAAGTTGGCCTGTCCATGTGGAGAGCTTTTGATGTGTCGAATTCATTTGCTCTATGTGAGTATGTGTCGACTTCAGTTTGTTTGATGTCTCCAAGGGATTTTGGTAGGCAGTAATAAATATCTCCTTTTATTAGATTAAAAGAATCTAGTTTTAGGATTTCTTCGATTTGCATGGTTGTTTAGCTTGTAGCTTGTAGGTTGTAGCTGGTAGGTTGTAGGGATTAGTTTAGGGCTGATACGATCTTTTGGCCGAAGTCTTTTGCTGCGAGTGGGCCGTTAGCAGTTATGATGTCTCTGTCTTGGACTACAGGTTCTTCGATGTGGATTACTCCTTGAGCTGAGAATTCGCTTAGAGCAGGTTCTCCGGGGAAGGTTGTAGCTTTTTTGCCTGTGAGGATTCCTGCTTTTGCTAGGATGTATGGTGCTATGCAGATTGCTGCTATTTTTTTGCCTAGAGTCTTTGCGGTTTGGACTAGTGTTATAACTTCTGAGTAATCTGCTAATGCTACAGCTCCTGGTCCTCCTACTAGGATGAGGATGTCGTACTCTTCCATGTGAACGTCTCGTATCTCTATGTCTATATCGGCGGAGCCGCCTTTGCTGCCTTGGGCTTTGCCTTGTTCAGTGCTAGCAACGACGGTTTCAATTCCTGCTGTATCGAGGATCTCTTTTGTGTCAAAAAGTTCCTCGTCGCGGAATCCTTGTTTTGCTACAACGAAAATTGCTTTGGGCATGGGTCTAATGGTTTAGAGATTGAACATAGTTGTATGCGCTGTAGGCAGCTTTTACTCCTTCGGCGACGCCTACGATGGCTTGTTTCCATTCTGTGTCTGATACGTCTCCTGCTGCGTAGAATCCTGGGATGTTGGTGTTGCTGAATTTGTCGATTTTGACTTCGCCTTTGTCGTTCATCTCTACTCCAAGATCTTTTACGAGGTCGGTTTGAGGGATGCGTCCGATTTCGATGAATAGGCCGTCTAGGTCCATCTCTTTCCCTGTGTCGAGTTTGATCTTTTGAATCGTTTGGTCTCCGAGGATTTCTATTACGTTGCTTTCTGAGATTACTTCGATCTTGTCGTTTGCTTCCATGCGCGTCTTGTTGATCGGCTCTGGTCTGACCTCTTTTTTTCTGTAAATTATATAAACTTGTTTTGCGAACTCTGCGAGGAGTAAGGATTCTTTGACTGCTGAGTCTGATCCGCCCACTACTGCGACGACTTTGTCGCGGAAGAAAGGTCCATCGCAAGTTGCGCAGTAAGATACGCCTTTGTTTGTAAACTCTGCTTCGCCTGGGACACCGAGTTTGCGGTGATGTGTACCTGTTGCTAGAAGCACTGTGTGGGTTTCGTAAGATTCTTTAGCTGTTTTGACTGTGAAGCCTTTGTCTGTTTTTTCGATAGACTCGACTTTCTCGCTTTTCATCTCTGCTTCTGCAGATTTGACGTGGTCGATGATGTTTTGAGCCAAATCTGATCCTGAGAGGCTTGCGAAGCCTGGGTAGTTTTCGATTAGGTGAGTTTTGGTTACTGTTCCACCAAAAAAATCACTTAGGATTATGACGTTCATTCCGAAGCGTTTTGCGTAGATGGCTGCTGAGAGTCCTGCGACGCCGCCACCGACTATTACTAGGTCGTACATGAGGTAGTTTGTAGTTAGTAGTACGTAGTGAGTAGTAATTGAGTCCCACTGGTGCGGAACGGATTTTACTGCTTGCCTAGTATAGTTGGTTTGGCGTGTTTTTAAAAGCCGGCGAGTGCGTAGTTTGCTCCGAGCATTGATAGCGCTACTAGTGCTACTGTCCATGCTGACAGCATCATTACTGCGAATGTTGTTAGGAGTAGATCTTTCATGATTAAGGTAATTAATGTTTTTTCGTAGGTGTAATGTGGATATGCGAAATTTATTACACTTTTCGTATGCAATAACGGGGTTTTTCGGGGGAGGTTGCGATTTAGTAATCTATTCCTTCTTGTGCTGGTATCTCATTTTGAAATGGGTGGCGAATCTCTTTCATCTCTGTGATGAGGTCTGCTATTTCTAGAAATTCCCGCGGAGCATTTCGACCTGTTAGGATGAAGTTTGTTTCTGAGTTCTTGTTGATGGTTGAGACGATCTCCTGTGGCTCTAGGAGGCCGAGTGAGCATGTGACGTTGATTTCGTCTAATACGACTAGGCTAGGGGAGTGTTTTTGTAATTCTTCTTCGAGGATTTCTAGGCCTTTTGTGGCTGAGGCTTTGTGTTCGTCTTCTTCTGCGTGGTCTCCGCGTATTTTGTAAAAACCGCTTCCGACTTGGTGGACGTGGCAGTTTTCTAAGTTCTCAAGTATTTTGATTTCGCCGGTCTCTGACTCCTTCATGAATTGGATAATCAGGACGCGTTTATTGTGTCCGAGGGAGCGGAGTGTGGTTCCAATGGCAGAGGTTGTTTTGCCTTTGCCGTTACCGGTGAGTACCAATACTTGTCTCATATGTTGTTTGTTTTTGTAGTGATTCTAGGCGCTCTTTCTCATAGTGGTTAGTCCGTCTAGTCCTAGTTGCATTTTTGTCATTTCTTGGTAGTGACCTAGCATTGCTTTAGATTGTTCTGCTGATAGATCATCCCACTTGATTTCTCTCTGAGGTCTTCCGCCCATAGAGTCTACTGCCACCATTAGAGCTTCTATAAGCATTTGTTTAACCATGTCTTCTAGATTTTCGCGTTGGTTGGTGTCTTTTGCTAGATCAATTTCACGTTCGCTTCCTCTTCGTGTGAATCTAGCCATGCTGTATGTGTCTTTTTCGTCGTTTGTGATGGTTTTATCTTCTCGTATTTCTCTGCGTACAGCTTGCATGCTTGTTTCTTCCATTGCACCCTGGTTCAGTGCGTCGAGATCCATTGTGTGGAACTCTTGCTCTTGTCCTTGTTCGTTGATTGTTAATTCTTCATCTGTTAGTTCATGGACTAATCCTATTTTTCCTCCGATTTGGTCTCCTTTTCTTTCGGTGACGTTTTTCTCTTGTCTGTCTGCAGCATCTACTACGCCTGTTTTCATCTGGTCTTCATAGGTCTTTTTGCCTAATACGTCGGCGAGTACGATGGCTTGTCCTCTTGTACGGCCTGTGACTAGGCTTAATGCTCTTTTGAATGCTTGTTCTCCTGATTCTGTTTGTATCATGTTTTGCCATGCGTCTGTGCTGTCGGCTCCTTCTTGGTCTTGTTCTAGGGCTGCTAATAGGGTTATTTTTTCTTGTTTGTCTAAAGTGAAGAATTTCCTGTTCTCTCTGGCTTGTCGGACGTCTTCTGGTAATGCTTTGAATCTGTCGGCAAGTTCGCGGCGTTCTTTTCCTTCTTGGAGAGGATAAGCTTTGAGGAGTGTCTCTTGGTCTTCGTAGCTGTTATTTAAGAACTCTTGCATCATTTTTGCCCACTCTTTTGATGCAATTTCTTCTGGTGAATTGGTCATTCGTTGCATGTATTCTTGTGCCAATGGGTTATTGGCCTGGTGTTCTAGTCTATGAAGTGAGTCTAGAAGATCTTTTCTTTCGCTATATCCTAGGTCGTTTTCCCATTTGTTCTTGTGAGGAGCTGTTACAGCCTCTGGCATTTCTTCGAATTCTTGTTGGGCTAGTTGCCGTTCAGGTATGTATTTCCTCTCTAGGACTGTTTGTGCCCACTGTATTTCTGCGAAATTTTTGCGTTGAGCTAGCCATGCTTTAAATTCTTGGACAGGTTTTTTACCGAAGATTTTTTCATTTTGGTCGAGCATTTTTTCGTATTTTGCGACCATTTGCTTGTGTTCGGCTTCAAGTGCTTTCAATGTTGCTTCGAAAGAATCTTCTTTAAGTTCGTCTGCTTCTACTTTTGCGAAGAATTCTCCCTGAACTGCTTCAGGGGCTTTTATTGCTTTTGCGTAGGTTTTTTCTACGTCTTTAAGTATGTCTTTGTTGGATGTTACGTATCCTCTTTTCTTATTTTCTTTGGCTTTATCAATGTAAATTTTGAATGCTCGAGGTGATTTTGCTTTTAGAGATTCTACGTTTTTCTTGTGTTCTATTCGTTGACCTCGTATGTCGTTTATTTTTTTGAATTCTCCTGCGATGCCTGCTACATCGAGGGTTCCCATATATCCGATCCAGTCTTTTGTTGATTTTAGTGCTGAGTCTTCGTCGTCATCCATTGTGTCTTTTAGTTCTTGTTCGGCTCTTTGGATAGCTGCATTTTTAACTACGTTCTCTGCTGTCATTACTTCTGCGAAACTTGTGATTTCACCCCTTTCGATTCGCTGTTTGATGCTATCCATTTCTATGCTTCGGAAATTTTGTTTTTCCAAATCTCTGATCCCTTTTGTTAGGGATTCTATTTTTCGTTGGTGCTCTCCAGGGAAAGGTATGACGTTATCTGGCCCTCTGAGCGCGTCAATTGCTCTGTCGGCTCCTCTTTCTTGCCTATCTGATGCTAGATTTTCTCCTGGAGGCATATTTTAATATTTTTAGTTACTACAGAGTTGCGAATTCTACACTTTTTCAGTAAAAAGTCAAGTGTTTCGGGTCGTTTCAACAGATTGGATGCTTAAGCGACCGAGCAGGCGCTATAGCTGCATTGTGGGCAATGCATGCATCCTTCGTTCATAACTAGTTTGCCTTCGCATTCTGGACAAAGTCCTTCCTGCTTGATTTCTGCTTTTGATTTTTTTGCGTAAGTTTGATCTTTTAGGGCGCGGTGCTCACGGCTTGATTTCTTTTTCCCTTTGACTTCGCCGATATTGAGGACTTGGTTGTCGCGGCTTCCGTCTCTATAAACTGTTATTCCTTTGCATTTTGCTTTGTAAGCTGCGATGTAAGACTCTTCGATGTCTTTTGTTGTTGCGTGGTGTGGGAAGTTTACTGTTTTTGAAACTGCTGAGTCGATGTGTTTTTGTGATGCAGCTTGAATCTTTACGTGCCATTCTGGAGTGATGTCTTGTGCTGTTACGAAAACTCTTTTTATATCTTCGGGAATTTCATCTAGATTTTGGATAGACCCAACTCTAGCTATTTCTCGCATGAGGTCTTCTGAGTAGAATCCTCTTTGTTTTGCAGCTTGTTCGAAGTATTTGTTTGTATAAACCAGCTCTGTTCCGTCCATTACGTTTTTGATGTATGAAATTGCAAAGTTTGGTTCTATCCCTCCTGATGCTTCGCAAATCATTCCGATAGTTCCTGTTGGAGCTATTGTTGTTTGGCAGGCATTGCGGATTTTGACGCCTTTTTTCTCGTAGTAGCTCCCTTTCCATACAGGGAATACTCCGCGGTCTTTTGCTAATTCTATTGATTTGACTTCTGCTTCGTCTTTCAAGAATTTGAGAATTTTGTTTGTCCATTTGAGTCCTTCTGCTGAGTCGTAAGAGACGCCGAGTTGGTATAAGAGGTCTCCAAATCCCATAATTCCTAGTCCAATTTTACGAGAGTCGCGGCTTACTTTTGCGATTTCTGGAATTGGGTATTTATTCATGTCAATCACGTTGTCCAAAAAGTGGACTGATGCGTGGATGATCTCTCGGAATTTATCCCAATTCACTTTTCCGTCTACAAGTATTTTGTTTAGGTTTATTGAGCCCAAGTTACAAGATTCGTAACCTTTTAACGGTTGTTCTCCGCAAGGATTTGTACTCTCAATTGGTCCTGTGTGAGGGATTTTGTCAGCTTTGTTGATTGTGTCGATGAAAATCACTCCAGGATCTCCGTTTTTCCAAGCCATGTCTAGGATAAGATCGAATACGTGGCGTGCTGGGAGTTTTCGGACTACTTCTCCTGTGCGTGGGTTGAATAGTTCGTACTCTTCATTTTTCTCAAGTGCTTTCATGAACTTGTCTGTGATTGCAACTGAGATGTTGAAGTTAGTGAGAGTTACCATGTCAGATTTCATTGTGATGAAATCCAGAATCTCTGGATGATCTACCCTTAAGATGCCCATATTTGCTCCGCGTCTTTTTCCTCCTTGTTTGATTACATCTGTTGCGATGTCGAAGACACGCATGAATGACAATGGTCCTGAAGAAACTCCGGCTGTTGATTTAACGCTGTCGTTTCGTGGTCTCAAACGTGAGAAAGAGAAGCCTGTTCCACCGCCGCTCTTGTGAATGAGGGCAGCGTTTTTTACAGAATCGAAAATCTCTTCCATCGAGTCTCCAACTGGTAAAACAAAGCAAGCGGATAATTGTTGGATATCTGTGCCTGCGTTCATTAGGGTAGGGGAGTTCGG
Source organism: uncultured Candidatus Peribacteria bacterium (assembly GCA_964344725.1). Taxonomy (GTDB): domain Bacteria; phylum Patescibacteriota; class Gracilibacteria; order UBA1369; family UBA12470; genus CG2-30-44-17. Next base: position 27,025 of record CAYFOI010000011.1, read on the forward strand.
CATGAACTCTAGATTTGTCATTAGTTTGTAGAATTCTTCTTCCATTTTGTCTGAGCTTCCTTTTTTGTAGTTTTTCTCTGCTTGTGCGATGTTGTTAGCTACTCTACGGAATAAGTCTTCTGGTGATTCTTTGATTTTGCCGTTTTCGTCTTTGAGCAAGTATCGTCTCTCTAGAACTTGAAGTGCATTAATACTTAGAGGCAAGTTGGTGGTTTTGCCCATGATCGCTTTCTGCTGTTTTCGGATGTCTGCTCGTTTTTGTCTATAAAGGATATAAGCTTTTGCTGTCTTTGCGTGATTACGCTCGATCAGCATGTTTTCTACCAGGTCTTGTACTTGTTCAACTGTAGGGTAGTTCTTGGCTTTGAATAAAATATTAAGGAGATTTTCTATTTGTTCTGAAATATCTTCGGCAAGTGTCCTGTCTTCGCCACCGACTGATTGTGCTGCATTCCAAATAGCTTCTGTGATTTTCTCACGGTCAAAAGAAGCAACTGATCCGTCTCTTTTGATGATTTTTTTCATTTTTGTTTAGTAGGTTAGTAGATTGGTATGTTAGTAGGTTGGTTTGTGGGTTTTTGGGGATGCCAAAAAGAGACGAGTGGGGCTCTTTATTTTCTTTTTTTCAGTCAACAAACTAGGACTCTTGCGAGTGCCTTTGGTAGTGTCTACGACTACGCTTGGCCACTATATATTGTGTGTTTTCTTTCGGCGAGACCCAATATATTGGATGCTTGGTTTGTTTGCAAGATGGATTTTTGAAAACGGGATTTACAAATTTTCGATTTCGTATTTGATATCTCACTCGTGTTTTTTTGGAGGCTAGTTCAATGGCTTTTGGAGGGGGTTTTTGTGCTTTGGGATGTGAATTTTAAAAAAGCTTGCAAATTGCCTTAATGCAAATTATTATCATTAAGCTTTTATAAGTTTTTAACTCCCAAGCACTATGGACGGTGGAAAAGGTGGATGCTGCGGATGCTAATCGCAGCTTTTAGAGAGCTCTGTCGTTTGTGGCAGGGCTCTTTTTTGTTATGTGTTCATATATCCCAAGTAGTACTATTGCTAGGATTGTTGTTGCGTATGGCAAAAGCTGTTTATACAAAGGTTCTGCTGTGTTTTCGATTTCTATTATTGATTGAGTTGATTCGTTTTTGATTTCGAAGTTTTCTATTTGGTTTTCTCCATTGATGGTTCTGTATAGCAAAGTGATTTCTGTTTCGGGTTGAAAAGTTGTTCCTAGGAGTTCCTCCGATAAGTCCAAGTTTGATGTGTCGAATTCGTATGTTTTTTCTGCGGATTTTATTTTTAGAGCTGATGTTAGTGAGTCGAACTCTTCAATTTGTCCGCTTATGTTGTAAATAGAATTGTTTGTGGTTCCTTCTGTAGGTTCTGCCCATTGCCATTCTTCGCTAGTTTCTCCTGTCAATGTATTGATGATGGTTATGAGTTGGTACGACAGTCCTTCTTCGGTTTTTTCATATTCTACTGATGTTAGAACGTCTCCATTTGGAGTTAATATGCGGGCTGAATCGTTGCTGTTGTTTAGAGCTATTTTTGAGTCACTACGGGAAATCACTGCGTATCCGAGTGGGGCTATTTCTATGCTCGGTATCTCGTATGGTGAGCTGCCGTCTTCGTTGTCGTCTAGTAGCAATCCTTGTAGGTCTATTGTGTTTTGGCTGAGATTCTTGATTTCTATCCATTCGTTATCTGTTTCGTTCTCTTCCGGATTTGGCATTATTTCAGTAATAGCTATCTCTTTTGGAAAGCTTTGGCGAGAGAAGGCGGAGATGTCTATCTGTTCGTGTTCCCAGGTGTATCCGTCTTTGGTTAGTAAGTATTTCGATCCTTCTAGTGAAATGGGGATGTCTAGAGCGATTATTGGCTGCAGAGTTGTGTCTAGAATTCGAATTTGATCTCCGTTATTGTTTATTGAAATGTTTGTTTCGCTAGAATAAAGACAAAGTTCGCCTAATGGTGGAATTATGTAATCGTTGAGTGAATAAGGACTGCTTTCGCCTTCTTGGTCGTCTAAGTACAGTCCTGTTAGGCCTATATCGGAGTTACTTGTATTTGCGAGGACTATGTATTCTAGCGAATGGTCTATCCCTTCGGGGTCGGGGAATACTTCTGTTATTTCGATTGGTATGGTGTTTGCCAAAGATATTGGTATTAGCAAAGAAAGGAATAATTTAAGCATGTTGTTTTAGCTTATCTGCTATATTCCTTTAACACATTGACCTTAAATTTTTATGAAAAATTATGTTCCGGGGATTTTTACGACGATGTGTCCTCTGTAATAGTCGTTTACTACCATTTCGGCGTGACCTAGTATGTATTCTAGAGCTGCTTCATATTTTTGATATAAAGAGTTTTCGGGGTCTGGACTTAATGAATATGTATAGTAATCGAAAATTATGTATCCGTATCCGAGAGCTCTTAGTCTTTCGTCTAGTAGTTCAGGATCTCTTTCTGCGTATAGACAGTTGAAACTGTCTAAATATTGATCGTTGTATGTTCTCCAAAAATTATCTTCTATAAAATAGCTTAGGTTGGTTCCTACTTTCCAAATCAGATCGTATTCTCCGTCTTGGTCTGCTCTGAAAATATCACCGACATCTAATGCATATGGAAAAATGGATCTAACTGCTTCTTCTTCGTCCATTACGTTGGATGTGTAGAGCAGTAAAGTTCCTTTGCCGAACATTGTTAGTCTGAATGCTAGGCTTGTTATTAGGAATATTACTACTGCTGTGCTTATAACGTACTTATGGTATTTTGAACCTTTTTCATAGTTGTCTATTAGTACTCCAGTTATTAGTCCTAGTGCTAGGAAACCTGGGAACCCATACCATATTATTCCGTAACATGTTAGTACCCATGCTAACCAGTAACTGACTGTGAAAAGCATTATGAGTTTCCATTTGTTATTTGGTTTTTTTATAGGTATAAATAGTAGCAATGCTGGTATAAATGCGAGTGGTATCCAGCCGAAATCTATATATATCCCTTGAGTGCCTTGGTCATCCATTGTTAGGTGCCATGGCATTGTGAAGTATCTTTTTATGATTGATTCGTATCCCATGTATCTCTGTAACTCTTCTCGTATACCAGTCGATTCGCATAGTGATTGATCGAGACTGTAATCTTCTTCTAGCATTTCGTAATCTATGTCCGGCATAGAATCGGCGCTATAAATTATTGAGCCTCCATCTATGGTGTTTTTTATCATCCAGTGTGAAAATCCTATTCCTGTAAATAGGCCAAGTATTACGATTGTTTTTAGCAACTTAGTTTTTTTCTGCTGGATTGCGTAGGTTAGAATTAGAAGAATGCTGATTATTAGCAATACGACTCCTACTATTTGTAGTGCTTCTGCAGATATGTTTAGTTCTTGTCCCAAATTTATGTTTTTGGCAATTGCAGGTATCGCGATTGTTATAAGTATTCCTGCTATAGCTCCGACCGCTTTAAATTCTTTGTAAAGAGTTATTGCTATGAATGCTACTACCAGGAGCATTGCTGTTAGTTTTATGCCTAATGCAAATCCTGCTAGTATTCCTGCTATTGCTATTAGGGATATTTTTTCTCTTTTTGATTCTGAGGTGAATCCGTTATAAAGTGCTAAGAAGGCTGTTATGCCAGTAAATAGGTGTGCTAGATCTACCTTGTTGTCTTCTGCTCCGTGGAATTGGAATATAGGGGTTAGGTAAATTGATGCTACTACTATTAGACTTGCTCTTTTTGAAATGAATTTTCTTAATATTATGTATAGGCCTACCAAAGCTATAATTCCTGGGAAGAACCCAGATAAATTTAATGCTACTGTTGTCCAGTTAAACATTACAAATCCCAGGCTGATGATGAGTTCCCAGGAGTATGTCAGGCCGGTTTGTATTAAGCCTTCTGTTTCTGAGAGTCTTTTGGCTGCGTTTATGTATTGATTCATTCCGTCCCATCCTCTTGGGAGAGGTGAAATGTTATCTATAAAATTGATGGATATAAACAGTATTAGGGCAAGTATTATTAGCAGGTCGAAATTTATGATTTTTGTCTCAAAAATGTATTCCCATCTGAATAGGTCCTTGATGATTTTGATTAATGATTTCCAGCAAATTGCTAGTATTGCGGCAAATAATATCCATGTGGCCCAGAGTGTGAGGACGTTTAGGGCTCCTAGCATGAATATGAGTACAGATATTCCGAAAAATCCTAGTACTAACGATATTAGTCCTGATTCTGGTGTTATTTTCTCTTCTTTTAGTGCTTTTTTATAAATTGTATGTCCTAGGGATATAGCTACGACAGTTATTAGTCCCAAGGCTCCTAGTATCCCAAGGGTTTTACTAATTAGTCCAAGTTGTTTCCCCCAGAATGTTGGGAGTTCAAAGTCCGGTTGTATATATGGGTCTATCCATTTTTCAAATGCTTCTTCGGTTTCTTCCAATGCTCCGCCGTGACCTAAAATAAGGACTTCATTACCTGTTAATGTTGATAGGTCTGATATTATTTCTATATAGCCTCCTGCCTCGTCGGGGACATAAAATATATCGTCTCCTTGGTAGTGTGAGGGGTCTTTAACTATAAAAGCGGCATTACCGGCTATGAAAATCAGCAAAAATGCTGCGGCGAAAATTCTTAAGAATGTTAGCTTGATCTTGATTTTGGTTTCTCCTTTTTGTGACCATCTATAGGCTGCGTAACATATGTAGGTTACTGGTATAAGGAGGGTATATGGCAGGAATTTCAGCATTGGTTCCCAATTGCTTGTGTAGTAGCCGTGATTTTTGAAATAGAAAAATACAACGATTGAAATCCAAGATATTGCAAGGATATTTTTAATGATTTTTAATGCCATTGATTTTTGTGTTAAGTGGTGTTTTGCTTTGCAAAACGGCTTGTTTATAATGTGAGGTTGCGCGCCTTTGGCGCGCCCTTTTATTTGAGCTGTTAATTACGGGGCAAACTATATGTTGTTCTTCTATAGTAAGTCAATTGACATAGTTTCTTCCTTAAGTTAAATTCTTCTTAGAAGAAAATTTTTAAAAATCCAAATCTTTCGGATTAAGAGTACTAGTTTCCTACAAATTTCCTACAAGAGATTCAAAATGATCCCCTTTAATAGTTTATTAAAAATAACAGGTTATATCAGGCTCTGCTAGGCGTCCGAAAGGTTGCTAACCTTTCACATTATTATGGGTACAAGTATGTATGTTTTACTGACGTTGGTTGGTCTCATTGTTGGAGGCGGCGTAGGTTTCTATATCAGGAATCTTCAGAAAAAAGAGGAAGAAATTAGGGCTGAAGATGAAAAAAAACGTGTTCTTAGGGATGCGGATGCTAAGGCTAAAGAGATACTTTTTGAGGCTAGGAATGAGTCTTTGAAGATTCAGGAGGATGCGAAGAAAGACGAGCGTAATAAAAGGATGCAGCTTCAAAAAGTTGAAGAGCGCTTAGTTAAAAAAGAAGAGACTCTTGATCAGAAGATGGAGTCTTCTGAGAAGCTTAAGGAGGATCTTGAGAATAAAGTTTCTGCTGTTAAACAGCTCAAGCTTGATGTTAAGGCTATTTATGAGCAGCAAAAAGGGCAACTTGAAGAGGTTGCGAAGCTTTCTAAAGAAGAGGCTAGGGATCTTCTTCTTAAAAAAGTGGAAGAGGAATCGAAAGATGAAATTGTTGAGTATGTTAAGAAGCTGGAGGCTGCTGCGAAAGAGGAGGCTGATACTAAGGCTAAGCATATTATTGCTGATGCTATTCAGAAATATGCTGCTGAGACCGCTGTTGAATCGACTGCGACTATAGTTGCTCTTCCTAACGATGAGATGAAGGGTCGTATTATTGGTCGTGAAGGTCGTAATATTAATACTTTTGAGCAGATTACAGGTGTTGATGTGATAGTTGATGATACGCCTGGTTCTATCGTTATTAGCGGTTTTGATTTAGTCCGTCGTTATATTGCTAAAGTTACTCTCGAACGTCTTATCGAAGATGGACGTATTCACCCTGCTCGTATTGAGGAGATGGTGAAGAGGGTTAAGGAGGAGGTTAATGTTTTGATTAAGGAACTTGGTGATAAAGCTGCAGTTGAGACTGGTGTTGTTGGTCTTCCTAATAATTTGATTAAAATTCTTGGTAGGCTCAAATTCAGGATTAGTTATGGGCAGAATGTATTGAAGCACTCGATGGAGGTTGCTTTCTTAGCTGCTCATATGGCTTCCGAGCTAGGTGCTGATCCAAATATCTGTCGTCGTGCAGGTCTTCTTCATGATATCGGGAAAGCTGTTGACCACGAGATTCAAGGCAAGCATGCGATTACTGGTCGTGATATTTTGAAGAAATTTGGTGTGTCTGATCCGGTGATTCACTGTGTTGAGGCTCATGAAGGTGATGTTGAAGCAGAAACTATTGAGGCTAAAATTGTTCAAGCTGCGAATTTGATTTCTATTTCTAGGCCTGGTGCTGATAAAGATAATCTTGATAACTTCTTGAAGCGACTTGAAGAGGTTGAGAATCTTTGTAAGTCTTTTGATGGTGTTAAGAGGTCTTATGCGATTCAAGCTGGTAGGGAAGTGAGGATTTTTGTTAATCCTGATAATGTTGATGATTTGCAAGCTATAAAGCTTTCTCATGACATAGCTAAGGCTATTGAGAGTGATCTCAAATATCCTGGTCAGATTAAGGTTGATTTGATTCGTGAGAGGAGAGAAGAGGCATTTGCGGAATAAGTTGGTTAGGTTATTGGTTTATATGGGTTGTTAACAAACCTTGTGCTTTGTTTTTAATTGCAAAATAGTTGCGTGCTTGTTGATAATTCCGGGAACCGTGCTATGCTACCCACCTTTTAATTTTCTTGAGATGGTGTTGTCTTTAGAAGGTGCCGAATTGTTTGAAGAACAGACTCTTAGAGAGGTTGTGTATAGTGCTCCGAATATACCTATGCTTTTTGGAGAATTTAATCAGATGCAGAGTTCTGATTGGGAGCTTGTTCTTGATGCTTGTAGGAATGATCATGTTGTATTTGCTTTTATGGCCATGTGGGCTAAGTTTTTATGCTCGACGAAAGCAAAGGATGTTTTTCATATAGTTCATGAAACTCATGAGGCTAGGTCTTCTGGTAATTTTCCTGCTAGTATTGAGCGTATGTCCGAAAGGGTTCGGGATCTGGCATTCCAAAATTTGTCTGTATTGCAGGTTACTTATGGTTGCTTGGGTAATTGTTCGTTTTGTGATGTAGCAGCGCCTTTGCCCGTAGTGGATGGTGCTGTTTATTTGGACCATATGCCATTTAACCAAGTTTATAATGTTTTTGAAGAAGTTTCTCTTTCTCCTAGTTATTGTGGTGGGTCTATAGAGATGGATGGTAGTGGGTTGAAGGGTATTTATGATTCTTCAGATCCTATGAGTCATCCGGATATTCTTTGTATTGCTACTGCTTATAAAGAAAGGTATGGACATGGTCTTCTTATTAAGACAAATTTGCCTCCTGATTCGATTGAGGATTTGATTTATTTGCTTGAAGAAGATTTGTTGTATCCTGGAAGTTCAATTTCTGTGACTTCTCAGAATTATCGAAGAGTTATCCCTCTTTTGTTAGAGCATTATGATAGGCTAAGTCGTTTTATTGATTTTCCTAAACGAAGATTAAGTTATTTTGTCGAAGAGATGCCACCAGGTTCTTTCTCCGATTTTAATATTTATATTCCTGCTTTGGATGATGGTTCTGGATACAAAAATGCGCCTAAAGTGGCCGGCCTGGGTGTCAATATGTCTGCCGACTGTGAGGGGGGTGGTGCTTTGAGTGCTACTTGTGTTAATGGGGTCATTGTGTCTACCGTTGGCGCATTCAATTGTATCTCTGGTATTGAGCCGTCGGCTTGTTATCCGACTGGTAGTGTGATTGTTCCTATTGGTGAAATTGTTCCATTGGATGATAAAAATCAATATATTGGTTTCCCTGTTGAGAAATTACTTGAAAGTACTTTTGTTGTAAGCTCCAGTTCTTCTCGTGTTGCTTGCAAGCCGGACTTAGGTATATTTGATATGATTCGCCGAGATAGACCCATGTATTTGAGTTTCGATCATTATTGTGTTGATGCTTTGGGGCGAAAGTTTAGATTCCAATGTAATAGAGTTGGTATGCAGTGGATTGTGACGAATATTGATGAGGAGTGATCTACTCTTGACTATTATTACTGCTTTGCATAGAATTAGCACCGCGCTTTTTGGAGTGCTAATTTATATCTCTAATTTGTAACAAAAATGGCAAATATCAAACCGCTAGGTGATAGAGTTGTTGTTAAACGTCTCGAGAAAGAGGAGACTACAGCTTCTGGTATTGTTATACCTGATAGTGCTAAGGAAAAACCTGCAGAAGGTGAAGTTGTGGCTGTTGGTCCTGGAAGAGTTAATGAAAAAGGAGAGAGGAATCCTATGGAAGTTAAGGTCGGTGACAAAGTTCTTTTCACTAAATATGGTCCTTCAGAAGTGAAGGTTGATGGTGAGGAGCTTCTTATTTTGAGTGAAAGCGACGTTCTTGCGATTGTTGGATAGACAGTAGTCAGTAATCAGTAGACAGTAGAATTTGAAAACTTTTAAAATTTAATCTTAAAGAAAAATGTCTAAACAAGTTAAGTACAGTGACGATGCTCGTCAAAAGCTCCTAGAAGGAGTAAAAAAACTCGCTGATGCTGTTCGCATCACAATGGGTCCTAAGGGGCGCAATGTAGCTCTAGATAAGAAATATGGAGCTCCAACAATTACTAATGATGGTGTTACTATCGCTAAGGAGATTGAACTCGAAGATGTTTACGAAAACATGGGAGTTCAGCTCGTAAAAGAAGTTGCAACCAAAACTAACGATGTTGCTGGTGATGGTACAACTACAGCTACAGTTCTTGCTTACGCTCTTATTTCTGAAGGTGTTCGCAATCTTACAGCTGGTGCTAACCCAATGGTTCTTAAGGGTGGTATCCAAAAAGCTGTTAAGAAAGTTGTTAAGAAGCTTGAGGAGTCTGCTAAAGAGATCAGTACAAAGGAGGAGATTGCTCAGGTTGCTACTATCTCTGCTCAAGATCCTGAAGTCGGAGAGCTTATTGCTGAAATTATGGAAACTGTTGGTCACGAAGGTGTTATCACGGTTGAGGAGTCTCAGACTTTTGGTCTCGACAAAGAGGTCGTTGAGGGGATGCAGTTCGATAACGGTTACATCTCTCCTTATATGATTACGGATACAGGTTCGATGAAGGCTGTTTATGAAGATGTGAAGATTCTTATTACTGACAAGAAGATCAGCTCTGTTCAAGAGCTTCTTCCTGTTCTTGAGCAGGTTGCTCAGAGTGGGAAGAAAGAACTTGTTGTTATTGCTGAAGATGTTGATGGTGAAGCGCTTGCAACTCTAGTTGTAAACAAGCTTCGTGGAACTTTCAGCGTTCTTGCGGTAAAAGCTCCTGCTTTCGGTGATCGCAGAAAAGAGATCCTAAAAGACATTGCTGCTCTAACAGGTGGTAAAGTTATTTCTGAAGAGGTTGGACTTTCTCTAGAAGGTGCTTCACTTGGTGACCTTGGTGAGGCTCGAAAAGTGATTTCTGACAAGGACAATACTACTATCGTTGATGGCAAAGGTGACAAGGCTGATATCGAGTCACGTGTTAACGAGATTAAGGTTGCTCTTGATAACACGAAGAGTGATTTTGATAAGGAAAAGCTTGCTGAGAGGCTTGCTAAGCTTACAGGTGGAGTTGGCGTTATCAAAGTCGGTGCTGCAACAGAAGTTGAGCTTAAGGAGAAAAAGCACAGAATTGAGGATGCTCTCTCTGCGACTAAAGCTGCTGTCGAAGAAGGTATCGTAGCTGGAGGTGGTGTTGCACTGCTCCAAGCTTCTGTCGTTTTGGATGGTGCGCAAGGAGATACTGATGAAGTTACAGGTATTCACATCGTTAAGAAGGCTCTTGAGTCTCCAGTTTGGCAGATCGGTCAAAATGCTGGAAAGAAAGGTGATGTGATCGTTGACCAGGTTAAAAATGCTAAGGATGGTGAGGGTTATGATGCTGCTAAAGATGAGATGGTTGATATGGCAAAAGCAGGTATCGTTGATCCTAAAAAGGTGACAAGATCAGCTCTAGAGAATGCAGCTTCTCTTGCTGCAATTTTTCTTACTATGGAAGGGGCTGTGACAGATATCCCTAAAGATGATTGTGAGACTTGTGCTGCTGGCGGAGCTGGTGGTGGTATGCCTCCTGGTATGGGTATGGGAATGTAGTCGGTTTTTGGATTTTGTTGTTCGCTTCCGGGAAAGTCCTTCGGACGTTTCCAAGATCGCTCACAACAAAACAAAAACCTTAATGAAAAATTTGAAAGAGCCCTGGTGCGTAAGTGCTGGGGCTCTTTTACAGGTTGGCATCTCTTTTAATTTATGGTAGAATCTTGATCTGTATTTAAGCAAAAGTTCATGACACTTCTTCCTAAAATTGTTAGAGAAAATCCGCGCAGATCTGCGGTTTTGGCAGTTGTATTGATGGTTTTAGCGGGATTGGTTTTGTCTAGAGCTCCCAAACTGGGTGACTCTGATCAGGCGAAGACTGTTGCTTCTCAAGAAAAAGCGCCTAAGAGAGTAAAATGTAATACGGGTGGTGGCTTAAAAAACAAAAAATCTATTACTGATGTCGAGCAGTTGCAGCACCAACAAGCTCAAGATATTCAGGAATGTATATTCTTGGCTGCTGATGAGGCGGAACTTGATGTTGCATGTGAATTGATTGATCAAGAGGTGACTTTGTTTAGCTCTAGCTTGAGATATGTTTTAAAAATGGTTGTATGTATTGCTTATGATGAAGAAGGTTATCCTGTTGCGAGGAGTTTTGCTTATCCGGGGCCTGTTTGTAACCCTGATGATTTTTTTTGTGATCACATTGATGATGTTACTTATACTTCTGTTGCAACGTCTTCTTTTCCATTGAACTCTTATGTAGGTTCGGGTGGTTTGCCTGCTTTGCATTTGAATGCATCGCCTAGTGATTTGACTGAGGAGAATTCTTTTGTGTCGCCGTTTGTAGGTAATCAGGGGGAGTTGGATGTTGATACTTATGATACTTGTCAGGCGGCTTTTGGGTTTTTGAATCAAGACACTGAAGTGGGGTCTTCTGCTAATCTATTGAGTAGGGCAGTGATGGATTTGTACGATTTGTTTGAAAGGAGTGGCTTTGAATATGAAGCTTTGGGTGATCATAGTTTTTTTGGTGGACGTGAGGAGGTTGGTGTTTATGGTGAATCCGATGGAGGGGTTCCAATGAGATGTGCTTTATCTGCTGTTGATGATGTTGAAGTTTTGTGTTCTCCCACTTATCCAGGATTGTTTAATGAAGATGGTGTGTATGAGAAACCTGCAGGTTTACGGAATGAGGGATTGGTAGATCCTAGCTGTAGAGCGGAAGGAAGTTTGGATGATTTTTGGATAGATGAATCGTTGATGGATGGGGTAGTTGGTTGTGATAGTGGGTATGATTTTGTTTTAAGTGGGTATGGTTTTTTGTCGTTAAATTATACGGATGATGAAGTTGATCGTGAAATTATTATTCGGAGAACTTGTAGGTATTATCATGATTATGAGGAGATGCTTGCTGATGGTATAATAGGGTTTGCTGGTGAATGGGATGTGCAGGGTTTGTATGAGGAATATTGTGAATAGATCGGTTTTTGCTTTTGTTGGATCGTTTCTGGGAAAGTTCTGGTGCGAGAGTGCTGGGGCTTTTTTATCTAAATAGCTAACAAGCTACCTAGCTAAATAGCTCTTTTTCTGGTATAATATACAGATATGTTAGAACAAATTTTACAACTTGTTGCAGAGCATAAGGCGCCAGATGTTCATCTGAAGGTTGGACAGGCTCCTGTACTGCGTATGCCGAATGGGGATTTGTTGGTTGCGGAAGGGAAAACGTTAACAGAAGAAGAGGTTTATGATATTGCTCGTAAGATTACGAGTGATGAGAAATACTCTCATTTTGAGGATAAAAAGCAGGTTGATTGTGCTTATACTCTTGATGGAGTAGGGCGCTTTCGTGTGAATGTTTATCAGGAGAAAGGTGGGCCGGCGATAGCTTTCAGGCTTATTCCGTCTGAGGTCCCTTCTTTTGAAGCTCTTGGGCTTCCTGAGGCGCTCGCTAAGCTTGCTCTTAGGCCTCGGGGGTTACTTCTGGTTACAGGTCCGACTGGATCTGGTAAATCGACAACTTTGGCTTCGCTTCTTGATCTTATTAATCAGAGTAAACGTGGTCATATTATTACCGTTGAAGATCCGATTGAGTATGTTCATGAGTCGAAAAAATCTCTGGTTACTCAAAGAGAAATTGGGATGCATGCAGACTCTTTTCCAGATGCGATTAAGGCATCGCTGAGGCAGGATCCGGATGTGATTATGGTTGGTGAGATGCGTGATCTTGAGACTATTGCGGCGGCGATTACTCTTGCTGAGACTGGGCATCTTGTTCTTGCAACTCTTCATACGCAGGATGCGGCGCAGTCTGTTGATCGTATGATTGATGTTTTTCCTGCTTATCAGCAGCAGCAGATTAGGGCGCAGCTTTCTGTTTCTTTGATTGGGGT